>NZ_KB892376.1 GCF_000373745.1 Oligella ureolytica DSM 18253 | reverse complement strand
CGGGGTGAAATTTGTCGAAAATTTCCAAAAAAATCAAAAAATTTCCAAGTAGAACAAAAAAGCGCTATTTAACCGTTTTTATGCAAAAGTCTCACCTTATTTGCTTGTTCAGTGACATTGAGTAAGCCTATCAAACGAATCGTCTGATGAATATTCATCTCACCCTCTTCTTCCAAGGGTGATAAATAATACTGCTTTGCAGAGATTTTTTGTGCCATGGCTTGAGCAAAATGCATAAACTGTCGTTCTTTTTCCGTGACTTCAAAAGAATACTCGCTATCACTAGGCTGCAACTCACCACCGACATCAGCAGAGACACCGCTAACATCAACAACAATTCGCACCTCATCAGCCTCAGTCAAGCCACCCCCGACATAGCGCTCGGCATAACAAGCTTTTGGACTTGTGGCGATATAATCAATTTGCTCCGGCACCTGATGCAAGCCATTAGTCTCAATACAAAGCGTATAACCACGTTCTTTTAACGCGTCTAACAAAGAGCCCAAACGCGGATGCACCACCGGCTCACCACCGGTAATAATGATGTTTCTTGCGGTGTACCCCTGAAGCATCGCTAATACCTGCGATAAAGGCACGTAGTTGAAGCGCATATAATCGGTATCGCACCACGAACACGCTAAATCACAGCGACCTAGACGAATAAAAATCGCCGGCATACCGGTGTTATAGCCCTCGCCTTGTAGGCTTTCAAAAATCTCAGCAATGCGAAATTGGGGTTCTTCGGCACTTCCCGCAGTCTCACTGCTTAAGCGGATCACCCGCTGCTTCTCACTAACCACCTCAATCTCCCTCATACTCACTGTAAGAAGTCGGCGTTTCCCATAAGCGGATTCTATTCACCGGCAAACCACCTTGCTCCCGCAAAGTGTGAAATATATGTCGACTAATCACTTCAGCCGTCGTGCGCTGCTCAAAAGCATAAGTCTTTAAATCCCAACCTTGAAGCATGTCGGCTAGCGCTCGGTGTTTGTCAAGCAAGTTGTCCGATTTGTTATGCTGCTAATACGACATGTCTCTCTAAATCGTTACTCTCCTTCGATGGGTTTAGCCAGACCT
>NZ_KB892375.1 GCF_000373745.1 Oligella ureolytica DSM 18253 | reverse complement strand
GGGTGAAATTTGTCGAAAATTTCCTAAAAAAATCAAAAAATTTCCAAGTAGAACAAAAAAGCGCTATTTAACCGTTTTTATGCAAAAGTCTCAAGGTGTCGATTCTCGTCCTCAAGCTCCTTAAGGCGCTGAACCTCAGAAATTTCCAGGCCGCCATATTTAGCTCGCCAACTATACGATATTGCGTTTAGTAAGCAGCCCACTATCGGCAACGACCACGGGTTTACCGAGATTAAAACGTTGGCTAAAACGCTCCAGAAAGGGAATTAAGGTGTGTCCTTCGTAGCTTTTGCCCGCGAAGATATCATAGGCAATGGGGAACCCATTGGCACCCACA
Source organism: Oligella ureolytica DSM 18253 (assembly GCF_000373745.1). Taxonomy (GTDB): domain Bacteria; phylum Pseudomonadota; class Gammaproteobacteria; order Burkholderiales; family Burkholderiaceae_B; genus Oligella; species Oligella ureolytica. Next base: position 841 of record NZ_KB892375.1, on the reverse strand, counting down.
AGTAAGCCTAAATAAATCTGCGGGTGTCTGTGTTTACCTACTTTAGAGAAGCCGGCTTGGCGCAAATCGTCCTCATCTTCCGCTTCGAAGTGTAGGGCGGTCATGTCATAGAAGATCACACTGATCTGGTCACCTTGCATCCGCTTAGTGTGTTCGAAAGCTATTTGCTCTACCAAAGGCTGGTACTGGTCTGCCAAGCGATCAAGGAAACGATAAATCGCACTAACCTCAAGTTTAACGCCTCGGTACTTCAACAGGTAATCGACGGTTTTAAGTTTACTCAAGGGATAAGCTAAACGGGCAATCACTAAGTGCCGAAACAGTTCGTCCGGCACTTGATTAAAGCCGATCGCATCATAAATGCGCCCGAAGATAAGCTCAGGACCAATCACCTGCACTTGATTATTCTGCAACGAAGAAACGATCGCTAAAGCTTGTTGATCCTCTTCATAGGCATCAAACGCAAAGCTCAACTGAGGTTTCGCATCTTCAATGAACTGTCTTGCCTCGTCTTTGAGGCGTTCAATCTCTGGACGCTCAGTGGCGCAACCAACCGATTTGACCACTTTATAGATGCCATTTTCTTTGCTAACTATTTGAATACTAACGGATCCTGACTTATTTTTCTTCTCGCGAACGAACATGATGAGACCCCTCGGGACACCCAAAAACGTCTTTATTTTATATTAAGTCATTGATTTAAAAGGAAACAGATGGGTGTCCCGAGAAAAAGTGACGAAGACAGGAAAAAGCTGACTAGCACCGGCAAGTTACCGCCATATTGACCTTGTTCGTAATTAATTAGACAAAGACTGCCGTATCATGCGCTTGACCGCCTGAT
>NZ_KB892374.1 GCF_000373745.1 Oligella ureolytica DSM 18253 | reverse complement strand
GACCTGTTGTTAACGTAGCGACCAAACAAGCCGCTAACCCTGGTCAACCCAGCTTGCTTTTACAAGCTCCGTCCCTTTAGGGCGGGGTAGTTGACAGCCAGAATTGACAGAATGATTTATTACTACCTATTAGGTGAGTGAACCTTCATTCACCTAATAGATACATTGCTTGAAACCATCAACGCACCAAAAATTGTGACTGTGGCAGACGACTGCCACGTATCTCTCGCACTCTTTACTTATTTATCAGAAAAATATAAAAATAAGTATATTAATGCGCAGGGCGACGCCACTTACTCTCCGGAAGAATTCCCCCTAATCGGCAAGAATCAAAAAAGCCTAATGACGCCGAACAGTCCTCATGATATTAAAAGCATCGAGGACTGCTTGCAAATACAGAAAATATAGAACATTAAGCAGCGATTACTTAACTTCGGTATAGATAAATTTCAAGCTGGGTGCCTCCTTGATAAAGAGGCTTAGGCTAGCCTGTGGGTTTGACGCTTCTGCGTGAGTAGTCAGCGTATTGCTACTCACGGTATAGCGTAATCCCACACAATTCCAAATAACAAATAAAATAATTAATCGGCTAAACCACTTTTGAAAAGTCAACGCACCGCTCATCAGCAAACCTCCTAACTCTAAACGATTATCACTTAGTGTGCACGCTGTTGGTTTAACTTATTATTAGGACATGTCGCACATGCGGTTTTAAATCCGCACTGTTCAAGTGCTTGCTGCATACTACCCTTGGAGCGGCGGCAGCACATAATCTGAACTCCCGCCCTTTGAGCAGCACAACGATAGGACTTCATCACATTATGACCCAGAAAATCAGTCAACAAAATAACTAAGTTAGTACCGTTAGGTAGGTGCTCGACGCGCTTCTGATGCGCTGTCTCACGACCGGTAATGTGATGTCTGACTTTAATATTATGAGATTTAAGCAAATCCAACAGATTACCCAAACGATCTGCGCCTACTACAAGTGCCTCAGTCATAACTATCTCCTAAATTATCAATAGGTTAATTTAATAACTAATAGAAATTATACTGATAATCATTCTCATTTGCAATCACTAAACATCAAACTTCATCAAGATGTTGCGCGAGATACCCCGTCATTTATGGCGGGG
>NZ_KB892373.1 GCF_000373745.1 Oligella ureolytica DSM 18253 | reverse complement strand
CTTTAAATCGGTTTAGTATAGAGTTTGGTGAACGAGTTACCGCTCACCTGTAGTAGTAAAGAAAATGGCATTTACACAAAAATATCTACAGGCTCAAAACTAGTCACTACTTATAATTTTAAAGAGTTATTTAATGTTTGAAAGTAGCCACACGATCCACTGCGATTTGATATTCATTTTCTAAGTTATCCACAATGGTGGCAACATCTAAAACCTCATCAATTAAACCGACGCCCTGCCCAGCTCCCCAGATGTCTTTCCAAGTTTTAGCGTTAGCACCTTCTTTTACAAAGCTTAGATTATCTTTATTGAGTTTGTCTAAGTCTGCAAGCTCTAACCCTGCTTTAGTGACACTTTCTTTCAAGTAATTTCCATGAACCCTAGAGAAGTAATCGGTATAAACAATATCAGCCGCATTGGCATTTACAATCGCTTGTTTATACTCATCCACAGCATTAGCCTCTTCGCTCGCAATGAATTTCGTACCAATATAAGCAAAGTCCGCACCCATCACTTGAGCTGCTAAAACCACATCACCAGTCGAAATTGCTCCTGATAAAATAATCGGTCCAGAGAAAAACTTCTTGACCTCACCTACTAAGGCCAACGGTGAGGTAGTACCACCATGCCCACCGGCACCAGCTGCCACTAAGACTAAACCATCCACACCCGCCTCAATGGCTTTTTCAGCATGACGCACATTAATCACATCATGTAGCACAATACCACCATAAGAATGAACAGCTTCAATCAACTCAGGTACAGGCGCCATCAAAGAAGTAATGATAATAGGTACCTTATGCTTCACACAGATAGCTAAGTCCTCTTCTAGACGCGGATTAGTGCGATGGATGATTAGGTTAACGGCAATGGGTCCAACTGTTGCTTGTGGATTTTCTTTTTTGTAACTATCAAGCTCGGTATTGATATCAGTGAGCCACTCATCTAATAGAGCGTTTGTACGTACATTAAGAGCAGGATATGAACCAACAATACCTGCCTTACATTGCGCCTTAACAAGCTCTGGATAGCTCACCGTAAACATCGGTGCGCCAATTACCGGTATGCGCAAATCTTGCAGTATCGGTGGAATAGTTTTGGTATTTACTACCATGGAGTGTCTCCTTGGTAATCACCCCATTTTTAATAGCAGTTGGCAGTAGACTTATTTAATTTATGTTGATGTAATTTTTGCCTCGGTGTGATGCCACCTAATGCCATGTTGGGGCGTTCGTTATTATAAGTCCAGAGCCAAGCAGT
>NZ_KB892372.1 GCF_000373745.1 Oligella ureolytica DSM 18253 | reverse complement strand
GCATCAAAGCGATTTTCTAAGGCACCACTTAAGGCCTCAGCATTCTCGGTGGTCGTCGCGGTAAAGACACGATCAGCCATCGCCTCGGCACTAAGCCCCGTGAGGAGGGTCTGCTTGGCAGCGTCTGTGATAAGGATATTCTTCGTGTTAATGCCACTGTAGGTCGTACTACCTTCGCTATCACTCACCTGCCCATAGCCCACACTGCCACTGGCTTCTCATCTAAAAACCCAATCAAAGGTTCAGACTCGTCGATTAAAACCACTTTTCACTCTCATTGAGACATGTCTGACCCGTTAAACAATCTTACTATCGCATAAATTCTGGCAAATCATAATATTCTGGAATTGTATAATCTTCTGAAAATTCTGGGAAATTAAATTCCTCAGACCAAATAACTTTACCAACATCTTCCATCATTTGATCAAAAAAAATAGATAGCTCCATTGAGAACAAACATATTTTTTTCAGATGATATACAGACTCCACGTACTCACCAGAGCTTAATTTTTTATTAGCAGCTCCAATTGAACCACCTAAACTATTTGTTTTCTCAAGAAAATACTCGTTCAGGTTAAGTTCATAATTTACAAACCAAGGACTTGACTCTGCAACCTTCTGTTCAAGAGCATTGATTTTTTTTATAATTAATTTAAACTCATTTAAATTAATATCAATTTTTAATGAAGAATCTTCCGAACAACTTAACTTATATTTCATGACTTTTGAAAGAGATTCAGATGAAAATACCATTGGCATTTTTAATAAGGTAGCTATATCTTCAGCTGTATTCGAAAAAACACCTGACAAATTCATTAAATATACTCGCATACGAACAAGTAAAGCCAGCATAGCAAGCCAATCTTCTCTAACAATGGCCGTATTTATAATGTTAAACGTAACATTTAATCTTTCTAACATTACTTTTAACTCATTATTCAAATCAACACTAAAATCATTACCTTCTTCAAACTCGCCCTCTTTTAATGCTGCCAATGTTTGGATAGTAAATTTACTATTTTCTAAATTTAAATTCAATTTGATCATTTTAATTCTCTTCCATTAGAACCTTTCGTTTTTTGTTCGTTATAACTTCCATTTAAGTTTAAAACAGCTTTTGCTCTTCCAGTTTTATCGAACACTTCAATATGATTCTTATGCTGACCATCTAAATAATATAAATCACCTTTTTTGATACTAGACCCGATATCCTTGTCAGCCCGATATACACTCTGACCTTGCACTATCTTACTAGTTTTTGTGGAATTGGCTTCTAATTGCTTCCCAAAACCTGACTGGCTAAAGAACTC
>NZ_KB892371.1 GCF_000373745.1 Oligella ureolytica DSM 18253 | reverse complement strand
TTAGGTGTCGTCACGTTAAATCCGGAGAATGATTTAAGAGTAAAAAAAGCAGCTTAAAATTTATGTATGAGTGACAACTATCTTGACAAATACCGAAGTCTTCACCCCTAGCCAACTTTAAAAACCGAGCAGGAATAATTTGATCAGTATCTATATTTTTTCCAGTTATATATGCTGGAATGGAGCACAACTCTTCAAATGGTTTCATTACTTATCATCCAAAAAACGTCTAACGTCTGTAATTTTTCCATAGACCGCTGCTGCAGCGACCATCATAGGGCTCATAAGATGAGTCCTAGCACCTGTGCCTTGGCGGCCCTTAAAGTTACGATTTGATGTTGAAGCACATCGTTTGCCGGCTGGAACATAATCACCGTTCATGGCTACACACATAGAACAGCCAGCATGCCCCCATCTCAATCCTGCACTCTGAAAAATCTCTGCTAAACCTTCAGCTTCAGCCTGTTTTCTAACTAATTCAGAGCCAGGCACAACTAAACCAGGCACTCTAGATTTTTTTCCTTTTAATATTGCAGCTGCTGCTCTCAAATCCTCAATCCGACTATTCGTGCAAGAACCAATAAACACCATATCTATCGCGACATCCTGAATCTGCTGCCCTTCTTTTAAGCCCATATAATCTAGCGAGTCACGAAGATTACTTTGCTGCTCACGACTTAGCGACTGATCAATTATCGGAACTCTGTCTTCAACATGGACCACCTCTTCTGGACTAGTGCCCCAAGTGACCATTGGTAAGATTTTTGACCCATCGATATAGATATTCGCGTCATACTTAGCTCCTGGGTCCGAACTAAGAGTTTCCCAATCAGCAACAGCTAAATCCCATAACTCACCTTTTGGTGACCACTTCTTTCCTTTTAAATACCTATAAGTCACGTTATCTGGCTCAATCATTCCACACCTTGCACCGGCTTCAATAGACATATTGCAAAGCGTTAAACGACCTTCCATGCTAAGATTTCTGATAACTTCTCCGCTGTACTCAATGGCATAACCTGTTGCTCCTGAAGTTCCAATCGTCGAGATAATATATAAGACGACATCTTTTGCGCTCACTCCTTTTTGAAGTGTTCCACTTACATGAATCTTCATGATTTTTGGTTTTTTTTGCCATAATGTTTGCGTGGCTAAAACGTGAGTGTTCTCAGACTGACCAATCCCAAACGCAATTGCCCCCAACGCTCCGTGAGTAGAGGTATGACTATCACTACAAACAATTATCTGACCTGGCAAACTAAAGCCTTGTTCTGGACCTGTAACTACCCCATTCTTAACACAACTCGTCGGTAGACATAACCTGTTTTTTATACTCCATGGGACTCAAGTCATTGAGTGAGTCATGAGGTCTT
>NZ_KB892370.1 GCF_000373745.1 Oligella ureolytica DSM 18253 | reverse complement strand
GAGTTATAGTCAAATCTGGTGTATGGGCATCAAGCAGCTTTCCTGTCTGATTGCTCCATTACTTGTTCGCCGTCTTGGAATTTCACGTTGTTAACCACTAGGGTTAGCAGGTTAAATCCTTTCAGGCGGTTCCAGCGCTTTTGCGCTGATTGTAGCAATTTATAAACCATTGCTAGGGTTGTATTTCTTGAGCCGCAGTTGCGGGTTTTACTGGTTCTTAAGCGTACTGTAGCGAAGGCAGATTCAATCGGGTTGGTGGTGCGTATGCTCACCCAGTGCTCGGCTGGAAAGTCGTAAAAAGCCAACATGCTTTCACGGTCTTTGACCAAGCACTCCATAGCTTTGGGGTACTTTGCACTAAACCTTGCCAGTGCCGTATCAAAGGCTTTGTGGGCGTTTTCACGCGTCTCAGCCATCCAGATGTCATGCAATGCCTCCTTCACTTTAGGCTGTACTGCTTTGGGTAATTTGTTGAGCACGTTGGCCGTTTTATGCACCCAGCAGCGTTGCTGTTTGGTTTGCGGATAGACCTTGCTCAGGGCTTTCCAGAAACCCAACGCGCCGTCAGCTGTTGCCAGCTTTGGGCAGCTCGTAAGTCCGCGTGCGACCAGTCCATTAAGCAGCTCAAGCCAGCTGGCTTCGGACTCGCGATACCCTTCCTCAACAGCAACCAGTTCCTTGCGACCATGCTCTGTCACGCCCATCACCACCAGCAAGCACAGACGGTCATCGAGGCGAACGTTGCTGTAAATGCCGTCAACCCAAAGGTACACGTAGCGCTTGTCGCTCAAGTCGCGCTGACGCCACTCGCGGTGCTCATCAATCCAGCGCTCTTTAAGCCTGGAAATGGTGTTAGCTGACAGCCCTTTGGCATTTTCACCGAGCAAAGCTGCCAAGGCTTCTTGATAGTCTCCGGTGGAAATACCTTTGAGGTAAAGCCACGGCAACAGTTCTTCAACGCTGCGAGCGCGCTTGAGATACGGAGGCAGCAACGCACTGGTAAAACGAATGCCAGAGCCACTGCGGTCACGCACTTTGGGCACTTTGATGTCGACATCGCCGATACCCGTTTGAATGCTACGCTCGGGCAAATGGCCGTTGCGCACCACGGCTTTGCGGCCATCAGGCAAGAGTTTGTCTTCATGGGTTTGCAGCAGCTGTTGCAACTCAGCTTCAACTGCTTGCGCAATGAGCTGGCGAGCTCCATTACGTAGCAAAGCGGTAAGCACATCTGTGCCAGTTTCATCTGGTTGTGAAAGAACATTCAAGGTAGTATTGGTCATGGCGTATCACTCAACTGTTGGTTATTTCTTGGTCGAAACAATCAACAGGATACGCCACCTTCTTTTTTCCTCATACACCACAAATGACTATAGCTC
>NZ_KB892369.1 GCF_000373745.1 Oligella ureolytica DSM 18253 | reverse complement strand
TTCTTACGCTCTAGTGAATAACGGCCCATAAATAGTATCCTTACCGCTCTCTTGATTTAAATTTAGAGGGTGACAACTATCCTGACATAGAGAGGCGCTGGCCCCAGCCAAGACAATCGCAAGGATTGAGGTCAGAACAGAGACCCACACCGTATTCCACAAACTTTTTAAATATTGCGGACTGGTCACGGCCACTAAATAACTCATTTGTCCCGTTGCCTTGTCAGGGCCGGCACCAATAAAGAAGAGTTGAATAATGGGTAATAACCAAAAAGCACAGAAAAAAGCAGCGGCTGGCGCAATAAGAAACCAAAGATACTTCTTGTTTTTCATGAGATTGCCTTATTTGAACATAATTAAAAAGACTGACAACTAATCAATCAAATTTAAATCGGTATTACAAACCGCGTTTCAAATACTCTTCTGCAAAACTCTTTTGAGCTTCTGCCATCTTGGCATAATCAACAGCCTGCGCGCGTTCATAATGCTCAGCAGGCAAGAACTTACTTTGAGCTTCTTGACTCATCACTTCAGGACGAATAGGACGTAAATAAGCTTCAGCCCAAACCTTTTGTCCAGCCTCGGATAACGTATGGTTAAGGACGGTATCAGCATTTTCCGGATTAGGAGAGTTTTTTACTTTACTCATCACATAAGGAACTGAGATCGTTCCTTCCGTTGGAATCACAAACTCAATAGGCGCCTGGTCATCATATTTTGCACGATAAGAGTTAAAGTCATAATCGATGAAAATAGGAATTTCACCGGATAGTACACGTGCATAAGAAGTTTGCTTAGGGACAATCGGATGATTTTCTTTTAATTCAGCAAAGAACTTAAGCGCTGGCTCATAGTTATCTATATCACCACCCATGGCTAGATTAATAGCGGTTGCTCCAGCATAACCAACAAAGGCTGAAGAAGGGTCCAAGTGCCCTACTAAGCCGTCGTACTCAGGTTTTAATAAATCATTCCAGCTAGTAGGAACAGGTACATTGCCTAGCGCTGCTGTATTAACCATGCTGTATTAACCATTAACCCAATGGTACCGGAGTGAATCGCAAACCATAAGCCATCCGGATCCTTCATGCCATCAGGGATACTATCAAAATGCTCAGGCTTATAGCTGGTAATAATATCCTCATCCATTGCCTGAATAGCAAACGTGACGCCATAATATACAACATCAGCGATCGGGTTATCTTTTTCGGCAATTAATTGCGCTAGGGATTGACCTGAGTTTTTATTATCCATCGGTACGTTAATACCTGTATCACGCTTAATCGCTGCAAGCTCAGTAAGCGTTCGGTGAACACCTATTGATTTTCAAATGAATAACGCCTTGATGTAATGGTCAAGGCGTTATTCACTTATTGTGTTACTTCTTTTGCT
>NZ_KB892368.1 GCF_000373745.1 Oligella ureolytica DSM 18253 | reverse complement strand
AAAGGATCGTCACGAGTACGCCAGTGGCGTGGCTGCGATGACTTAGGCTGAAGTTGGTTATGATCAATGCGCCTTGCGCTGCGTTCAGAGATGCCTGCTTTAGCAGCGGCTTCTGCTTGAGTGTGTTTCTTTCTAAAATCCATATAACGCTTAACTTGTTGTTTAGTAATCTTACTACCAGACACAGCAAAACCCTCCGTTTTAACTGTGTCTGACCTTAGCAGATTAACCGGCCAACATAATTGTCGTCACGCCGGTCAAGTTAATTGTCGCTCTATACTTCCTCGTCGTTGCCCCAGATAGCCCGGGCTTTCTTTGATAAGGTCAATAAGGCAGCCGTTTCAGCTAAGGCCTTCTCCTTACGTCTTAATTCTTTTTCNAGCTGACGACTCTTTTTACGCTCAGCCGCTAAGACCGCTTTAGTCACCGGTCCTGCCTCCATATCGAAGGCTTCAATCTCAACCCGCCAAGCGTCCAACTGCTCAGGATAGATGCCATGCTCACGACAATAACTCGACCGCTCGGCCTCGTTCATACTGGCTGTTTGAATAATAGCGGCTAACTTCGCCTTGTTATCCCATTGGTCAGGGCGTGATTCTTTTGCAGGCACAACAAATCCTCTGGCTTGTAGCTGTTTTTTCCAACTATATAAAGTGGATACGTGAATACCACTTTCTCGGCTAATTTGAGCCACACGTTGGTTATTCGGTGGCATCATTTTTTTAACGATCTGCGCTTTAAATTCTGAACTGTAAGATGACATTGTAAGACACTAACCGCTCCCTCAATTACATGAAATATAAAAATCAGAAAATCAGACAACTAGTGTGACAGAGGGGGCATCTCTTTGTTAATTGAAATATTACAAAAGTCTTTTCTTTGACATAATTCAGTCATCAATATGTCATTTTATCCCGTTAGAATCTCCATAAATTTAGCATTGACTAAGTTGCTGTTTGCTTGTTTAGGACCGCTTATATAAGGCGTGAATTAGCAGATGGTTCCCTCGGCGGATGTATCTACGTGCAGTAATTTCTTATTTGGCAGTAAATTTAAAAATATCGTTTCTTTTTGGGAGAATGAAATGGCTGTTGCTATGTTTATGAAAATTGAAGGCGCTAATGGTGAGTCTAAAGACTCACAATACAAAGACTGGACTGATATCGAGTCTTTCTCTTGGGGCGCTACTCAACCTGGCTCTATGTCTACTGGTGGTGGCGGTGGTACTGGTAAAGCCAGCTTCAATGATTTACATATTTTTGCTCGTATTGACCGTGCTGCACCTGCTGTATTAAAGCATTGTGCTACTGGTAAGCACTTGGGCAAAATCGAGGTTGCTGTGTGTAAGGCTGGTGGTGAGCAAGTTGAGTATTCTCGCATCACTTTAGAAGATGTGTTGGTAACATCTGTTCAGTACACTGGTGACCAAGATGGTGACGCCATGATGGTTAGCTATGCTTTCCAAGCTGCTAAAGTTAAGCAGCAGTATTGGGAGCAAACAGATAAAGGCGGTAAAGGTGCTGACTCTGTTGTCGGCTATGATATTAAGCAAAACAAAGCAGTTGCTTAAGGTTTTAACTTGTAGTAGTTAAGCGTTGAAGTATCGGGCGCTAGGGTAGGCTATACCTTAGCGCTTTTGTTGTTTATTGAATTAGATTAATTAAATCATGGTTATTGAATATCAAGAGCGTAAAAAAACAGCCCTAGAGAGGCGCCAACATCAAGCAGCTAAAGACCGTTTACAGCCTGCTCTGTTTGATCGGTTAACCGATCATGAGCCTAAAAAAAATAAAGAAAAACGTGATGCGGTACAAGTGGATTATGAGGTGTTGCGAGCAGCGATACTTAGGGATTTGGCTTGGTTATTAAATACCGTTAATCTTGAATCAATTGTAGACTTAGATGGTTTGGATGAAGTCAAAAAATCATCGATAAATTTTGGTGTTTCTCCCTTAGCTGGGCGCCGTATGTCAGAGATTGACCATATTAATCTGCAGAACACTATCCGTGAAAGTATCATAAACTTTGAGCCCCGTTTGATGGCCGATACGTTGAGTGTGCAGTTTATTAATGAGGGCAATTATCTTGAACATCATAATGTATTGACCTTGATTATTAAAGGCATGATGTGGTGTAACCCCTATCCACGAGAGTTTTTATTACGGACAAACTTGGATTTAGAAAGTGGTCATATGGATATTAAACACGTTGAGGCTTAAGTCTAGTTTTGTTGTTTTGTTTGAAGTTCTTTCTTATAGTTCATGAATCGTTGAAAAGCATTGAAATTTCTTTTTAAAGCAAAATCACCCTGAGCCCTCGGAGTGGCTTAAAATGGTGGATGGGGATAATAGTTTTATTCCTTCTATGTTGCGACCTCTTTCATTGCAAGTTATTGCACCGATTTAATCGGTATAACTACAAAACGCTGCTTGCGAGGGTTGCACAAAGGCACTCAAAAATTAATAACGATAGTGCCTTCATGATTTTTATATAGGATCTTGAGTGTTAGAACAAAAAATTAATCAACAACAAACCACATCAGATAGTCAAACAGTAGAAGCAGAAAAAAAGAGCAAGCTCGATCAAGGGTTCGGGGTGTTTTTGACCTTATGGCCTTATTTATGGCGCTATCGTGGGCGCATGATTTTGGCGATTTTCTGTATGGTGATGGCAAAAGTCGCCTTAGTCTATACGCCGATTTTTCTAAAGAAAATAATTGATCAATTAGGTGTTGAAGCAACCTTGATGGTGTTACCAGTTGCTGCTTTAGTGGGTTATGGTGCTGCTAAATTGGGTAGTACCTTATTTAATGAAATGCGTGATCTGGTCTTTGCGCGAGTGATACAAAACTCAGTAAGACAAGTTAATCTGACGATTTTCCAACATCTGTTTAAACTTTCTTTGCGCTTTCATCTTGAGCGACAGACGGGGGCATTGAGTCGAGACTTAGACCGTGGCTCTAGAGCGATAACCATGTTGGTCCGTATACTGGTTTTTCGTATCTTACCTACGTTACTGGAGCTTTTCCTTATCATGGCAATCTTGCTGTGGAATTACGATGTCTGGTTTACCGTGGCGATAGCTGTGAATGTGGCCGTTTATATGACATTTACCTATGTGGTCACGTCCAAACGTATGCCGATGCGTCGTGCCATGAATCGTCTTGATAGTAGCGCTAACCATACTGCAATTGATGCCATTCTTAACTATGAGACGGTCAAATATTTTAATAATGAACAATATGAGTATGAGCAATATGACGCAGGCTTAGCCAAACATACAGATGCCATGGTCACTAACCAGTTTACCTTGAGTATTTTAAATGTAGGTCAGGGACTGATTATTACACTCGGTACCGTTATTTTATTATGGATGTCAGCTGCTCGTGTGGTTAGTGGTGATATGAGTGTCGGTGATATTGTCTTGATTACTGCCTATTTGACACAGCTTTTTATTCCTCTCGGTATGTTAGGTATGGTTTATAGTGAGTCGCAATATGCCTTGATTGATCTAGAGCGTATTCTAGCGATGCTGAAGCAGCCACAGGAAATTACGGATCGTCCGAGTGCCCTATCGATGGATAAAAGTAGGCCCTCAACCATTGAGTTTAAGCAGGTTGATTTTAGTTATGAGGCTGAACGGCAGATTCTTCATGATGTGTCATTTACTGTAGAAGCTGGGCAGACGGTAGCTGTGGTTGGGGAGTCCGGTGCGGGTAAGTCGACTTTGTCTCGTTTATTATTTCGATTTTATGATGTGGATTCAGGGGCGGTTTATATTAATAATGAAGATATTCGTGACTATGCTCAGGACAGCCTGAGAGAGGCAATTGGTGTGGTTCCACAAGATACGGTTTTATTTAACCATACAATTGCGCACAATATTGCTTATGGTAGAGTCGACGCGAGTCGTGAAGAGGTTGTTCAGGCGGCTAAAAGCGCCCGTCTGCATGATTTTATTAGTGCTTTACCTGAAGGCTATGATACGCAGGTAGGTGAGCGTGGTTTAAAGCTTTCCGGTGGTGAAAAGCAGCGTGTCGCCATTGCTCGAACCTTATTAAAGAACCCACCGATACTGATTCTGGATGAGGCCACTAGCGCACTTGATACGCGCACTGAAAAAGAGATTCAGGATGCCTTGAATGAGGTAATGAAAGATCGCACTACCTTAATTATTGCGCATCGTTTGTCAACGATTATGCATGCAGATCAAATCATTTTGATGCGCAATGGTCGTATAGCAGAGTACGGTACTCACCAAGAGCTCTTGGGCCAAGGAGGGCTCTACACGAAGATGTGGGAAGTACAATTTAGTGATGAGGAAGAGCATCACTAAGACCTAAGACTATGAAATCAGCTGTTTGTCCGAGTATTAATTCAGCTTCGCGTATATTGTAGTACACGTCCCTTATAAGGTGCCTTTTCCCCTGGGCTAAAGGGCACCGGTATCTCCTTTAGTTCAAAATCGAGTTTTTTCATAATACGGCTAAACTGATTTTTGTAGCCTCGACCAGGACAGCTCACTAGTACTTTACATTTATCCGCAGACATTTCTTTGATGGCGTTGCCGAGCATTTTAGGGTTGCCCGGATCATAGAGTACGTCACTGGCGATCATCAGCTCATATTTATCATGACTCAGAGGAGCTTCCCAATCCAGTTGGATAAAGGGAATTTCCTCTAAGTTATTTAATTTGCAGTTATGAGACAAAAAATTACGACTGACTGGGTGATAATCACTAGCCGTAATGTCAGCACCACGGTATTGAAGAACGAGGCTTGGCAAGGCCAAGCCGCAACCTAATTCAAGAATTCGTCGATCTTTCAAATCAATTTTTTTCATGGCTTTGGCAAGTACAGTACCTGCTGGCCAAAGCTGTCCAAATAAACTCCAACTCGCGTCACAAATACCTGCGCGTGCAGCAGCACCGTCAGGATCAGAGTATTGTGTCCTGTCCTTAAGTGCACAGAGTTTGCCTTCAAAGGCGCCTATTTTAAAGTCTAGTTTTCGAGTTTGAATATCATGCATTTCTGACTCCTTAATTATCGTTTGGCTATGCGTCAGCCTGCATTGATAGTTTTTATCTATATTTATCCTTTTAAGCTTAACACTTTTCTAGGTTAATTACAGAAATATTTTTAATTTCAATAACTTATATGTTTTGTGATGCTTTAAAAAACAGTATTTAAGACTATTTCAAGCTATTTTTTGAACCTAGTTTTGCGATCTAGTTATTAGTGATTAGAGCGACTAATTACAAAGATTCAGGGATTAGCTAATGAGGTCAATATCTTAAATTTAGCTAGATTGCTACAGTGAGATCATCATTAATGTAATGAGAAAGGAAAGCGAAGATGAGTCACTTTTTAGATCGTTTAAATTTCTTTTTTAAAAAAGAAGAAAGTTACTCCGATGGCCATGGCACGGTAAGTAATGAAAGTCGTGACTGGGAACAAGCTTATCGTAGCCGTTGGCAACACGATAAGGTGGTGCGTTCAACGCACGGGGTGAATTGTACTGGCTCCTGTAGCTGGAAGATTTTTGTGAAAAATGGCTTGATTACTTGGGAAATGCAGCAAACGGATTATCCACGCACTCGCCCAGATCTGCCTAATCATGAGCCTCGAGGCTGCCCTCGTGGCGCATCTTATAGTTGGTATGTGTATTCAGCGCAGCGTGTAAAGTATCCTATGTTGCGTGGGGCATTGGCCGAAATTTGGCGTGAAGAGCGCAAGACTAAGGATCCGATCAGTGCTTGGACTGCCATTACTAGCGATCCGGAGAAACTTAAAGCCTATAAATCACGCCGTGGTTTAGGTGGCATGGTTCGTTCAAATTGGGATGAGGTGTATGAACTGATTGCCGCGGCTAATGCACATACGGTAAAAAACTATGGTCCTGACCGTGTTATCGGTTTCTCACCGATTCCGGCAATGAGTATGGTGAGCTATGCCGCAGGAACGCGTTATTTGTCACTGATGGGTGGGGTACCTTTGTCCTTCTATGACTGGTACTGTGATTTGCCGCCGGCCAGCCCGCAAGTGTGGGGTGAGCAGACCGACGTAGCAGAAAGTGCTGACTGGTATAACTCAAACTATCTTCTTGTCTGGGGTTCTAACGTCCCGATGACTCGTACTCCGGATGCACACTTCTATACTGAAGTTCGCTATAAGGGGACCAAGACAGTAGCTATTTCTAGTGACTTTGGAGAAATGGCTAAATTCGGTGATATCTGGATGGCACCTAAACAAGGCACGGATGCTGCTCTTGGTATGGCCATGGGACATGTCATCTTAAAAGAATTCCATCTAGATAATCCTTCACCGTATTTCCAAGATTATTGTCGCCGATTGACTGATATGCCAGTTTTAGTGCGTCTGGTTAAAAATGGTGATAGTTATGAGCCAGAGTATTTCTTGAGAGCCTCTCATTTAGCTGGTGATGTCAGTGAACAGCAAAATAGTGAGTGGAAAACCCTAGTCATCGATGAAAATAGCGGTGAGTTAGTTGTACCTAATGGTTCTGTTGGTTTCCGTTGGGATGGTAGTAAACGTTGGAACTTAGAACAGCGTGCTGATAATACAGACTGTAAGGCTCAATTATCCCTGATTGATAGTCGTGATGAAGTTCTGGATGTTGCTTTCCCGTATTTTGATAAAGATCAGGATGAGCTGATTATTCACAAAGTGCCAGCCAAACGCATCGTAGATGCTGAGGGTAACGAATGTTTTGTAACTACAGTGTTTGACTTAACAGTTGCTAACTATGGAGTGGACCGTGGTTTAGGTGATGCAAATGCAGCAAAAGACTATCTTGATGATGCTCCGTATACTCCTAAGTGGCAAGAGAAAATTACCGGAGTAAATCCTCAAGATGTAATTCAGGTCGCTCGTGAGTTTGCTCAAAATGCGCATGACACCGAAGGTCGCAGTATGGTGATTGTTGGAGCTGGTCTAAATCACTGGTACCACATGGATATGTCGTATCGCAGCATTATCAATATGCTGATGATGTGTGGTTGTATCGGTAAGAGTGGTGGTGGTTGGTGTCACTATGTGGGTCAAGAAAAACTACGCCCGCAAAGTGGTTGGACGCCATTAGCCTTTGGTCTTGACTGGAATCGTCCGTCACGTCAAATGAACGGAACGTCTTTTTTCTACAATCATACAGGTCAATGGCGTCATGAAACATTAGGTGTTGATGAGATTGCAGCGCCTAATCAATTAGGCAAACTGGATAACATGAGCCTGATCGACTACAACGCCAAGGCAGAGCGCATGGGATGGTTGCCGACAGCACCTCAGCTAAGTACTAACCCATTAGATGTGGCGGATATGGTAGAAGCCTCGGGTCAGGATGCGTCTACCTTTGTTGCTGAGCAGTTGAAGTCTGGTAGTTTGGATATGTCTTGTAATGACCCGGATAACCCTCAAAACTTCCCTCGTAACCTCTTTGTCTGGCGTTCCAATTTATTAGGCTCTTCAGCCAAGGGGCATGAGTATTTCTTGAAGTACTTATTAGGTACTCAAAATGCGATTGATGAGGTTCATGCTGAAGGCTGTATTGAGCCAAAAGAGATTAAGGTGCGTCCTGCAGTTGAAGGCAAGCTTGATTTGTTAGTTACGCTTGATTTCAGAATGTCGACTACATGCCTGTACTCAGATGTGGTCTTACCGACAGCGACTTGGTATGAAAAAGATGATTTAAATACATCTGATATGCACCCCTTTATTCACCCATTATCTGAAGCGGTTAACCCTTTGTGGGAAAGTCGTACTGACTGGGAAATTTACAAAGGCTTAGCTAAAAAATTCTCTGAATTGGCACAGGACTATTTGGGTGTACGTAAGGATATAGTCTTAACACCCTTGATGCATGATACGCCGGAAGAGTTAGGTCAACCTTTTGATCCTAAAGACTGGAAGAAAGGTGAATGTGAGCCGATTCCGGGTAAAACTATGCCTAAAATCCACGTAGTAGAAAGAGATTTTGGGGCAATTTACGACAAGTTTACCAGCGTTGGACCTTTGCTTGAAAAGCTAGGTAACGGCGGCAAAGGCATGAATTGGGAAACAGCCAAAGAAGTTGAGTTACTTCGTAAGTTAAATAAAACCCGCGGTGGTGAGGGAGTAGCTAAGGATCAACCGCGATTAGAAACAGCGATAGATGCAGCTGAGATGATTCTAACCCTAGCACCTGAAACTAACGGTGAGGTAGCAGTAAGAGCTTGGGAAGCTTTGTCGCAGAGTACGGGACGAGATCATTCACATTTAGCCATCTCCAGTGAGCATACCAAAATTCGCTTTAGAGATATTCAGGCGCAGCCACGTAAGATTCTCACATCACCGATTTGGTCTGGTGTTGAGAGCGATGATGTTTGCTACAACGCAGGTTATACCAACGTTCATGAGTTAATTCCATGGCGCACTATCACAGGTCGTCAGCAGTTCTACCAAGACCATTTGTGGATGCGCGGTTTCGGCGAGCAACTTTGCGTGTATAAGCCGCCAATTGACTTGAAGACAACCGAGAAAGTGATTGGTAAGCATCACAATGGAAACAAAGAGATTGTTCTTAACTTCTTAACACCGCACCAAAAATGGGGGATTCACAGTACTTATTCGGATAATCTCCTTATGCTCACGCTCTCACGTGGTGGACCTCATGTGTGGTTGAGTGAGATTGATGCTAAAGCAGCAGGCATTGTGGATAACGACTGGATTGAAGTCTTTAACGTCAATGGCAACATTACAGCTCGCGCTGTAGTCAGCCAGCGGATTCCAGAAGGCATGACCATGATGTATCACGCTCAGGAGAAAATTATCAATGTGCCCGGTTCGGAAATTACCGGTAATCGTGGCGGTATTCATAACTCCGTAACCCGTGCAGTAACTAAACCAACTCATATGATTGGTGGTTATGCGCAGTTCTCTTATGGATTTAACTATTACGGAACGGTGGGGGCAAATCGCGATGAGTTTGTCGTCATTCGCAAAATGAATCGTGTGGACTGGCTTGATGAGCCAGCGGCTGTTTAGCTCTAAAAGGCTTTACAAATCACGAATCCATAGATATATGAATGAGGTAAAAAATGAGAATTAGAGCTCAAATAGGTATGGTCCTGAATTTGGACAAATGTATTGGTTGCCACACCTGTTCCATCACGTGTAAAAACATCTGGACTAGCCGAGATGGTATGGAATACGCTTGGTTTAATAACGTGGAAACCAAGCCGGGTATAGGTTTTCCTAAAGATTGGGAAAATCAGGATAAATGGAAGGGTGGATGGGTTCGAAAATCCAATGGCAAAATCGAACTTAAACAAGGTAATCGTTTAAAAGTGTTGGCAAATATTTTCTCAAACCCGAATATGCCAAAAATTGATGATTATTATGAACCCTTTACTTACGATTATGAGCATCTGCAAAATGCGCCTGCGATGAAAACATCGCCAGTAGCGCGTCCGGTGTCAGTTTTGACCGGCAAGAAGATGGAGAAAATCGAGCATGGCCCAAACTGGGAAGATGACCTAGCGGGGGAGTTTGAAAAACGCTCCAAAGATCAGCTGTTTGAAGGTATTCAAAAAGAGATTTATGGTGAGTTTGAGCGTACCTTTATGATGTACCTGCCGCGTCTTTGTGAGCACTGTCTGAATCCTTCCTGTGTTGCTTCTTGTCCTTCAGGCTCGATTTATAAGAGAGAGGAAGACGGTGTGGTCCTGATTGATCAGGATAAATGCCGAGGCTGGAGGATGTGTGTCTCAGGGTGTCCTTATAAGAAAATTTACTATAACTGGACCAGTGGTAAAGCTGAAAAATGTACGTTTTGCTATCCACGTATTGAGGCCGGTATGCCGACAGCTTGCTCCGAGTCTTGTGTAGGTCGTATTCGTTACTTGGGTGTGATGCTCTATGATGCGGATCGTATTGAAGAGGCAGCCAGTGTAGAGGACGAACAAGACCTTTATCAGGCTCAGTTAGATGTATTCCTCGACCCTAATGACCCAGAAGTGATTAAAAAAGCACTTGAGCAGGGCATTGACGAAGAGTGGATTAAGGCAGCTCAACGTTCACCAGTTTATAAAATGGCCATGGAGTGGAAAATTGCTTTCCCATTGCATCCAGAATACCGCACATTACCGATGGTCTGGTATGTTCCACCCTTATCCCCGATTCAGGGGGCCATGAATAAAGGCCAGATTAATAGAGATAGTAGCGGTATTTTGCCAAACCTCGATGAACTACGGATTCCAGTACGCTATCTGGCTAATCTCTTGACCGCAGGTAAAGTTGAGCCGATTGAGAAAGCGTTGAATACGATGATTGCCATGCGTCAGTTCAAGCGTGAAGAGACGGTTCATAAGCGGATCAATCACGAGATCCCTAAGTCTGTCGGATTAAGTCCTGAGCAGATTGAGGATATGTATCAATTGATGGCTATTGCCAACTATGAGGATCGCTTTGTGATTCCAACGAGTCACAAAGAACAGGCGAGTTATGCTTTTGATGATAAAGGCAGTTGTGGTTTCAGTTTTGGTAATGGTTGCTCAGACGGTGCCTCAGAGGGCTCGCTTTTTGGTAAACGTAAAACCTCACCGATTATCTTTCATGATCTTCGTTCGCAATTAAAAGAGCATCAGGTGCAACGAGCGAAAACTGAGAAGGAGTAAGTCATGCATCTTATATTTAAATTAGTGTCGATTTTACTGCGTTATCCTACCGCCGAGTTGAAGGCGAGTTTGCCCGAAATACGTCAGGCGGTGAGTGAGTTGCCTTTTTTAAAAGGCTATGAGTCTGAAATGGATTCCGTTTTAAGCTACTTAGAAGAGACTGATTTGCTGGAATTGCAGATGAATTATGTCAACGCCTTTGACTTAAACCGCTCCCAAGCGCTCTATTTGTTTGAGCATGTACATGGTGAGGACCGTGACCGTGGGGGCGCTATGGTCGATCTGGTCCAAGAGTATGAAAAGCACGGTCTAGTGATAGGGGCTAATGAATTACCCGATTATCTTCCACTCGTTTTGGAGTTTTTATCAGAGGTTGATAGCGAGGTAGCAAACGTTATTTTAAGTGATGCGGTGAGTGTGATTAATCATTTAGGCATAAAGCTCAAAAGTACTGATAATCCCTATGCCCCGCTATTTGATGTAATTGTAGATATCAGTCCGAGTGAACCTAAACCGCTCATTGAGCCGCCAGTACGTGACATGGATGAAGCGATGGAAATGTTTGGATCTAGTTATGACGGGGTTGAGCCTTTATTGACCCCAGGGCTGCCGTCAGCTTGTCATATCAGTGGTGAACAACCGATTAAATTTGTAGGAGCCTAGCATGAATACATTACATCAATTCTTTTTTGGTATTTATCCCTATATTGCACTGGCGATTTTCTTTTTAGGTAGCTTGATTCGCTTCGAGCGCGAGCAATATTCTTGGAAATCAGAAAGTAGTCAGTTACTTTACGAGGGTAATTTACGTTTAGGTAATAACCTTTTCCATGTGGGTATTTTGGGGATTTTCTTTGGCCATTTGATCGGGCTTTTAACGCCAATGTTTGTTTGGGAAGTGCTTGGTGTTAGCAATAGCTTTAAACAATTGGTTGCCGTAGTTGCTGGTGGAATCTTTGGTTTAATGACGCTGGCTGGTGTGCTAATTTTGCTCCGTCGTCGCTTGACTAATGACCGCCTTAATGCCAATACCACATGGCGCGATAAGTTGGTGTTGATCTGGATTTTATTGACTGTCTTGCTTGGTTTAAGCACGATTTTTGTCAGTGCAGGTCATATGGATGGTAATGAGATGGTGAAGCTGATGAAGTGGGCTCAGTATATTGTAACTTTTAGAGGTGGTGCTGCTAGCTTTATTCAGGATACCTCCATTATTTTCAAATTACATATGTTTATGGGCATGACACTCTTTGTTATCTTCCCATTTACTCGCCTAGTGCATGCATGGAGTGGTTTTGCTTCTGTGGGCTTTCTGGGTCGTAAACGTCAGATTGTACGCCGCTTTTAATTCTCCCTAGTTAAAAGTTGGTGTTAAAGGACTAGTCGTTTTTGATTAGTCCTTTTTTTGTTTAATTTTAAACGAAATGAATGAAGTGTGTGCTGCTTTTGTGCTCATAAAGATTAACCCGAAGTGATTAGAGCAGACTAATTATAAAGATTCAAAAATTAGCTAATGAGGTCAATATCTTAGATTTGGTGGGGTTGTTACAGTAATAACAGCTAGAAGTTTATGGTGGTTTTCTGAATATAATAAGTGATTTTTCAACAAAAATTTACTCGGAAAAATATCAGATAGTGGCTAAGTATTTGGATAAAACAAGTGCTTTTTCAGACTTGCTCAACAAGAAAAGGAAGCCAATTATGCTATTGAATCGTAATCAACTCTCGGATAGTTTTAAACGAAATTCAGTCCTAGCGAGTAGTACATTCGCATTTACCATGTGTTTTATGGTGTGGACTATGTTCTCGGTCATTGCTATACCCATTCGGGATGAATTGGGTCTCAATGAGTTCCAGTTTGGTCTCTTAACTGCGATGCCAGTGCTCTCAGGCTCTTTAATCCGGATTCCTTTAGGTATGATGACCGACCGATTTGGTGGTCGTAAGGTCTTTCTCTGGCTTCTCGGTCTTTCCATTGTGCCGATTTATTTTATTCAGTCTGTCAGTAATTATTATGCTTTGTTAGCTATCGGTTTAGTGATGGGGCTTGCCGGAGGTTCTTTCTCTGTGGGTACACCTTATGTCGCTAAGTGGTTTCCACCGCACCGTAAGGGCTTGGCAATGGGCATTTTTGGTGCCGGTAATATGGGTTCGTCAATTAATACTCTGATTGCACCATCAATTATTGCCATTGGTACATGGCATTTAGTACCCAAAGTGTATGCGGTCATGATGGCCATGACGTTTGTCGTTTTTTTGCTCTTTAGCTTTCATGATGAAAGCCATATTTCGCATGAAGGGGCTTCATTAAAAAACCAACTCAAATTACTGAAAGATCCGAAGGTGCTTTGCTATAGCCAATTGTATAGCGTGGTGTTTGGTGGTTATGTAGGATTGGCGCTGTGGTTGACTAGTTACTATCGCGCAGAGTTTGCCCTGCCTTTAACGGTAGCTGGTGTTCTAGCGGCCTGTTTTTCTATGCCAGGAGGAGTGTTGCGAGCTTTGGGAGGATGGTTGTCAGATAAGTTTGGTGCTTATAGAGTAACCGCGGCAGTTTTATGGATTTGTTTTATCAGCTTTTTTATCCTGTCTTATCCCAAAACAGATTTCATTATCGAAACGACGCGCGGTGATATCAGTTTGCATATCGCGCTGAATGTGTATGTCTTTACAACGATTTTATTCATCGTCGGAGTAGCGATGGCCGTTGGTAAAGCCTCAGTTTTTAAGTTTATTTCTGATGAATATGATGAAAATATCGGTGCTGTTTCAGGCATTGTAGGTTTAGCAGGCGGTCTTGGCGGCTTCTTATTACCCATCTTGTTTGGCTTTGCCCTAGATATGACAGGCATACGTTCTTCTTGCTTCATGCTTCTTTTTGGTACGACCTGTGTGTCACTGATTTATTTGGCTTGGTCACGCAAGACCTTAAATGAAGAGTAATAAGTAATTAATCAATTTTTTGACTCAATAATGAGGACATTATCATGAGATATGTATTAACCGACTGGCGTGTGGAAAGTCCTGAGTTTTGGGAAGATACCGGCAAAAAAATTGCTAATCGAAACCTCTCACTATCCATTTTCGCACTGGCGCTGGCCTTTATTGTGTGGCAGTTATGGAGTGTTACGGTCGTTTATCTTCCACAAGTAGGATTTGAATTGACGGCTAATCAGCAAGCCTGGCTTATTGGAGCGCCTGCTCTATCGGGTGCGACCTTGAGAATATTTTATTCATTTGTAGTACCTATTTTTGGTGGTCGTCGTTGGACCGCCATTTCAACTTTACTGTTGTTAATTCCGTCCCTAGGTTTAGGGATTGCCGTACAGAACCCAGAGACTAGTTACAGTACCTTATTAATTTTGGCGCTTTTCTGTGGTTTCGGTAGTGGTAACTTCAGTTCCAGTATGGCAAATATCAGTTATTTCTTTCCTAAGGATAAAAAGGGTACAGCCCTCGGACTTAACGCGGGTCTCGGAAATTTAGGTATTTCCATTATGCAGTTCTTAATCCCAGTGGTTGTCGGTTTCAGTATTTTTGGAGCGCTTGGTGGTGAAGGTCAACAAATAGTAACTAATGGCGCAACACAAACTATTTGGTTGCAAAATGCAGGCTTTGTTTGGGTGCCGTTTATTGTGTTATCCGGTCTATTAGCTTGGTTTGGTATGAATGATTTAAGCTTGATGAAGGCGAGTTTCAAAGATCAGCTAACAGCACTTAAAAGCAAACATAATTGGTATATGTGTTGGCTTTATTTAGGTACCTTTGGTTCATTTATTGGCTTTTCAGCAGCTTTTCCATTTTTACTGAGAAACCAATTTGCAGATCAAAATGCCTTGCATTTGGCGTTTTTCGGACCTCTTATTGGAGCTATCACTCGTCCTGTTGGCGGTTGGATCTCGGATAAATTAGGCGGCGCTCGCGTGACGCATTGGGTATTTATCGGTATGGTGATAGCGATTTGTGGGGTAATTGCTTCGTTACCGTCTGAAGGAACCTCCGGTAATTTTCTTGGTTTCTTTATAGCTTTTATGGTGCTTTTTGCTTTGAGTGGTATTGGCAACGGCTCAACCTTTATGCAGATTCCAATTATTTTTTCTAAAGTACATGGTTACCGTGCGGAAGCGGGGCTTATATCAAGAGAAGAAGCGGAAAAAACAGCAGCAAAAGAAGGTGCGACAGTGGTTGGTTTTAGTGCAGCAATCGCTGCTTATGGTGGTTTTTTTATTCCTAAAAGCTACGGTATGGCGCTAGAAATGACTGGAAGCATCAGTGCTGCCTTCATTGGGTTTATAATTTTCTATATTAGTTGTGTCTTATTAAACTATTGGTACTATGCGCGTAAAAATGCACGTTATAAGTGTTAAATTATGGAAAAAATTCCTTTCTCGGGATTACCACTGAGGAAAAAACTATCAACAAAGCTATTTGTTGTTACGACTATCTGGTGGATAAGTGCCCTTTTATCTCTCTTCTTTACCCTCTCACTGCTTTGGCAGCTTGAGGGGGCAGCGGCGGCGATTAATGATGCCGGTAGTTTGCGTATGCGGACTTACAAGTTGGCAATTCTTGATCATACTCATGATAAAGCGACAGTCTTAGCAGCAACGGATGATTTTAGTGAGGTTCTTAATCGACTGGTTGAGGGGGATCCCAAGCGTCCCTTGATGTTGCCCAAAGATAAAGAAATTACTGAGCAGGCTAACTTAATCCTCCAAATATGGAATGATCGTGTGCGAGCTGAGTTGGTTGAGGGTGAGAGGGGGGCTTTTGATTATGAGAAAGCGACGATTTTTATTAGTGAGATTGATGCTTTGGTGCAAATGGTTGAGAGAAGTAATGCTAATACACTGACTCGTCTTAATTTTCATCAATACTTTTTGATAGCCTTAGTTGTTGCAGGTTCAATTGTGATGCTGTATATATTGTGTCGTTTGATAATCCGACCACTGCAGCGACTGAATTATGCTTTTGCACATGCACAACAAGGTGATTTTTCGTATCAAGAAACCCTTAATCAGCGAGATGATGAGTTTGGTTTATTAAGTATTGGCTATAACAAAATGACCAAACGTTTGGAAGAGGTTCATCGTGGCTTGGAAGAAAACATAAAAGAAAAAACGCATGCTTTACAGATGCGGAATTCGGAGCTAGAGTCACTTTACCGCGTGACCTCTTTTTTGCATGATCAGTACGATATTAAAACGATTTGCCAGGGGTTTTTAGCTCAGGTCATGCCAATTATTAAGGCAGATGCTGGTGCCATTCGCCTGCTTGACTATAATGCCCAGGAGATGCAGCTAGTTGCTGAGATTAATTTATCCAATGACTTAAGAAGCTCTTTAAAGTGTGGACGCTTCGATGAGTGCTATTGTGGTCGTTTTGCAGTGACGGACTCTGCAGCAGAAGAAACAGCGATACAAAGTTTTTTACAAAGTGAGCCTCCTTGCTCAGTCGGTACATATAAATCACTGCATATTTTTCCGATTTTTTATGATAGGGAGAAAATAGGGATTATCACTTTTTTTAGCTATGATTCCCAAGAGCTGAATGTACCCAAAAAGCATTTGATTGAGTCATTAGCCAATCAGTTGGGTGTGGCGATCGGTGGGGTGCGACTACTCGAGAGAAGTAGTAGAATCGCGGTGCTAGAAGAACGCAATGTCTTGGCTCAAGGGCTTCATGATTCTATTGCCCAGACCTTGAACTTTCTTAATTTACAAGTGCAAATGCTTGAAAAAGCTTTTCATGCGGATAATAAAGCCGAAGCTAGTGAAAACTTGGCTTTTATCAAAGATGGACTTAAGGAAAGCTATGATAATGTACGTGAGTTGTTATTAAACTTCAGGACACCATTACGTTTAGAGTCCTTTTCTCATCACTTGGAAGAATTGATAAAGCGTTTTAGGCAGCAGACTAATATAGACGTAACGGCAATGGTTGAAGCGAGTAATATCCACCTGTCAGATAAGGAAAAGTTGGAGGTTGTATTAATCATTCAGGAAGCTCTTTCCAATATTCGTAAGCATGCCAATGCGACTAAGGTAGCTTTGCAAATATACACTGACGAAGAAAACTACATCATTAAAGTAGTGGATAATGGGCAAGGCTTTGAGAAAGATATTTTACGAGAAAAGTCTTTGGAGCATGCTGGATTATTAATTATGGAAGAGCGGGCGCAGAAAATCGGTGGACAGCTAAGTATCGAATCGCAACCTGACAAAGGGACAGAGCTCCGTTTAGTTATTCCCAGAATGGCCTAAGATAAAATAATATGAGCAACATAAATGGTTAAGATTTTATTGATTGATGATCATACACTTTTCAGGAGTGGCTTGAAGTCTTTGATTCAGCGCGAGGCTGAGTCTAGGTATGAAGTAGTGGCAGAGGCTGCTGATGGGCTTGAGGGAGTCAAGATGATGGCCAAGTATAGCCCCGATATTATTTTGCTTGACCTGTCAATGCCCGTGATGAATGGTAAGGAAACACTCCAGCAAATTATGAATATTAATCCGGAGCAAGTAGTTCTTATGCTGACTGTCTCTGAGGATGCTACTGATCTAACAGAGTGCATGCAGCTAGGCGCCAAAGGCTTTTTATTAAAAAATATTGAGGCGGATTTTTTGCTGGAATCTATTGATAAAGCCTTAAATGGTGATACCGTATTTTCTCCAGAGATGACTCAAAAACTTCTAAATCAGATTATCTCTACGAATGCTGCGCTTAAATCACCACAAGAGGATTCTCAGGAGCTCAATGCTAATCAGGTGAAGATCGATCAGCTAACAAATCGTGAGCGTGAAATCCTAGCCTATATTGCTGCAGGGGAAAGTAATAAGCAGATTGCTAGGAGTCTGGATGTTGCTGAAAATACTGTGAAAGTACATGTGCAAAATGTTTTAAAGAAACTCGAGGTAAATAGCCGAGTCCAGGCAGCGGTTATTGCTGTACAGTTTAACATTCAAGCTGATCATTAGTACCACTGCCACATCCGAAGTGGCACATTGTCATAGCTGAGTAATAGCATCAATCGAGAGTTTGTTTTTTCTCAAGGATGGTAAAGACAGCACTAGCATTAAAGATGTTTTTACCTTCAATGCTCAAGGCACATTGAGCAAAGATCAGGCGTCGACCGCGACGGTTGATAGCAACTCGTGCCTCTACCCAGTCTCCTTCGCGTCCAGCTGATAAAAATTCACTACTAAAACTGACGGTGGCAAAGGAAATGGGCTCGTCTGATTGTGCCAGGATTGCATCGCCCAAGGCATTATCCGCTATGGTCATAAAAAGACCGCCATGTGCCATACGGGCTTTATTAAGATGTTCATGACGTAGACGAAGTCCGAGTACTTCGTGTTTGCCGTTAGTATCCAGTTTCTCATAATAAGGACCAGTCAAATCCGAAAAAGGACTATCACGGTCTAATGCAATGAAACCTTCAGGAATGTTCTTATCGTTCATATTTAATCACTCTCTTAATATTCATTGTTAAATTTGATGCGTTCTAGTGTATTACGAATAATGAGTTAAGTATTTAGATATTGCATTTTTAG
Organism: Oligella ureolytica DSM 18253; assembly: GCF_000373745.1. Classification (GTDB taxonomy): domain Bacteria; phylum Pseudomonadota; class Gammaproteobacteria; order Burkholderiales; family Burkholderiaceae_B; genus Oligella; species Oligella ureolytica. Next base: position 57,807 of record NZ_KB892368.1, on the reverse strand, counting down.
AGGACACTGAGAGACCAGATTTATAACTAAATCGTTTTATTTTAGAAATGTCTAATGAGTGACAATGTTGATCATTATTAAACTGTGATAATAATAGGCGTAATAGAATAATGGGTATTGGGACCAACCCTAGGTTCTTAATTTTTTAAATTCATTAAGAATGTAGGTGTGGATCGTATCATAAAGTCAAAAAATTACTGTGACAACTGGCTGTTATTTCTTGTTTGTCACGGTAATATCACTTAACAACTTTGTATCGTCAATGCTACAATCCTTTGTGCATGGCCTTCATGTTGAATGGTGTTTTGCTTTTGTTTGAAGTTTTTGGAGTCCGTTATGAGTCAAGCTCAATCTTCCGCTATCAAGGATCAAAATAATCTTCAACCAAGTGACAAAAAAGTTTCTGAATGGAAGCGTTTTTTATTAATGGGTTTTATAGTTTTACCCATTTTTACGCTTTTATTAATCTGTGCTTATGGTTTTGTTGTTTGGTTTGGTCAGGAGTTGTTCTGGGGGCCTCCGGGACCATGATAGTCAGTCTGTCGGTGCCCGCCCGGTGGGGAAAATGATCGGCTGGCCGTCACTTGTTTTATGATAATTTATTTTACGTCAGAGCAATTAGCTTCAATAAAGAGGTTGGACGATTGCTTTTATTCAATAAGTAATAATTAAAGGTATAAGCCATGAGAGCAATATTTCGTTGGATAGCGAATTTATTTCGTTGGATCTATGATTGGTTTACGCGTCCGGCTCGCCGTATTGGTTTGGGGCTGTTAGTCACCGGTGGCTTTATTGCCGGTGTTGGGTTCTGGGCAAGTTTTAACGCAGGTATGGACTATACTAACACCGAAGAATTCTGTGTTTCCTGTCATACGATGGGCGATAACCTGCTACCTGAGCTACAAAAGACAGTCCACTGGAAGAACCGCACAGGGGTTCGTGCTTACTGTATGGACTGTCACGTACCGCATGAGTTCACAGACAAGATCGCCCGCAAGATGCAGGCCTCACGTGAGGTGTTGAGTCACGTGGTGGGTACTATCGGTACACGTGAGAAGTTCTTAGAGCATCGTCTGGTGTTAGCGCAGCGTGAGTGGGCTCGTTTTAAAGCCAACAACTCCAAGGAGTGCCGTAACTGTCACGATTATGACAGCATGGACTTCGATAAGATGAAGGTGACGTCACAAATGATGATGCGCAGTGCGGCTGAGCGTAATGCCAGTTGCGTGGATTGTCACCGCGGGATTGCCCACGAGTTACCTGAAATTAAGGGTGCAGGCAACCCGGCATTCGCTTCCTTACTTTCTGAGGCGAGCCATGTCAACGCCAGTCCGGGCGGTTCTTATATTTCGGTTGCGCCACAAGCAATTTACTCGGATCAGGGTTTAAGCAATCAAATTGGTTCAATTGAGGTCAGTACACCGGTTAAAATCCTTGAAGCGACCGATAGTGCGCTCTTGGTTGAGTTGGATTTATGGCGCAAAAATAAGGGCTTAGCTCGAGTTTGGTACAACACGTTCGGTATGAACGTGACCAATGCGATTTTAAATCGTGATATTAACAAGGACTCAGAGTTCATTTCTGTTGTCGAATCGCGTATGGATGAAATGAGTGGCTTGGAGTGGCAAAAGGTCAGAGCGAGTGTCTGGATTGAACCGGGTCATTTATTGACCAGTGTTGAGCCAATTTGGGATATTGCACGTCATAGTTATGATAATGCTTGTAGTGTGTGTCACCGTCAACCTCAACCTGCATCCCATGATGCTAACCAGTGGCCTGGTCTGTTTGCGGGTATGGTTGGTTTCACCAATATGGATGATGATACTGCAGATATTGTGCTCAAGTATTTACAGCTGAACTCATCTGACTTTGCGACTGCAAGTGAGACAGGGTTAGAAAGTACTATTCAATCTGCACGTCCTTAAGATTTTGGAGAGATATTTATGCATACACGTCGTCAATTTCTAAAGGGGATGGCCGCATCAGCCGGTGTTGCCACTGTCCCCAGCTTCTTACTCGGTTCCGGTATTGTTAAAGCCCAAGAAGCTACGACAACGTCATCGCCGGAGTTAGGACGTTGGCGCTTTTCAGGCGCGCATTGGGGTGCATTTCGTGCCCGCGTTGTGGCTGACCGAGTGGTAGAAATTAAGCCCTTTGAGTTTGATAAAAACCCGACACCTATTTTAGACGGTACCTTAGATGTGATTTACAGTGCCTCTCGTGTGCGCTATCCCATGGTGCGTTTGGATTGGTATCGCAAGCGCCAGCACAGTGATCGTTCACAACGTGGCGATAATCGCTTCATTCGTGTGAGCTGGGACGAGGCCTTAGATCTTCTGTACGAAGAGTTAGAGCGTATCCAAAAGGATTACGGACCTTGGGCGCTACACATTGCCAACGTCGGCTGGCGCTCGGTTGGTCAGGTGCATAGCTGCGGTAACCACATGTTGCGCGGTGTCGGTATGCACGGTAATGGCGTAGGTACGGCTGGTGACTATTCAACCGGTGCCGGTCAGATGATTATGCCGTATATCTTGGGTTCGACCGAGGTTTATTCTCAAGGTACGTCGTGGGATATTATTCTACAAGAGACAGATACCATTATTCTCTGGGCTAATGACCCCATCAAAAACCTCCAAGTAGGCTGGAACACCGAGACGCACGAGGCCTTTGCCTATCTTGAAAAGCTCAAGGATAAAGTAGCCGCCGGCGAGATTAAGGTGATTTCGATTGACCCGGTCAAGAGTAAAACTCAAAACTACTTAGGCTCTGATCAGCTTTACGTTAATCCGATGACTGACGTAGCACTTATGCTGGCGATTGCCCATACGCTCTTTACCGAAGAACTGTATGATCGCGAGTTTATTGATACCTATGCGATGGGCTTTGATGACTTTACGCCGTACCTGATGGGTAAAACCATTGATATGGTTGAAAAAACACCTGAGTGGGCTGCGGAAATTTGCGGTGTAGCGGCAGACGATATTCGCGAGTTGGCACGTCTGATGGCGGCCGGTCGCACGCAATTGATGCTTGGTTGGGCTATTCAGCGTCAACAGCACGGTGAGCAGCCGTATTGGATGGGTGCGATTCTTGCCTCTATGCTGGGTCAGATTGGTCTACCGGGTGGCGGTATCAGTTATTCACACCACTATAGTTCAGTGGGTGTTAACTCGAGCGGCGCTTCCATGCCGGGCAGCTTCCCGCTTAACTTAGATACCGGTCGTACGCCTAAGCACAATAATAATGATTATAAGGGCTATAGTTCGGTGATTCCGGTCGCACGGGTAGTTGATGCCTTATTAGAGCCCGGTAAGAAAATTAATTTCAACGGTACCGAGGTTACCTTACCACCTTATAAAATGGCGGTTTTCTCCGGTAGTAACCAGTGGCATCGTCACCAAGACCGTAACCGCATGAAACGCGCTTATTTAGAGCTCGAAACCGTCTTGTCGGTTGACTATAACTGGACTGCTACGTGTCGCTTCGCTGATATTGTGTTGCCTGCGTGTACGCCGTATGAGCGTAACGACCTTGATGCCTATGGTTCGTATTCAAACCGTGGTGTCATTGCCATGCATAAGTTGGTGGATCCTTTGTACCACTCACGTTCCGACTTTGATATTTGGCGTAACTTTGCCCGTCGTATGAACCGTGATATCGAATACAGCCGCAATATGGACGAGATGCAGTGGGTTCGCTTCCTGTACGAAGAGTGTCGCGCAGAAAATGCCCGCAAGGACATCCCTATGCCGCCGTTTGAGGAGTTCTGGGAAACCGGCTATGTGCTGTTCCCGGAGGGGCCAAACTGGGTACGTCATGCCGACTTTCGTGAAGACCCCGAGGTTAATGCCTTAGGTACACCGTCAGGCTATATTGAGATTTTCAGTCGACGCATTGCCAGCTATGGTTACGACGACTGCCCGGGCCATCCGATTTGGATGGAAAAGGCAGAGCGTTCACACGGTGGTCCGGGCTCTGACAAGTATCCTCTGTGGTTACAGTCGGTGCACCCCGATACGCGCCTGCACTCGCAGACGTGTGAGTCAGAGACTCGTCGTGCAGTTTATACTGTTCAGGGTCGTGAGCCTATTTATATGGGACCTGAAGACGCCATGATGCGAGGACTCAAATCCGGTGACTTGGTGCGTGTGTTCAATGACCGTGGCCAGTTATTAGCCGGCTTGGTGGTGTCTCCAAACTTCCCTAAAGGCGTTGTACGCATCCAAGAGGGTGCTTGGTATGGTCCAACCGGACCGGAAATCGGTGCCTTAGATACCTATGGCGACCCCAACACGGTCACGCTTGATGTCGGTACGTCTCAGTTAGCTCAGGGACCGAGTGCCAATACGTGCTTGGTTGAGGTAGAGTTCTTCCGTGGTGAAGCGCCGGCAGTGACTTCCTTTGGTGGTCCTATTGAAGTCGATATCGACGGCAATCCGATTCAACCGGTGCCTGATGACGAGGAAGAGGAAGAAGTGCAAGCTTCTTAATCACGATGCCTCTCTTAGTTTATGACTAAGGCATAGCGGTGCTATTACCATCAAAAAGGCTGGCCGGACGGCGCAGCCTTTTTGTCTCTAAATTAATATATCAATCACTGAGTAGATGATGGATCAAGAGTTACAACAAAACTGGAACAAAATTAACCAGCAACGAGCCGCTTTTTACGGTTGGTTTGCCGGTGCTTTTTCGACAGAATTATCAAAGCAGGCGTTTGAGTTTTACAGTGACGGCAGTTTGGATTCTCTGCTTGACGTACTGAAGCAGCTTGGCTTTGAGACCGAGGTAGAGCGACTGCAAGCGTTTACTTCTTCCTTAAAAGGCACAGAGGATGAGCGTATCAATCTCATGGCTGATTTCGCTTCCTGCTTTTTATTGGATAGCCGTCAGTCAGCCTTACCCTACGCTTCTTATTATTTGGAAGAAAGTAAGTTGCTTTATGGTGAGGCAACCACACGTATGCGTGAGTTTTTGCAAGGCAATCAATTGCAATTGCATGAGGATTTCAGGGAGCCGGCCGATCACTTAGTGGTGTATTTGGCGGTGATGGCGGATTGGTGTACCGAAGTTGCTAATCTGACGGAGCCGGTTGAAATTCAACGTCAAATCGCTGAACAGCACGAGTTCCTCACCGAGGCATTACTGCCCTGGTTAGAAGGCTGGGCAAAGCGATTAGATGCAGTGCCGAACCTTAGCTTTACTTTCTATCCGGCGATGGGTCAGCTGTTATTAAGCTATGTCCAAACCGATGCTGAAGCCATGTTGGATGGTCAGGATGACGGTGCGTCTGCTAAAACGGTCGACGAGGTTGTGCGCAAATCGGTCGACGGTAATCATACCCTGCACTAAGTAGATAAGCGTGTCTGCCGTGTTATTACATGCCCAAAATCTATGCCTGAGCCGTCGTGATCGACAGCTTTTTACAAACCTCAGTTTTGAAATACAGAGGGGCGAACTTTGGCATTTGCGCGGTGATAATGGCAGTGGCAAAAGCTCGCTCTTGGATTTGTTGGTCGGTTTAAACAGTGCAGATGAGGGGGTGGTACGATGGTTTTGTGATATGCCAAAGGCCTCCGCACTCAAACCGACTGAAGCGGCAGCGCAACGCCTTGTCCATTATTGTCGTCAACAAAATGCGGTGAATCCGCGTTTGACGATCAGAGAAAATCTTCAACGGCAAGCCTTGTGGGCCAAGGCTAAACTGACCGGTGCTGCGATTGAGGCGTGGGCCGATGAGGTGGCTTTATTGTCGTTATTAGATGAGCCGGCAGGATTGCTTTCTCAGGGCCAGCAAAAGCAGATAGCCTTAGCGCGTTTGCGTCTTTTTGATGCCCGTAGCGTGTGGTTCTTAGATGAGCCGTTCAGCTCCTTAGACCGCACCGCGGTTGAGCGTCTTGAGTCGTGGATTGAAGCGCAGATTGCGGCTCAGGGAGCGGTGATTATGGTCAGTCATACCGATCAATGCCGAGAGTTGGCCGTGCGTTCACTGTATTTATCAGATACTGTCAGCCCTCAGCTTGGGAGCGAGTAGCCTATGTTGTGGTCCTTAGTTAGTCGTGAAGTGCAATTAATACTCAAAAATCGTTCAGCGATCTATCGCGCGGTGTTTTTCTTGTTATTGGTTGCGGCTTTATTTCCGTTGGCGATCAGTGGGGATCCAGTGTTTTTGCGACAAATCGGTCTTGGGGTGATGATGATCGCCGCCTTATTGGCTAATTTACTATCACTTTCGTTGATTTTTGAGGACGATTTTCAGGATGGTAGTCTTGCCCAAATGCTGCTATCACCGGTGGATGCGCTGTATCTGATTTATAGCAAGATGCTGGCGCATTGGCTATGTATTTGCTTGCCCTTACTGTTTGGGGCGTTGTTGCTGGCGGTGCAATATCATTTTGATCTCGCTCAAATTGTGCAAATTCTACCGCTGTTGTTTTGTTTTACATTAATTTTAACGGCTGTGGGTACCTTGGCAGCGGCGCTAACCGTGGGACTGTCCCAAAGCTTATTGCCGGCTTTGCTGTATATTCCCTTGTGTGTGCCGGCCTTGATTTTTTCGGCAGGTGCCTTAGATGAGCATAATCATTTTGTTCACTTGCAGCTGTTAATTGCATTAGCTTTATTTTCGTGGGCATTTTTTCCATTAGCGTCACGCTTTGCTATTAAAACAACCTATGAGTAATCAGATGAGTTCTTCAGATCAAGCGCAGAAAAAGCCATTGTCTTGGCGTCGCTTTGCCAGTCCTTTGTATTTTCAGCACGTTGCCAAGCGTGGCTCGATCATTGCGCTGATCATTGCAGCGGTATTGGGCGTGATTGGTTGTGTTTACGGCTTTTTATATGCTCCGGTCGATGGGGTGCAGGGTAATAGCTACCGCATTATGTTTTTGCATGTGCCGAGTAGTTGGATGGCCATGATTATCTATATGGCCATGGCGTTTTGGTCGCTGGTTTATTTGGTTTGGCGTACCCACACGTCGATTTTGATGGTGCGAGCGATGGTGCCTACCGGAGCGATGATGTGTCTGCTGTCGTTAGTCAGTGGGGCCATCTGGGGTAAGCCGACGTGGGGTACTTTTTGGGTCTGGGACGCTCGCTTGACCTCCATGTTGCTCTTGCTGTTTCTTTATTTAGGCCTCATTGCTTTATTACAAAGTATTCGTAGTGAGCAACGAGCGAACTTAGTGGCCGCTTTGTGGTCTATTGTAGGTGCAGTCAATGTACCGATTATTTATTTTTCGGTCATTTGGTGGAACACCTTACATCAGGGGGCGAGTATCAGTATGAGTCGCGGTATCTCGATTCATCCCGCGATGTTCTACGCGTTGTTGTTTATGACCTTTGCTGCCTGGGCGTATGCAATTGCAGTGATTTTAAAACGCGCGCGTTGGCTGTTACTCAATAAATACGCACATAGTGAGTGGGCACAGCAATTAGTGCTTACTGAGGAGGATTGATCATGTATTGGCAGTCCTTTAATGAGTTTTTGGCCATGGATGGGCATGGTGTTTATGTTTGGTCTGTTTTTTTCTTAACCGTACTGTTAGTGCTGGGTGAGTTATTTTCCCTCAGGCAATTAAAGCAAAAAACAGTGAAGCGTTTCCGTCGGATTCGTCTTTTAGCATCTAAAAAGGGTAGTAAATGAATAAGCGGCAAAAAAGGTTGCTTTGGGTCTTAGCGTTGGTACTGGTCTTGATTGTCTGTGCCGTGCTGGTGGTCAACGCTTTACGTAATAACATGGTGTTTTTCCATACACCGACCGATGTCCGTGCTGAAAAAGTCGAACATAATAAGTACGTGCGTGTCGGTGGCCTGGTTAAGCCGGGAACCTTAGTCAAGCACGTGGGATCGGTGCAAATTGATTTTGAATTAGTCGATGATTGGGACAGTATTCCCGTGAGTTATGAGGGGTTGTTGCCGGATCTCTTCGGTGAGGGCCAAGGTGCTGTGCTGGAGGGTGAGTGGAACGGTGAGCGCTTTATGGCTACACGCGTCTTTGCCAAGCACGACGAAAACTACATGCCGCCTGAGGTTGCCAAGGCAGCGACCGACATGCACAACAAATACACCGGTGGTGCGATTCCTCTGGAGGGTGCTGAAAAAGACGCTTATGCCGAGGGGACACCATGATTTGGGTGAATTTAGGTAGTTTCTCCTTATTGTTGGGCGTGATGTTTTCGCTTTTTGCCGCTGTGGCCGCTTTTTATGCGGCGCAAAAGCGTCGTGAGCTGGCGCCTTTAGTTAAGTTAAGCGGCACGTTGACCAATCTCTTCGTGCTGATTGCCTTTATTGCTTTATTGGTGTTACTGATTAATGATCAGTTTTATGTGCGCTATGTGGCACAGCACTCCAATAGTCAATTACCGGTTTTTTATAAGATTTCTGCTGCTTGGGGTGGTCATGAGGGCTCGTTATTATTCTGGGCTTTATTATTGGGGATATGGAATCAGATCTTCCAGCGCTGGGCTAAAAGCCTAACGCCAAGCTTAGCGCTTAATGCACTGGGCGTGCTAAATGCGGTCATGAGTGGCTTTTTGCTGTTTATTTTAGCCGGTTCCAGTCCTTTTGCCTTATTAGATAACCCACCGGCCGATGGCGCGGATTTAAATCCTCTATTGCAAGATATCGGTCTGGTTATTCATCCGCCATTTCTATATTTGGGCTATGTGGGCACGACCTATGTCTTTGCCTTGTCTTTGGCTGCCCTGATTGCCGGTGATGCCGGTAGAGCGTGGGCCAGCAGCTGCCGTCCTTGGGCCTTGGCGGCTTGGGGCTTTCTATCGATCGGTATTTTAATCGGTAGTATGTGGGCCTACTATGAACTGGGCTGGGGTGGCTGGTGGTTCTGGGATCCGGTGGAAAATGCGTCTCTGATGCCATGGTTTTGTTTAACCGCGCTAATTCATTGTTTACTGGTAGTGGAGAAGCGAGAGGTCTTTAGGCACTGGAGTATTTTATTGAGTATTACCGCCTTTGCCTTGTCGCTACTTGGCACGTTCTTGGTGCGTTCAGGGGTTTTAACCTCGGTACACGCCTTTGCCAGTGATGCGACGCGCGGTATCTTTATTTTAATGTTCTTATTTCTGGTGATTGGTGTGGCACTCACCTTGTATGCGTGGCGTGCCCCTAAATTACAAGAAAATGCGCAGCGCTTTGCGATTTTTTCCAGAGAGTCTTTGCTGCTGGTTAATAACGTCTTACTCGTCGTGTCTTGTGTCACGGTGATGGTGGGGACATTATTCCCACTCTTTACAGAGGCCTTTGCCGTTGGTCAGTTTTCCGTTGGCCCGCCGTATTTTGAGTCTGTGCTGGCACCGCTTTGGCTGTTGTTGCTGATTTTAGTGCCTTTTGGTATTTTTGCGCGCTGGAAGTATGACTCAGTCGCTCGGATTCGTCGGGACTTGCTGATTCCTTTGGTGCCGGCAGTCATGCTCGGTATGACAATGCCGATGATTTGGGCAGATTTCTCGCTCTGGATCGGACTGGGCTTCAGTGTGGCTTGGTGGGTTGCCTTTTCGACTATTTATCAGGTGATTGATAGAATGCGTCGCAACCGTCAGGCGTTGTGGAGTTTACCTAAGCACTTCCTTGGCATGAGTCTGGGACACCTTGGTTTAGCCATTTTTGTGGTGGGCGCTTTGGCCGCTAAAAACTATGCCGGCGAATACAATCGTGTGATTTACCCTCGTCAAACCCTGCACGTAGAGGGCTATGATGTGACGTTTATGCATTTAGAGGGTAAGGTCGGTTCAAACTTTGATTCCTTAATTGGGCATTTTGATGTGGTCGTTGATGGTAAGCGCATTGCGCGACTACGTCCCGAAAAGCGCCAGTATTTTTCAGGTGGCGAGCCAACGACCGAGACCTCGATTGACCGTGGTTTTTTCCGAGACCTGTACATGAGCTTAGGCGAAATGCAGGGCGTGGATTTTGAAACCAGTCCATGGACGGTGCGACTCTACTATAAGCCCTTAATGAATTGGGTGTGGGCGGGGTTTGTGATGATGGCGATTGCCGCTGCCCTCTCATTTCGTGGGGTTAAGCGTCAAAAGTTTAAAAAAGAGCCGCAAGTAAAGGAGTAAATGATGTTTCTTAAGCGTTTCTGGCCTTTGTTATTGCTTGCTGCTTTGGTGCTTTTATTAGCGTTTGGATTGGGCAGAGAGCAGAAGCCGTTGGCGTCTGCCTTGGTCGGTAAACCCATGCCGGCCTTTGAATTGCCTGCATTGAAAAATCAGCGAGTCACTTATGATGAGTCCCTATTTAAGGGGCGGGTGTTTGTGTTAAATGTCTGGGCTTCTTGGTGTGAGGCTTGTACCTATGAACATAAGATTTTTGTTGAATCGCCCTTGCCTGAGGACGCCATGCTGATTGGATTGAATTATAAAGATCAAACTGGACCGGCGCTGATGTGGTTACGTGATTTAGGCGATCCTTATGAGTTAATCCTACAGGATGTACAGGGTCGTTTGGGCTTTGAACTGGGTGTTTATGGGGTACCTGAGACTTATGTCATTAATGAGCAGGGCATTATCACCTATCGTCATGTAGGTGCTTTTGATGAGGAATCGTGGCAGCAGAATTTATTACCTGCTGTTTATCGAGCACTCGAAGAAAAGCAGTCTAATTAATCGTATTACTCTTATGAATAAAAATTTGAATTTAAAGCTATTGGCTGTTTTATTAAGTGCAGTCTTAGCGACGCTGTTTATTAGTCTCATCAATTCGACCGCACACGCTCAACCTCAAACCACGGAACGTTTGGCGCTGAGTCCTGAGCTGGAGAAGCGCGAACATGAGTTGTCTAAGCGATTACGCTGTTTAGTTTGCCAAAACCAATCCATTGCTGAGTCAGGTGCCGGTCTGGCCGATGACCTAAAAGCAGAGATTCGTCTGCAGCTGAGCTTAGGTAAAAGTGATCAGGAGATTGTCCAGCACATGGTCGATCGCTATGGTGAGTTTATTAATTACAACCCGCCACTTAACAGTAAAACCTTTTTGCTTTGGATAGGACCGGGCTTGGTGTTATTGTTTATGCTGTTTTTTTTAATACGTACTATTGGCAAACAGAGTAAGGGGTTAAGTATGAAGGATTCGGAGTCTGCTGAATAATGGAAAGTTCTTATTGGTTAATTGCCGGTGTCATTGCCGCGCTGCTCGTTTGTATTGTTTTGTTTTTGCGCCTACGCCCCAAAGAGCATGGCCGTAGCTGGTATCTCGGTTTTTTATTGATTCCGATCATTGCCGGTGGCGTTTTTTATTTCTTAATCTTAAAGGATCAGGCCAATCCGGCGGCTACCTTTGAGCGAACCGGTAATATTGGTCAGTTTATTGATGCAGTCGGTATGTTGGAGCAGCGTGTTGACGCTAATCCTGAGGACTATCAAGGTCAAGTGATGTTGGCTCATAGTTATCGAGCCATGGGACGCTATGAAGATGCGGTTGCGCGTTTTGGTAAGGCATGGCCGATTGTTGAAAAAGACCCTAATAACTTAGCGCTGTTTGCCGGTTCTTTGGCTATTTTCCGCGGTGGTTTTGAGGGCAAGCCACTGGAGTTAATCAGTCAGGCACTTGCTTTAGAGCCGGACAATCCCGATGCCTTAATGCTGTTAGGGGGCGCTATGTTCCAGCAGCAAAACTATGCAGAAGCCATTAAAAGTTGGGAAAAGTTACTAGCCGACAAACGCATTCAAGACGAGGATAAGGTCTGGATAGAGCAGCAGGTTGAAGAAGCCAAGCTTGCTTATGAAGACCCGGCAGCTTATGCAGAACTACTTGCTGAACGTGAACAGGAAATGTTCGGTGAGGGTGGTGCGCATCCTAGTGGAGCCGTTGGTCGTATGGGCTCAGATCCTGTGATGGGTATGCCGCCAACTGGCGGGTCACCGCATCCTGATTTTATGTTTGGTGCCCCATCGGATATGCCTAATCCACATCAATAAGCATCTCGTCTTAAGGACATAAAAAAGCCGCTACGCCGGAGTTGTATGGCGTAGCGGCTTTAAGTTTAGCCTGTATTAATTAGGCTGTAGCGGATTAGTGACCGCTTGCAGAGCCACAACCACCGCAGCAGCTAAAGGCATTTTCATCTTCTGTCTCTTCCTCAGAAGTCGTGCTGTTGGATTTGTTTAAAATCGCTTTAACAACTTGCCAGAAGATAGCTAAACCACCGACGATGAAGACCACGTCACCGATAGTTCGTAACCAGCGCAAGGTTTGTAGGAAGTCTTGCTGTAAGAAGCCTTCACTACGTGCATACCACATACCTTCAGTCACACTCGCGTGGAATTGAAATAAACCGATAGGTAATAAGCTGATTGCGATCATCAGTACTAAGCCAAGGTTTAAGCTCCAGAAACCGGTTTTCATCAGTTTCTCGCTAAAGACCATGTCCGGACGGATATAGCGCAATACCAATAGGACAAAGCCTAAAGATAGGAAGCCATAGACACCGAAGAGGGCAGCGTGAGCGTGAACTGGCGTGGTGTTAAGACCCTGGATGTAGAACAATGAGATCGGTGGGTTAATCATGAAACCGAAGACCCCTGCACCAAGCATATTCCAGAATGCAACGGCAACGAAGAACATGATCGGCCAACGAAGGGTATCCATCCAAGGCGCTTTTTCTCTTAATCTCCAGTTTTCCCAAGCTTCGTAGCCTAAGAGGATCAGAGGTACTGACTCCAGAGCACTAAACGCAGCACCCACAGCCATCACCGGTGTTGTTGTACCGGCGAAGTATAAGTGGTGGAATGTACCCGGAATACCGCCAACCAAAAAGAGCGAGGCAGCGATAAGCGTTGCCATGGTCGCCATACGCTTAGATACCAGACCCAGCGCAACGAAAATAACAGATAAAGAAGCAGTTGCAAATACTTCAAAGAAGCCCTCTACCCATAGGTGAACAACCCACCAGCGCCAGTACTCCATAATCGGCAATGGTGTGCGCTCGCCGTAGAATAAGCCGGTACCGTAGAATAGACCGATAGCGACGACGGAGGCGGTAAATATAATCAGCAAGCTCTTGTCAGTTTCACGACGTACGCCGTTAATTAAACCGCGAATCATGAGACCTAACCAGAAAGCAAGGCCGACAAAGAGTAAGAATTGCCATACGCGACCTAAGTCGAGGTACTCATAACCCTGGTGACCCCACATAAAATTAAGGTGCTCAGGCATATGACCGGCAATGGCGATGTAGTTACCTACAAAGGAACCGATGGTGACCACTAAAAGCGCGCCAAACAATAGGTTCACTCCTAAGCGCTGACCTTTAGGGTCGGTGCCGCCATTAATGATAGGCGTCAAGAATAGACCTGCCGTTAGGAAACCACTGGCAATCCATAACACCGCACTCTGCAAGTGCCAGGTTCTTAATAGGGAGTAAGGGAACCACTTAGATAGCTCAATCCCATAGAAGTGCTGACCTTCAACCGTGTAGTGAGCAAGTGCACCGCCAAGGAATATCTGGAAGACAAAGAGAGCGACCGTCAGGACGGCGAATTTCCATAGCGTCTTCTGAGAAGGAGTCAGTGCAATCGCCTTAATTGGGTCACGCTTAGGAGGCGTTGTGGTATCCGGCTCTTCATTGCGTAAGAATGACCAGCCCCAGACTAAGAAGCCCACACCCGCTAATAATAAGACGATAGAAATAATCGACCAGACAACGTTTTCAGCAGAAGGTACGTTATCAATTAAAGGCTCAGGCGGCCAGTTATTGGTGTACGTTACGTCATGACCCGGTCTGTCCGTGGCGGCTGCCCAGGCAGTCCAGAAGAAGAAGTTGGTCAGTCTTTCGCGACGCTCGGGATCAGGAAGTGTATTTTCCTTCATCGCAAAGCTTTGGCGCGTCGTGCGTAAGCTTGGCTCATCGCCGTATACGCCCTGATAATAGCCACTGATATTTTCAATCGCCTGAGCGCGACGCTCAGAGATAGTCACAGTATCTGTCGCTGCATCATAGGTGTTGGTGCGATACTCAGCCTTTAATTGCCCTTCAAGCATCGCTTTCTGGCCAACGTCTAATTGGTCAAAAGCAACACCGAATTCTTCCTGTGCTGCTAACTCTAACCATTCGACTAACTCGCGGTGTAACCAGTCAGCTGTCCAGTCGGGTGCTTGGTATGCACCATGCCCCCAAATTGATCCGACTTGCATACCACCTGTGCTTTGCCAGGCGGACTGACCGCGTAAAATGTCCTCTTTTGTCATGAGGACTTGATCTGTTGTTTGAACTTTAAATTGTGCCGGAGTAGGCGGCACGTGGCGGTAAATCTCGACTCCTAGATATCCTAGAAGCGACATCCCTATTATCATTACTGCGATAAGAGTCCACCAAAGTTTTTTATACTGTCCCATACGGTGCTCCATGAAAAAACCAAGCAGTTGCTCGGCGGCTAAACATTTATAAGTAAAACCACGTTATTTATAAGTAAAACCACGTTACTTATAAAGATTAAAGATATATAAAAAATACATCTTTAAAGGGAGTATACAAACTTTTACTTCTTTTGGCTATCTATTTCTTAGGGTTTACGATTGTTAATTGCTATTGGGTTTTATTTTGTCGGCTTTATTTCATTAAATCCTTGTGATTTTTACATCGTAAGTGTCATTATTTCGTCACACTAATTAAATATAAACGTGGTTAAATTGGCATTCTTACAATTTTTACAGTTGATTGATATGGATGAGGCGGTGTGTACATGACGAGGGAATTAAATCACGGTGAGACGGCAGCCGCACACATCTACAAAGAGGATGAAGAGCGTTCGGTACAGCAAAAAGTAGTGTCTGATAGCAGTGATTTTCAGTCCTTAATGCGCAAAGAAACACTCACTAAGCATGAGTCGACAGAGCGAGTTTTTGTGCGCAAGGCCAGGGTACTTAGAGCGCGTAAAGATCATAAAACACTTGAGCTGGAAGCTGTTGTCTCAAAGGAACGATTTGTCGCCTTGCGTGCTTCTTCCTGTCTGCAAGTACCTGCAACCGATGATTTGGTGATGTTGCAGGGCTTTGAGGACGGCTCCATCTATGTGATGGCGGTGTTAGAGTCTGCTAAGTCAAAGGATGTCGTCACGCGTATCGATCTGCCCGAAGACTCGGTAGTTGGCGCTAAGTCATTGACATTCAGTGCCGGTGATTTTACGGTTCAAAGTAAAAAGTTTACGATAGCGACCAGCGCCTATAGCCTTAAGGCAAATCACGCGAGCTCAGTGACGAGTCAATATTATTTGAGTGCCGGCAATTTAAAACAAAACGCCACCAAACTAGATATTGTTGCGCAAACTGCCACCTCAGCATTTACCAATTCTATTCGCGTGGTAAGCGATACAGACAAGGTTAAAGCATTAAATATTCATTATGCTGCACAGTCTTCTGCCAAGTTTTTAGGCACAACGACTAAAATAAACAATTATGAAGTTACCGTCGTTGATGGCAAGTTAGTCTAGCGGCTTGTTGTGCTGTCAGCTTTTTATTGTTGAGTTGAGGGCGCATCGGCGAGCGGTGACAAACCAGTAAAAAGGAAGGTTAATGAATAACAATGTATTGCCTGTCTTGGCTGTTACCTTGGGTGATGTGGCGGGTATCGGTCCTGAAGTTACCGCTAAGATGTTGCTAAAACACGATAATTTACGCCAAAAAGCAAAGTTCGTCGTGATTGGTGATGTGGCCTCATTAAAAAAGGCAGCGCAGCAAATAGGCTTTGATGGTAGTCAGGTGTTTGAGGTACAAAGCCCGGCAGAGCTTAGCAATGCGCCGGGGACGATTGAGGTGATTCAAGTCGGTCCGAGCTTAGCGGATGTGCAACTGGCCGCTGTCGATGCACGAGCCGGAGCCGGTGCTGCGGAGTTTGTCATGAGAGCCTGTGCGCTCGCTCGTGCCGGTGAGGTGGATGGTATTGTGACCGCACCGCTTAACAAAGAAGCGATGCATATGGGTGGCTACGACTGGCCGGGTCACACGGAGTTATTAGCACATGAATTTGGTGTAGATAACTTTTCGCTTGTGTTATCCAATGACGATCTGTTTGTCTTTCACGCGACGACTCATGTTTCAATGAAGCAGGCGGTTGAGGATTGCACACCGGCCCGTTTTGATGAGATTTTCAACTTAGTGCATGCTTTTTCTACGGCCTTAGGCCGTAAAGGCGAAGCGATTGCCGTTGCGGGTTTAAACCCTCATGCCGGTGAAAATAATCTTTTCGGTACCGAGGAGTCTGAGATCATTATGCCGGCAATCAATCGTGCCAAGGCGCGTGGGATTAATGTGCATGGCCCCATTCCCGGTGATGTTATTTGGCCGCAAACGGTACGCGAGAAGCGTTGGAAGTTCTTGGTGATGTGCTATCACGATCAGGGACATGCGCCATTTAAGGCGGTTTACGGTGATCAAGGCGTTAATATTACGGTGGGTTTGCCGGTGGTTCGAGTATCGGTGGATCATGGTACCGCATTTGATATTGCCGGCAAAAATATAGCCCGTGAGGACAGCTTAGTGATGGCGGCAGAGCGCGCGGCAGAATTGGCAGTGGGTTGGGCTGCTGTTTGGGAAGCAGCCCGACAAAGTGCCTAAATGTCAGAGCTTAGGCAGGGTGCCTAGGTAGGCATAGGGCGCACGGTTAGGATTTGCTCGCTATGACCAAAAGGTCCTTCTTCATCGTGTAAGACAGTGGAGGTTAAACCCACACCGCTGGCGCCGTACTGCTGACGAGTGTCTAAACCTAACCACTGGCCTACAGGCAGGCGGTACAGATGAATTTGCAAGTCAACATTAGGGAACATATGGCTAAATGGGGAGTTTTGAGCGATCGCCATGCCGTTGGTGGTATCCACCATACCGATGAGCTTCACAAAGGGACTGGTCTTAACCCCCTCCACCATCTCTAAGTCATTGCTAAGCCATAGTTGTGCTCTGCCGTTACGGCGATCAACGCTGGTATGAAGATGGTTTTTTATTGACTTAATGTAGCCACCTGCCCAAATATCGGTTACTTCGGGCCACGGTCGCATGTCGTTGCGACTGATAATCGCCTGATCTTCATAGCTGGCGACCGCCGAGGTATCACTTTTAATTAAACGCCATGCTCTTGCCGTGATGGCTGCTTTACCGTCACAGCTTAGCACGGCTTCAATAAGTTCGATGGTTTTGCCGGGACGGATAGAGCGTGTCGTCACGGTGAAGTTTTTAAGTGGGATGAGACCTAAAATATCGTAACTGATGCGGCCGTAAACCATCTCTTCACGCGGATCAAACAGTTCCAACTCATAACTCATCAGGCCTGACGCCGGTGCCATATGCTGTTCGTGTGCATTCCATGCACCCTGGCTGTGGATATTGGCTTGGTACTCAGCAACAACGCTGCCATCGGCGTTGGTTTGTCTGGAAAGAAGGGTGTAATAAGCGTTCATAGTTCAATTAATCAGGTTCTAAATAAATGACGTGCTAACAGCATAAGTTAGTTTGACGCGAATGGAAATAAGCATAAGTGCTAGGTAACGTGACGTCAACTACCGGTAAAAGATCGTTATGGGTGAATTAAGGGTTTACGTGTAGAGCAGATGGCTTTAAACTGTCAGCAATTTTGTAAAAAGAACAAGAGAGATAGAGATGGAAATAACATTAAATGCTTATTACACCCTGATTCTTGCGACTCTGGTGCTGCTTCTCGGGCGTTTTCTGACCCGCAGAATCAAGTTTTTAGCGACTTATAACATTCCCGAGCCGGTTGCCGGCGGTTTGTTGGCAGGTTGTGTTGTTGTACTGATTAAGTATTTCATCGGCGTCTCGTTTATCTTTGATAGTGATTTGCAAACCGCCTTTATGCTGATGTTTTTCGCCTCCATCGGCTTAAGTGCTGATTTTAAACGCCTGAAGGTTGGCGGGATACCATTAGTTATCTTCAGTATGACGGTATCCGGATTAATTATTGTGCAAAATGTGGTCGGTGTGTCAATGGCTGCCTTGGTTGGTTTAGACCCTCTGATGGGCTTAGTGACGGGCTCTATCACCCTAACCGGTGGTCATGGTACCGCTGCTGCATGGGGGCCAATTCTGGAGGACCGTTATGGTGTGGTCGGTGCGACAACACTCGGCGTGGCGACAGCGACCTTTGGTTTAGTGGCTGGCGGCATGATTGGAGGTCCGGTAGCTAAGATTTTATTAAAAAAAATGAAGCGAGAGCCATTGCCGCCACAAGAGCATCTTACGCCTCTTGAAGAGCAGGCAAGTAAAGCGTCACTGTATAAGACGCAGCACGATGAAGATGATGATGGTTTTATGGACGCGCTTTTTGATAAGCCGGATCAAATTCGTCGTCTGACCGTTTCTTCCGCGATCGAAACCTTGGCATTGTTTGCTGCTTGCTTAGCGTTTGCTGATGTAATGACGCATGTCGCTAAAGGTACTTTCATTGAGTTGCCGACCTTTGTCTGGGCGTTGATGGGCGGTGTGATTATTCGTAATGTGTTGACCCATGTGTTTAGCTTCGACATGTTTGATCGTGCCATTGATATCTTCGGTAATGCCTCGTTGTCGTTATTTTTGGCGATGGCTCTGCTTTCGCTAAGACTATGGGAGCTTGTGGACTTGGCATTGCCCGTGTTGGCGATTTTAGCGGTGCAAATCGTGCTCATGATCACTTACGTTATTTTCATTACCTATCACGTCATGGGCAAGGGTTATGATGCGGTTGTGTTGGCCGCAGGCCATTGTGGCTTCGGTATGGGAGCGACACCTACAGCGGTAGCTAATATGCAGGCGGTGACCGATAGGTACGGTCCGTCGTATAAGGCTTTTTTGTTAGTGCCAATCGTGGGGGCGTTTTTTGTGGATCTGATTAACGCAACGGTCTTGCAAATCTTTACCCAACTACCTTTTTTACAGTAGTTTTTTGTCAAATTTAGTTAATAGGCTCTTTTCTGTCGTCAAAATACAATAAAATCTACCTAAAAATTTGGTGAGACAGCAATGTCTTTTTTAACGATATCCTACTTTAACTGGGGGATGTAATGAAGATTAATAAGTTAATTAAAGGCATTGCTAAACGCACTGCCTTGGTGGGCGCACTCGTTGCTGTTAGTGGTGGTGCTTTTTCTCAAGACAAAGGCGTGGTCAATATTTATCACTGGGCTGAGTACGTGGCTGAGGACACGATCCCGCGATTTGAACGTACGACCGGCATTAAGGTCAATTTTGATACCTTTGACAATAATGACGTTTTACAAACTAAATTACTGATTGGTAAATCCGGTTATGACGTAGTGATCCCCAGTAGTTACTATGCAAAGCGTCAGATCGAAGCCGGTCTGTTAGAAAAGCTCGATAAGTCTCAGATTCCTAACCTTAAGCACTTGGACCCTGAGATTATGAAGATTTTAGAAGAGGTCGATCCGGGTAATGAGTATTTAGTGCCGTGGGCGATGGGTACCTTAGGTCTGGGTTACAACATGACGCGCGCCAAGGAAGTAGCGGGTGAAGACATTGATTTCTTGGATTGGGGTAATTTGTTTGACCCTGAAAAAGCTAAGAAATTCGCTGAGTGCGGTATTTCTCTCTATGATGAAGCGGGATTGATTTTCCCTGCCGTTCTGAACTACATGGGCAAGGACCCTGCATCTCAGGATAAGGATGATTATCTGGCCGCTTTCGAGGTGCTAAAGTCGATTCGTCCCTATATCAAGCACTTTAGTCCGGCGGCACATATCGAAGAATTAGCGCAAAATGATATTTGCTTAGTCTATGCGGGTGATGGTGATGTGTATATTGCCAAAGACCGTGCTGCGGAGGCTAATCGCCCTTATGAAATTGGTTACTTTATCCCTCGTGGAGGAGCCTTAGTCTGGATGGACATGATGGCCGTTGCTAAGGGGGCGCCAAACTTTGACAATGCCATGGCGTTTATTAACTACATGGAAACGCCGGAGGTTCACGCTGAAATTACCAATGAAATGTTCTTCTCCAATGCGAATCTCGAATCAGTCAAGCACGTGAAACCTGAAATCGCTAATGACCCCATGCTGTATCCGCCGGCAGAAGTACGTGAAAACCTATTCTTAATGCAACCGCAGTCGATGGAATTATTGAGACTACAGACCCGCCTGTGGGCTGAGTTGAAGGCAGGTCGTTAGGGCGCTGTCGGGAGCTATTTGGTCTTGTAGTCCATGCTCTTTAAGGTCATGGTAACGTTAGCCATCTTGCTCTCACGATGATGGATTTTAACGATCAAATAGTCTAATTCCGGTGCCACAAAAAAGGTAGTACGACGATCAGGGTTACGGCGTTGACGTTGTACTACTAATGCTTCAAAATCACCCATGCCGGTACTGACCTTCTCCGTACCGATCACTTGATACTGATGATTAGCTTCCCGCCCTTTGTAGAGCAGAGGGTAGGAGAGTTGTTTCTTGCCCGCCATTAAGTCGCAACGCGCTTTAAAAAATAAACTCATCGGATCATAAACGTGCTGCTTCAAATTAAACGTCGTATCCCCGTCTTTACTGTAGTGACGGATCGCCGTTTTGTTGGCCCAATTAAAGTTAAGTGACTCCTTGGTGGTGCTGCGCAGTGCCGGACTCGTTGACGACTGATAGCTTTGTGGTGTGATGTGGCAATCTTTGGCGCTAAAACTCGCTTTTTGATTGATATCGATCAAGCTATGCTTAAGATTAAAGCTCACATCATAGGTGTTTTGATGGTTTTTAATCATTAATTTGGCATCTCCGGCTGAGGCTGCATTGTTATAAGACACCGCAAAAACAGCATCAACGAACTCAACATCACCCTTGCTTTGGGCGTAAATGGGAGTAGAAAATAGGCTGACTAAGGTTAAAGTAAGGAGCCACATTCCGTGTTTATAGCGCGATTTATAGGTAGTAAATAAACTCATAAAGTTTCTCGTTGTCCTCAGTTGCTCATTTTAATGGTTGCCTAATCAATTGATTTTATACAGATTATGACAACAATGCTTTAAAAATTGACTATAAATATAAGCGTTTGTAAGTTTTATTGCACTATGCATTTTCTTAAAAGAGCGTTACCATATTTAGATTACTACTTTCACTGATTAGTGCTAATAAGGCTTAGAGGCTTTGTGAGTATAAAAAGCCATAAATGAAAATTACTTTTAGTTGCAATCTAACGTATTTATGAATATTGACTAAGCATTGGATTATTGTTGTAGAAACAGCAATAATAATAGTACAGAGTGTTAGTTTTTAATGAACTAAATTTAATCGGTTCTGCTATACAAGGAGGCAATATGCAAGTATTCATTAACACTGATAGACATATCGAACGCACTGCAGATTTAGTAGAGCGTGTTGAGGCTATCGCTCAAAAAGAATTAAAACATCAAGCACAACAATTAACTCGCGTTGAGTATCATTTGTCTGATATTAATAGTGAGACCCGTGCAGGCGCCACCGATAAGCGTTGCTTGGTCGAGGGTCGCGTTGCTGGTCTAAAACCAGTAACGGCAGAGCATCACTCAGAAGATATTCAACAAGCCATTCTAGAGGCAACACGTCAATTAGTTCGTGGCTTAGAAAAAGTAATATCCAAATCACAAAATCATCGCGCCTAAGGGATCCGATGATTAGAGGTGGTTTTCATAAAAAACATTAAAAAGGAGAGTCTTATGCAACAAGTAAATCTTCAAGGTTTAACTTATTTCCTGGAAAGACACGAGGGTCCATGTTTGTCTTTATACCAGCCGACTCATCGTAGCCATCCTGAAAACCAACAGGATATTATTCGTTACAAGAATTTAGTTAAAGAGCTTGAGAGTTCTTTAGCTGAAAAATATGCTAAACGTGATATCACAGCCATCATGAAGCCGTTTCATGACTTAGGTGAGGATCGTGATTTTTGGCAGCAAAAAGTTCTTGATGGCTTAGCCATTTTGGCTGATGAAACGCGCTTCCAGATTTTCACCCTACAAAGGCAGCCCGAGGAGTTTGCCGTCGTGTCAGACTCTTTCCACTTAAAGCCTTTGTTACGCTTAACTCAGACACAAGACAGATTCCAAGTTTTATGTGTGTCACGTACTGATATTCAAATGTACGAGGGTACTCGTGATGGTTTAGACCAAGTATTGTTTGCGGATGATTTCCCTGAGCATATTGATGATCCTACGGAAGAGGTTGTAGATGTTCCTGTTACTTCTTATGGCTTAGGTCCATCAAATCGACAGGGCCAAGTAATGTACTATAAGGGCAGTCGCAAGGATGCGATCCAAACTGATAAAGAGCGCTTCTTAGGTGCTGTGGCACGCGCTTTATATAACAATATCAGTAAAGAAGGTAAGTTGCCTGTGGTTCTAGTAGGGTTACCCGAAAACATTGGTGTTTTCAGGAAAAACAACCAAAACCCATACGTATTAGAGCAGGAGATCAATATTGATCCTACCTCTCTTACTGTTGAGCAGCTACTTAAAAAGGCGTGGCCGGTGGTCGAGCCAGTGGCAGCTAAGCGTGTTCAAGATGAAATTGCTCGCTTTAAGCAAGCCCATGGTACCGGTCTAGCTAATGGCGATTTAGAAAATGTCTTAGGCGCTGTCTTAGACGGTCGCGTGGATACCTTAATGGTTGATGCTGAAAAGAGAATCGCTGGTAAGATCGATCGCGAAAATCGTAAGGTTGAGCTATTAAACGATTTCTCTGATCCCGAGGCAGAGGACGTATTAGATGACTTAGCTGAGATGGTTATCCGTCGCAGTGGTGATGTAAAAATCATTCCAAGCCAGTATATGCCAACTGATACAGGCCTAGCAGCTATTTATCGCTTCTAATGTTGTAGTGATTAATTGGTTGTATTATGACGCCCTGCTTACCATTGAGTAGGGCGTTTTACTAAATAAACATGTTTGTTCAAAAATAATATATTTGACACACTTTTAGCATAGAATATAAGTAAGACAATAAAAATCAAGCATTGTGATTAAGTTATAAACTCTTGTTTTATAACTTAAATAATTATTTCACTTTTCTGGGAAGAGATTATGACAGACGTATATGTAGTATCAGCCATGCGCTCAGCTATCGGTGGTTTTGGTGGCTCTTTAAAAGATGTACCGCCTCATGAACTCGGTACGACGGTGCTCAAGGCAGCCATCGATAAAGCCGGCATTTCCGGTGATGATGTAGGTCATGTGGTGATCGGTCATGTGGTTAATACTGAGCCACGCGATCAATACTTATCGCGCCTAGCATCGGTTAATGCCGGTGTTTCTAAAGACTCTGTTGCTATGAACGTTAACCGTTTATGTGGCTCCGGTCTACAAGCCATTATTTCTGCGGCACAATCTATTAAATTAGGTGATACGGATGTTGCTATCGGCGGTGGCGTTGAGGTGATGAGCCGTGGCGCCTATATCCTACCTACCTCACGTTGGGGTGCGCGTATGGGCGACAATAAGATCGTCGATATGATGACCGGTGCGGTTACCGATCCATTTGAAGTTGTCCACATGGGTGTGACAGCTGAAAACGTGGCCAAAGAGTTTGATATTTCCCGCGAAGCGCAGGATGCTTTAGCCGCTGAATCTCATCGCCGTGCTGCTAATGCGATTGAGCAAGGCTACTTCAAAGAGCAAATTGTTCCTGTTGTGCTTAAGACGCGCAAGGGTGAGACCGTCTTTGACACGGACGAGCACGTACGTCCGGACACCACGGTTGAGAGCCTAGCTAAGATGCGTCCGGTTTTCGTTAAAGAAAATGGTTCAGTGACTGCAGGTAATGCATCAGGTATTAACGATGGTGCCGCTGCTGTCGTATTAATGAGCGAAGAAGCGGTTAAAAAGCACGGTGCTAAGCCTTTAGCGCGCCTAGTATCCTATGCGCACGCCGGTGTTGAGCCACACATCATGGGCATTGGCCCCGTACCTGCTTCTAAGCAAGCTTTAGAAAAAGCCGGTCTCAAGGTAGAGGATATGGATGTGATCGAAGCTAACGAAGCCTTTGCAGCCCAAGCGCTAGCCGTTTCTAAAGGCTTAGGCCTTGATCCTGCCAAAGTTAACCCTAATGGTAGTGGCGTTGGTCTAGGTCACCCAATCGGTGCAACCGGTGCCATCATTACAACTAAAGCCATTCACGAATTACACCGTACCGGTGGTAAATACGCTTTAGTGACCATGTGTATCGGTGGTGGTCAGGGTATTGCTGCTATTTTTGAGCGTGTTGAGTAATTCTTTACACTGCTCATTGTATTAGTTAGGTTCAAGCCGCTCTCAGCTGGGAGCGGCTTGAATTTTTTCCCTACATACGATCAAATACAGAGCCTTTGTGGGGTTGGAAGATGCGCTCATAAAAACGTGCGGCATATTCATCGGTCATACCGGCAATAAAATCACAAATAACACGCTTTAACTTCGCTTCATTATCAGGATAAGCCTCGGCTGTCTTTTGATAGCGTTCTTTATGGCTGTCAGGCAGTAGCCGTAAAGGGTCTGCACTAAGCGCCTGAAACAGCTCAATGATGATTTTTTGTCCTTTAAACTCCAGTTGCTGTACATTGGCGCTGAGAATGACTTTCTTCATCACCAAATCCGCAATATGTTTCAGCAGTTCGAGTTGTGGTTTATGAAGAAAAGCATTAAATTTTATCAAGGGTTCTTTTGCTTCTTTAATACCGCTCGTATCAATAAAAATATGAGTAATGCAGCTATGAACCAGACGACCGATTTGGCGCTTGCGTTGATAGCTTGCTTGAGAAAATAAAAGCTCCTCTACTTCTTTGGCTTTATCTTGAATCGTCTTCTCATCCGACTTCTCGGCTTCGTCTAAGAGGGATTTAAATAAGTCAATTTTGCCGTCAAAGTGCCTTTGCCACATTTCACGAGTAATCAGGCCAAGCGAAATAGCATCTTCCAGATCGTGTAGTCCGTAGGAAATATCATCCGCTAGTTCCATAATTGGACGTGTCAAAGGATTTATAGCGTGTTTTTAAATGCTTTGCTTCGGTTTCAGTCGACGCGTCCTTTGTTGATGTAAATGCCTGCCTTTCCTCTTCTGACAAAGGCTCAAGAATCCAATCCACAATATCTTGCTCTGAGTCTAAGAAGCACTTAGGCGGAAGTTGTTGACTGGCTTTGCAGAGCCATAGCGGCTCTTTAAGCTCACCATAAGCAGTGTGGTTAACGACGTGACTATAGGCTAGTGGGTACTTAAGTACGCCAAGTAGAAGCCGTCTTGTCGGGTTCATGCCGTTGTATTCGGTGTATTTGTCGAGGCGCGATAAAATTCTTAGACTTTGACCATTGCCCTCAAAGCCACCGTAGTCGCGCATGCAGATATTTAGTGCGACTTCACCGCCATGACCAAAGGGTGGGTGACCAATATCGTGCGCCAGACAAATGGCATTCATTAACTCATAATCAGGTAAGAGTTGCTGAAGTTGTGCGATGTAGTTCTGCTCTACTTCGGTCATACGAAATTCATCGTGTTGCAGCTTTTGCTCCAGCCAACGGACGATACCTACACCGATTTGTGCGACCTCGAGAGAATGGGTTAGGCGAGTACGATAAAAGTCACTCTCACCTAAGCCCAAGACCTGAGTCTTGGACTGCATGCGTCTAAACGCTGAAGAGTGAATGAGGCGCGCATAATCACGCTCCCAAGGGGTTCTGACCTCACGCGCTGAGCCGGACCCGGAAACATCCGGGTCAAACCGGTCCTGCCAGGCAAGGTGGCTCTTCAGATCACGATGTGTAAAGTCCATCCTATACTCCAACATTTATTAAACTGCTTTCGCTTCTAAAGCAATGATTTGTTTCTTCCTTTCAACTCCCCAGCGATAGCCCGAAATGCCGCCGTCGCTGCGTAGCACACGATGACAAGGTACAACAATGCCATGACGATTATGCGCACACGCGTTGGCTACCGCACGAACTGCTTTTGGCGAACCGATATGGTGAGCTATTTCCGAATAGGACGCGGTTTTGCCGACAGGGATATCCTTAAGAACATGCCAGACTTTTTTCTGAAACTCAGTACCCTCGATGTATAAAGGCAGTTTTTGCATTTTCTTGTAGGTAGCTACGCTTGGGCTGCTTAGGTAGTCTGTTAAAAGCTTCAGGGATTGATTGAGAAGTTGATTGTTTTTATCTGCTTTGTGGATATCGGCATCGCTTAAATGCTCTGCCACATAGTCACGCAAATCTTGCAAAGGCTCTTTTTCTGAGTCGCCAAGCGATATGGAGTATATTTCTTCGTTAAGTGTTGCCACTAACACGGTCGCTATGTCCGTCTTAGCGCTCGCATAGTAAATAATAGGCGTAGTTGAGCTCATCGTCATCTCTCCATGAAGTTAGCCTTTGCTTTGCCTAAGCGATAATCTGCTAGGATTGGTCAAGTAAAACCTGAAAGGCAGTTAAGTAGCGATTCGCCATGACCTCTGCGGTGTGATTTGCAATCGCATACTCTTCTGCCAGTATAAGCTGATTTTTGGTTATATCATCCCGATTGAGTGCTTGGTTAAGGCTATCTTAATTTGGAGGATTTTCATGATCTCTTTTTCCCTTCGACTTGTAATGCAGCATCGCGTATTTATTAAAAACGTACTGCATCGATAGGATCGTGAGGGTGATGCCGGCACGGCCATCAAGGAAACCTCTTTTTAAAATATAGTCTCTGGGTATGCGACCAAGGGATTTCAGAATCGCTTTAGTAATGCTGGCGGTCTCTCCAGCCTGAGCCCGTTGCTCGGCCCAAGCTTCTGCGTAGGCAGTGCTTTTTTTTAAATACTCATGATAGCTGCTAAAGGTATAGTGGAGTAGGTGGCCTTTGAGTCTAGCTTGCTTGGTCCCATCGGGAATAATGACGCTTTCGTGAACTAGATTGTCGTTATAGCCCGTGTAAGCGGTGGCGTAGAGCCTGGTGACAAAATCAGGATTTGCGCTGCCATAGCGAATAAATTGGTCAAAATACCAGTTTAAGCGATCCACCCTATAAACGGTTTGCTGATCATTTTTATCAAGCACATCCCGGATACTCTCAGCGAGCTCGGGGGTGACGACCTCATCTGCATCTAGCCATAAGATCCAGTCAGAAGTGATGTGGCCTTGTGCTATTTGTCTTTGTCGTCCAAAGCCCGGCCAGTTGCTATTAACATAAAATTTATCGGTATAGCGACGGGCAATTGCTTCGGTCTCATCGGTGCTGCCGGCGTCCAAAATCACAATTTCATCGGCCAATTGAGCGATACTTTCTAAGCATTGCTCAATGACCTTGGCTTCGTTTTTAACAATCATTGCCACGGCGAGTGTCGGGCGGGATAAAGTCGTTGAACTGTTCATTAATGTTTAAATAATTTCGATGTCTTTGCCACGGAAAAAGCGCACTAAATTGATGAGTGTGGAAATAGCGACAGCCACAATACCTGTCGTTATCGCATAGTATACTCCGTGATTGACCGATAAATGAAAGCAAATCGCCACACAGGCAGCACCCACACTTTGGCCAAACACGCGAGCACTGGATTGTGTTGCACCCGTCGCACCACTACGGTGGATGGGAGTCGATAATAAAATCGTTTTGTTGTTAGGGGTTTGAATAAAACCGAAGCCTACGCCGCAGAAGAACATGCACAGTGCATACAAGCCCAGCCAAGCATCGTTGGGGAGTAATATCAATATGCTCAGAGCGCAGCACATCACGGTAGAGCCGATAGCGGCCAAGATAGAGGCGGGGTATTTATTTGACAGATAAGCTGCCGGTCTGGCCATGAGTGTCGAGCCTACAGGCCAAGCCATAAACAACATGCCCACCGTACTGGTTGCCAGCCCAATCGTATTTTCATAGAAAAAAGGTAGGCTTAACATGGCTGAAGCCGCTGCCCCAAAGCATAGAGCGGACACAATCACGGCATATTTAAAGGTCGGTATACGAAACAAATCGACCGGAAAAAGCGGTGCTTCCAGCCTAGAGGAAAAGCGCCACAAAATGATGCCGCAAATGAGCGCAAGACTCAGCAAAGCAATACCCACCGGCGTATTACTCACGACCAAATCACAGCCGGTAATAAAGCTACCTAAGGTAATAATGTTTAAAAAAGCACTTTTAAAATCATAAGGACTGGTCACACGAGCAACTTTAGGCAAAGCGTGTGAGAAAAATAACGATAAAATGCAAAGCGGTATGGCAATGATAAAAATCCATTGCCAAGAAGCAATCGATATAATAAACGCGCCCAATGCCGGACTTAATACGGCTGTTGTCCCCACTACCATGGCGTTGATACTGATGCCATTAGCAATTTCTCTGGGAGGATAAATATGCCGCATCATGGCACCGAAAATACTCATCATCACTGCACCGCCCAGCCCGTTAATTACTCGGCCCGTGAGCAACATGGGTAGGTTGGTAGATAAAGCACAGATGATACTACCAAACATAAAAATCGATATCCCACTGCGGAACATGCTAACAAAGCCAATTCGCTCACCAAGAGCCGACATGGGTAGGGTCGTTGCGATTAATGTCACTAAATATGCGTTAACTACCCACACACTTTGGTGTGGCGGAACGCCAAGATCGTTAGAAATGGTGGGTAGGGCCAAGTTCGCAATACTTGCATCCATGACACTGACAGAGATAGCCAAGATGATGGCTATCACCGCCCAGTAGCGTTGAGGCTTGGGCAGGCCCTTAGTACCTATGGCTTCAGGCCGTTCAGTGCCGGTGTGCTGAGGTTTGGGGCTGCTACTGGGTTTGGCTTTGATTTTTGGCATGGATTGCTTATCAGTGCTTTTTCTTAGTTGGGCGCTTCCAGTTAGCAATGGTAGTTTGAGTACTTTGCGTGACTGTTAATTGATTGGCCGGTGCATCTTGACGCAAGGAAGTGCCGGCGCCAATGGTCGCCCCTTCGCCAACAGTGACTGGCGCTACTAATTGGGTATCTGAGCCGATAAAGGCGTCATCACCGATGGTTGTCGTGAATTTATTAACACCGTCGTAGTTGCAGGTAATGGTGCCTGCGCCAATATTGACGCGCTGACCGATGACTGCATCACCGAGGTAGCTAAGGTGGCTCGCTTTACTAAAGGCACCTAAGCGGGTGTTTTTAATTTCTACAAAGTTACCTACCTGGCTACCCTTGCTAAGCTGTGCACCCGGACGAAGGCGAGCATAAGGCCCCACTTTACACTGGTCTGCAACGTCTGCTTGAACTAGGTGACTGAAAGCATCGACTTGACTGTCTTTAGCGATTTTCACGTTTTTCAGTACACAATAAGGACCGATTTGTACACCATCCTCAAGCACTACCTCACCTTCAAAAATACAACCCACATCAATAAACACGTCACGTCCGCACGTGAGAGTGCCACGGATATCAATGCGTTTGTCATCGGCTAGGGCCACGCCTTGAACCAACAGCTGACGAGCTTGCTCTTGCTGCCAGGCGCGCTCCAGTTCGACTTGTTGTAGGCGGCTATTCACACCGAGCGTTTCCCATGAGGCCTCAGGATGAGCTGCACTGACAGTCACTCCATCTTTGACCGCTAAGGCGATGACGTCTGTCAGATAGTACTCCCCTTGGGCATTGTTGTTGTCAATGTTGGCTAACCACTTTTTCAGTTGATTGGTAGGGGCACAAAGAATACCTGTGTTAACCTCCTGAATCTCATGCTCTTGCGGGGTGGCGTCTTTGTGCTCAACAATGCGATTGACATTGCCTTGATCGTCTCGAACAATGCGACCATAACCTGTCGGGTCATCAAGGAATTCAGTTAATACCGCAACGCCATTTTCAGAGGCATTAAGTAAGCGCTCTAAGGTCGCTGCTTGCACTAAAGGGACATCACCGTAAAGAATTAAGGTCCTATCTTCATCGCTATCACCAACAAATAAAGGTTCGGCTTGCTGCACTGCGTGGCCTGTGCCGTGTTGTGGCTGCTGTAAAGCAAAGACTAAGTCTTTTTGCTGTTCAAAAGCCGCTTTTACTGTGTCAGCACCATGACCTACGACGACGGCAATTTGTGCCGGCTTTAATTGCTTCGCACTATCTATGACATGAGCCAACATGGGTTTGCCCGCCAGTGTGTGAAGTACTTTAGGTAAGTCGGATTGCATGCGCTTACCCATGCCGGCAGCTAAGATTACGATGGTTAATTTCATGACTCTATTGTGTAAATTAATAAATGGTTAATGTGTATGTGATTGATGCTTAGGTTGTCTTAATTAGTTGTCTTTATTTGTCGCCGTTTTTTTTGTGGCGGCTGTTTTTTTGGCTACGGTTGTGCTGCTTTTTTTGGCACCGGTTTTTTTGGCACCGGCTGTTTTTTGAGTCGTACGTTTTGCGGCTTTTTTTACGACTTTTTTAGTGGCTTTTTTAGCACTTGCTTTGATGCCTTCAGTTGTTTCTTTGAGCGGATTATCTTGGTTTGCTTCTGTCGGTGTAGCTGAAGCGACAGAGGCAACGATGGTTTTGAACTGTTCGCCCAGCAAGTTAAACCAGTTGAGTGCCTGTTCTTGGACTAGGCTACTGGCTTCAGCAAAGCTTGCTTCCTCGTCATTATTGTCTTCCGGCGCTTTGTCCGTATCATCGCTTTGTGCTGTTGGGTTGTTTTCTTGAGTGCCGGCTTGGCTTTGCTTTTCATCTTGTGGCTGTTTTGCTGTGCTCGCTGCTGTCGCTTGAGCCGCCTTGATGGGTTCGCTCATCATTTCCATCAGGCTATTGAAGTGTTGTAGATTGGCTTTTTGAATTTCTAAGCTATGAATGCTGCTGCTTAGCATGGATAAGTTTAATTTAAGCCAGGCCTCGACGGCTTTTAATTCCTCAATGCGCTTATCGAGTTCCTTAGGATCGATGGCCATACCCGACGCCTGTGGCGCGACAGTCGCAAAATTTTGCCATGCTTGTCCCATCATTTTCATGCTATTGAGCATGAGATTGGGGTCTCCCATATCGTCCGGCATCATATTAACAAACGGAAAATTGAAATTAATAGGATCGTTACTCATTTTGCTCTCCTTGGGGTGCTGTTGATTGATGGGGTCGCTTAAGTTGATTGACGTAGATTGTTAACATGGGGATTGATTAGGCTGTCTAAGAGCACAATAGCGGCTTCAATCGTAATGACCCTATCCTCGATCATTTGTACTACTTCTTTGGGTGTGAAGCACTCAATACGTTCGACCTCACCATCTTGGTTTTTTAGTTGGGTGCCGGGCGGAATGATACAGTCACTGACTAAAATGTCTTCGAGTTGATAGCCTTCGGGAAGCCTGCGACGCATTCGCAAAATCGAGCGGATTGGCGTGCGTAACTTCATATCACTTGGACTGAGCCCGGCTTCCTCTTCTGATTCGCGGTTTAAACCTTCGGTGACGCTATCCTCGGCATTGAGCAGACCACCGACCAAGGTGTCCCACATATTAGGATCGAAGGCTTTGGTGCTGGCTCGTAATTGTAGATAAATATCACCGTCAGGGGTCCAGCCATTTAAATGAATAGCTTGGGTTAATAAACCCAAAGGACGCATGGCCGCACGCTCTATTTGACCGATGGCGGTGCCTTCGGCGTATACATTAAGTAGTTCGTCGCGCCAAGCTCTAGTCAGTCCTGCAGCACGGAGGCTTAAAGCGACATCAAGTAGAATGTCATTCAAGATGGGTTTAGGCATGGACGACTCTGCCAAATAAACCGCCTGCTCGTCTTGCTTACAATATTCCTTGTCTTGTAGAGCAAGAATTGCCCCAGGATGAATAAATCCGGCTATTTTGTCGGCAATGATGAGTGGTCTTGACCCCTTAACCGGGACTTCTTGTACTTTTTGGTTTAATTGCCTATAGAGCGCCTGCAGTTTCTCACGCTTCAATGATTAAATCTTCCTATGTATACTAGCTTATATTAAAAATTATTGTATCACTCAGTATATAACAACAGTTAGTGCTTGAACTGTGTCCAGTGGTGACTTAGGTCACATCATGGGGTCGATTTGAAGAGGGTTGAAAATGATGAGGAAGTTGTTGAGTGTTGGCTGCTTAATATTGTTAGGATTGAGCAGCAGTTTCTTGGTCACTTCTTCTGCTCAGGGACAATTAAGAAATCTATTTAATCTGACCACTGCAGATTTTCATGGGAGTGATATTCGAGGGACGGAGTTTGGTCGGGAATTAGTGGCGACAGATGAAGGGGGTGAGGCATTTTATTTTGAGGACTTCAAGGGGAAAATCAGTTTGGTTTTTTTTGGCTTCACCCTATGTCCTGATGTTTGTCCGACGACCTTATTACAACTGAGCCAGTTAAAAACTGCGTTAACTGCAGATGAAGCAGAACAGCTACAAGTGTATTTAATTACTGTTGATCCGGAGCGTGATACACCTGATCGTCTGACAGAGTACTTGTCTTATTTTGATCCTGATTTTAAAGCGCTGACAGGCACCCAAGAGCAAGTGGCAGCAATGGCTAAATCGTTTCATGTGTTTTACAACAAAGTACCAATAGCAGGAGAGCAATACACGATGGAGCATAGTGCTTATGTGTTTGTTTTGGATAAAGAGGCACGATCTGTCTTGCTTTTTAGAGAGGGTATGCCTATCGAAGACATGCTGAGCGATTTGCGAAAATTGCAGCAGTTTCAATAACTCTATACCGCTTTAGAATAACTAAAAAAAACACTTCCGGTAAGGGAGCCGGAAGTGTTGTAAGCATTCGTCCTCAAGGGGAAGGGAAAGAGGAGAAAAACGGACGAATGATGAGCGCAGTTGCTATATCTTCTGCCGCTCATGTGTGTTAGTCAGTTGGTTTCTCGTTTTGTTCCAAGAAAAATCGCTTTTAAATTGTATCTTTTTGTGAATAACCGGTGATGACTTATTGCAAGGCATCTTCACCGAGAAAAGCGCGCATTTTTTTCATCGCTGCGGCCTCAATCTGGCGAATACGCTCGGCAGATACACCAAACTCTTCAGCCAGCTGATGAAGGGTTAAGCCGCCATCATCTTGTAACCAACGAGATTCTACAATGCGACGCGAGCGCGGATCTAACGACTCCAGTGCAGCTGCTAAGCCATGGGTTTGTAGTTCCTCATGATCGCGTCTGGCAAGCACCTCATAGGGCGTATTTTCTTCGTCAGCCAGGTAGTCAATAGGTGTAAACTCTTCGTCGTCAGAGCGTGAGCTTGGTCCCGGATCGAGTGACATATCACGACCGGTCAGGCGAATCTCCATTTCTACAACGTCGGTGGGCTTAACATTAAGCTTGTCTGCAATGCCTTGAATTTGCTCAGGATCTAAGCTTGAGCTGTCGGGGCGCATGCTGCGTAGATTGAAGAATAGCTTGCGCTGTGCCTTGGTGGTGGCGATTCGTACCATGCGCCAGTTGCGGATCACGTACTCATGAATCTCGGCTTTAATCCAATGCACAGCAAAAGAAACTAAACGTACCCCGCGGTTAATATCAAAGCGCTTAACCGCCTTCATGAGACCGATATTACCCTCTTGGATAAGATCGGCATGAGGCAAGCCATAACCTAAATACTGGCGTGCAATCGACACGACCAAGCGTAAATGAGACAAGACCAGTGATTGGGCTGCCTGTAAATCTCCATGGTATTGTAGGCGCTCTGCATAGTCTTTTTCTTGTTCAGGCGTCAGCATAGGAATTTGATTAACACTACTAATATATGACTCAATACTCCCTATCGAACCTGAGCCAAGTGTGGCTAATTCGCGGTTAGTTAAAGCTAATGCTTGGTTTGTCATAGTAATATTTGTCCTTTAAGGTGATTTCGCAGATAAAACGCTGTCTTATACGGAAATGTCAGTGTATATTTTAGCACTCTCTCTGTCTGAGTGCTAATTTGGACTATCAATTGGCTGATAAGTTCCTCAGTTTTTGGAATTAACTCTTTGATATCACAAGTGAATTAGGGTAGTAAACGCATCTTGCGAGTCTTGCCCTTGATGGTCTCAGCGTGCCAACGCTGAATCAATTGCGGTGCGATAGTACGATCTATCGCTACAAAACTGACAAAATCGTGAATCGTGATTTTGCCGACTTGCTCCATGGTGAGTCCCATATTTTTTGTCAATGAACCTAGAATATCACCTGCTCTTAATTTGTCTTTCTTGCCCCCACGAATCATAATGGTTTGTCTTGGTGGTTTGAGCGTGGAATGAGTGCGACGACGTGAAGGGATTTGCATGAGCTCAAACTCTGTGCCTAATGATTCTTCGATTCTTTTTTTGCGAAATAGTTCATCTTTGCTGACCAAGGTAATTGCACGACCCTCTGCGCCTTGACGGCCCGTACGACCGATACGATGAATATGGGTGTCAGCATTGGGCGAGATTTGCACATTAATTACTAAGTCTAATTCTTTGATGTCGAGACCACGAGCGGCAACATCCGTCGCCACTAAGACGCTTAAGCTGTTGTTAGCAAATTGAATAATAATGTCTTCTCGTTCTCTTTGATCAATTTGGCCGTGCAACACAGCGCTGTGAATCCCGGCTCGTGTCAGTTGCTGTTGCAAGACTTCGCAGTCATCACGCGTATTGCAAAAAGCAATCGTAGACAGCGGCTGAAGTTGGTCTAAGAGATTGATGATGGCTGACGCACGATCCTCCTCTTCCACTACGTAGAAGCTTTGCTGGATAGCGGGCTTCTGTTGGTCGATGGCTTGGATCATGTGTGGATTGATGAGAAACCCCTCCGTTCTCTCTAACAGCTCCGGTGTGTAGGTCGCGGAAAACATCAGCGTTTGGCGCTTTAGAGGGCAGGCATTAGCAATCGCGCTAAGGCTATCGTAAAAACCCATATCCATCATCTTGTCCGCTTCATCTAATACTAATGTGTTGACGTCACCTAATAAAAGAGCGCCACGAGCGATTAGGTCCTCAATGCGTCCTGGCGTACCGACAATAATATGAGTGCCGTGTGCCAGGGAATCGATTTGTCGAGGCACCGAACTGCCACCGCATAATAAACTGACTTTGACAGAAGGATAGGCGCGAGCCACTTGGCGGATGGAGTCAGCGACCTGAGAGGCGAGCTCACGCGTGGGACAAAGCACCACCGCTTGTGCGTTGTTTAGTTCAAGTGCCAGCTTTTGCATAATCGTCAAAGCAAAAACCAAGGTTTTTCCGCTGCCTGTGTGGGCCTGTACAATCAGGTCATCGCCAGCCAATGCCGGCGGCAGAGCAAGTTCTTGAACCTGAGTCATTTGCTCAAAGCCAAGTTGTTGCAAATTACGCAACTGCTCGGTCGCTAAGTTAAGTTGATGAAAGGAGTATGGGTGGGGTTGATGATTGTTTTTCATTGCCTAAGCAGTAAATAGTTGATTGATACCACTTATTGTAACGAGGTGGCTAAATTGATGTTATATTTATTGCATAAAAAAATTTGATTTTCTACAATTAAGCATTCTTTATTAAATATAAAGTAAATAATACATTTAATGTCAATTACTAGCTCTGATAGCTCTTCTAGGGATACACCGATCGTATCGTCCGATCACCCAGCTAAACAAACTGATTTCTCTCGTTCGGAAAAAGTAGTCGAGTTTAATAATGTTAGTCTTGGTTACGGTTCGCGAGTCGTCCTCACTGGAGTTAATCTTTCCATCCACAAGGGGCAGTTAATCGCCTTAATTGGTGGTTCCGGCTCCGGTAAGTCAACCATTTTGCGTGGCGTGACCGGACAAATTCGTCCTATGGCCGGAGAGGCGAGACTATTTGGCCAAGTGATCAATCATATCAACAAAAAAGAGCTGAGCCTATTACGCAAAAAAATGGGCGTGTTGTTTCAGCAAGGTGCTTTATTTACTGATTTAAATACGTTTGAAAATGTCGCCTATCCATTGCGGGAGTTAACCACGATGGATGAAGCACAGGTTGTTGATAGAGTATTGGAAAAATTATCTGCCGTCGGCTTAAAGGCTGCTGCGCACTTGGGTATGTCAGAGGTATCGGGCGGTATGGCGAGACGTATTGCTTTAGCCCGCGCTATCGTCATGGAGCCTGAGCTGCTCCTCTACGATGAACCGTTTGCGGGGCTTGACCCGATTTCAATGAATCAGACAGCGGATATGTTGCGTGGCATTACAGATAAGTTAGGTACGGCGGGTTTGTTAATTACTCATGACATCGAGGAGTCTTTCCGAATCGTGGATTATGTGTATATGCTGCACCAAGGGGCGGTCATTGCAGAGGGTACGCCTGAGCAGATTCGAGCGCTGGATGACAGCCGAGTACAAAATTTCATCAATGGCTTGCCGCCAGAGGAAGGCGCGCGCTTTGAGTATCCTATCACGCCTGATTACGAGAGCTGGTATACAGAAAAGCAAAAGCTGCTCGCCCGTCATAAACCATCTCAACATAGGGAGCGATAGTATGTTTCAGTGGATCGCTACTTTAGGTGGTTGTGTTATTAAATCCATCGCCTATTTAGGCAATATTTTCATCTTGCTATTCCAGATGTTGGCGCGCACCGGCTTTATTTTTAAGCGGCCTCGTTTGTTGATTGAGCAAATTCACTTTATCGGTGTTTATTCGCTGCTGATTATTGCTGTATCCGGTTTATTTGTCGGCTTTGTTTTAGGCTTTCAGGGCTATAGCATCCTGTCGATGTTCGGTTCAGAGCAGGCGCTCGGTATGATGGTGGCACTTTCTCTGATGCGAGAATTGGGGCCGGTCGTGACGGCTTTACTTTTTGCAGGTCGTGCCGGGACGTCAATGACAGCTGAGATTGGCTTGATGAAGGCCGGAGAGCAATTAGATGCTGTTGAGGTGATGGGGATTAATCCCGTCGAGCGTATTTTAGTACCCCGCTTTTGGGGGGGCGTGATCGCAATGCCGATTTTGGGCACCATTTTCTCTGCTGTCGGAGTGTTGGGCGGTTGGTTTGTTGGGGTTGTCTCATTAGGCGTTGATGATGGTTCCTTCTGGTCACAAATGCAGGCAGGGGTAGATGTCTTTGACGATGTGTTAAATGGTGCGATTAAAAGCTTGGTTTTTGGTGTGGCATGTATGTTGATTGCCTTGCACCAAGGTTGGACGTGTAGAGCCACGCCGGAAGGTGTGTCGCAAGCCACCACTCGTACTGTGGTAATTAGTTCTTTAACGGTCTTAGGTCTGGATTTCTTAATGACCGCCGTCATGTTTTAAATCAAAGGTTTAAGAATGAGTAAACGAGTAGAGTTTGTAGTTGGTGTTTTCGTTTTGTTAGGGCTTTTAGCTCTCGCTTTTTTGGCGATGCGCGCCGGTAACTTAAGCACTTTTAGTCTACAACCAAATTATACGGTCAGTGCTTACTTCGACAATATCGGCTCCTTAAAAAAGCGTTCCGCGATCAAGAGTAATGGTGTTGTCGTTGGTCGAGTAAAAAATATTGCATTTGATAATCAGTCTTATCGTGCTATCGTTGAATTAGACATTGAGCAGCAGTATGAGTTTCCTACGGATACGTCGGCATCGATTAAAACCCAAGGTCTGATTGGTGAGCAATACCTCGATCTGACACCGGGCGCTGAGGAAGCGATGTTAAAGGATGGCGGTTCTATTATGTATACTCAGAGCGCTGTTGTCATTGAGGATCTCATTAGTCGATTCCTATTTTCAACCGCAGACAAGGCAGGCTCATCGGATTAAGAGCTAAGCACAATTTTTATAAAAAACTACATTACTAATTGAGAATTTTATGCTTAATGCAACCAAAAGATTAGCCGCAATAGGGGCTGTCGGATTGGGTTTGTCGGCTTGTGTATCCGTACCAAATCCTGATCCAAACGATCCCTTTGAAAGTTATAACCGTACGATGTTCGAGGTGAATGAGGCCTTAGATGGTGCCATTCTGCGTCCGGTCGCTCGTACCTATGAGGTGTTGACACCCAATCCGATTAGAACATGTATCAGTAATATATTCGGCAACTTGGGTGATGTCTGGTCCGGCTTTAATAGCATGCTGCAAGGGCGTGGCTTAGATGCCGTCAATACCTTTGGGCGTGTTATGTTTAATACCACGATGGGTCTGGGTGGCTGTATTGATGTGGCATCAATGAATGGTGCCCATAAAATCCCTAATGATTTTGGTACGACTCTGGCTGTTTGGGGCTTTGGTGAAGGTAATTATGTTGTGTTACCCGTCCTTGCTTCCAGCACTTTCCGTGACATGGGTGGTCTGGCGGTTGATTCAGTCGGTTCAACAGCTGCTCATATTTCGCCATGGAGTATTGATAATGTCCGTCTACGTAATCCAGTGGTCGTTATTGATGCGATTGATACTCGCGCTTCGCTGCTGGATGCCGATGATTTGGCGTCTGACATTGCGCTGGATAAGTATAGTTTTGTACGTGATGCGTATTTACAGAACCGTCGAGCTTTAGTCGCACAAAAGAAAGAGCCTGAAATTAAGGATGGTACCAAGGTCCCGGCATGGACTAAAGAAGACGATAGAAGGTATGGTCCGGGCGAGGATATGTTCATGAAGCCTACGTTTGATAAATACGTACCTACGACCGATGATTATGAGTATCAGACTCTCCCGGGCTACGATGACCCTGAAGCTTACGATGATCCGGAAGCTGGTGCGGCAGGTAGTACAGGCACAGCGGGTGGCGTACCTCAATATGACGATCCCGAAGAATAAAATCGGGGTTTCTGGCAGGTTACATATCTATACAAAGACTAAAAAATGTACAGCATCAAATGCTGTACATTGAGTCAACGAGTTATCGCAGGTGTTATGAAGTTCCACCGTCTACCTTATGTTGATCGATAACTCATCTGATTCTGATGATGGAGAGAGTTTATGAAGTTTGTTACCAATAAAGTAGTAAGCCGTAGCGCATTAGCAGCATTATTAGCGACCAGTGTGTTTGCCGGTGTACATGCACAAGCAGCAGTACATCCCAATGACTTTGTTGAAGAGATCGCTGATAGAGCGCTAAAAAGTTTGTTAGCTGATACAGCCGCGCGTTCCGGTGATATCAACGCAGCAAACCGCTTGATTGAACAACATGTGGTGCCACATGTTAATATGGAGAAGACAACACGTTTAGCCGTGGGGCAGCCGTGGCGTCAGGCGACTGCCGAGCAGCGAGCGGCATTGGTTGAAGGCTTCAAGGGTACGCTGATTCGTACTTATAGTGGCGCACTCAAGGATGTTAAAGACAGTACAATCATTAATATGCTGCAGTTCCGTGGCGATCCTAATGCGGATGACGTGGTTGTACGCACTACAATTAGTGGTGTTAGCAATACACCGGTGGGCGTGGATTACCGATTAGAAAAAAGCGGTGATTCGTGGAAAGTTTATGATGTGAATGTTGAGGGCATTTGGTTAATTCAAAATTACCGTAACCAGTTTGCAGGCGAAATTAACCGCAATGGGATCGATGGCTTAATTAAAAGCCTACAGCGCTAGGTGTCAATTGCCACACATTTTAAACATACTTATTTGATGAGTTAATCGCTAGCTAGCGTACTCTTCAAACACCGTCAAATTATCAAAGTGAGGTTAGGTTCAAGTGGCTTAACCTCACTTCTTACGTTATAAGAAACTAAAAAATCATGTCAAGTGCAATTCAATTCGAGCATGTTTCAAAAGCCTATGCAAAAGATGTGTCTATGTGGCGCCGTATTTTTAGCAACGATGCGGACATAGACGGATTTCAGGCGCTTAGCGATGTCTCGTTTGAGGTTAAAGAGGGCGAGTTCTTTGGCTTGCTGGGTCCGAATGGTGCGGGTAAAACCACATTGATTTCAGTGTTGGCCGGTTTGGTCAAAGCAACTTCCGGTACCGCCAAGGTCATGGGGTATGATGTGCAAAGCGAGTTTAGGCAGGCACGTCGAGCATTAGGTGTTGTGCCACAAGAGCTTGTCTATGACCCGTTTTTTACTGTTCGCGAAACATTACGTTTACAATCCGGTTATTTCGGTTTAGGGAAAAATGATGACTGGATTGACGAGATCCTTTTTAATTTGGGATTGACTGACAAGGCCGAGGAAAATATGCGTGCCTTGTCCGGCGGTATGAAGCGACGTGTGTTAGTGGCACAAGCCTTGGTGCACTGTCCTCCAGTCATTATTTTGGATGAGCCGACAGCCGGTGTTGATGTTGATTTGCGTCGTGGTCTTTGGGAGTTTATTTCAAGATTAAACAAAAAGGGTCATACAATTTTATTAACAACACATTATCTCGAAGAGGCTGAGTCGATGTGTGACCGTTTAGCTTTTTTAAAGCGCGGTAATTTAATTGCTTTAGAGACAACAGAAGCGATCTTAGCGCGTTATGGGAGTTCAAACTTAGAAGATGCCTTTACACGTGCTATGTATACGCCGGCGCAGGAGATGGTCAGTGAGTAACAGCATGAATAATCAGGTTCAGCAATTTTCCGATCAGCACAAAACTGATTCGTTGGGTAGCGAGGCCTACCAGAGATTGCGTAATAATCAGCACTTTGGTTCAGGCTTTCCCACACTACTATACAAGGAGTTTAGGCGTTTTTGGCGTGTCGCTTTGCAAACGATTTTAGCGCCGGTCGTGACGTCTTTACTCTATTTGTTGGTGTTTTCTCATGTGCTAGAAGGGCGAGTTCAGGCCTATCCGGATTCTAATATTGTGATTGATTATGTCGCCTTTTTAATTCCCGGCTTAATCATGATGAGTATGCAGCAAAATGCCTTTGCTAATGCTTCTTCTTCATTAATCCAAAGCAGAATTACCGGTAACTTAGTGTTTATTTTGCTGCCACCGATGTCTGCTTACGAGCTGTACGCAGCGTATGTGCTTGGTGGCGTTGCTCGAGGTTTATTAGTTGGTATTTTTCTATGGCTGTTTTCAATGCTTTTTAGGGTTGTACTACCTTATAATATACTGTGGGTTTTAGTGTTTGGCGTAATGGCTTGCGGTATTATGTCTACTTTAGGATTGGTTGCAGGCTTATGGGCTGAGAAGTTTGATCAGCTCGCGGTATTCCAAAACTTCCTAATCATGCCCCTGAGTTTCTTATCGGGTGTGTTCTATTCGACTCACTCCTTGCCTCCATTTTGGCAGGCAGTGTCCCAGTGGAATCCGGTTTTTTACATGATCGACGGGATGCGATATGGTTTCTTCGGCGTGTCCGATAGCTCACCATGGCTTTGTTTACTCGTGGTGGGCGGGGTTTTTATTTTTGTTTCAATCATCGCTTTACGATTAATTGTTAGCGGTTATAAGTTAAGAAATTAATTTTTAAGTTTAAAGGGTTTTATCACTATGTTACCTACACCTGATCAGATCAAAGAATATATTGAGAGTAATATGACCTGTGAGCACGTGCATGTGGTAGGTGATGGCTCACATTTTCAAGCAATTATTGTCAGTCCGGAATTTGCCGGTAAGCGCTTGATTCAACGTCATCAGTTGGTTTATGCGGCATTGGGTGATCGCATGAAGGCTGAAATTCACGCGTTATCTATGAAAACCTTAACACCAGAAGAATTCGCACAAAATGGCTAAATTAAAAATCATCGGCGGCCAACCCCTGCACGGTGAGGTCGTTATTTCAGGTGCAAAAAATGCAGCATTACCTATTTTGTGCACGACGTTGTTGACTGATGAGCCGGTTATTTTGCGCAATATTCCTCGCCTCAAAGACGTGGAAACAATGGTCGCTGTCCTCCAGCAGTTAGGTGTAGAAGCTGAGTGGCTTGACGATGATGTGCTGCGTTTACAAACAAAGGAAGTCAGCTCCTATGAAGCGCCGTATGAGTTGGTCAGTACCATGCGCGCATCCATATTAGTCTTAGGGCCGTTATTGGCTCGCATCGGTCAAGCAAAAGTCAGTTTGCCGGGTGGTTGTGCCATTGGCTCGCGTCCGGTGGATCAGCATCTCAAAGGCCTAAAAGAATTAGGTGCTCAGTTAGAGGTTGAGCACGGATATGTTGTTGGCGCAGTCACTGATGGCGGCTTGGTGGGTGGTTCAATCCGTACCGATATGGTGACCGTGGGCGGGACTGAGCAGTTTTTAATGACAGCTGCACTGGCCAAGGGCACAACCGTGCTGGAAAATGCAGCGCGAGAGCCGGAAGTCGTTGATTTAGCTAATATCCTCATTGCGATGGGGGCAAAGATTACCGGCCATGGTACCGATCGAATCGAGATCGAGGGGGTTGAGCGTTTGCATGGTACTGACTACTCGATTGTTCCTGATCGGATCGAAGCAGGCACGTTCTTGTGCGCAGTTGCCGCTACCGGTGGCGAATTACTTTTG
Source organism: Oligella ureolytica DSM 18253 (assembly GCF_000373745.1). GTDB lineage: Bacteria > Pseudomonadota > Gammaproteobacteria > Burkholderiales > Burkholderiaceae_B > Oligella > Oligella ureolytica. The sequence continues at coordinate 15,616 of NZ_KB892368.1, read as the reverse complement.
CGCCATGTCGCTCCGGCGACCATGGGTGCTACCTTAGATAAGTTAGAAGAAGCAGGGCTGCAAATCGAACAGGGCAAAGACTGGATTTGCGCTAAAATGCCTACCCGGCCCAAGGCAGTCAGTTTTCGTACAGCCGAACACCCCGGATTTCCTACCGATATGCAAGCACAGATGATGGCGATGAATATTGTTGCCGAGGGCACCGGTGTTGTAGTAGAAAATATTTTCGAAAACCGCTTCATGCATGTGTCGGAGTTATTGCGCTTAAACGCCGATATTTTACTCGATGGCCCCACTGCGGTGATTAATGGTGTGGATAAGCTCTCTGGTGCGATAGTGATGGCGACAGACCTTCGTGCTTCTGCCAGCTTGGTGATTGCCGGTTTGGTTGCCGAGGGTGAAACAATCATTGATAGGATCTACCACCTTGACCGCGGTTATGTCAATATGGAAGAAAAGCTCCGTGCTGTGGGCGCAAATATTGAAAGGATAAATTAATCATGGATAAGCTCACGCTTGCCCTCTCCAAAGGACGTATTTTTGATGACACTTTACCGCTTTTAGCTGCGGTAGGTATTGAGGTGACAGAGAGCCCCAGCAAGTCGCGCAAATTGATTTTGCCGACAAGTGATCCAAATCTACAGATTTTAATTGTACGGGCTTCGGATGTGCCGACCTATGTGCAATATGGTGCTGCAGATTTTGGCGTGGCAGGTTTGGATATTTTATATGAATACAGCCAAGACCATGCGGGTGGTTTATATCAACCGATTGACTTAAATATTGCCAAGTGTCGTTTGGCAGTCGCTGTACGCCAGGGCTTTGACTACGAAAAGGCGGTACGCCAAGGCAGTCGCTTAAGGGTCGCAACTAAGTATGTCAATATCACGCGCGAGCATTTTGCTAAGAAGGGGGTACACGTTGATATTATTAAGTTGTATGGTTCGATGGAGTTAGCGCCGCTAACCGGTTTGGCTGACGCCATTGTTGATGTGGTCTCCACTGGTGGCACCTTACGCGGCAATAATCTGATTGATGTTGAGGATGTGATGCCGGTTTCTTCGCGCTTAATCGTGAATCAGGCGGCGTTAAAAACCCGTGGTAAAAGTTTACAGCCATTTCTTGATGCCTTTGAAAAGGCCGCGTTGGAATAGTTATGTCAGTGATTAATCGTTTAAATTCTAGTGATCAGGGCTTTGATGAGCAATTAACTCAGTTGCTAGCCTACGATGAAGCGCAAGACTCACAAATTGAGTCTGCTGTGAGTGAGATTTTGGCCAATGTGCGCGAGCATGGTGATGCGGCCGTCGTTGAGTATAGTCGTAAGTTTGACGGGGTTAGCGCAGAGCATATGGCTGAGCTGGAGGTTTCTAATGAAGCATGTGAAGCAGCGCTTGCCGCTTTACCTCAGGAGCAGCGTGATGCACTAACTCAGGCAGCAAAACGCATTTGCGCCTATCATGAGCGCCAAAAAAGCACCGGTTGGACCTATGAAGAGGAAGACGGGACGGTATTGGGTGTAAAGGTTACACCGATGGACCGTGTTGGGCTATATGTGCCGGGGGGCAAGGCTGCTTATCCTTCTTCTGTGCTGATGAATGCGATTCCGGCCAAGGTTGCGGGCGTTGGGGAAGTCGTCATGGTCACGCCTACGCCCGGTGGCGAGCAAAATCCTATCGTGCTTGCTGCGGCTGCAGTGGCAGGTGTGGATCGTGTGCTTACGATCGGCGGTGCTCAGGCGGTGGCGGCGTTAGCTTATGGTACAGAGAGTATTGCACAGGTTGATAAGATTGTCGGTCCGGGCAATGCCTATGTTGCGGAGGCGAAGCGACGAGTATTCGGCGTGGTTGGTATCGATATGATTGCCGGTCCAAGCGAGATTTTGATTATATGTGATGGCAAAACGCCTGCTGAGTGGATTGCCATGGATCTGTTTTCACAAGCAGAGCATGATGAGTTAGCTCAAGCCATTTTACTGTGCCCTGACGCTGCTTATCTGGATGAGGTTGAGGCGTCAATCAAGCGATTGTTGCCGGAGATGTCGCGTAAAGCGATTATTTCGACCAGTCTGGCTAATCGCGGTGCCTTGATTCAAGTTCGCGATTTGGATGAAGCCTGTGATATTGCCAATCACATTGCTGCAGAGCACTTAGAAATCTCGGTGCAAGAGCCCCAGCCTTTAGTTGATCGTATTCGACATGCGGGCGCTATCTTTATTGGGCCCTATAGTTCTGAGTCCTTGGGTGATTATTGCGCGGGCACTAACCACGTTTTACCCACATCAAGAACAGCACGTTTTTCATCACCTCTAGGGGTTTATGATTTTGAAAAGCGATCAAGCTTAATCAATATCTCCAAGAGAGGAGCCGATACATTAGGGCGAATCGCCAGCACCTTAGCATATGGTGAGGGGTTGCAGGCCCACGCCAAGAGTGCAGAGTATCGTTATAAGAATTAATCTATTTTTGAGGAGTTACAGTTACAATGCGTAGTGCTGAAGTTAGTCGTCATACCCAAGAGACCAAGATCCGCGTCGCGATCAATTTGGATGGTACGGGTAAGCAAGATATTAATACGGGCGTGCCTTTTTTAGATCACATGTTAGATCAAATCGCCCGTCACGGCTTAATTGACTTAGAAGTCCACTGTGATGGTGATACTCACATTGACGATCATCATTCGGTAGAGGATGTGGGTATTACCTTGGGTCAGGCTTTTGCTAAAGCAGTGGGTGATAAAAAAGGAATTGTGCGCTATGGTCACTCTTATGTGCCATTAGACGAGGCCCTGTCCAGAGTGGTTATCGATTTTTCAGGTCGTCCGGGGTTGTATTACAACATCCCCTTTACTCGAGCGCTTATTGGTCGTTTTGATGTGGATTTGTTTCAAGAGTTTTTCCAAGGCTTTGTTAATCACGCTGCGGTAACACTACACATTGATAATTTAAAGGGCATTAACTCGCACCACCAGGCTGAGACTGTGTTTAAGGCGTTTGGACGAGCTTTGCGCATGGCCCTAGCAGAGGATCCTCGTATGGCCGGTGTCATTCCTTCCACCAAGGGTGTACTCTAAGTGAGAGTTTAGTAATTCCATAAAGCAATGAGGCTTCTGTTATGAGGCCTCATTTTTTGTGTATCAGTTCTTTCCGTCGGATTAGAACGACAAATTGTCGGTGATTATTGAGCTTGGACAATTTAATTGTATTTATGACGGTTATTATTTATCCTCGACATCAAAAATAGGGTATAAATACTATTTACGGGGTGGCGAATAACGTATCGCTGCTATTTGATTTAAATCTAAATTATTTTTCTGTAATATCATGCTGCTGATCCCAGCCATCGACTTAAAAGACGGCCAGTGCGTACGTCTTAGACAAGGTGATCTTAACGACACCACAATTTTTTCTGATAACCCCGGCACCATGGCTGAAACTTGGCTCAAACGAGGTGCGGAGCGCTTACACTTAGTTGATTTAAATGGTGCTTTTGCGGGACGCCCTAAAAATCAAGACGCGATAGAAGCTATTTTAAACGTGATTGATCGCGAAATTCCGGTGCAAATCGGTGGTGGTATCCGCGACATGGAAACTATCGAGCGCTATCTTGACCTTGGCATGGATTATGTCATTATCGGTACCGCTGCGGTTAAGGACCCCGGTTTTTTACAAGACGCTTGTAGCGCATTCAGTGGTCACATCATTGTTGGTTTAGATGCCAAAGATGGCAAGGTCGCTACCGACGGATGGGCGAAAGTGACTAAAAATGACGTCATTGAGATGGCTAAACGCTTTGAAGACCTAGGCGTAGAGTCAATTATTTATACTGATATTGGCAGAGACGGCATGTTGAGCGGTGTCAATATCGAAGCCACCGTGCGTTTAGCACAAGCGACCCGTATTCCGGTGATTGCGTCCGGTGGTGTTACAGATTTACGTGATATTGAAGCCCTTTGCAAGGTAGCCGATGAGGGTGTCGAAGGGGTGATTTTAGGTCGTAGCATTTACGAAGGTACCTTAAACTTTGAGGAAGCCTTAGATTATGTTGACGATTATTTTGATGGCATAGAGGAGCAGGCATAATGCAACACGACCAAACTAACCAACAATCTGGTTCTTATAAGCGAGTCATCCCGTGCTTGGATGTTAATGGTGGTCGTGTTGTTAAGGGTGTAAATTTTGTTGATCTGCGTGACGCGGGCGATCCGGTTGAGATTGCGAAGCGTTACAGTGAGCAGGGCGCTGATGAGCTGACTTTTTTAGATATTACGGCGACAAGTGAAGGTCGTGATTTGATTTTACCGATTATTCAGCAAACTGCTGCGGTGATTTCGATTCCTTTAATTGTTGGTGGAGGCATACGCAGTGTAGATGATATCCAGCGTCTTTTAGATGTTGGTGCCTCCAAAGTGTCAATTGGCAGTGCCGCAATCGCTAATCCGGAATTAATTCGTGACGCTGCCAAACGCTTTGGCTCGGAGCGGATTCTGGTTGCGGTTGACGCAGGTCGTGTCAATGCAGAGGGCGAGCCTTTGCGATGGGAGGTTTACTCTCATGGTGGGCGAACCGCTACCGGCTTAGACCCGGTTGAGTGGTCTTCTAAGATGGCAGATTATGGTGCCGGCGAGATTTTGGTCACCAGCATGGATAGAGATGGCACCAAAGACGGTTTTGATTTGGAGTTGACGCGAGCAATTAGCGACGCTGTCACTATCCCGGTGATTGCTTCAGGTGGTGTCGGTAATCTACAGCATATGGCCGATGGTGTTACTATTGGCGGTGCAAGCGCTGTGTTAGCTGCCAGTATTTTTCACTTTGGTGACTATACCATCGAGGAGTGCAAGCAGTTTATGCGTGATCAAGGTATTTCGGTTAGGTTAGATTAAATGCAGTGGATTACTCGTGTCAACTTCAATGAGCAAGGACTCATTCCGGTGATTGCGCAGGATTGGCAGTCAGAGCGTGTACTGATGGTCGCTTGGATGAATCACGAGGCGTTGGTTGAAACTGTCAATTCAAAGCGCGGCGTTTATTGGTCACGTTCCCGCAAGAAGTTATGGCGCAAGGGTGAGAGCTCCGGTCATACGCAAATAGTGCATGATATTTACTTGGATTGTGATGCGGATGTCGTTTTGCTCAAGGTCGAACAAATTGGCGGCGTGGCTTGCCATACGGGTCGCGAAAGTTGCTTCTATAAGAAGTTAGTAACTCACAGCAACGAGGTGCAGGATTGGGAAGATGTCGATCCTGTGCTGGTTGATCCCGACACCATGTATCCATCAGAGTAGTTACATAGGGTATTCAATGTCACAGCACATGGAATTTGATGCAAAGCATATTTTAAAGCAGTTAGAGCAGGTGCTTGAGAGTCGGTTACCGGCAAATGGCGGTGATCCTAGTAGTTCTTATGTGGCTAAGCTATACCATAAGGGCGAAGACGCTTTTTTAAAAAAGGTTGCCGAAGAAAGCGCTGAATTAATTATGGCCTGCAAAGAGGCGGATCAGAATAAGATAATTTACGAAGCGGCAGACTTATGGTTCCATAGCTTGGTCGCTTTAACTTATTATGGTGTTAAGCCTGAGCAGATATTAAATGAATTAGCTCGACGTGAGGGCTTATCCGGTTTAGTGGAAAAAGCCTCACGCAGTGAGTAGGCATAGGTGATTTGTTTCATCGATGAGTGTAAATTTAACATACTATTTTTTAGTAACAAAAAATTCTTTAGGAGAATGAGATGGGCTCATTAAGTATTTGGCATTGGTTAATCGTTTTAGTGGTAGTTGCTTTGGTTTTTGGTACTAAGAAGCTACGTAATGTAGGCGAGGACTTAGGCACGGCAGTCAAAGGCTTCAAAAAGGGCCTAGGTGATGCGGAAGATGACAATACAACCACACAGAAAGCCAGTGCAGAAGATGAGATTAAGGCTGTAAAAGCCGGCGATGTCCAAGACGCAGAGTTCAAAGAGGTTAAGCGTGAGGATAAACCTACTGCTTAAGCACGTAACGTGATAGGTAGTATTAGGGTAATATGTTTGGTTTAAGTCTTTCCGAGATATTTATTATTGCGCTGGTCGCTTTAATTGTCATAGGACCAGAGCGCTTGCCTAAAACGGCAAGAGCTTTAGGTCTGTTGGTGGGGCGTGCTCAACGCTATGTTAACGATATCAAAAGCGATATCGAGCGTGAGATGCATGTCGAAGACATCAAAAAGTTTAAGGATGAGGTGGCGTCTAATGTCACTCAGGTGAAATCCTCTGTTGAGGGGGAGATTGCTTCAGTGACAGATCCTTTAAAGAAAATCAGTAATCCTTTAGATGCGGTCAAGTCGGAAGTGACGGATTTAGAAAAGCAGCTCAAGGGCGATCTTAATCCGCTACCTGATTTAAAAGAGTTGGCAATTGATAAATCGGTCAAAGAAGCGGTTGCCAATCCGTTGTCGAGCGCTTCTAAATCAGCAGCTGTTAAAGCAACCGATACAGTCGCTAAAGCCGGTAAAACAACCGGCGTTACCGCCATGGGCGTGGTTTCTGACGCTAAGGCGGAGGTCATAGAGCCCTCGCAAGCCTTCTCCGTTAATCCATCCGCTTCATTTGCGCCGACCAGTACGCTGGTGGATGCGCATCAGTCTACGGTTGCGGGTGGTTCACTGATTTACCCCGACGAAAATGATGACAGCGTAGCCAGCGCTGCTGATGTGATTCAGCAAAGATGGTCTGCCGCAGACGAGCAGGTGTCCACCGATGGCTCCGCACCGCAGCAGGTTGCAGGTATTTATGATGGTCCGACGTTTGAGCCTTTAGAAGCACCGGAGCCTAGCCCTGAAGAGCGCGAAGCTTGGGGTCAGGATTCGACTGCGTTTATCGAGGACAGCGCTAGCCCTGTTGATGCCGATAGGAGCTTAGAGGGATTGGCATTGTGGGAACAGATGCCTCAGGAGCCGTCGGACGAAGAGCAGGTGGTTAGAGGGCAGGATGGGCAGGCAATTGCCGATGCCAATACGCAAGATAAAAAGAATTCTAATGATCATGGTGGCTTAAATGTCTAAAGAGGTTAAGTCTGCAGCAGAAGATGTAGGTCAAAGCTTTTTCTCGCATTTAATTGAGCTACGCACACGTATTATCCGCATGCTGCTTGCGGTACTGGGCGTTTTTGTTGTCTTGACCATATTTCCCGGGACCGGTGCAGTGTATGATTTCTTGGCGCAACCAATGGTCAATACCTTGCCGGAAAATCATACGATGATTGCAACGGGCGTTATTACTCCTTTCTTGGTGCCCTTGAAGGTGACGTTGTTGCTGGCCTTTGTGATCGCTTTGCCGGTCGTGTTGTATCAGGCGTGGGCATTTGTAGCTCCCGGCCTTTATCGACATGAGAAGCGTCTTGTTTTGCCTTTGATTTTGGCCAGCACCCTGTTGTTTTTTGTCGGTATGCTGTTTTGCTACTATGTGGTATTTAACACGGTGTTCCAGTTTATTGCGATGGTCGCGCCACAGTCTATTACCGTAGCACCGGATATTGCTGCGTATTTAAGTTTTGTGATGACCATGTTTCTGGCGTTTGGCGTGACTTTTCAGGTCCCGGTAGCGGTTATTGTGTTGGTGTCATTTGGCGTCATTACGGTCGAAAAGCTAAAGTCAGTCCGGGGCTATGTGATTGTCGGCGCCTTTGTTGTCGCTGCCGTTATTACGCCGCCTGACGTTATTAGTCAGCTATTAATGGCCATTCCCATTTGTCTTTTGTATGAGCTGGGTATTTTCTTATGCCGTTTTGTTAAGGTAAGAAAACCGCAGGCAGAGTAGAGCACCGGCAATTCAAATTGATGCGCTCAGCCTTATAAGAGATATCGCTTTGTTACTCAAAAGTTTGCGGTCGTTGTGCTAGCGTGACATTAAACTCTAGCGGGCGGCCGCTTCTTAATACTTCCAGCTTGACTACGGTGCCTGGCTTTAAGGTCGCTACCTCGTTAAGCATCTGGCGCGTATTGATTGCCTGTAGGTCATTGATCTTGATGATGATATCGCCTACGGCAAGGCCGGCACTTGCGGCCGGACTATTTTGACCGATAGAAGCGACAATCACGCCGCGTACTTGTGGCAGGTTGAAAGCTTTGGCGAGATCGGCTGTTACGTCTTGGGGTTCTACGCCGAGCCAACCGCGGGAGACTTTTCCGGTGGCTATAATCTCTTCCATAATTTTCACCGCTGTGCTGGCCGGTGTGGCAAAGCCAATGCCTAAAGAGCCGCCGGAGTGCGCTTCAGAATAAATGGCAGTATTGATGCCAATCAAGCTGCCGTTGACATTAATGAGTGCGCCACCTGAGTTACCGGGATTAATGGCGGCATCTGTTTGAATAAAGTTTTCGTAGGTGTTGATGCCTAAACCTGAGCGGTTAAGGGCTGAAATAATCCCCATGGTCGTTGTTTGGCCGACCCCAAACGGGTTGCCAATGGCCAAGACGACATCACCGATATTAAGGGCCTGATTGGGATCGGTTTTAATCGGTTGAAGGCCGGTTGACGTGATTTGTAATACGGCCAGATCGGTGTCCGGATCGGCGCCAATAAATTTAGCAGGGGCGCGTTGGCCATCGTGAAGTAGGACTTCAATCGCGTCAGCTGCTTCAACGACGTGATAATTGGTTAAGATATAGCCTTGTTCAGAGGCGATCACTCCCGAGCCAAGGCTGGTGGGATCGCTTAAGCGCTGACGCTCATTTTGTTCTTGAATAAAAGGACGCAGTGATGGGATATCATTGAGATCCCGCAGCGGCGAGTTGATGCGTTTAGTTGTATAAATATTAACGACCGATGGCGCAGCTAATTTAACCGCATCTGCATACGATGTAAAAACGGTTGCAGTGGTTGTAATTGGTGCTTGAGCTTTATTGGAGTTTGTTGGATTTGGGATCGCTTCAGCTTGAATTTTGACCGTGGCAGTCGGTTGTGACTGGATTTCGATTTGCTGACCAAGCCAACCGGGTCTGACTGTGCTAATTGTAAAAATCAGCGCCAAAACAATAGTTACTGCTTGTGAGAAAATCAACCAATAGCGGTACATATATTATTAGGAATCAATCGTGGATAAAATTACAGTCAAAGAACTTATTGCTTGGCTAGACCAACAGCTTCAACCAACACTATTTCAGGATTATGCACCTAATGGACTACAGGTGCAGGGGAAGCCTGAACTTAAAAGAGTGGTCTTTGGCGTCACAGCAAGTTTGGACTTTATTGAGCAAGCAATTAAAAAGCAAGCCGACGCTATTATTGTGCACCATGGATGGTTTTGGAAGAATGAAAACCCCAAAATTATCAATGCCAAATATGAGCGCTTGGCTAAGCTAATCAAGCATGATATTAACCTCATTGCATATCATTTGCCGCTGGATGCTCATCCCCAATGGGGCAATAATGCCATGTTAGCGCAAGTCTTAGGTTTGTGTGTAAATTATGTGGATAATAAACCACAGACTTTCGGTAGGGGCGGTCTTATCTGGCTCGGTAGGGCGCCTGAGGGTGTGGTAAATGCGGGACAGTTTGCCGAATCAATTGAAAAGAAGTTGGTTCGTCAGCCATTATTTATTGGCGATCCGGAACAAAAAGTTGAGACAGTCGCATGGTGTACAGGAGGTGCTCAGGGTATGTTTGAAGAGGCTATCTTGGCGGGTGCCGATGCCTATATTACCGGCGAGGCTTCTGAGCCTGTGTTTCATCTGGCCAAAGAGTATGGCGTGGCTTATTACGGTGCCGGGCATCATGCCACAGAGCGCTACGGTGTGCAGGGACTGATGCAAGTGATGCAGCAGCAGTACCCGATGCTTGAATTAGAATACTTGGATATAGATAATCCGGTTTGATTTGCTTTAGCTCAAAAGAAACAAAGCGCACTCTTGATTTAAGGGCGCGCTTTATTGTGTAATATCGTCAGTAATTAATGTTACTCAAGCGTCTTGGGCGAGGTTAAGTTACTTTCTTGCTTTTGTAATAAGTCGCGAATTTCTCGGAGTAGAGCGACGTCTGCAGGATCTTCCGCAGGGGCTTCCTCTACTGTTTGTTTTTCTGCCTCAAAGCTGGCACGAGCTTTTGCGATAACTTTGACTAAGAGAAAAACGACAAAGGCGAGTAGGATAAAGTTAATGAGGATGGTGATAAAGCTGCCATAGGCAAAGACGTTGGCGCCAGCCTCTGTCAGAGCTTGATAAGTCTCGGGGCCACTATATCCTTCAGGTCGTGAGAGAACGACGTACATATTGGAGAAATCAGCAGAGCCTCCAATGATGAAACTAATCAGGGGCATAATGACATCTTTTACCAAGGAGTCGATGATTTTTCCAAACGCTGCACCGATAATTACCCCTACAGCGAGGTCAATCATATTTCCTTTGATCGCGAATTCTTTGAATTCTTGTACAAAATTAGAAGCCTTGCTCATAAAAAGTTCCTTTTCTTGGTTGTAACAGATTTATAAAGTATATAATAAGGGGTTAATTAGTATTGCGTATCGTAATATTTTTACGTTTCAAGATTTTATTTGTACGATAATAGCGACAGTTTGGGTCGCTATACGTTATTTTTTTAGACCTTGGCAGTAATAGGGAATGATATGAGTCAAGAATCTACTTTTTCAAAAGAGGTGGTAGAGTTCGAGCAGGCGTCACCGGATGTGTTGCCTGATGATCCGAGTCGCCGTTTTTGGTTAGGTACCGCCTGTGCGGTAGGTGGCGTTGCTGGAGTTGCTACGGTGATACCGTTTGTTGCTTCAATGTCACCATCAGAACGTGCAAAGGCTGCTGGGGCGCCTGTGCAGGTTGATATTTCAGCAGTAGCTCCGGGGCAGATGATCACTGCGGAGTGGCAAGGTAAGCCGGTATGGATTTTACGCCGTACGCCCGAGATGTTAGCTACGCTTTCTAAGTTGACTGATGACTTAGTAGATCCAATGTCTCAGCGCCCGGGCTTTACACCGGAGTGGGCTCAAAATGAGCATCGTTCAATTAATCCGGAGTGGATGGTTATGGTGGGTATTTGTACGCATCTAGGCTGTTCACCATCTTCGCGATTTGCTGCAGGCACTTCTCAGGGCATGGGCTCTGATTGGTTGGGCGGGTACTTATGCCCGTGTCATGGTTCTGTGTTTGACTTTGCTGGCCGTGTGTTTAAAAACATGCCAGCCCCTGATAACTTACCTGTTCCTCCATATTATTTCATCGATGATACAAACATCATGATTGGTATGGATAGTCCAGCTTAATCGCTTGGGAACTTGCAGGGATTTTTAATTTTTAGCTAGTTATAAAAGGAGCCTTACATGGCCGGCGAGAAAGTTGTTGAAACAACAGGTCTTCTTGGTTGGGTTGATAGACGTTTTCCTTTGACTAAAATGGTCAAAGATCACATGACTGAGTATTATGCCCCTAAGAATTTTAACTTCTGGTATTTTTTTGGTTCATTAGCCATGTTAGTACTGGTCATCCAGATTTTGACCGGTATCTTTATGGTGATGCACTATAAGCCTGATGGCGAATTGGCATTTGCCTCCGTAGAGTACATCATGCGTGAGGTGCCTTTTGGTTGGTTAATTCGTTATATGCACTCTACGGGTGCATCTATGTTCTTTGTCGTAGTGTATTTACATATGCTACGCGGTATGTTGTATGGTTCATATCGTAAGCCACGCGAGTTAGTGTGGATTTTTGGTGTGGCAATTTTCCTCTGTCTAATGGCTGAGGCCTTCTTCGGTTACTTATTACCATGGGGTCAAATGTCATACTGGGGTTCACAGGTTATTGTTAACCTCTTTGCTGCTGTTCCATTTGTGGGTGAGGGTTTATCTACTTGGATTCGTGGAGACTTCGTTGTTTCAGACGCGACACTTAATCGCTTCTTTGCGTTCCACGTGATCGCGATTCCATTAGTGTTAATCGGTCTGATTGTGGCGCACGTTATTGCGTTGCACGAAGTAGGTTCTAATAACCCCGATGGTGTTGAAATTAAAGACAAGCTAGATGACAAAGGTCGTCCGCTTGATGGTATTCCATTCCATCCTTATTACACAGTGCATGACATTCTTGGTGTGGCCGGTTTCTTATTGGTGTTTGCGGCAATTATGTTCTTTGCGCCTACCATGGGTGGTTACTTCCTCGAAGCCAATAACTTTATTCCTGCTGACCCGTATGTGACGCCTGCGCACATTGCGCCTGTATGGTACTTCACACCGTTCTATTCAATGTTGCGTGCAACAACTGACCAGTTTACTTGGGCGTTAGTTGCTTTCTGCGTGATCTTCGCGATTGGTTTGTTCTTCAGCAAAAATACTCGCGGTATTTGGAAGATTGTTTGGCCGGTCGTGTTAATTGCTGTGGCTATCACGTTACGCGTGTTTGATGCTAAGTTCTGGGGCGTTGTGGTGATGGGTGGTACGGTTGTTATCCTTGGTTTCTTGCCTTGGTTAGACAAGTCACCTGTTAAGTCAATTCGTTATCGTCCGGGCTGGCACAAGTTGGTTTACGCGGTGTTCATGATTAACTTCGTGATCTTAGGCTATATCGGTACTCAGGTGCCTAGTGACTTGCTGAACCTTATTTCTCAGATAAGTACTGTAGTCTACTTAGCGTTCTTCTTCTTTATGCCTATTTGGAGCCGTTTGGGTACATTCAAAGAAGTGCCGGAACGTGTTACTTACAAGCCACACTAAGAGCAAGGGTGAATCATGTTTAAAAAGATATTAAGTGTTTTGGCTTTGACTATTGCTGCGGTTACGACGTCGACAGCTGCCTCAGGCTATGCTTGGGATGAGGTGCCTGTTAAAGTGACTGATAAAGCAGCGTTGCAAAATGGTGCCAAACTATTTGTTAATTACTGTCTGAACTGTCATAGTGCTGACTATATGCGCTATAACAAGTTGATGGACCTCGGTTTAACCGAGGAGCAAATCGAAGAGAATTTGCTATTCACTGGTGAGCGTGTTGGCGATATGATGAATATCGCTTTGACAGCCAAAGATGCCAAAGCATGGATGGGTGTTACTCCTCCGGATTTATCGGTTATCACACGCTCTCGATCTGCTAACTTAGGTCAGCCGGGCGAAGACTATGTATATACTTATTTACGTACTTTTTACCGTGACCAAAGTAGCGTTTCCGGCTGGAATAACCTAGTTTTCCCAAATGCGGCAATGCCTAATCCTTTCTGGAAAGCGCAAGGCCCTGTTGAGGCAATTATTACTGAGGTTAAGCCGGTTGAAGATGGCGACAGCATCAAGTGGATAGAGACAGTTACTCGTTTTGACAAAGACGGGTTTGCTACCTTAGAAAGCGAAAAGGAATTAGCTAACTATAAGGGTGGCGAAGACTATTCTGCTGAAATTAAGTATTTAGATGAATCTAAGAAAGAAGCCTTTGATAAGGATATGGCCGATCTAAGCGCCTTTTTAGGTTGGATGGCTGAGCCGGATCAACATTTCCGTAAAGTACTTGGTACTTGGGTGATGATTTTCTTAGCCTTGTTCTTTGTTGTTGCTTGGTTCTTAAGCAAGCAATACTGGAAGCATGTAAAATAATTCAGCATGGACAACACCTCCTGCAATTGCAAAGCACTTGCAGGGCATACGAGGTCAGTGTCTTAGGGCGCTGACCTTAATTTGTTTAACGGAGACCAATTTATATGATGATTCTTCATTCAGGCACAACTTGCCCATTCTCACAGCGTTGTCGCTTTGTTCTTTACGAAAAGGGTATGGATTTTGAGATCCGTGATATTGACCTGTTCAATATGCCGGAAGATATCTCAGTGATGAACCCTTATGGTAAGGTGCCTATTTTAGAAGAGCGCGATCTGATTCTATATGAGTCTAATATCATCAATGAATATATCGATGAGCGATTTCCTCATCCACAATTAATGCCGGCCGAACCGATTATGCGAGCTCGTACGCGTTTGTTCTTGCATAACTTTGAGCGTGAGCTTTTTTCTCACGTTATCGTACTTGAGGATCGTCAGTTAAGTCCAGATTCTGAAGAAACGGAGGCTGCCCGTAATCGTATTCGCGATCAGTTGACTGTATTGGCGCCGGTAATGAGTAAAAACGATTACTTATTAGGCGAGGAATTCTCTATGCCTGATGTGGCTATTGCTCCATTATTGTGGCGTTTAGAGCATTATGGTATTGAGCTGCCACGCAGTGCGGCACCAATTCAGAAGTACGCAGAGAGATTGTTTTCTCGACCTTCATTTATTGAAGCGCTCACACCAAGCGAAAAAGTAATGCGTCGCTAATTACTTGTCTAGTTAATACCCGAACAGTTGTTATACTAATGTTCGGGTATTTTTTATAACGTACCTTGTTGTACATTGGCATATTAAATAGTTGAGGTGGTTATGTTTCCAGCATCTAGTAAACCATATTTAATTAGAGCGCTATATGAATGGTGTTATGACGAGAGCTTAACACCTCATATTGTTGTGCGAGTCGATAAAAACTGCCAAGTCCCAAAAGCCTTTGTAAAAGATGGCTATATTACTTTTAATGTAGGGCCAATGGCGACCAAAGATTTTTTGGTTAATAATGATTGGGTCTCATTTAGTGCTCGCTTTGGTGGTCAGGCGCAAGATGTACATTTTCCTGTCGCTACTGTTGTCAGTTTTTTTGCGCGAGAGACTCAAGAGGGTATGGGCTTTCCCTTTGAAGAGGATTATGAGCTGGCTAGTCCTTCTGCCGGCGCCGATTCTTCGGATGCCGCTGCAAAAGACGGCGCTAATAATAAGAAAGCTACCGTGTTGCAAATCATTAAATAAACACTATTTGTTGTAAAAAGTACAAAAACGTATCTTTTTTGGTAATGAATGAAAATAGGGCTTGCATATTTTTCTAAAAGGTCTATAATTTCATTCTTCAGCCGGCTTAGCTCAGTTGGTAGAGCAGCTGATTTGTAATCAGAAGGTCACGAGTTCGACTCTTGTAGCCGGCACCAATTCTTTTTGTTGATTTGGTATATATAGTCAAGTTGACGTTGGGTAATAAGATTATCCGTTTATATTGATTTGTGTAATTAAACAAAAAGACTTGACAAGGATAGTTAGTTAATTCATAATTATCATCTTTCGCAAAACAAGTGGTTAGTGATATTAACTCTTTGCAAAAGAAAACAACACTTCGAATTAAGCTTTTAAATTAATTTAAAGTTTTTGATAAAAAGTGTTGACAAAGAGATTTAGATGAGTCATAATTTAAATCTTTGCTGCTCACGAAGCACGAGTTAATAAGTTCTAGTTTTTATTATTAACGGCGGATGTGACAGGGTGATGACAACAAATTAATTGATTAAATGGTGCATCGTTAGGATGCGATTTAGTTTGATTAATTACTTGGTTGAAATCAGCCAATATGTTCTTTAACAATTTAACAACCGATAAGTGTGGGCACTTGGCATAATGTGCAGTCACCGTTTCACGACGGTGAGCCAAATAAATTATGTTTTAAGTGCTTATACTTAAGTTATGAAGAAATAGTAAGGTTTGATATCTTGTGTGATATTTAACTCTGTACTTTTTCTTTGAGTAATAAAGTAATTAAGCGCGATGAGTGATTAGCTTTTTAAGTTAGTTGCTTATCGAAGTCAAT
>NZ_KB892367.1 GCF_000373745.1 Oligella ureolytica DSM 18253 | reverse complement strand
ACAGTGTTGTACCATTGCACAAAGCGTAAGACCCATGCTCTGGTGTCATCTAAGGAGGCAAAGCCTGATGATGGCCATTGAGGACAGTATTTCATGACCCTAAAGAGTGACTCTACGAAGGGATTGTCATTACTGACTCGTGGGCGACTGTAGGAAGCCTTTATGCTAAGTTCCTCTAGTTTAGTGCGTAAGGTTTGAGCCTTCATTGGTGCACCATTGTCAGAGTGTAACACCAAGGGCTGATGCAGGCAGCCCTCGCTCAAGACACAACGCTGTAAGAGGGCTGCCGCAAGCGCTGAGTCTTCTGTTTCATGCACCTCATAGCCCACGATTTTACGGCTATAGATATCTTCAACGAGGTAAAGATAATAAAACTGACCACGTACACGTGACGGGCAGTATGTGATATCCCAACACCACACTTGACGTGGACCGGTAGCATGATGCGTTGTCGGTTGATGGCTCGGTTTAGGCGCACGGCTACGCCCTCGGTGATGCAGCTGGTTTGCTTGCCGAAGCGTGCGGTAAAAGGTTGCTTCAGAAGCGATATAAGCACCTTTGTCGAGTAGATCAGCCACGATTTGACAGGGTGGCAAGTTGGCGTATTCTGCACGATTGCAGACCGTCAGAATCAGCTCTCGTTCCTCCTGACTCAAACTGTTTGCTGGCTTAGGCCGAACGGCTGTCGGGCGTTTATCGGCTTGAACAACACCATCCTTTACCCAACGACGATAACTACGCAGCGCAAGACCAGCTTCCTCGCACGCCCTGGCTAGACGTGCTCCTTGGCGGTGAGCGGCTTGAATCAAGCTGACCACATGTTGGCGCTCTGAGAGTGAGGTCATTCGTCCTCGTTTTCCTCCCAAAGCGCATTGAGCTTTTTTCGCAACATCAACAATGCTGCTGCCTCCGCTAACGCCTTCTCCTTGCGTTTAATCTCACGTTGCAATGTCTTGTTTTCTTGACGCGTGGCTTGAAGTTCTTTGCGAAGCGCTTGAGCTTGAGCTTTGCTTTGGTCAAACGACTGTAGACACTCCGACTTCCATCGCTTAAGTTGCTCAGGGTAAAGACCTTTTTCTCGGCAATAAGCACTCAACTCAATCTCCGAAAGCGAGGCGGTTTCTATCACAGTCGCCAGCTTGGTCTCAGCAGACCAGTTATCCGAATTGCGTTTTTTTGACATGGCATTACCTACTAAATTGACTTGTTTCAGCCAATTATAAAGGGTTGAGGTAGGAATGCTCTCTTGCCTAGCTAGTTCGCTAAGACTCAATGTGTTGTCACTATGAAATTTATTGATCACTGCGTTCTTACGCTCTAGTGAATAACGGCCCATAAATAGTATCCTTACCGCTCTCTTGATTTAAATTTAGAGGGTGACAACTATCCTGACATAGAGAG
>NZ_KB892366.1 GCF_000373745.1 Oligella ureolytica DSM 18253 | reverse complement strand
ATACCTTCTTGACGACATAGGTCAGCGATCGGCTCACCCGCTTCTGCACGCTTTAACAAGGCGATAATCTGTTCTTCACTCTTACGTTTGCTCATCGTAAAACCCCTAAAGATAATTTAACTATAAAGGAAAATTCTATATTTGAGCTGTGTTAATTTAGGGGGTGGTTACCGTTATAGCATTTCATTCATCTACTTGTTCTAAAATCCAGTTTATCCAACTTAAAACAGTAGTAGCTCTTCTCTTGAAGGTTTTTTCAGAATTCATGTTAGGAATTCTTGATTCTTTCATGATTTTGACAATCTCCTCCTTGGAAGGTGGTGAGGTTTTTTCAAAATACAGTTTTAACGTTTTATTAAATACTTGATAAGAAAGAATTTGACGAATATATAATACTTGTCTATCTGCAAGATTGGTGGTTAAGATTTTCTTTCCAATATCAGTTAAATAACAGCCGATTTGATTTGTAGCGGGATCCCTTCCGGTGTCTATTAAGCCAAGATATTTACCAGCATTGCTATAGTAATCAGTTTGTCTGCTGACAAAATCATAGTTTTCCGTTATTTCCTCTTTTGATAGAAAGTCTTTTTCAAGCAAAAGTTCACAGAGATTGATAACTCGCTTAAATTCATCAGCTTGTGGAAAGGGGGCGTTGTGAGGCTCAGGAAGTATTTTGATATCATCAAGAATTTGTTGTAATGTTTCAAAATTGAAACTTTCTTTTTGAATAATATATTTTGTATGTTTTAAAAGACGTATTGAATTATAGTTATCCAAAGAATCGAATGCATACTCTCTTAGATGAAATTCACCATTTGAGTAAGTGAGAAAAACTGGCCGTACTTTTTTGTTAATTTTATTTGCCCAGAGTTGGTATGGGTAATATAGCTGTCTAATAAGAAAATCATTTGAAATATAGTTTTTAGCTTCTATAAGAACTAATGAATTATTCCCTTCATAACCACCATCAATTTCAATTTGAGCGTTTATTACTTGAACATCATGAGTGGTTGTTTTTGAGTTGGTTATTTTGAAATTGAATTTAGACGAACTCATTCTGCCATTTACTGTTGGAAATAGCTCTTCTTCATCGACAAAATTGTGAATGATTTTTGATACATAAGCGCAATTAATTGCTATTGATTCACTGGTGATGTTTTCATAATCGAGACTTTCTAAGTGTGGAAATTCAAAAGATTGTACATTACAAGGCTCTTTATTAAAGTCATGGAAAGTATCAAGTTTTCCTATAATATATGAACCTCTTGTAATTGGTAGTATTGATAAATCATTATTTTTGAAGAGCTCAGGAAGCTATAGAGCGACAATTAACTTGACCGGCGTGACGACAATTATGTTGGCCGGTTAATCTGCTAAGGTCAGACACAGTTAAAACGGAGGGTTTTGCTG
>NZ_KB892365.1 GCF_000373745.1 Oligella ureolytica DSM 18253 | reverse complement strand
GCGTATCACTCAACTGTTGGTTATTTCTTGGTCGAAACAATCAACAGGATACGCCACCTTCTTTTTTCCTCATACACCACAAATGACTATAGCTCAATAAAGGCTCATGTCTTCTTCTTTTAAAGGTACAGTTTCAATTGTACGACCCTGATCATCAGAAAACTCAATTTCATATACGGGAGGAATCACATCAAAGATATGTACTACAGTTCCCACCTCACCCGCTCTGATATTATCTTGAATACCTTTTGAGACTTTAATAACATCGTTTATATTCAACATACTGCTAATCCTTATCTGTCACAAACTCTGTTATAGGAATATGATCGGTGCGCTATACAGGCATCGAACTATAAATAAATCAGTTACGGCTATTCTCCATTAATACTGTCTTCGCTATTTGCTCACCAATTTTTGCAATGACAGCATTTCTTTCTTCAAACGAGGCGTCTGTCTCTGTAATGTATAGAGCGGCTACGATAGGCTTGCGATTTGGAGGCCACATCACCGCAGTAATAGCACGCGACCCATAACCACCAGCGCCTGTTCTATCTGCTACTATCCAGTCACTTGGAACGCCTTTACGAAACAATGCATCGCCAACCTCATTACCTTTAAGCCAAGATTCTAGTTGTTGACGAGATTTGATAGATAGTGTTTCGTCAATTAGTAACTTTTCAAGTGTCGTTACCATTGCAATTGGTGTTGTCGTGTCTCGCTTATCTCCAGGCACCGCTTCGTTAAGTTCTGTTTCCCAGCGATCAAGGCGCGTAGTATCGTCGCCAATGGAACGCAAAAATTTCGTTAGAGCCTTAGGTCCACCAATCGCTTGTAGAATAAAATTGGCAGCTGAATTATCACTGGTTGATAATGTGGCCTGACACAGCTCTGCGAGCGACATCCCTTTTTTACCCACATGTTTTTCTGTTACAGGTGAGTATGTAACGAGATTGCTTTCAGAGAATCTCACAACTCTATCAATTCTTTCTTTACCTAGATCAACTCTTTGAAGAACGTTTGCACAGGCAAGTGTTTTAAAGGTACTACTTAGAGGAAAACGTTCATTAGATTTATGTTCCCAACGTTTTCCCGTTTCCAAATCATGCACAGCTAGACCAATTCTAGCGCCTAATTCAGTTTCAGCATTGGTAACCGCTTCAAGTACTGAGTCTGTTGCATTAGCATTTAATGATAGCGTGAGACATAAAAAAGTAATTACTACGCTAAAAAAACTAGCCTTGTGTTTACGTACGTCCATGATGAGTTAACTTTCCTTTTGGATCAAATTTTTAGATTAGGGTCTGTTGCACATTGGAAATAAAAAATAGAGAGTAGTAAAATATTATCGCCAGAAAACTTTTAACTAACTCTCTATTTCTATGCTCCAAACAATACTTAGTGACAAGCTTTGGTTGAAACTAAAGCCTATTCTCTTAGATTTGAGAGTTATAGTCAAATCTGGTGTATGGGCATCAAGCAGCTTTCCTGTCTGATTGCTCCATTACTTGTTCGCCGTCTTGGAATTTCACGTTGTTAA
>NZ_KB892364.1 GCF_000373745.1 Oligella ureolytica DSM 18253 | reverse complement strand
CAGAGATTAAACTGAAGAGTTTGATCCTGGCTCAGATTGAACGCTAGCGGGATGCTTTACACATGCAAGTCGAACGGCAGCACAGAGGAACTTGTTCCTTGGGTGGCGAGTGGCGGACGGGTGAGTAATGTATCGGAACGTGCCCAGTAGTGGGGGATAACTACGCGAAAGCGTGGCTAATACCGCATATTCTCTACGGAGGAAAGGGGGGGATCATTTGACCTCTCGCTATTGGAGCGGCCGATATTAGATTAGCTAGTTGGTGGGGTAACGGCCTACCAAGGCAGTGATCTATAGCTGGTTTGAGAGGACGACCAGCCACACTGGGACTGAGACACGGCCCAGACTCCTACGGGAGGCAGCAGTGGGGAATTTTCGACAATGGGGGGAACCCTGATCGAGCCATCCCGCGTGTGGGACGAAGGCCTTCGGGTTGTAAACCACTTTTCTCAACGAAGAAAAGTCTTAGGCTAATACCTTAAGATGCTGACGGTAGTTGAGGAATAAGCACCGGCTAACTATGTGCCAGCAGCCGCGGTAATACATAGGGTGCAAGCGTTAATCGGAATTACTGGGCGTAAAGGGTGCGCAGGCGGCTTGGAAAGAACGGTGTGAAATCCCGGGGCTCAACCTCGGAACTGCACTATTAACTATCAAGCTAGAGTATGTCAGAGGGGGGTGGAATTCCGCGTGTAGCAGTGAAATGCGTAGATATGCGGAGGAACACCAATGGCGAAGGCAGCCCCCTGGGATAATACTGACGCTCAGGCACGAAAGCGTGGGTAGCAAACAGGATTAGATACCCTGGTAGTCCACGCCCTAAACGATGTCAACTAGCTGTTGGGCCGGTTACGGCTTAGTAGCGCAGCTAACGCGTGAAGTTGACCGCCTGGGGACTACGGTCGCAAGACTAAAACTCAAAGGAATTGACGGGGACCCGCACAAGCGGTGGATGATGTGGATTAATTCGATGCAACGCGAAAAACCTTACCTACCCTTGACATGCCTGGAAGCTTTAAGAGATTAAAGTGTGCTCGCAAGAGAACCGGTGCACAGGTGCTGCATGGCTGTCGTCAGCTCGTGTCGTGAGATGTTGGGTTAAGTCCCGCAACGAGCGCAACCCTTGTCATTAGTTGCTACGTAAGAGCACTCTAGTGAGACTGCCGGTGACAAACCGGAGGAAGGTGGGGATGACGTCAAGTCCTCATGGCCCTTATGGGTAGGGCTTCACACGTCATACAATGGTCGGGACAGAGGGTTGCCAAGCCGCGAGGTGGAGCTAATCTCTTAAACCCGATCGTAGTCCGGATTGCAGGCTGCAACTCGCCTGCATGAAGTCGGAATCGCTAGTAATCGCAGATCAGAATGCTGCGGTGAATACGTTCCCGGGTCTTGTACACACCGCCCGTCACACCATGGGAGTGGGTTTTACCAGAAGTAGTTAGTCTAACCGCAAGGGGGACGATTACCACGGTAGGATTCATGACTGGGGTGAAGTCGTAACAAGGTAGCCGTACCGGAAGGTGCGGCTGGATCACCTCCTTTAAGAGCTTTAAGCTGCAGTTATCTGAGTGCTCACG
>NZ_KB892363.1 GCF_000373745.1 Oligella ureolytica DSM 18253 | reverse complement strand
CGGGGATTGGTTAGTGTGTGACGACGAAGAATAAACTTTGATGAGCGGCACAACGTTAACTCAAGTAAGAACTGCTTAGCATCGCGGAGTAAAAGGCGTGATGTTAAGAGTGACTGTAAGTTAGTAAGCGTAGCTTATTAAGTTATAGGATCAAGTGACCAAGTGCACATGATGGATGCCTAGGCGATTACAGGCGATGAAGGACGTGATAGCCTGCGAGAAGCTGCGGGGAGCTGGCAAATAAGCTGTGATCCGCAGATGTCCGAATGGGGAAACCCACTGACCTTAGGTCAGTACCGTTACGTGAATTCATAGCGTAACGGAGCGAACCGAGCGAACTGAAACATCTAAGTAGCTCGAGGAAAAGAAATCAACCGAGATTCCGGCAGTAGTGGCGAGCGAACCCGGACCAGCCTTGACGAGATAGCCTAGTGTATAGTTGAACAGATTGGAAACTCTGGCCGTAGCGGGTGATAGCCCCGTAAACGAAATACATTAGGTGGTATTAAGCGTCGAATAAGTAGAGCGGGACACGTGAAATCCTGTTTGAAGATGGGGGGACCATCCTCCAAGGCTAAATACTCGTAATCGACCGATAGTGAACTAGTACCGTGAGGGAAAGGCGAAAAGAACCCCGGGAGGGGAGTGAAATAGAACCTGAAATCGTGTGCATACAAACAGTAGGAGCGGACGTGTTCCGTGACTGCGTACCTTTTGTATAATGGGTCAGCGACTTACATTCAGTGGCAAGCTTAACTAATTAGGAAGGCGTAGCGAAAGCGAGTTCGAATAGAGCGTTTTAGTCGCTGGGTGTAGACCCGAAACCGGATGATCTATCCATGGCCAGGTTGAAGGTGCGGTAACACGCACTGGAGGACCGAACCCACTAATGTTGAAAAATTAGGGGATGAGCTGTGGATAGGAGTGAAAGGCTAAACAAATCCGGAAATAGCTGGTTCTCTCCGAAAACTATTTAGGTAGTGCCTCACGTATGACTGTAGGGGGTAGAGCACTGTTATGGCTAGGGGGTCATTGCGACTTACCAACCCATGGCAAACTCCGAATACCAACAAGTCCGAGCGTGGGAGTCAGACAGCGGGTGCTAACGTCCGTTGTCGAGAGGGAAACAACCCAGACCGCCAGCTAAGGTCCCCAAAATTGGCTAAGTGGGAAACGAAGTGGGAAGGCATAGACAGTCAGGAGGTTGGCTTAGAAGCAGCCACCCTTTAAAGATAGCGTAATAGCTCACTGATCGAGTCGTCCTGCGCGGAAGATGTAACGGGGCTAAGCCAGTTACCGAAGCTGCGGGCGTGTTTTTACACGTGGTAGGAGAGCGTTCTGTAGGCCTGTGAAGGTAGGTTGAGAAGCCTGCTGGAGGTATCAGAAGTGAGAATGCTGACATGAGTAGCGATAAAGGGGGTTAAAGTCCCCCTCGCCGTAAGTCCAAGGTTTCCTGCGCAACGTTCATCGGCGCAGGGTGAGTCGGCCCCTAAGGTGAGGCAGAGATGCGTAGCTGATGGGAAGCTGGTTAATATTCCAGCACCAGGTTCAAATGCGATGGGGTGACGGATTGCGAAATGCGAGCGGGCGGTTGGAAGAGCCCGTGACTGG
>NZ_KB892362.1 GCF_000373745.1 Oligella ureolytica DSM 18253 | reverse complement strand
TGGACTGTAAGATGACATTGTAAGACTCTAACCGCTCCCTCAATTACATGAAATATAAAAATCAGAAAATCAGACAACTAGTGTGACAGAGGGGGGGGGACTACATATGGTTCTTTAACATTTTGGTGAATAATCAGACAGCGGTCTGATGCACGCTTTGGCTAGAACTTCTCGAACTTCAAAATACGTAACACGAAACTAGGAGAATGTTGTAGAGAGCTAAGGGTTCATTTGTCGGGCAGCCCTAAAACGAAATAGCCGTGTACAAAAAGTACAGAGCCGATTAAGAGTCCGCTCCGACTTGGTGGCTACGCAACCACCCCACCGAAATACGCTTGTTGTGATGGTGGACAATGATATTGTCGCTGAGACAGTACCAAAGGATAATCACATGACGAAATGGCTAGGCCTCGCTGCTCTATATACATAGAAGACAGGATATCGAGGGAACGACTAGCGAAACGTCAGTAATCAAGATGACAGGCCGGAACAGACGGCAGAAAAGAGACTGGACGCTATATGTGATCCAGTCTGCTTTGGTAAGTACTCTTTGATAAAATAAGAGTATTGATTAAAGCAAACACTGAAAGAACGGCATGGATAACCAAACTTTATTTAATACACTAGGATTTAAATGGGATCGTTCCAAAATCCCTTTAACGATTCCTACTTACACAGTAGAGGCGGCTTGTTTTCGTTTCATGAAAAACTTGCCTGAATTTATTTGGGATGCCGGTGTCTTGGAAGGAAATCCATTTACTTTCAATGAAGTTAAAACCTTATTGGATGGGATTACCGTTGGTGGTCATAAGATTGACGACCAAGAACAAATTCTTAATTTAAATGCGAGTACTCGTCACCTTATAAGGTTAGTTCGTTCCGGCCGCTTTGAATTATCTAAACAAAACTTTGATAGTATTCATCAGCTAGTAGCTAAAAATGAAGCCTTGGAATGGGGGAATTTTCGAGGTGAAGGTGAAGAGAAAAACTACACCCCTTACGTAGCTTTGGGTGAGCTAGGCCAATATGACCCTCTCCCAACGGAAGATGGTGCAATCACTTTAAATAAAGTTTTTCAAGATGGCTTAGAACAATTGAAAAAACTACCAACTTTTGAAAGGGCAACAGCCTTCTTTCTGTTTGGAGCATTGCAGCAGTTTTATTTTGATGGCAATAAACGCTCATCACGCTTAATGATGTGTGGAGAGCTATTGGCTAATGGTATTGCTGGAATTAGTATCCCTGCAAAAAAGAAAGAAGAATTTAATGAAAAAATGCGAGACTTTTATATAAATAAGGACGCTACCTTAATGATGGACTTTTTAGTTCACTGCCATCCTGATATTGAAAAGATTAAAGAATTAAATGAGTCCGAACAAGATATAGAACGATAGCAACTTTATTTTTATACGAATCAAAACCGCCGGTTTAAATACTTGGCGGTTTTTTTATGGCCGAACGTTTACATCTATCTGCCGAACAGGTAGGCATTTAACTTAAAGAGTAATTTTTTTGATAATTAAAAAACTTATAGAGCGACAATTAACTTGACCGGCGTGACGACAATTATGTTGGCCGGTTAATCTGCTAAGGTCAGACACAGTTAAAACGGAGGGTTTTGCTG
>NZ_KB892361.1 GCF_000373745.1 Oligella ureolytica DSM 18253 | reverse complement strand
GGCACATTTTTATAGATCGGAGCAAAAACTAGGTTCTTCTGGTCTGCTCGTCATTCGTCAATCGGTCGCGGTAAGCCCGGTTTGCCTGTAGGGGAAGCGCGGGCAAGGGCGTTACCCGAAAGCCGGGCGCCACCGGCTGAGCTGCTCCTGGGTCTGTTTGACTGACGAGCCTGAAGGCCAACGATACCAATCAAAATGCTGCGTTCACAGCGCCGCGGCAGGGATCCGCCGTGCTGGTTGTCGGAAAAGGAGCCGCTAGTGGGAAAGAGGAGGGTAAATTTTCAGCGTTGCTGGCTCCCCGTCAGCCGGATTGGGTTGCATCGCAGGGGTGTCGAAAGAGTCAACTGCGGTCCAAAGCTGTTGGACTTGGGTGAAAAGGGCGTTTATTCTTCCTATACGTTGTCGGCAGCGGGCCAAAAAGGAATACGTCCATGCCCATCGAGGTGAAACCGGCTGTGAGCGCGGGTTCAAGCATATAGCCCGACAGGCGCGTATCCTTGCCGATCACGACACGATGGCGGTGGTCACCGCGACGAAAGACACGGCCAGCCGCCATGCCGACGCGCAAGGCGGTTTCCGCCGTCATCGCGCCTTCGTTGGCTTTGCCACGAATACCGTCTGTGCCGAAATATTTGCGCACCATAAGGTCGATTATCCTGTCGTCGGGTCGCCCTCAAAGGGGACATGCCTGCTGAACCGCGAATATAGAGAAATATCCCGAATGTGCAGTTAACGAATTCTTGCGGTTTCTTTCAGCGCCGCCAATACCGCCAGCCCGTCGCGCAAGGGGCGCGGCTCGTGTGTGCGGATGAAGTCAGCTCCACCTGCGGCGGCGGCAAGCTCTGCAGCGAGTGTCGCGGCCCCGACATCCCCCGGACCACGGCCTGTGAGCGCGCGCAGAAAGGATTTGCGCGAAACAGACAGAAGCACCGGCAAATCGAAGCGCAGCCGCAATTCATCGAACCGCGCCAGCACCGAGAGCGAGGTTTCGGGAGCAGCCCCCAGAAAAAACCCCATGCCGGGATCAAGGACAAGGCGGTTGCGTTTGATACCGGCACCCGTCAGCGCCGCGATGCGCGCGTCAAAGAACGCCGCAATGTGATCCATGATGTCGCCAGCGGGTGCCTCGCGCCGATCTGCCTGCCCGTCTTGCACCGAATGCATAACGACGAGTTTGGCAGATGATTTCGCCAATTGCGGATAGAACGCAGCGTCTGGAAAACCGCGAATATCATTGAGATAGGCCACACCACGCGACAAGGCATAGGCTTGCGTCGCGGGTTGATAACTGTCGAGCGAGACGGGAATGCCATCTGCCTTGAGCGCGTCCAGCACCGGCGCGATACGCGCGATTTCTGTGTCGGACGAAACAGGCGCGGCGTCGGGATTGCTGGATGCCGGACCGAGGTCGATCACATCTGCCCCCTCGGCCATCAGCTTACGCGCCTGCGCAATGGCTGCGTCTGGCGCCAGATACCGGCCTCCATCGGAGAAACTGTCCGAGGTTATGTTGACGATGCCGAAAATGATGAGCGATTTATTCATGGGGGCTTCTATAATAATAATAATCGAGCATGAGTCTCATACGGATGCTCGGGTCGAAAGGGAATCCCCAGGCGAGTAACCTGTGTAACTACCCCATTCTTAACACAACTCGTCGGTAGACATAACCTGTTTTTTATACTCCATGGGACTCAAGTCATTGAGTGAGTCATGAGGTCT
>NZ_KB892360.1 GCF_000373745.1 Oligella ureolytica DSM 18253 | reverse complement strand
TTTGTTGAAAGAAACTACTCATAGGACTAAAGTAAGAATGCAAGAAAACAAGCTATATTTTAGGAAGTTTGAGGGGTTATTGCAAAGGTCTCACTATATGACAATGGATATAGTTATGCGTCAATGGTCAGGTTTTTAGAAGCAAACGGAGTAAGAGTTCAGCACGCAGCTGTCCGTCAGTTTTGCTTACGTCATTTTGTAAATGAAGAAATGGGACGAAATAAATTAAATAACGTTAAAAGCAATGAGGAAGTAGCTGAAGATGAGGTTAAACGGCCAACTGAGCAAACTAGCTCAGAAACGCCTAATCTCACAGATAGTAAAGTCACCAAAAATGAAGAAGTTCCTGCTGATAGACGCTTCCCATCATGGTCTAATTTAGGACCTGAGTACAAAAGTATTGATGATTTGATTTAGTCACTTAAGGATGATTTTTAGGTTAAATTATGAAAACAGATAAATTAAACTCTTTTATAAACTCACGCCGCCAAAAATTTCCTTGAAGAAAACCGCCTTGATTCTTTGGGTCTTGGGAGACTCTTTCAGTTAAAAACCGATGAATACGTTTAGCGACTGGTTTATCAAGTTTTAAAAGCGCTTTTTTTGCTTTATCTGAATAAAGTATTTTATAAGTCAAGCTCTTTCCCTACCTCTTCAGCTGAGTAAGTTTTAGACTTGCCAGCCTTAATCAGTTCTAACTCCCTTTCAGCAAGATAGATACCTTCTAAATCATCTAAGTGTTTTAAGATTGCTTCTCTTGCGTAAAAAGACTTTGTACGCCCCGTCTTTTCCGCCAAATCTTTCAAGCGGTTATCTATTTCGTCAGGTAATCGTATTGCTAACATTATCAGCTCCTTGCTACTTGTTATACATGTATAACAAGTAGCAAATGACAAGGTAAAGAACCTAGAATTAATTAGTAAGTTTGAGGAAACACAATCATTAAACTAAGCAAATTCAAATGGTATAACTGTATCATCGTAACTTTGCTCTTCTTGCCATAAGTCATATTTTGCTTGCATCGCTAACCAAGACTCAGCTGTTATTCCCCCAAATGCTTTTTCAAGTTTAATAGCCATTAAAGGTGATATACCTGTTTTGCCATTGAGTATTCTTGATAAAGAAGTCCTAGTAATGCCTAAATGTTTTGCTGCATCTGAAACAGTAACATCATTTAAATACTCTCTAATAACAAGACCTGGGTGAGGTGGATTGTACATTCTCATTTTATTACTCCTAGTGATAATCTAAGTAATCAACTTCATAAACATTTTCACCTTCAAATCTGAAAGTGATACGCCAATTTGCATTAACAGTTATAGACCAGTAGCCTTTTAAATTACCAGTCAAAGCATGCAATCTCCAACTAACTATATTAATTTCATCAGGGCTTTTAATCGTATCTAATACTGAAAGCTGGGTACGTAACCTAACTGCATGTTTTGGTTGAATACCTGAAGTATTTCCAGTTTCAAAATACTTTCTAAGGCCTTTATGTTTAAATGATTTAATCATAACTCTGTCTGTGTACCGTGTATACCCATTATACAATCAAAAATAGATTTTGAACTATTTAATTTAAGTTTTACCTTTAATCCCCAGTAAGGCTTATCAGAAAGAAGCTGGCGAAATGATCCTAGTCAAAAAAGTGGACATTCACCCCCTCTAAAGCGTATGCTTATTTCACAGGAGAAATTAACATGCCCAAACGCTTTAGTCCAGAATT
>NZ_KB892359.1 GCF_000373745.1 Oligella ureolytica DSM 18253 | reverse complement strand
CATTAGCCATCGCTACTGTACCCTGATTCAACGGGGCGATGGCTACGGTTACTCCACCCGAATAGATAGCTTCTAACATTTAGGAGGCGCGAGAACAAAGGGGGTCACTGCGTGACCCGTGCTATCCCTCCCCGCCATCAATGACGAGGTATCTCGCACAACATCTTGATGAAATTTTAAAAAACCACCGTGAATACCTAGGCTATTACTACCACCCGGCTTGGGTTGATCATTTGGGTGAGCCCGAGCCTTCGCTATCCCCTATTTTCAGCGTGTATGATGGCAAGCTGGCCACTCGATATTTACGCCATTATATTGAACTGGGTCATGAGCGACGCAATACACCTTTATCGCAAGTGCAGATTGAAGCCCTAGATATCTTCGATGCAATTACTCATGATCCGGCGATGCGTTTAGATATGATGCTGGAACCGGGTGATATTCAGTTTTGCAACAATTACACCATTCTCCATTCACGTACTGCTTTTGTCGATTTTGATGATGTCGAAAAGCGTCGTAAGCTATTGCGTTTATGGCTCAAAATGCCTAATGCCCGACGCTTAGCAAGAGATTTTCCCGGACGTAACGGGATTCCCAAAAGCAGCATTTAAAATAATTCTCTGATTAGATGCTCTCAAGTTGAGTAAAATGAATCAAATAAGTTTAAACTAAATATGCTTTTTTATTAAAACCACTATTTTAAAAGCGTTTGTGTCGTGTCTAAAAACCTCAGTATCAATCATCTCTTTTTATTAATTGCTCCCCCTTTGTTTTGGGCCGGTAACTTCGTCATTGGTCGCATTGTCCGTGACGATATTGGCCCAATGAGCTTATCATTTTGGCGCTGGGTCATTGC
The DNA here is from genome assembly GCF_000373745.1 of Oligella ureolytica DSM 18253. Classification (GTDB taxonomy): domain Bacteria; phylum Pseudomonadota; class Gammaproteobacteria; order Burkholderiales; family Burkholderiaceae_B; genus Oligella; species Oligella ureolytica. Next base: position 954 of record NZ_KB892359.1, on the reverse strand, counting down.
TTTTTGCTGCTTATTGCCCTTTGTCTATCGGTATATAAAACGCGATTGGCCTCTTTATAAAAAGCATATAGGTTTTGTGTTAAAAACCTCGATTGTTGGGGTAACTTCTTTTAACACCCTAATTTATTTAGGACTACATGGCACCACGGCGACCAATGCACTGCTTTTAAACTCCACTATCCCAGTACTGATTATCTTATTTAGCGTGCTGTTTTATAAGCAACGTCTCTATGCCTTACCCTCTATCGGCTTGATCCTGTCGCTGTTTGGTGTCGGCATTATTATCCTCAATGGCGATATCCATGCACTCTTAAGCTTTTCCTTTAATACCAGTGATTTAATCATCTTTACCGCGATGGTTTGTTGGGCTATTTACACCCTTTGGATGAAAAACACGCCACAAGGCATGGACCGTACCGCCCTAACCTGCGTACAAATTGCCATTGCCGTCATTGCATTATTCCCACTGTGGTTATGGGAGAGTGGCGGCCAATTACCCATTCACCTCAATAACAACGCTAAAATGGCGTTACTCTACGTGGGTATCTTCCCCTCAGTCATCGCCTATGTGTGCTATAGCCTTGCCATTAGTCGTGTAGGGCCAATGATTTCAGGATTATTTATTCATTTAATGCCTGTTTTTGGGGTGATTTTGGCAGCTATTTTTGCCGGCGAAAGCATCCGTCTTTATCACTTAGTCGGTATTACACTGATTGGCCTAGGGATAGTACTTTCCAGTCGCCAATCCTGACCAATCATCGCTGTAACCCGTGTAACGCGCTGGGATTTATGCCAGCGCGCATCCCCATCCTATCGGCGTTCACAACATGCGCCGACCTCACTTCAATTGTATAATGGCTTTTACCAAAATGCGCGGAAAGCCTCGTCGTTTAGGGCGAGGGTGAATAGCGCGGACGGCAACGCCGTCCTTTGAATCTATGGTGGCGTTTGCTG
>NZ_KB892358.1 GCF_000373745.1 Oligella ureolytica DSM 18253 | reverse complement strand
TATCAATCGGCATCATGCCATCATCCAATAGGCGTGTTAAGGCCGTCCAATTACTTAGACTATAACGAATTGCTTTAGCGATAGCGGAGTTAGGTAGGACTAGTTTTGTACTGGTGTCACAACCATGTTGTCAGCTGCTTCCTTCGGTAACGGGTTTAAGTAATGCTGGAGATGATCTAAGCAGTGGGGAGGAATTGAATTTCTCGCTTTTATCTCATGTTGGATGAGCGTTAAGACCTGTGTTGTAGTTAGCTCACATTAATTAGCTTCTGGATGGCGTGGAATCTGCGTTGGGTATGCACTCAATAACTGCTTTTAAGGACTTGATTACTGGTTGCTAAAGTTATGCTCATTGTCAATGCATTTTCAAGTGCATTTTAAGCATGGGTGAATAAGTTGCTGTTGGCGCCATGCCTTGCTGTATTTCTTCTTTAATTGTTTAATTCCCTTTTTAACTGTATGCATTTAGTACTTATTCTATAGTTGGCATTAAGTTAAATGATTTTATTGTTGTGTTTTGTTGTTAAAAAGCTCTAATAAAATATAGGGAAAACCTTCATTAGTGATTTTTGATGATAACTAATTGATCATGGAATTTTTTATTCTCTTTTGAACTGCTGTTAAATAAAAAACCCGAAACTGATAAATTCACCAGTTCCGGGTTGATGAGACTTAGTCGTCTAATTCGTTAAGAAATTACTCGTTTGTAAGTTCGCCAGATTTTCCACTGATTTTTTTGTAAAGAGTGGTAAGTAATCCGTTTTGATAAGCGACAGTAACGAGTGTGATAATAACACCCACTACTTGCAACCAAGATAAGCTTTCGCCAAACATCAATGGGGCGATGATCGCTACTGTGGCAATTGGGCTAAGGATGAGAAGTCCTGCAACAATTGTTGGGTTTAGACGAATTGAACCATATTGGGTAAATGTCCAAGCAATAGCGTGACTAAAGATACCAAGAACTAACATCCAGAACCAGTTCATACCAGTAAGAGGGTCACCAGGTGTTGTCTCAGGATTTTCAACAGGTAAGTAACCATCGATTAACACACCATTGACAATATCAAAAGTACTGAAACCTATTAAGATCATGAACAATGGAGCGATAAGCTGGGAAGCACTAGAAATAAAGATAGGTGTAACGAACTGATTGACGTTGTTAATTCTGCCCGCTTTTCTGGTAGTGTAAAGATAAATACCATAGCAGATACCAGAAATTAGACCACACACAGTTCCTAATAGTGCTAATGTATAACCGTAGATATGAGTAGGACCTTGAACGTTTTCATCAATACCGAAGATGAGCGGCTCGATAGCGCCTCCAGATAAAATAACACCAAAAAGTAATGTCGGAGCGATGACAAGATAGCTAAGTGGAATTCTTTCTTTATCTAGAAAAAATGCTAACGCAGGAAGGATAATAACCTGGATGTTAAGTAAAACTGAAGCGATACCTGAACCAACATAGTAGGTTGAGTAGTTCCACGCAGTAAAGTCAATACCTAAGAAAAATCCAGCTATCATGCATAGCCAAATACCTTTCTTGTTGAAGTTGCCATATTTTTTGATTTCTCTTATGACAAATGGAAGCATAACAATAACACCGATACCGCAGCGAAGAATCACAGCCGTCTCAGGGTTAAAGTTAGAAAGTTTTGTAAAAGGGGCACTGAAAGCAAGCGCTACAATACCCAGTAATAAAATGATATAGGTACTTTTACTATTATCGTAATTGCTACTTTCAACTTGATTTATTTCAAGTTTATTAATGCCAATATCGCTGTTACCCATGACACATGCTACTCCTAAAATATTACATTTGTTAATGCATTAGATAAAACTAATAAAAAATTAACAAAATAATTAAAAAAGACAACTTAATTGTTAATTATAGTGAATAAATTAAGTCAATATGATTGAAAAAATGAGACTTTTGCATAAAAACGGTTAAATAGCGCTTTTTTGTTCTACTTGGAAATTTTTTGATTTTTTTGGAAATTTTCGACAAATTTCACCCCGC
>NZ_KB892357.1 GCF_000373745.1 Oligella ureolytica DSM 18253 | reverse complement strand
TCAAGCTCAAGCCAAACGCCCCTTGCGGAATGCCGCTGCCGTTAACACCACGCGATGGAAGCTGCTTAATGCGCTTAAGGCAACGGGATTGCCAGTCAATACAGGCTCAGGCGGCTTAACGAAATTTAATCGCACGCGTTTGCAAATGCCTAAAACNCATGCCTTAGATGCGGTCTGTGTTGGCGAGGTAGGTCACGTTAAACAGTGGCAAAAACCCACCTTAGTCATTAAAGCCACCGGNCGCGGCAGCTACCAACGCACCCGCTTGAATCGCTTTGGCTTTCCACGAGGCTATTTAACCCGACAAAAGCAGATTCATGGCTTTCAGACGGGTGATCGTGTGAAGGCCGTGGTGACTCAAGGCAAAAAAATCGGCACCTATGTAGGCCGTGTTGCCGTTAGAGCCTCGGGCAGTTTTAACATCCAAACCGCTCAAAGTCTGATACAAGGCATTAGCCATCGCTACTGTACCCTGATTCAACGGGGCGATGGCTACGGTTACTCCACCCGAATAGATAGCTTCTAACATTTAGGAGGCGCGAGAAACAAAGGGGGTCACTGCGTGACCCGTGCTATCCCTCCCCGCCATCAATGACGGGGTGTCTCGCACAACATCTTGATGAATAGGATGGCATGATGGAATGATGGAATGAAAAAAAGCTTCTAAAATTATTTAGAAGCTTTTTTAAAATGGTGTGCTAGTGTTTAAAAACACTACCCAAATACTGGAACCCAAAAGCTAGAAGTGGGTTGTGGTCTTTGAATTACTCAGACGGCGGGCACCGTTCCAACGCTTATCCCAGTATGCACTGATTTTCTCGACGCGCACAACAGCGCCGGAGCGAGGAGCGTGAACAAATTCATTGTTACCTAAGTACACACCAACGTGAGAGTTGCGCGCGCCACGGGTATTAAAAAATACTAAATCACCGGGGAGTAATTCGCTACGATCAACGGCAGTGCCAATTTTGGCTTGTGAAGCGGCAATGCGAGGAATATCGATGCCTAGGTGCTTGTTAGCTACGTAGTGGATTAAACCGCTGCAATCAAAGCCATTGCTTGGTGAGGTACCGCCAAAGCGATAGCGCACGCCTAGGTAGTTTAAAACGCCTTGAGCTAGTTCGTTAGACGCTGTCGTCGGAGTTGTTAGTTGAAGGGTAGCACCCTTGCCACCAAATTCAGCTTGAGTCTGACTCAGTAATTGACCGATTGGGTCGCTGAGGTCAGCTGTCCACTCAGTATCAGTAGGGGAACTATTAAGGGAAATGGTATGAATTGGGGAACTGCTTGATTGGCTGGATTGAGTAATCAGCTCGCCGATGGCGTCTCTTTGATTGTCTGCCAAGCTGACACCGCTAAATGTCAGTCCTGCAATTAGTCCGGCTGGAATAAATAATTTTTGGCAGAAAACCTGAAACCCATGTGATTTTGCAAAGTTTAATATCGACATATCACAGAAAATGGTAACAATATAATTAGAATAGTAAGGTTTTCACTTGCAAGCAAGTAATCATGATTTTATATAAAATAACCACTACTTACAAGGTTTTTAACCGATCTTTATGTCTTTAAATTGTAAGCTGCAAGCGTGATTTCACTGAGGTTGTAACTGTTTTTAAGAATAAATTAACTGGATTTTATTTTGAGTTTGGTGATAGTTTTTTTATTTATTGTTGATAGCCTTTGTTTATGAGGCTTTAAGCTTTTTTGATTGAAGTGTTAAGTGATATTAAAAAGAAGTCTAAAGCAAAAAAGTTGTTGTCTCAATCATACAACAGTGTTTTAATTCTTTTTGTTAAGCATTTAATGTGTTTTCTTAATATGGTAGGTTAAGTGCTTGTTTATATATGAAAATTATTTTTTTTCAAATGCAGCATTTTTTTGTGCGCGCGCAGCAAATAAGCATCGAAAAGCCACCTGCTAATCAATAGCAGGTGGCTTTAGTTTTAAGTTAAAGCAATACAATACATCCCAATACTACATACCGGAGTAAACAGGTCCTTCGCCACCTTGTGGAGCGACCCAGACAATGTTTTGCGTTGGGTCTTTGATGTCACAGGTCTTACAGTGTACACAGTTCTCTGCATTAATCTGTAGTTGATCTTGACCGTCATCATCCTTGATAAACTCATACACACCGGCAGGGCAGTAGCGCTGCTCAGGACCGGCGTATTTATCTAAGTTGACCTTGACAGGTATGGAAGCATCTTTGAGCGTCAAGTGTATTGGCTGATTATCATCATGGTGCGTGCTGGATAGGAAGACCGAGCCGAGGCGGTCAAAGGTCAGCTTACCATCAGGCTTTGGGTAGTCGATCTTAGTGCACTCGGCGGCAGGTTTTAAGTACTCATGGTCGGCCTTGGTGCGGTGAATTGTCCATGGCATTTTGCCTTTTAAAAGCCATTGCTCAATGCCGGTCATGAGGGCACCCACATATAAGCCCTTTTTGAACCATTGCTTGAAGTTACGCGACTTGTTAAGCTCTTCGTGTAACCAGGACTCCTTGAAGGCCTTGGGGTAGGCGTTAAGTACAGGGTAAACCGTGTCTTCGGAAGTGGTATCAACGCTTTGTAGCGCATCGAAAATGGCTTCGGCGCAGAGCTTACCTGTTTTGATTGCGGCGTGGCTGCCTTTAATACGAGAGGCATTAAGGAAACCGGCTTCACAGCCAACAAGGGCGCCACCCGGGAAAACAAGCTCCGGTAGTGATAATAAACCACCGGCTGTAATGGCGCGTGCACCGTAGCCAATGCGCTTACCACCCTCAAAGGTGGTGCGAATACTCGGATGCGTTTTAAAGCGCTGGAACTCTTCAAATGGGGATAAGTAGGGGTTAGCGTAATCTAAGCCGACCACCATGCCGACCACCACGATGTTGTTATCGAGGTGATATAAAAACGTGCCACCGTAGGTTTTAGTATCTAAAGGCCAGCCTGAGGTGTGAATCGCTAAGCCGGGCTTTGACTGTTCCGGGGCGACTTCCCACATTTCCTTGATGCCGATACCATAGCTCTGAGGATCAGCGTCTTTATCAAGGTTAAATTTAGCGATTAACTCACGACCCAGTTGCCCACGTGAACCCTCGGCAAAAACCGTGTATTTTGCCAGTAGCTCATAGCCCGGCGTGTAGTTGTCCGAGTGTGTGCCGTCGCGATTGATACCCATGTCACCTGTGGCGATACCTTTAACCGCGCCACGCTCATCGTAGAGGACCTCAGTGGCAGCGAAGCCTGCAAAAATATTGACCCCGAGCTCTTCAGCTTGCTCACCGAGCCATTTGGTCACGTCACCCAAGCGAACAATGTAGTTGCCGTGGTTTTTGAAATTGTCCGGTAGGAAAAAGTTAGGCGTTTTTTTAGCACCTTTTTCGCTTAGGAAAAGAAACTGATCCTCAGTGACTTCAACATTGAGCGGGGCGCCTCGCTCCTTCCAGTCGGGAATTAGTTCATCCAGTGCGATAGGATCCATGATGGCGCCTGAGAGTATATGTGCACCCACCTCGCCACCTTTTTCGACCAAACAGATTTCGATGTCTTGATTGCTCTCTGTAGCAAGTTGCTTTAGACGTATCGCTGTCGCGAGTCCTGCTGGACCTCCACCCACGATAACTACATCAAACTCCATGGATTCACGTTCGCTCATTCCTCTGCTCCTATTGTTAGTTCTTATACCTAGATCGGTTAAAATTTATAATAATAAAATCTTAATAAATAGCCCTTATAAAGACCTATCAAGTGGCCGGGCAACTATAAATAAATTTAAAGTTAAACTCATATTTTACTATGAACTATCATATAAAAGACACTGTTCCAGTGCTTGCCGGGTTTATATCTCTAGAAGTGAGGCTTTTGAAAATTGAGAGCTTAGGGCTAATGCGCATTACAATCGGCGTATAAACTTGCTAAACTTTCCGATATTTGTGCGATGATTAGAGCTATCTTATTGTGTATAAGATAGCTGTTATTTTCATCATCATTATTCCCACTGATTGGGTTAACTAGGAGAAATATGGACAAGGTATACGAAAGTGCCACCGCTGCATTGGAGGGAGTTGTGGCTGATGGTCAGATGATCGGTGTAGGTGGTTTCGGTTTATGCGGCATCCCAGAGGCTTTAATTGCAGCTTTGCGTGATAGCGGCGTTAAGGATCTTACGTGTGTAAGTAACAACGCCGGCGTTGATGATTTTGGCTTAGGTTTGTTATTGGCCACTCGACAAATCAAAAAAATGATCGCCTCTTATGTTGGTGAGAACAAAGAGTTTGAGCGTCAGTATCTATCCGGTGAATTAGAGCTGGAGTTTAATCCTCAGGGTACCTTAGCAGAGCGTTTACGTGCGGGCGGTGCCGGTATTCCGGCATTTTTTACACCTGCAGGTGTCGGCACACTAGTTGCTGAGGGCAAAGAAGAGCGCGAGTTTAATGGCAAGCGTTACATCATGGAGACCGCTTTGGTGCCTGATGTGTCTCTGGTCAAAGCCAAGGTCGCCGATCGAAGCGGTAATTTAATTTTTAATAAAACGGCGCGAAATTTCAACCCTAATGTGGCCACCGCTGGCAAGATCACTGTGGTTGAGGTTGAAGAGGTGGTTGAGATCGGTGAGTTAGATCCGGATCATATCCACTTACCGGGTATTTATGTTCACCGCATCGTGGTTAATAGCAGCCCGGAAAAACGTATCGAACAGCGCACCTTGCGCCAAGCTTAAGAGGAGGATTAGCAATGGCATGGACTCGTGATCAAATGGCTGCGCGTGCAGCTCAGGAATTAGAAGATGGCTTCTATGTAAATTTAGGTATTGGTATTCCTACTTTGGTTTCCAATTATGTGGCAGATGATATTACCGTGTGGCTCCAATCTGAAAATGGCTTGCTCGGTATTGGTCCGTTCCCGACCGAGCAAGAGGTTGATGCGGATTTGATTAATGCCGGTAAGCAAACTGTGACGACAATCCCGGGCTCTTCTTTCTTCTCTTCGGCTGATTCATTTGCCATGATTCGCGGCGGTAAGATTAACCTGGCAATTTTAGGTGCCATGCAGGTATCAGAAAAAGGGGATTTAGCAAACTGGATGATTCCCGGCAAGATGGTCAAAGGCATGGGCGGTGCGATGGATTTAGTCGCCGGTGTACAGCGTGTGGTGGTAGTGATGGACCATGTGGCCAAGGGCAAAGACGGCTCAGAGTCACTGAAGATTCTGCCTGAGTGTGACTTGCCATTAACCGCGGTAAGTGTGGTTGATTTGATCATCACTGACCTCGGTGTGATTAAGGTAACAGAGGATGGTCTCAAGGTGATTGAGTTAGCACCGGAAGTGACTTTTGAGGAAATGCAAGAAAAAACCGGCGTGACCTTAATTCAAGCCTAATCACCTGACTCGACTGACTGCAGTAAGTTGTTAAAAGCGGTGGTGGACTTCATGATGTCCCTACCGCTTTTTTAATGGTTGCTATTTTTTGATGGCAGCGACCGCCAGTAGTATCCAGCCAATAAGGAAAAAGACGCCGCCTATGGGGGTTATTAAACCCAGATTTCTAATGCCGAGTACGACAATGGCATACAGGCTACCTGAAAATAACAAGATACCAATCACAAACGCCCAACCGGCCCAGCCGGCAATCACCGGGTTGATATAGCTTAGGGCTAACAGGGCAACAGCCAATAAGGCTAAGCTATGGTACATCTGATACTGTACGCCGGTATGCCAAACGGCTAATTGTTCGGGTGCCACAATTTTTTGTAAGCCATGGGCACCAAAAGCACCTAATGCCACAGCTAAAAAGCCAAATGCACCTGCTAAAATAATGAATAAACGCATCATCATCTGATCCTTTAAAATAGTCTGTTTCGAGTTGATAAATTTTAACTAAACTGAGATGAAGATGTTAAGTGTTCCACAACGAATTGAGGCATTACGAGAGCAAATGCAAGCTCACGCGCTTGATGCGTGGTTAGTTTATACGGCTGATCCGCATTTATCTGAGTATTTACCGGCCCATTGGTCACAGCGCGAGTATTTAAGTGGCTTTACCGGTTCCGCTGCGTATATGGCGGTGACACAGGATAAAGCAGCACTATGGACAGACAGTCGCTATTGGGTACAAGCCGAGGCGCAGCTCCAAGGTTCTGGTATTGAGTTGATGAAGCTAGGCGCACAGGGTACGCCAAGTCTTGATGAGTGGCTAAAAGAGCAGCTGACTGCGACTCAGACCGTTGGAGTTAATGGCTTGGCGCTGAGTGTGGCTCAAGCCTTGGCGCTCGAAGAAAGCTTAGGGCAGGCAGAGCTTGAGTTGCTTGTTACGCATGAATTGCTTGATGCTTTTTGGGATGCACGGCCGGCACTGCCACAGGCAGCTATTTATGAGCATGATGCTAAGTATGCCGGCCTGCCGCGCCAACAGAAAATCCATCAAGTTCGTGAGGCAATGCGAACGCTGGAAAGCGATGTGCATTTAATCTCTTCTTTAGATGATATTGCTTGGTTGCTCAATCTCCGTGGCAGTGATGTCGAGTACAACCCGGTGTTTTTATCCCACATGATAGTGACTGACGATCAAGTGCTGCTATTTGTTGACCCAACCAAATTGTCCGCGTCTTTAGTCCAAGGGCTGGCGACTGATGGCGTGACGCTGCGCCCTTATGAGGCAGTCAGCACAGAGCTTGCAAGGCTCTTAGCAGATGAGCAGACGACGCTCTTGATTGATGCGGCGCGCACGGCTTGGACGATTTGTGAGCCCTATATAGAGCAAGCGGTACTGGCTTTAAATCCTTCACAACGCCTTAAGGCAGCCAAAAACGATAAGGAAATTGCGCATATTCGCCAAGCGATGGAAAAGGATGGTGCGGCTTTATGTGAGTTTTTTGCCGCGTTTGAGCAGCGTTTAGAGGCCGGTGACACAGTATCTGAATTAGATGTTGATGAGATGATTACGGCCGCCCGAGCGCGTCAAGAAGGCTTTGTGTCGCCAAGTTTTGCGACCATTGCCGGTTTTAATGCGAATGGTGCCTTGCCGCATTATCGAGCGTTGCCGGAGGCGTATGCGGAGCTGTCGGGTGACGGTCTTTTATTGATTGATTCGGGTGGACAATACCTTGACGGTACGACAGACATTACGCGCGTGGTGCCCATAGGTAATATCAGCGACTCGCACAAAAGAGATTATACCTTGGTGTTAAAAGCCATGATTAACTTATCGATGGCGGTTTTTCCGGTCGATGAGCCGGCGCCAAATTTAGATGCAATTGCACGCTTACCTTTGTGGCAGGCAGGTTTGGATTTCGGTCATGGTACAGGCCATGGAGTCGGCTACTTTCTTAATGTTCACGAAGGGCCGCAAAGTATTTCGCACTATGGCTTTGGTCGTCCTAATATGGAGATGAAAGAGGGGATGATTACCTCAAATGAACCGGGCCTTTATCGTGCGGGTCAATGGGGGGTGCGTATCGAAAATCTCGTCTTAAACCAGCCGGCGATGACGACTGAATTTGGTGATTTTTTACGCTTTGAGACACTGACCCTGTGTCCTATCGATACGCGTTGTATTGAGTTAGGCTTATTGCGTGAAGATGAAAGAGAATGGCTCAATAACTATCATTTGGAAGTGCGTGAGCGTTTGTTGCCGCGGGTCGAAGGTGCAGCTAGGCAGTGGTTAGTAGCGCGTACCGAAGCGGTCTAATCGCTATTGATTAAATTAAATGAGTAACCATAAAAAAAGCTTCTCTATTAAAGAGAAGCTTTTTTAGTTCTGTAGACTACTTGAGTCGAACTTCTTTGTACTCAACGTGCTTGCGAACAACCGGATCGTACTTTTTGAAAACCATTTTGTCAGGCGTGTTGCGCTTGTTTTTAGTGGTTGTGTAGAAGTGCCCAGTGCCGGCAGTTGATTCTAATTTGATTTTCTCGCGATTACCCTTAGCCATGATTTATTCCTATAAATGTAAAAATGCTAAAAAAAGATGCTGGACCGGCGCTTAAACGCTTTGGCCATTAGCACGCATTTCGGCTAAAACGGCATCAATACCTTTTTTGTCAATCGTGCGTAGCGCGCTGGTAGAAATACGTAGGCGAACCCAACGATTTTCACTCTCAACCCAGAAACGGCGAGACTGTAGATTAGGTAGGAAGCGACGCTTTGTTTTGTTTTGCGCGTGTGAAACTTTATTACCGGTCATTGGGCGCTTACCGGTTACTTGGCAGACTCTAGCCATGGTTATACCTCGTTAATTACATCGTTGATTTAAAGACTTGGTTGTTGGCCCAAGCCGGCCTTCTTAGATACCCACATGATGAGTCGCGGGTAATCGATGATAATAACCTGAATTGCCGGATAAATCAATCACTTAAGGTAGTCTGTGCATTAAAAATATGCGCTTACCTACGTAAATGCTGTATTTCAGCAACAGCTTAATGCAGTTTGGCTACGACACGACCAAAGAACAAAGCCAAGCAAAGAAATAAAAACATGGTTGTCAATAATGGTAGTTCGGTGCCGTCGTGCCAGTGGCTGACAATGGCACTGGAAAGCGTGCCGAAGATAAATAGCGTCGCACCGGCCAATGCAGATGCCATGCCCAAGCGATGTCCTTGTTTATTTAGGGCCAAGACCGGTGCGGTGGGGTTAATTAAGCCCAAACCGACGGTAAAGGCAAACATAATCGACATAAATGTGGTTAAGCTCATCATGTCGGTCAGCGAAAGTAAAACGCCAAGTCCTAATACCAATACAGTCCAATAAGCAGCTAATCGATAAAGGCTGATAGCAGGTATGCCACGGCGCAATAAAACGCCACAAAGTTGCGATCCCACCATAAGTCCAAAGGCGATCAGCGCAAAGCTACGAGCGAAACCTTGAGGGCCTAAACCGAAGGTTTCCATGAGTACCGTGGATGAAGAAGCAATAAAAGCAAACATTCCGCCCACGCTAAAGCCGCCTGCTAGCGCGAAACCGATGAAACTGCGATCGACAAGGAGGCCGGCATAATTACTGATAATGCTTTTTGGACTGATCGGCAGGCGATTATCTAACGACAGCGATTCTTTAAAGAAAAACGTCACTAGAAAAAAAGATGCGATACCGTAAGCCGCCAGTATTAAAAACAAACCACGCCAGCCGGTGTAGTCTGCCAACAGCGCACCGATAATAGGCGCAACTACAGGGGCTAAGCCTGTTAAAAGCATCAGGATGGTCATGGCGTTGGCAGCGTCTTGGGTGCTGTAGTGATCACGAATTACCGCTCTGGAAATGGTCATAAAGTAGGCGGCACCAAAAGCTTGTAAAACACGTCCCAACATTAAAAAATTAAAACTTGCTGCGTAGGCACATATCAGACTGGCACCCACATACAGACAAGCGCCAAGTAGTAGAGGGTACTTGCGTCCGTATCGATCGGTGATGGGACCGACAACCAGTTGTGAAAAAGACAGACCAAACAAAAAGGCTGATACAGTTAATTCAATGCGTGGTGGAGGGACTTGAAAATCTTCAGCAATGATGGGAAAGGTAGATAGGTACATGTCAATCGTGGCTGGACCGACAATGGCTAATACCGCCATTATCAGGAGCCACAGAGGAACACTAAACCTTGCTTTTTTTGTAGACATGCCAATACCAACTATGTAAAACGATAGAACAAACCATTAAGCTTACTGAATTCATTAGCCATAGGCTAGCAAGACCCGTGGTTGAATTGGGAATCAGTACATTTGTGATAAAAGTTAAACCACCACTGGCGGGACCGAATCCAAAGTAATAGCCTACACCAATCCCCAACCCTAACAAGCAAATCGTTTGTAAGATAAACGGTACCGTGGCAATTTTATGAGCTCGTAATACATAGGTATTGAGACATTGTAGGGAATCCCACAGGTGAATAATCGGGAAGAAAGTCAATAGGCCGCCGGCGATGAGGCTGACCTGCCAATCTTTGGTGTAAAGACCGATAATCTGTTGCTTAGTTAAAATGACCACGCTAATGGTGATGGCGGCACCAATGAGGGCGAGGATAAAACCGGCCATGATACTGCGATGAGCCGTTTGCCAGTCCTTGGCGCCGAGCGCGCGAGCGGCTAGGGCTGCGGTAGCAATACCGATAGACATCGGGATCATGTAGGTAAAGGAAATGAGATTTGATAAAATCTGATGACCACCGGATACATGCGCTCCTTCTCTGGCGACAAACAGAGTGATAAAGGTAAAAGAGCAAATCTCCACCAAATAGGAAGCACCCATCGGGATACCAAGGCGCAGAATCTCTGCAATACGAGCTAACTTAGGTCGTGAGAGGCGTAGGTGATAGCGTTTATAAAAGGGATCGGTATATAAAATCGCTAGACCGACGATGAGTTGAAACCAAGAGACAACCGCAGTTGAAATGCCCGCGCCGTCACTGCCCATCGTTGCAAAACCTGCATGACCGAAAATCAGTAACCAGTTAATAAAAAGCTTCAGTGGGATACTGGCGATACTCAAGTACATGACGGTACTGGCCCGCTGACTTGCGGTACATACCGAGTAAACGACACGAAAGATGAGGGCGGGCGCTAAGCCATAAAACGTATAGCGTAAGTAGTTAGTGACATCCGTTCTCACTTCAGGGGATAAGTCACCGGCTAAATTGATTAAAAAGTCCGGTCGTAGCAAAGCAATGGCGCCGATGACAGTGATGAGTAGCGAAACCCAAATGCCTTGACCAAAGAGCTCGCCCACCTCTTCATTTTTATTTGCGCCAATGGCTTGAGAAAAGATAGGGATCAGTGCGTGTATCACCCCCATCAGACTAATGACAATGGTCACATAGATGGAGGCAGCTAAAGAGATGGTTTGTAAGGCTTGCACGCTGAAGTTGCCCAGCATGACGCTATCAATAATAGCAAAAGCAACACCAACCCACTGGCTGATTAAGATCGGCCAGACCTGTCGCAAAATCTTTTGCGCGAGTGCAGTGACTCGGATGTTAGGCAGAGTGAAATCTGCTTTATTAGGCTGTTGCATTGTGTTGTGCCGTGACGGTTGCTTGTCTTACTCGAATTTATCAGGCAAGGAAATCAGTCGGAAGATTTCACCGTGGCGGTCACTATCACGACTTCCTTGCCAAATGATAACCCCATTAGTCAGTAGATCAACTTCCGGTAAGCGGGAAGATAAATCATCTAAATGCACATTACGTTTTTCATTGGTTTGTGTCAGGATCCAGCGACAATGACTATGCGATGCAAACACTGTCTCGCCGTATATGTAAAAGAGCGCGCGTTGCCCATCGCCAAGACCAATGCTTCCTAAGCATTCACCTGCTTGGACATTATCATTGATTGCTTCTGCGAGTTCATAAGCGACAGAGTTATAACTGCGGTTGTAGTTGACGGCCGGCATCCAGAGCGTGACGATGAGTAACCACGACAAGGTGATGCCAATCGCAAAGAGTACAATGCCGCGCCATAGCGCTTCAGGCTTGAGGCGTAAGCGCCAGTTAATGGCAACCACCCACAGAACGCTAATCGCCACACCGAATAACAGTGCCAACCAGTGAAATTGCAGCTCAAAGCCCGGTACTAAGCGGGCAATGTTACCGTGAATCTTTGTCGGCCAACCAAGGTATAAAGCGATCCAGCCCAGCCAAATGACGACGATGGCAAGCGTGTTCATCATGATTGAATACCAATCAAGCGCATTGATTAGGTTGCGACGTAGCGTCGGGATTGACATGGCGGCCAAAACGGCCATTGGGGCTACTAGGGTAGCGTATTCCGGCTCAAAGCTACTTTTTAAGAAAAAGAGTAGGAGTAAGTTAGTGATAATAAATACGCTTGGAATAAAGATATGAGGTGCTTTAAACCAGCGACGCCATTGCCATAAAGCATAGACTGCAAAAGGCCAGAGAGGCAGTAAGAACCAAGCTAAATCGCGTAGCGTATTAAGAAAGCTGCGGCCATAGCCACTAAAAGCGAGTTGGTTATAGTCTACCCAGGCAGATAACCAGTCGCTTTGCGTGCGATAAATAGTCAGTATCCATGGTAAGCAGATGATTGCACTGATAGCCAGTGCAAATAAAATCGCTTGTTTTTGAACCTTGCCATAAAAACGGTAAGTGAGCAATAGTAATGTTGCGACGAGCGGCGGGAATACGCCGATCAAACCGGCAGCAAAAAAGCTACCGGCTAAGCCGGCAATTAAGAAAAAAAAGCCCTGCCTAGGTAGTTCAAAAATTCGCACAAAGCCATAAAAAGCCAGCGAATGGCACGCCATGAGAAGTGGGATATAGGTGGTTTCGTGCATGCGCATGATAATGCCAAAGCACGCCACGAGAAATAAAAATGCACAATCAGCCAGCATGCGACCGTAGTCGCGTGGATTAGGCTCGCCGCCAAAGGGTAGCGGGAGGGGTTGACACTCAGGACGTCGCGCTAATAAGTAGCAGCCATACCATACGCCATATAAGATGACATAAAAATAAAGCAAATTAGGTAGTTTGGCTGCGGTGATTTGAGCATCCAGAGGGCTCATCCAAAGTCCGAAAATTGGGCTAAAAAGCAGCTCAAAAAGATAAGCAATCCAAATCAATAACGGACCATAATTAATCACCGGAAAATGGCCGACATAGGGCGCAAGGAGCGCTCCCTCCCCTTGGTTGAGGGCGGTTAATATGGTGGCCAGTCCGACGGCGTCGTCAGTTTTCCAAGCGTCTCTAAAAAATAGACCAAACAGGACATATGCTAAGCCGACCCAAAGTAAGGCTTGTCTAGGTAACTTGCTTGCGGTGGGGGCGGTCAAACGGGCAGGTGTTTTTCTTTCTTCTAAAACCACGGAAAGCCTAAAAAATACAAGTGAGTGAAAGGATGGAATTATTTTATACTAAAGAGGATAGAGAAGCTCTCTCAGTGTGAAAAGCTGATTAAACAGCTAATTTCCCCTGCATAAGAGGGTACTGCATAAAAAAAGCTTCTCTTAACATAATAAGAGAAGCTTCTCAGTGTGTCATCAAGGCAGTAACTGCAGATGATACGTAATTGCTTACTTCTTAATCGCGCCGGCTGTTCTGGCGTAACGATTACGGAAGCGCTCAACGCGGCCAGCTTCAACCACGCGAGTTTGTGCACCCGTATAGAAAGGATGAGACTCAGAAGTCACATCACATTTGTATAGAGGGTAAGTCTCACCGTCGATTTCGATGGTTTCGCGAGTAGGAGCTGTAGAGCGAATAATTACATGGTTACCGGTTTGTTGGTCTAAGAAAGCCACATCGCGGTAATCAGGGTGAATACCTTCTTTCATGATAAGTCCGTATATTTTTCGATTGGGTCGCCAACCTCACATACCATATGTAGGCCACGTATCCGAGTTAATAGCCGCATAGTCTAACAAAATCCGCTGTAAATTAAAAGAGGATTTAGCTAAATGCCTGATTTGTTGTTGGAAAAAAGTCTATTTGCTGTGTTTGGGTGCCTGTCACTAAATAAAATGTCACAAAACTAAGAGCCGACAGTCAGGGCAGGGATATCGATGACGACATTGGTCGATTCCAGTGCCGTGGCGATTTGTTTGGCAAAATTTTCTGCAATGTCATCACGATCTTTTAGTTGATGGTACCCCACTTCTTGGGCAATGCCCAAGATGCGGTCTAATAATAAGACCTTGCCGCTGGGGCGAAAAGGCTCGCACTCCAGCTCTTCCCATTTGTTGTAAAGCCATTGCTGCGCTGATTCAATCGCTGCATCACTTAGATCCAGATCATGCAAGCTAAACTCTAAGGTCTGATGTAAGTTAAAAATGATGGTAACTTGGTGTCTCACAGTGGCTATCCTTTTAAGCTAAACTTTGTCACACTAACAATTTGAGCAGTTTTTTTACAGAATAACTGTCATATTTTTGACTATTCTGTGCTGTGCTTTTCCAAAGGCATTGTATTAATTTATAATTTCTATCTACTCATCTTTATGTTGCTACCATCATGTTTCTAGTATTTAACGATCCGCAAGCCATTGCTCAATACCTTAGTGAGCGTTTTATCAACTTAATTAAAACTAAACCTCAATCGGTGTTGGGTCTGGCGACAGGTAGCACGATGGAGCCGTTATATCACCAGTTTTGTGTTGATGCCAAACAACAGGCGCTTGATGTGTCACAAATTACCTCTTTTAATTTGGACGAGTACATCGGTTTATCACACGAGCATCCTCAGAGCTATCACTACTACATGAATCAGCATTTATTTAAGCATTTGGGTTTTGATGCGCACAAAAACTTCTTACCTAATGGGGTGCCGGAAAATGTTGACGCCCATTGCCAAGAGTATTCACAAAAAATTGCGGATCATGGCGGGATTGATTTGCAGTTATTAGGTGTGGGCACTAATGGTCATATCGGCTTTAATGAGCCGGGTACGTCATTTGATAGTCGCACGCATGTTGTCGAATTAAGTGAGACGACACGTATTGATAATGGTCGCTTCTTTGATTCAATGGATGAGGTGCCAACTCAGGCAATTACCATGGGTATGCGAGATATCATGGAGGCTAAGCAAATCGTTTTTATTGCCACCGGTGATAACAAAGCACAGGTGATGCTTGATTTATATGAGAGCGAGGTCGATGAGCAGATGCCAGCTTCCATGCTCAAGGATCATCCTAATACCTTATTTATTATTGATAAAAAAGCAGCGGCTTTGCTACCTGCAGCTGCTTGTGAGTTTGTTGAGTAAGTTTAAAATAGTCCCTGTTCAGACATCGAGGATGCTTCTTTGCCGCTGACGACAATATGGTCTAACAGGCTGACATCAATCAGTGCCAGTGCTTTTTGCAAATGCTTTGTCAGGCGAATGTCGGAATCGCTGGCCTCAGCCACGCCTGATGGGTGGTTGTGCGAGAGAATAACCGCAGCGGCATTAAGCTTTAAGGCGTCGATTGCCACCTCGCGGGGGTATACTGACGTCTTGGTGAGCGTGCCTCTGGATACCTCTTTGCAGCAAATGAGCTGATAACGGGCATCCAGATATATCGCAATACAATGCTCTACGCCAAGGTGACCCAGTCGATTGATGCAATAGCGCTTTACTAGTTGAGAATTGCTTAGGGTGTCACTGCGACGCAGTTCCTCCTCCATGCTGCGGCAGGCAAGTTCGTTAATTGCTTGTAATTGGCAGATCTTGGCATCGCCCATCCCCTTAACATTGCGCAGGCTTTTGTGCTCAGCGGCCAATAGGTTGCGTAGGCCACTAAACTGCTCCAGTAGATCAGCGCTGAATTTTACGGCGTCACGCCCCTTGGCGCCGGTGCCAAGTACGACAGCCAGTAATTCGGGGGTGGTGAGTACCTTGGGGCCATGCTGCAATAAGCGCTCTCTGGGGCGTTCTTGATTGTGAAAGACGTGTTGAGTGTTCATTTTAGGTACAATAAGTGGTTGGTAAAACTTAACTATGGGCCAAGGCCTCAGGGAAAAAACAAAAGTGAGTAATATTGTCCATGCAGAATCATATGTCACCTTGCATTACCGAATCAGTATCGATTCGGGTGAGGGTAGGGGGCAGGTGTTTATTGAGACCTTCGATACCAATCCTGCGACCCTGTTGATGGGTTCCGGTCAGTGGTTGGCGGGTCTTGAAGAGCCACTGATTGGTTTAAAAGAGGGCGATCTTCTGACCTATCATGTGGTTGCTTCGCATGCTTATGGTGAGCGTAATCCGGATTTATTGATCTACTTAACTAAGCAAATGCTGGTTGAGCATGCGGGTGTGGGCTCTGAGTTTGAAGCCGATGAGGTGGTTGAGTTTGCTGCCCCCAACGGCAGTAAGTATTCCGGTGTGTTTAAGGGCTGGGAGGGTGATAAGGCCCTATTTGATTTTAATCATCCCTTGAGTGGCTTAGATCTCAAGGTGGATGTAGAGATTTTAGGAGTGATGTAATCATGCCTCAAGATGCAGAGATTTATTTGGCAGAGCCCCGCGGTTTCTGTGCCGGTGTCGATCGTGCGATCGATATTGTCGAGCGGGCGTTAGAGATTCATGGGGCGCCGATTTATGTGCGCCATGAGATTGTGCATAATCGCTTTGTAGTGGATTCACTGCGCGATAAGGGGGCTATCTTTATTGAGGAGCTGGACGAAGCGCCTGCGGGGTCAATCGTAGTGTTTTCAGCTCACGGTGTGGCTCTTGCTGTGCGTGAAGAAGCTGAGCGCCGTGGTTTACAGGTCTTTGATGCGACCTGCCCACTGGTGACTAAGGTGCATATGGAAGTTAAAAAAATGCACCGAGATAATCGTGAGGTGGTGATGATTGGCCATCGTGGTCACCCGGAGGTTGAGGGTACCTTAGGTCAGTCCGATGGCTTAATTCATTTGGTCGAGACACCTGAGGATGTCGCTAATTTAGTCGTTAATGATCCTGATAGTTTAGCGGTAGTAACTCAAACGACGTTATCAGTAGATGATGCGGCAGCGGTGACGGCAGCGCTCAAGGTGCGTTTTCCTAATATTATTGAGCCCAAAAAGAGCGATATTTGTTATGCCACACAAAATCGTCAGGACGCTGTGAAGTTGATGGCGCCCGATTGTGATGTCTTTTTTGTCGTAGGTAGCATTAACAGCTCCAACTCTAACCGTTTGCGTGAGGTGGCTGAGCGTTTGGGTTGTCCTTCTTATTTGGTAGATGGTCCGGAGTGTATCGATCCGCAATGGCTTGCGGGCGCGCAGCGTATTGGTATTACAGCCGGAGCGTCGGCGCCGGAGGTGCTGGTTCAAGATGTGATTGCTCGCCTTAAGTCGCTGGGCGCTATTTCTGTGCGTAAAATGCGAGGTATTGAGGAGAATGTGTCTTTTCCGCTGCCACGAGAGCTTTCTCGTAAGATGGTAGAAGGTTAATCGACATTGCTTTGACGAAACTCAAGTCTTTATTAGGGTTTTTACTTGAAATTAAGTAGACAGCCCTTATCATAGAGGGTGTGTTTAGTGACAGTGCTTGTTTTAGAAATTGTTACTATTATGTAGGCAAGTAGTTTATTTATTAGTGATACGATTACTAGTAATCAATACTCAAATAGCTTTTATTTGATTTACCACTCTCAAGGAGTAAATACTATGAAATTAAAAACATTAGCTTTAACTGCTTTATTATCTTTCGCTGCTGCACCGGCGATGGCTGCTGACTGCGCGATCGATATCGAAGCTAACGACATGATGCAGTTCAATACCAAAGAGATTTCTGTCAGCAAGTCATGTGACGAAGTAACTATCAACTTGAAGCACGTTGGTAATCTTCCAAAAGCAGCCATGGGTCATAACGTTGTTGTTTCTAAAGCTGCTGATGCACAAGCTATTGCCACTGAAGCCGCTGCTGCAGGTCCGGCTAACGACTACCTAAACAAAGACGACGAGCGTATCGTTGCTCACACAGAAATGATCGGTGGTGGCGAGACTTCTTCTACTACCTTTAAGCCTGCTGATTTAGCTGAAGGCGAGGAGTATACCTTCTTCTGCACCTTCCCTGGTCACTTTGCCATCATGAAGGGCGATATCAAGTTAGTTGACTAATTGCTTGGCGCTGATGACGCTTGTTGTTTAGTTACTATTAAAAGGCACAATCAAGTTTGGTTGTGCCTTTTGTGATCTTGTCAGAGGTTGCGCTTGCTTAAAGCAGTCCGTTTGCGACTGTTTTTTTGATGAAATGTAACATAAATGCAATAAACTAAACACTAATATAAAAACAGTCGGAGATTTAATTCGTCAAAAAAACTTTGCTAGCGGCAGCAATTCTAGTTGGTATGGCCGGTGTCTCACAGGCAGAGTCATCTGTCACTCTATATGGCTTAGTCGATGCAGGCTATGGTTACCAACATACCGAAACAAAGCGTCGTGGTGCGTATGAGCACGGTAAGATCAAGCGGAGCAATATTAACGTACATAGCGGTGTGATGAATGGTAACCGCTGGGGTCTAAAGGGCTCTGAAGATTTAGGTAACGGTACCTCAGCTATCTTTATTTTGGAAAGCGGTTTTGATCTTGCAAATGGTGAGTCCATTCAAGGTGGTCGTTTGTTTGGTCGCCAAGCCTTAGTTGGTCTAACTAGCGAAAACTGGGGTACTTTCAGTATCGGTCGTCAGTATAACGCCGGTGAGACATTTGTAGCGCCTATTGATCCTTTTGGTACCGGGGGTGGTTTTGCAGCTGCAAACAGCATTTTCGGCAACTCGATTTTTGATCGCTATGACAGCTCGATTAAGTACATGACTCCAAATCTTGGTGGCTTCAAGTTTGGTGTGTCCGCTGTGCATGATGATAGCGAGACTAAATATAGCGGATCGTTCGGTGATTACAAGGTCACCAGCCGCAGAGTGGGTGTGTCTACTGGTTTGAGCTACTCTAACGGTCCTATCTATATCGGTGCTACCTTTGATTACATTGATCAAAAAGATAGAGACCCTGATGCGCTCCCGACTCCTATTGATAGCAGACATAAGACAAAAGCGTGGAACATCGGTGGTACTTACGACTTTGATGTAGCTAAGCTTCATTTGTTGTATGGCGGTCAGCGTGATGGCTCGATCGGTGGTGTGGGTATGTTCGCTGCTAGAGTGGCAGCAGATGCGCCGATTGTTACCACAGGTTTTGATGGTGACGGTTTGAAGCAGCATTCTTGGTTGGCCGGTATCACGGCGCCGGTGGGTGATGCAGGTAACTTGATGTTCTCTTATGCCGGTAATGTGGTTAAAAATGAAGAAGTGGCGGATAATTTTAAAGTGAAGTCACATAACTTTGGTTTAGGCTATCGCCATAATTTATCTAAGCGCACATCGGTGTATGGTGTTGCTACTTATGGTTGGTCTGAGGGTAAAGAGCGTCACTTAGCCAATGGTACTGGTAAAGTCAAAGTGACTGCGACACAAGCTATTGTCGGTTTGCAGCATCGCTTCTAATCAATCCTATGCCTTATAGGTAGAAGCTAAATTAATAAGTTGAAAAGCCACTCTCTAGAAGAGTGGCTTTTCTTTATGAGCTAAGTAGCAAAGACGGTATTGATGTGATTTAGGTGTTGTTAAATCTGAGCAAAAGGGATGCTTTGTTGTGTTTTTGATACGAAAATCGTTGTTTTTGTGTTTTTTTTACAACGAAACTGTTGTTTTTGAGTTTAGGCGCGTTAAACTACAGTTGTTGTTCTAGTTCGGCTATTAAGTAATTAGCAACTTAACTTAATGTAATTTCTTAAGATGAGTGGCGGTACAGCTAGAACTAGAAGTTGTTTCAGTTTAGGGTGTCTTTGTTGTCATGCGGCAACAGAAGCTAAACTAAAACAGCAAAAAAGGGCAGATTTTGAGTTTAGTAGTAGTCAAGTAGCTCAAAATTTGGTGCAATAAACACATCTTCCCTTTGTGGAAAATTTAGAGGGCAGTCATTCTGACAAGTGAATATTGCAGATACTGTTCTAATTACTCAAATCTACGGAGATTTAACAAATGAAAAAGACTTTGCTAGCTGCAGCTCTTGTTACCGGTTTCGCCGGCGTTGCTCACGCAGAATCATCTGTCACTTTATACGGTATCGTTGATGCTGGTTACGGTTACCAGCAAGAGGAAGCCAAGTTCAAGGGCGGTACTGCTACTCAAAATGGTAAAATCACTACTAATAAAATTGGTGGTCACAGCGGTGTTCAAAACGGTAGCCGTTGGGGTTTAAAAGGCTCTGAAGACTTAGGTAACGGTACATCTGCTATCTTCGTATTAGAGAGCGGTTTTGATGTGATGAACGGTAGATCTCAACAAGATGGTCGTTTATTCGGTCGTCAAGCCTATGTTGGTTTAACTGGTGATAGCTGGGGTACCTTCACCATCGGTCGTCAGTATAACGCCGGTGATGCCTTCGTAGCTCCTATCGATCCATTCGGTACTGGCTGGGGTTTTGCTGGTATGGAAAATGTATTTGGTGGTTCAGTATCTGACCGTTACGACAGCGTAATCAAATATGTAACGCCTAACTTTGCTGGTTTCCAAGCCGGTTTGGGTCTTGTTTACAGTGACAAGGACGTTAAGACTAAAGGTTTTGGTGCTCCTACTGTTAAGGAAGAAAATACCCAAACTGGTGTTACCTTTGGTTTAGGTTACACTGCTGGTGCCTTATATGTTGGTGGTAGCTTTGATTACTTAAGAAACGAAGATACAAGAACTGTTGGCAACATCAAGAACGAAATTGATCGTAAGACTAAAGCTTGGAACATCGGTGGTACGTATGATTTCGACGTAGTTAAGTTGCACTTATTGTACGGTGGTCAAAAAGACGGCTCTATCTCTAACCCTGCTTTAACAGCTTATGGTGTTGGTGAGGCTTATGATTTCTACACTACTGGTTTAGGTGGTAATGAGTTCTTCGGTGATGGTTACACTCAGCACTCTTGGTTGGCAGGTTTGTCTGCTCCTGTGGGTGATGCCGGTAAGGTAATGTTCTCTTACGCTGGCTCAGTTGCTGATAACGATAAAGTAACTATTAATGGTGTTGCTGGTAAGTTAAAGGCTAAGACTCATAACTTTGCTTTAGGTTACCGTCACGCTTTATCTAAGCGTACCTCTGTTTACGGTGTAGCTTCTTACGGTTGGTCTGATTTAGACAACAATCGCACTAGCCATGAAGTTGAAACTAAGCGCACTCAAGCGATTATCGGTTTACAACACCGTTTCTAATTATCCGCATGGTCTAACCGTGTAGATAAATAGCTAAAAAAGCCACTCTTCGGAGTGGCTTTTTACATTTGTCTTTCTGTTCCTATTTCTGATCTGTTCTGATT
Organism: Oligella ureolytica DSM 18253; assembly: GCF_000373745.1. Classification (GTDB taxonomy): domain Bacteria; phylum Pseudomonadota; class Gammaproteobacteria; order Burkholderiales; family Burkholderiaceae_B; genus Oligella; species Oligella ureolytica. Next base: position 57,125 of record NZ_KB892357.1, on the reverse strand, counting down.
GTTCTCTTTTCTCTAATTACTAATCTGTCGTATCATTGCCTAGTCAATAACTTGGTGTAATTTACAACACAATACGAAATCTTTGAATTTTATTGTAACGTCGTCGCTTGTGGTGTTCAGCTATCTACTTCGCCACTTAGGTGCTGTGTATTTACAATTAATAGTCGGGTTTTGTAATGCTTTAGCAATATTCTAACTACCCTTAGGGTGTTAGAAAATGATACAATAGAAAAGTTTATTTAAGCGCTATGTTTTGGTGGGGTTATGTAGTATGCAGGTTGTAACTTAGCCTTGATGTTTGCCTTAGATTTGACGATTCATAAGCTTTAGTAAAAAGGTGTTTCATGAATATAGCTGAGTATTTTCCGGTACTTATGTTTGTGCTGGTAGCAGGGGGCCTTGGGGTCCTATTGTTGTTGCTTGGGGTCGTATTAGGTCCCAGAAACCCATATGATGCGAAGCTGTCCCAGTTCGAGTGTGGTTTCGAGGCCTTCGATGATGCGCGCATGCGATTCGATATTCGTTACTACTTAGTCGCCATTTTGTTTATCCTATTCGACTTAGAGATTGCCTTTTTGTTCCCATGGGCGATTGCCAATGATCAAGTTGGTCTAGTCGGTTTCTTTACAGTCCTAGCATTTTTAGTCATCTTGACCGTTGGCTTTATCTATGAGTGGAAGAAAGGCGCGCTGGATTGGGATTAATTTTCAGAAAAGGGTTAGAAAATGTCTGAACAAACTCAATTAAAAGAAAAGGGCTTCCTGGTAACCTCAGTGGATGCGGTCATGAATTGGTACCAGACCGGTTCTATGTGGCCCGTTACCTTCGGTTTGGCCTGTTGTGCGGTGGAGATGATGCATGCGGGTGCGGCTCGTTATGACATGGACCAATTTGGTATTATTTTCCGTCCCACACCGCGTCAGTCAGATGTGATGATTGTTGCCGGTACCTTATGTAACAAAATGGCGCCTGCATTGCGCAAGGTCTATGACCAAATGGCCGAGCCGCGTTGGGTTGTATCTATGGGCTCCTGTGCCAATGGTGGCGGTTATTATCATTATTCTTATTCGGTGGTTCGAGGCTGTGACCGTGTAGTGCCGGTCGATATCTATGTGCCGGGCTGTCCGCCGACATCTGAGGCGTTGATTTATGGCTTGCTTCAGTTACAAAACAAGATCCGTCATTCCAAGACGGTTGCTCGTGAAGCGTAGGGGGCTTTGATGACACGCTTACATAATTTACAGCAAACCTTAGTCAATCTTTTGGGTGAGCAGGCTCAATTAGTAGAGCATGCCAATCAATTGACACTGACAGTGAGTCCGGAGCATTGGATTCAAACCTGCTCAATGCTACGAGAGCATGAGGATTTGCATTTTGAGCAGGCCATTGATCTTTGCGGTGTGGACTATCTTACCTACGGTGGCGTATCAGTTCATCCCGAGGATAATCAGCCGATATTGCATGGCGCAGATGGTCAGGGTGAAGAGGTGGTTGCAGAGGCTTCCGACATGATGCAGACTGAGCAGCCAAGTCAGTTCCCGGGTCGCTTTGCCGTGGTGTTGCACTTGTTATCTCTTAAGCATAATTGGCGCTTACGTGTACGCACCTTCCCTCAAAGTAATGATTTCCCGGTTGTACCGAGTCTGGTCAATATCTGGAATGGTCTTGATTGGTTTGAGCGCGAAGCGTTTGACCTGTTCGGTATTGTTTTTGAGGGTCATCCGGATTTACGACGTATTTTGACTGACTATGGCTTTATTGGTCATCCTTTCCGCAAGGACTTCCCGGTGATTGGTCATGTTGAGATGATTTATGATCCTGAAACTCAACGTGTAGTTTATCAACCCGTCACAATTGAAAATCGTGAGATCACGCCACGTGTGATTCGCGAAGAGGGTTATGGAGCAGGGCAAGAGTAATTATGGCAGATATTAAAAGTTATAACTTAAACTTTGGTCCACAGCACCCGGCAGCTCACGGCGTATTACGCTTGATTCTTGAGCTTAATGGTGAGGTGATTTTACGCGCTGACCCGCATATCGGTTTATTACACCGCGGTACCGAAAAGCTCGCAGAGCAGCGTACCTACCTCCAAGCGTTGCCGTATATGGACCGTTTGGACTATGTTTCTATGATGGTCAATGAGCATGCGTTTTGCTTGGCCACCGAAAAGCTTTTAGGTATCGAGGTACCTAAGCGTGCGCAGTATATTCGCACTATGTTTGACGAGATCACTCGTATCCTGAATCACTTGATGTCCGTCGGTTCTCATGCGCTTGACGTAGGCGCGATGGCCGTTTTCTTATATGCTTTCCGTGACCGTGAGTACCTCATGGACTGTTATGAGGCAGTTTCCGGTGCGCGCTTGCATGCGGCCTATTATCGTCCCGGTGGTGTTTACCGTGACTTGCCTGATAGCATGCCGAAGCACGAGATTGACTCTAAGTATCGCAGCGTTCGCGAGATGAAGCGATTAAACGAATGGCGTCAGGGTTCTTTGCTCGATTTTATCGAGGCCTTCGTTGATTATTATCCTTCCGCTATTGATGAGTACGAGACCCTACTGACTGATAACCGTATCTGGAAGCAGCGTTTGGTTGATGTGGGTGTGGTGACACCTGAGCGTGCGCTCAATAAGGGCTTTACAGGTGTGATGTTACGCGGTTCAGGAGTCGAGTGGGATATCCGTCGTAAGCAGCCTTATGCCGCATATGATGAGTTGGACTTTGATATTCCTGTCGGTGTCAATGGCGACAGCTACGATCGTTACTTATGTCGTATCGCAGAGTTACGCGAGAGCACCAAGATCATTAAGCAGTGTGTACAGTGGTTACGTGCCAACCCCGGTCCGGTAATTGTCGAAGACCATAAAATCGCACCCCCTAAGCGTGTCGATATGAAAACCGGTATGGAGGAGTTGATCCATCACTTCAAGTTATTCTCCGAGGGTTACCCTGTGCCTGAGGGTGAGGCGTACGCCGGCGTTGAGCACCCCAAGGGTGAGTTTGGTATTTATATGATTTCCGATGGTGCTAATAAGCCATATCGTATGAAGATCCGTGCACCGGGCTTTGTGCATTTACAGGGCCTAGACGAAATGTCACGCGGTCATATGCTGGCGGATGCGGTCACCATTATTGGTACGCAGGATATTGTATTTGGTGAGATTGACCGCTAGGGAGCCACGCTTCACAGCATCAATGAATTACAGGAATTAAAAATGTTACTTTCTGAACAGGCTTATAAACAGATTGACAAGGAATTGGCTAAGTATCCTGCCGATCAGCGTCAATCAGCAGTGATGGCTGCATTGCGTATTGCCCAAGTGGAAAAAGGCTGGGTTTCGGATGAGGTGATTGTCGATGTGGCCGAGTATATCGGTATGCCGGCAATTGCTGTACAAGAGGTCGCCACCTTTTACGATATGTATGAATTAAAGCCGGTAGGTAAATACAAGCTCACAGTCTGTACTAACCTGCCCTGTGCTTTAAGAGATGGCGAAAAAACTGCGCACTACATTAGTGAAAAATTAGGTATTGCAATTGGCGAAACAACTGCAGACGGCTTGATTACTTTACAAGAAAGTGAGTGTCAAGGCGCGTGCGGTGATTCACCTGTTTTATTAATTAATAACCATCATATGTGTGTCCGCATGGACAAAGAGCGTATCGATGAGTTGTTAGCCGATATTCAAAGTGAGGGTTAATCGTTATGGGTTTACAACGAATTATCCAAAAGTATAGCGGCGGACTGGAAATTAACCCGGGTGGTGATTTGGCGAACAGCATGATTTTTCATGGTCGTCATATTAATCCCCAAATTCTAAAAGGTTTAGACGGTACTAACTGGGGTATCGAGGGTTATATGGCGCGTGGTGGCTATGAGGTCCTACGCAAAATCTGCTCCGGCGAGTTAGATCGAGAAACCGTTATCAATGAGTTAAAGCTTTCTGCTTTGCGTGGCCGTGGTGGGGCAGGCTTCCCTACGGGTCTGAAGTGGAGCTTTATGCCTAAGTCCTACGAGGGGCAGATGTATGTTGTCTGTAACTCTGACGAGGGTGAGCCGGGTACATTTAAAGACCGCGATATCTTGCGTTTTAATCCTCACTCTGTGATTGAGGGCATGATCATTGCCGGTTTTGCCATGGGCGCATCGGTGGGTTACAACTACATCCACGGTGAGATTTTTGAGGTCTATGAGCGTTTTGAAGAAGCGCTTGAGCAGGCTCGTGCACATGGCTTCTTAGGCGATAACCTACTCGGTAGTGATTTCAGCTTCCAATTGCATGCACATCATGGTTATGGAGCTTATATTTGTGGTGAAGAGACCGCTTTGCTGGAGTCACTAGAGGGCAAAAAGGGTCAGCCACGCTTTAAACCGCCATTCCCAGCCGGTTTCGGTGTCTATGGCAAGCCGACCACGATTAACAACACAGAAACCTTTGCCAGTGTACCTTATGCGCTAGCGATGGGTGGTCAGCAGTATTTAGAGCTTGGTAAGCCTAACAACGGTGGTACTAAGTTATTTTCTATTACAGGTGACGTTGAGCGTCCCGGCGTGTATGAAATCCCTATGGGTACACCCTTTGCGACCTTATTAGAGCTCGCAGGCGGTATGCGTAATGGCGCCAAGCTAAAAGCAGTCATTCCGGGCGGTTCAAGTGCGCCGGTGTTGCCGGCAGACATCATGATGGACTGTACGATGGACTATGACAGCATTGCCAAAGCCGGCTCGATGTTGGGTTCCGGCGCGGTGACCGTGATGGACGATAGCCGTTGCATGGTTCGTTCGTTACTGCGTTTGTCTTACTTCTATATGCACGAGAGCTGCGGTCAGTGTACTCCTTGTCGTGAGGGGACCGGTTGGTTATGGCGAGTTGTTAACCGTATCGAACACGGGGAAGGTCGTCCGGAGGATCTGGATGAGCTTGATCGTATCGCCGGCAACATCATGGGTCGCACGATTTGTGCCCTTGGTGACGCAGCTGCCATGCCGGTTAAGGGTTTCTTAAAGCATTTCCGTGATGAGTTCGCGTACCACATTGAACATAAGCAATGTGTCGTAGCGCCATATATTTAATAGGTTTTTACCATGGTTGAACTTACCGTTGATGGCAAGAAAGTATCAGTTCCTGAGGGCAGCTTCGTTATGCATGCGGCCACGGAATTAGGTCTTTACGTGCCACACTTTTGTTATCACAAAAAATTATCCATTGCCGCTAACTGCCGTATGTGCTTAGTGGAGGTTGAAAAAGCGCCTAAGGCGTTACCGGCTTGTGCGACACCTGTTGCCGAGGGCATGGTGGTGCACACTAAATCGCCCAAGGCCTTAGCAGCACAGCAAGCTGTGATGGAGTTTTTATTAATTAATCACCCCCTCGATTGTCCAATCTGTGACCAGGGCGGTGAGTGTCAGTTACAAGACTTGGCTGTGGGTTACGGCCACGATGCCAGTAACTATAAAGAAGAAAAGCGTGTGGTTTTCCATAAGTCAATGGGTCCACTGATCTCCGCAGAGGAGATGACGCGTTGTATCCACTGTACTCGTTGCGTGCGCTTTGGCCAAGAGATTGGCGGCGTCATGGAATTAGGTATGGTACATCGCGGTGAGCATGCTGAAATTACCTCATATTTAGGTGAGGCAGTAAGCTCTGAGCTTTCGGGTAATATGATTGATTTATGCCCGGTTGGTGCCTTGACTTCTAAGCCTTTCCGTTACCAAGCCCGTACTTGGGAATTAGCACGACGTCGCTCAGTGAGCCCGCACGATAGCGTGGGTTCCAATATCGTGGTTCAGGTTAAAAATGAGCGCGTACTCCGTGTGGTGCCATTTGAAAATGAAGCAGTTAACGAGTGTTGGATTAGCGACAAGGATCGTTTCTCCTACGAAGGTTTATATGCCGAAGATCGTCTAACCACACCGATGGTCAAGAGCGATGATGGCGTCTGGCGCGAAACCTCTTGGGAAGATGCCTTAGTTGCCGCTACCGATCTGCTAATTAAGGCCAACGAACAGCAAGGTGTTGGCAGTATCGGTGCGTTTGCCGCTGAATACGCTACACTCGAAGAAATGAGCTTACTCAGTAAGTTGATTCGTGGTTTAGGTTCTGACCATATTGATAGCCGTCTACGTCTGGGTGATGAAAATATCGACAAGGCATTAGAGGGTACACCTTGGTTGGGTATGCCGATTGCCGAGTTAAATACGCTTGATGGCGTGTTAATTGTTGATAGTAATTTACGTCAAGACCACCCATTATTTGCTCAGCGCTTACGTCAGGCAGCTAAAGCCGGTGCGCGTATTGTGTTACTGGACAGTAACGGTGAGGACCCATTGTTCCCGGTCGCCGCTCGCCTAACCGTCGCACCTAGCCAGCTATGTGCTGCGATTGATAGCATTGGCAAAGCAATCGCTAAGCTTCAAGAAGGTGCTGAGGTTGATGAAAACGATCAGTTCAGTCAAATTGCCAATATCTTAATCAGCGGTACAAAGCCTGCTGTATTTATGGGTAACGGCGTATTGAGTAAGTCTTCTGCGAGTAATGTCCTCGCGCACAGCCATGTTCTTGCGCAAGCTTTGGAAGCACCTTTAGGTTACTTGACCCGTGGTGCTAACCACGTGGGAGCATGTGTTGCCGGTGCCGCCCCTCAAAATGGCGGAATGAATGCAGCACAAATGATGAAGAATCCACTCAGTGCCTATGTTGTATTGCATGCAGAGAGCTTGGACTTTGATGATCCGATTCGCGCTCGCGAGTTGTTTGCTCAAGCCTCAACCATTGCGTTAACTTCTTATGCTTCTGATGCTAAGCAGTGGGCCAAAGTCATGCTACCGGTCGGTCCGTTTACAGAGACCTCAGGTACCTTTATTAATGCTGAGGGCCGTGCGCAAAGCTTTAAAGGCGTGGTTCCGGCGCTGGGTAATAGTCGCCCGGCTTGGAAGGTATTACGCGTTATCGGTAATTTATTAAAATTAGCGGATTTCGACGCTGAAAGTTCTGAAGCGATTCGTGATGTCGTCTTAGCACAAAACTATACCGGTCAGTTTAATAATCAAGTCAAGGCAGAGCCTTATAATCCTAATGTCGCGGTAAATGCTTTTGAGCGTGTGGCTAATATGCCAATTTACCGCTCGGATGCGGTTGTTCGTCGTGCGCCGGCGTTACAGCAACAAACGCCTAAGTTGGTTGCCGGTCTTAATGCCGCTACCATGGCCGCATTAGAGGTTGAAGAGGGCGATCAGGTACTTGTTAAGAGTAATCGTGGCGAGGTCGTTCTACCGGTTAAATTGCAAAATCAGCTGGTTGATAACACGGTCAGCGTACCATTGGGCTATGAGCAAACTGCTGTACTTGGTGGTGCCCTTGTTCAATTATCAGTGGAGAAAGTCTAATGAATACTAATATTTGGGGCTGGTTTACTGATGCTGTTTCAGCAATTGACACATGGGGTGCCGGTTTGCTTGGCGAAACCCTGTGGTTGGTCATCTGGACAGTTATCTTGATCCTTGTGATCGCGATGCCGATTATTATTTGTGTGGCTTTCTTAACACTTTGGGAGCGTCGCATGATTGGTTATATGCATATGCGTCGTGGTCCTAACCGTGTGGGTCCCGGTGGTATTTTACAGCCTTTTGCTGACGTTCTTAAGCTACTGACTAAGGAAGTGATCGTACCGTCCAAAGCGCACAAGGTCATGTATAAGTTATCACCTATTATGACTTTGGTTCCGGCACTCGCCGCTTGGGCTGTGATTCCCTTTGGTCCCGAAGCGGTGTTGGCCAATGTCAACGCAGGTATTTTATACATTGCAGCGATTACTGCCTTAGGTGTTTACGGGGTGATTTTTGCCGGTTGGGCATCTAACTCTAAGTATCCGTTTTTGGGTGCGATGCGTGCATCAGCGCAAATGATTTCTTATGAGTTATCGCTAACCATGGTTTTGGTGACGGTGATTTTAGTTTCCGGCACGATGAACATGAACGGCATTGTCTTCCAGCAGACCGAAGGGTTTTTTGCAGATAAGGGCTTAACTATCCTTTCTTGGAACTTTATCCCATTATTCCCTTTATTCATTGTGTACATTATCTCGATCGTAGCTGAGACTAACCGTCACCCCTTTGACGTGGTAGAGGGCGAGTCTGAGATTGTTGCGGGTCACATGGTTGAGTACTCCGGCATGGGCTTTGCCATGTTCTTCCTGGCAGAGTACGCCAATATGATTTTATTGTCGGCTCTCTGCTCCATCTTCTTCTTAGGTGGTTGGTCAGCGCCGTTCGATATTATTCCATTCACATGGATCCCGGGCTGGTTGTGGTTAGGTCTTAAGACCTTCTGCGTGGTATCACTATTTATTTGGTTCCGTGCATCGTTCCCACGCTTCCGTTATGACCAGATCATGCGCTTAGGTTGGAAGGTGTTCATTCCTGTTACCGTGGTCTGGTTCTTGGTGGTGGCGGTTTGGATGCAAACACCATTAAGTATTTGGAATTAAGGGTGAAATTATGAGTAAATTTAAACGCTTTGTTGACAGCTTTATGCTGAAAGAGTTGCTAAAAGGGATGATGCTCACCGGCGGTTATTTCTTTAAGCCGAAGTTCACCCTTAAGTATCCCTACGAGAAAACACCAATGTCTCCTCGTTTCCGTGGTTTACATGCTTTACGTCGCTACCCTAATGGGGAAGAGCGTTGTATTGCCTGTAAATTGTGTGAGGCGGTGTGTCCGGCCATGGCGATCACCATTGAATCGCATGAACGCGAAGACGGTACACGTCGCACAAGCCGATACGATATTGATTTAACCAAGTGCATTTTCTGTGGTTTTTGTGAAGAAAGTTGCCCGGTTGACTCAATTGTCGAGACGCACATTCACGAGTATCACGGTGAAAAGCGCGGTGATTTGTACTTCACAAAAGACATGTTGCTGGCGATTGGCGATCGTTATGAAGACGAAATCGCTAAGCGTCGTGAAGCAGATGCGCCGTATCGCTAATAGGTGGAGATCATGATTTTTTCAACAGTTCTTTTTTATATTTTGGCCTTTGTGGCAATCGTCGCGGGAGCACGCGTCGTTCTGTCACGTAGTCCGGTGGTTGCCGCCTTACATCTGATGCTGACTTTCTTCACTGCGTCTATGCTGTGGATTTTAATTGGCGCAGAGTATCTCGGCCTATTGCTGGTCATTATTTACGTCGGTGCCGTGATGGTGATGTTCCTCTTCGTGGTGATGATGATTGATATCGTACCGGAGAGTTTACGTCGCGGTTTCCGTGCTTATTTGCCGCTCGGCCTGGTGGTTGGTGGGGTGATGGTATTAGAAATTGCTTCTGTGTTGGGTACTGTCTATTTTGGTACTGGCGGACCGATTGCTCAGGACTTACCTTCGTCCTATAACAACGTGGTTGAAATCGGTAATGCGATGTACACCGAGTATAGCTATGCGATCCAAGTCGGTGCTTTAGTTTTATTAGTCGGTATGATTGCTGCCGTAGGTATCACCTTACGTGAGCGTAAAAATCGTAAATACACTAGCGTTAGCGAGCAACTAAGAGCTAATCCAAAAGAGCGCGTACGTTTAGTGAATATTGCTTCGGAAGCAGAGGCTCAACAGCTAGCTGTCGCTGAAAATCAAGAGGGAGAGAGCAAATGACATTGAGTTTGGCGCATTATTTGATATTAGGCGCAGTGCTATTTGCCATTGGGGTTTTTGGAATTGTCTTAAACCGTCGCAATATGATTGGTATTTTGATGTCAATTGAATTGATTTTGTTATCGGTCAATATGAACTTTGTGGCATTTTCTCAATGGCATCCCGGGCCTGATGGGCTACCGGATACGGCAGGACAAATCTTTGTGTTTTTTGTCTTGACGGTTGCTGCTGCTGAAGCTGCTATTGGTTTAGCTATTTTAGTGATGCTATTCCGTAAGATTAACTCGATTAACGTTGACGACATTGGTCGTCTGCAAGGCTAAGGGGGTAAACCATGGAATCAACTTTATCTCCAATGTTCTTACTCGCTATCGCCTTAGCGCCTTTGCTGGGGTCGATTGTGGTGGGTTTATTTGGTACCGGCTTTTTCGGTCGCCAAGTAACACGTACCGGCGGACATGGCCTTACGATTGCACTAGTAGCTTTTTCTACCATTGCTTCCTTATATGTGTTGTACCAAGTCGTTGTCAACGATGCGTACTTCAATGAGACGATCTATACGTGGGCGCTTATCGGTACGGTACCTATTGAGATCGGGTTTTTAGTGGATTCACTGACAGCCACAATGATGGTTGTGGTGACTTCGGTGTCACTGATGGTTCATATTTATACCATCGGCTACATGTCTGACGATCCCGGCTATAACCGTTTCTTTAGTTATATTTCACTCTTTACTTTCTCTATGTTGATGTTAGTAATGGCAAACAATATGCTTTTACTATTCTTCGGCTGGGAGGCAGTAGGTTTAGTGTCTTATCTATTGATTGGTTTCTGGTACGAAAGACCAACGGCTATTTTTGCCAATATGAAGGCCTTCTTAGTTAACCGTGTCGGTGACTTCGGTTTCTTATTAGGTATCGGTCTGTTATTTGCTTATAGCGGCAGTCTTAACTACGAGCAGGTATTTGCGAGCAGCTCTTTATTGTCATTTACTTATTTACCAGGTACGGATTGGACCATCGTTACCGTGGCAGCGATTTGTTTGTTTATCGGTGCGATGGGTAAATCAGCTCAGGTGCCATTACATGCTTGGTTACCTGACTCGATGGAAGGTCCTACGCCGATCTCTGCGTTAATTCACGCGGCAACCATGGTAACCGCCGGTATCTTTATGGTGGCGCGTTTCTCTCCGGTGTTTGAGTTATCTAACACTGCGTTGTCCTTAGTGATTATTGTGGGTGCGATTGGTGCGTTATTCCTCGGTATTCTTGGTTTAATTCAAAACGATATTAAGCGTGTCGTTGCTTACTCGACTTTATCGCAATTAGGTTATATGACCGTAGCGCTGGGTGCTTCAGCCTACAGTGCAGCAGTATTCCATCTAATGACTCACGCTTTCTTCAAGGCGTTATTGTTCTTAGGCGCGGGTTCAGTCATTATCGGTATGCACCACAATCAAGATATCCGCTACATGGGTGCGATTCGTAAGTATATGCCGATTACATGGATTACCTTCTTGATCGGTACGCTGTCTTTGGTCGGTACACCTTTCTTCTCAGGTTACTATTCCAAAGAGCACATCATTGAAGCAGCTCACGCAGCCAATGTCTGGGGTGCAAGCTTCGCGTACTACTGTGTACTCATCGGTGTGTTTGTTACGTCGCTCTACTCGTTCCGCTTGTACTTTGTCGTGTTCCACGGTAAAGAGCGCTTTGATCAGGTACCTGCCGACGATCCGCATCGCTTGGCAGAAGGTGAGAAGCCAAAAGAATCTTCTTGGGTGGTTACTTTGCCATTGATTCTGTTGGCCATTCCTTCAGTACTTGTTGGGGCATGGGCGATTGAGCCGATGTTATTCGGTGATTTCTTCAATAACGTGATTTACGTTGATGGTGCACTGCATCCTGCGATGGCTACGATTGCATCAACTTTCCATGGTTGGTATGCTTACGGCTTACATGCTGTTCAGACAGTACCATTCTGGTTAGTGGTGGCCGGTTTTGTCGTAGCGCTCTATCTCTATGTGATTAGCCCAACAACACCCGCTAAAATTTACAATGCCTTCTCCGGTGTTAACCGTATTTTGGAAAACAAATACTATGTTGACTGGGTTTATGAGAATGTCTTTGCCCGTGGTGCGCGCGTGATTGGTAAGGGCTTCTGGAAGGGCGGCGATAGAGGCGTGATTGACGGCTTCATCATTGGTGGTAGTACCAAGCTGATTGCCGGTATTGCGGCGATTAGCCGTAAGCTACAATCCGGTTATGTCTATCACTATGCAGCGTCCATGTTGGTAGGTGTTATTGTTTTAATCTCTTTCTTTGTATTGGTGCGATAAGATGACAACATTTCCTTGGCTTTCCTTATCGATTTTTGTGCCAATTATTGCCGGTATCTTTGTACTCGTGTTCGGTCATGATGACCGAGCTGAGTACACCAAGAAAATGGCCTTGGTCGGTGCGATCGTTAGTTTCTTAGTCACTCTGCCGTTACTAATCGGTTTTGACTCAACGACTGCAGAAATGCAGTTTGTGGAAAGTGTGCGTTGGATTTCGGCATTTAACGCACACTATCATCTGGGTATTGACGGTATTTCCGTTTGGTTAGTGCTTTTAACCGCATTTATTACCATTATGGTAGTGATTGCCGGTTGGAAGGTGATCACTGACCGTGTCGCACAGTACTTTGCATCTTTCCTGATCTTGTCAGGCATGATGGTCGGTGTATTTGCGGCACTCAACGGCTTATTGTTCTACGTGTTTTTCGAGGCGACTCTAATCCCTATGTACATCATCATCGGTGTATGGGGTGGTCCAAATCGTGTTTACGCAGCCTTTAAGTTCTTCCTATATACCTTATTAGGTTCTTTATTGACCCTAGTTGCTTTCATCTACCTATACACCAAGGCCGGTACCTTTGATATCGCCGCTTGGCATGCATTACCGCTAACGCTCAATGAACAGCTGTTTATCTTCGTTGCGCTTTTTGCAGCCTTTGCGGTCAAAGTGCCTATGTGGCCGGTACATACGTGGTTACCTGATGCTCACGTTGAAGCGCCGACCGGTGGTTCTATCGTCTTAGCAGCGATCATGCTGAAACTGGGTGCTTACGGTTTCTTGCGTTTTTCTTTACCCATTGCGCCGGATGCCTCTCACGAGCTTGCTTGGTTGATGATCGCTTTGTCGCTAGTGGCATTAATCTACATTGGTCTAGTGGCCATTGTTCAAGACGATATGAAGAAGCTGGTCGCTTATTCATCCGTTGCTCATATGGGTTTCGTGACCTTAGGTGCTTTCCTATTTACTGAAGCCGGTGTTGAGGGTGCCATTGTTCAAATGATCTCTCACGGTTTTGTCTCCGGTGCGATGTTTATGTGTATCGGTGTGCTGTATGACCGTTTACATAGCCGCCAGATTGCCGATTACGGTGGTGTGGTCAAGGTCATGCCTAAGTTTGTGACTTTCTTTGTGCTGTTCTCAATGGCTAATAGTGGTCTACCTGCGACATCGGGTTTCGTCGGTGAGTTTTACGTGATCATGGGTGCGGTTGATTTCAACTTCTGGGTTGGTCTGTTAGCTGCAACGTCATTGATTTTAAGTGCCTCTTACTCACTATGGATGGTTAAACGAGTGGCTTACGGTCCTGTGACAAATCCTGAGGTTTCAAAAATGCTCGATATCGATAATCGTGAGTTTTTGGTCCTAGGTCTGTTTGCAATCTTTGTGTTGTATATGGGTATTCATCCGAAACCATTTACTGATGTGATGCATGTTTCAGTTCAGCATTTGCTAGAACAGGTTGCACAATCCAAACTGTAGGTTAGAACAATGATAGAAAATCAATTTAATTTTGCCATGGCCTTGCCGGAGATCTTGCTTTGTCTCTTGGCAATGGGTGTGTTGTTGGTCGATGCCTTTGCTCGCAGTAAGGACAGTGTGTTGTCTTATGCCGCTAGTTTGGCTTCGTTAATTTTGATATTGTTGGTAGTTTTGTTCCAGTGGAATGCCGGTGTTAGCGGTTCTACCTTCTATCAAATGTATGTAGCAGACTCACTCGGCCATTTCCTTAAGGTCGGCTCAGTCATTGCCGTGATTGTGACCTTGATTTACAGCCGTCAATACTTAGTTGACCGTAGTATGGTCAAAGGTAATGAGTTTTACGGTTTGGTCTTATTCTGTTTATTAGGCCAGTTTGTGATGATTTCGGCCTCCAGCACCCTGACGATTTACTTAGGTTTAGAGTTGATGTCTTTATCACTTTACGCCTTAGTGGCTTTACGTCGTGACTCGCTAAACAGCGCCGAAGCGGCAATGAAGTACTTCATCTTAGGCTCTCTAGCTTCCGGTGTGTTGTTGTACGGTATTTCACTTATCTACGGTGCAACCGGTGCAATTCACTTGGCTGCCATTATGCAAAGCTTGCAGAGTGGTGAGGCAGAGTTAACTGTCTTACTGCTTGGTTTGGTGTTTGTGGTGTCAGGGATTGCCTTTAAGTTTGGTGCGGTACCGTTCCATATGTGGGTGCCTGACGTTTACCAAGGTGCGCCAACTGCTGTTGCGCTGACTATTGGTTCCGCTCCTAAGTTCGCCGTGATGGCGATGGCTTTACGCTTCTTAATTGAAGGGCTAAGTGAAGTAGCGATTAGCTGGCAGCCAATGCTGATCATTATGGCTGTGTTGTCTTTAGCCATTGGTAATATCACGGCGCTTTTACAGACTAACTTTAAGCGTTTATTGGGTTACTCAACCATTTCTCATATCGGTTTTGTTCTCTTAGGCTTACTCGCCGGTGTCGATGCTAATGGTCAGGTGACGAGCGGTGCTTATGCCACTGCCTTGTTCTACCTAGTGACTTATGTGTTAACCACATTAGCCAGCTTCGGTATCATTTTGATCTTGAGCCGCGCGGGCTTTGAATCAGAAGAAATCTCTGACTTCAAGGGCTTAAACCGTCGTAGTCCTTGGTTAGCCTTTGGTGTGTTAATCCTGATGTTCTCACTGGCCGGTATCCCGCCTTTTGTTGGCTTCTACGCCAAGTTAGCGGTGTTGCAGTCAGCAGTTAGTGCCGGTCACGTTTGGTTAGCGGTGGTTGCCGTTCTCTTCTCTCTTATCGGTGCATTCTACTACTTGCGTGTAGTGAAAGTGATGTACTTCGATGAGCCTGAAAAGGACGCACCTGCATTAAACTCATCATTGAGTTTCCGCGAAGGTGTGTTATCTATCAATAATTTATTAATTCTTGTTTTAGGTATCTTGCCAGGCGGCTTAATGGCTCTATGTGTACAGGTTATTGATGCTTCATTGAAGTTCTAATTACCGAGTGCTGTGGCACTTTGAACATTGAATAACACCGAATTCCTTGAGAGGAGTTCGGTGTTTTTTTTGGGGGTGCTGAGTAAATGAGTTTTAAGTTATATAAAATTATAGCTTGTAGGCTATAATATGCTTTGTGTATTAAGTGGAGCAATAATATGGAAGTCGTAAATTTAAAAGAATTAATAACTAAACGTTCCGAAGAGAGTCAAGAGCGAATTAACCAGTTATGCGATGAGATCCTCTTGGATAATGCTTTGATGCAGTTAAGAAATGAAGTTCGACTATCTCAGCAAGAGCTTGCTAAAAGAATGGGAATTTCTCAGCCATCACTGTCTGCTATGGAAAAGATTAATCTCAATATGAAATTAACAACCCTCAAAAAATATATTGAAGCAATCGGTGGCAAGGTTTCCCTTAGTGTTGAGCTTCCTAGCTCCAAGAAAATAGTAATAAAGATTTAATAGAAAGCACTCGGTTTAAAGATTCGCTTTGAACGTGCTTGAATGATCGAAAATTCCACTCTGAACTCTGAATTCTGAAAGAGGGGAACTGTTCAAGAGCCTTCGTAACATGACCCTTGAACTCGTGAATCTGATAGTTCCCATGGAGCCTTTGCCGTTTTCAAGGCTGTTTTTTGTTTTTTTGAGTGTTTTATCAATTGACTACTTCGTAGACTTCGTCGCAAGGTAAGCTAAGCAATTTTGCTGCCATCTCTGCTCTGAGTTCAACTATGCGAGCTTTTTCTTCTGGCGTTTTATTTTCCTTATCTACGATCGCAATAAATTCCGGTAGAAGTAAACCGTCTTTGACTTGTAATTTTACTGTCTTGCCACGATAGGAAAACTCAAAATAATACAGTTCTACTCGCGGACCGCGTCCGCTTCGACGCAAACTGGGGTCAATGTGATATCGATTATCGGTGACAGCACGGGTCACCATTTCTATTGCATCGCGAGCTCCGCGTCCGGGAGTAAATGGTGTGCGAACTTCAATTTCACGACGTTCCGGTGGATTGCCGTTATCTAGAAGAGGCAGTGCCAGCCGCATGACTTGAAAAGCATGGGCAACACCATTTAGAAGAACAGTACCATGATAGCGGAGTAAATCCTCGTGGGTGTAGCTAAAAAGTTGACCATTTTCTTTAACAATTATTGTCGCTGATTTCATATTGATAAGATCCTATAGTTTGAAACAAAAAACTTCTTTGTCGCACCGATGGAACTTGAATTTCCTAGTAGGTGCGACTCGCTGCCTAACTCTTAATCAACGAGCTCGTAGATATCCTCGCAAGGAGCACCGAGTAGCCTATCTGACATGTCCACTTTGAGTACTTCAAGTCGTGCGTCTTCTTCTGCTGTTCGATCTTTTTTGTGTTCGAGCGTAACGAACTCCTCTCGTACCAAGCCCTCTTTAACTTGTAGTTTAACTGTTGTACCACGATAGTTAAAAACAAAATAATATCTGGCTAACAATGGACCTCTTTCAGTGCGAGCTAAGTTTGGATCGATGTGGTACCGGCCATCGGTGGTGGCGCGAGTGACCATTTCTATACCATCTCGGCCACCGGGTCCTTGAAAGGCAGTGTGAATTTCAATTTCGCGACGCTCTGGTGGATTACCATTATCCAGCAAAGGGATTGCGCGTCGCAGTACCTGAAAAGCATGAGCAACACCGCCAGGAAAACCGGTACCGTGGTAGTTAGTTAGATCTTTGTGACGGTAGGTAAAAAGTTGACCGTTTTCTTTGACAGTTATTTCAGCTGTGTTCATTGAGAGTAACTCCTGTTTCTACATATCAAAAAGACCATGAATCATGGTCTTTTTCTTTGCCATTTAGTTTTATGGCGAGTGATTAAATGTCTACTTGACGTAGATGATTAAGCTTCAACTAGAACCACTTCAAATAGTTCGTCAGAGCTTAGTGGCAGGATTCTATCGGCCAATTCAAGTCGAAGTTCTGCGAGTAACTCGTTTTCTTCATCATTGCGTTTTGGCTTTCTGGCTAAGGCAATATAATCGTCACGAATGTGCTCTGGTTTAATGCGTGTCTCGACGACTTTGCCGCGATACTCAAGGCGGAAATAGTATTTACCAGTTGGACCCTCGGTCACATCGTCACCACCGAGTGAGGTGTCTATCTTGTAACGACCGCTAGTTACGGCGCGTGCGAGCATTTCGAAGGCGTCTCTGGCGCCTGGACCTGGAAATGCTGTCGTAATTTGTAGCTCACGACGCTCGACTGGTTTACCATCTTCTAATAGTGGCAAAGCAAGTTCAAGTACCTTAAACGCTTGTGATAGACCGCATGGCGATTTGTAGCCATGGTATTTGATAAAATCATCATAGGTGAAAGTCATTAAGTTGTCATTTTCAGAAACGGTCAGTGTTGACATGTGTTGATCCTTATTCATACGATTGTTAAAAACACGGAATTTCTCTAATTGAAATCCCTATGCACAAAAATATTACATAGGAAAAGCCCTGGACTGTCAAAATGGTATTTTCGTTGACTTCGTACGAAAATATCGTACGAAGTCAAACAAATTATTTTTTATTTCTAATTGGCTAAGTCAGCGTTTAGTGTTTTAACAATTTTTGCCCCTATCGTAAATGACTCTCGCCAAATGCAAGTGATGGTTCTTTCTTCGGATAATGCTTGGGGCAATTGAATAATAGAGATATTGTTCGGTAGTGGTATGCTCTCGACCCACCTTTTAGGCATGAGAGCAAAACCATAACCTGCTAATACCAGCGCTAGCCGATGGCTGATGCTAAGACCATAACTTCGGGTCAAGGCCGAGTTCAGCATAGGTTCTAAACCTCGAGTGATTATCTCGGGTATAAAGTCGTCCTCACTCAATGGTAACAAACTGAGGGCGGATGGGGTGACGGGATCCAATAGCGGTTTTTCTAAATCAGAGCGGCAGAGCAGAACAAAAGACTCATGAAATAACTCGGCATGGGAAAAGCCGTCCGGCACCTCCGTTGAAGCAGTAATAAGAAAATCAATCTCTCGTTCCTGTAGGCGACGTAAAAGACCGTGGTGCTTACCGCTAACAACCTCAACCTTGGTTTGATTTGAGTCTTGTTGGCACTTCTCTATGATATGCAGCAAATCATTAGGAGAGAGCGATGAAATCACCCCAACACGCAAGGTTGGTCCGAAGGGAATAGGGCTGTCATTACGTAGATTTTCAAGCTGCGTAATACTGGCTAAAACAGAAGCAATAACATCTAATACTGTATTGCCGTAAGTGGTTGGGGAAACCCTATTGCCACGTTCAAAGATTGCCTGACCTAGGGAGCCTCTGAAAATCTCAGCTTATTCTTGAGCTTTTCTGAAAACG
Source organism: Oligella ureolytica DSM 18253 (assembly GCF_000373745.1). Classification (GTDB taxonomy): domain Bacteria; phylum Pseudomonadota; class Gammaproteobacteria; order Burkholderiales; family Burkholderiaceae_B; genus Oligella; species Oligella ureolytica. The sequence continues at coordinate 38,816 of NZ_KB892357.1, read as the reverse complement.
ACTCGAAAACTCAAAAAAACAGCTAAAAAAGATCGCTTTCAAGGTAAAATCACCTCTTTTAGCCCTTAATTCGCCGTTTTGGCGGATTAAGGGCGCACTAACCCTAAGCTAGCAAGTGTTTTCTGCCGATCATGAGGTTCGTTAGCCCCGCCAGCAGACACAAACGGTTATGGTTTTTATCAAGCCCTTTGTAACGAACTTTGTTATAGCCAAATACGCACTTGATGTAGCGAAACGGATGCTCAACTTTAGCGCGTAGCTTGGCTTTCATTTTTTCAATTTCCTGCTCATTTTCGGTCATGGTTTTACGTTTACTGATTCGAGCACTGATCAACCAAGCAAGATTTTTGCGCTCTTTGTTTTCTTTACGTTTTTCAACACCTAGGTATCCAGCATCACCAAATACGCGTTTTTCTTCGCCATGCAGTAAGCTTGCCGTCATGGTTACGTCGTGCACATTGGCAGCCGTACTTTCCACACTATGAATCATACCTGTGACATCATCCACGCCGATATGCATCTTCATGCCAAAGTGCCATTGGTTGCCTTTCTTGCTGGAGTGCATTTCTGGGTCGCGCTTGCGGCTTTGATTTTTCGTTGAGCTCGGTGCGGAAATAATGCTGGCATCCACAATGGTGCCTTCGCGAAACAGCAAGCCTTGATGCTGCAAGTGCTTGTTAATTTCCTTCAGAAATAGCTTGCCCAGCCCATGCTTTTCAAGGAAGTGACGGAAGTTTAAAATCGTTGTTTCATCAGGAATATTGTCTGACAAACGCAATCCTGCAAAGCGGCGCATTGATTCAATTTCATACAGCGAATCTTCCAGAGCTGGATCGCTGAGGTTGTAGAATAGTTGCAAGCAATGCACACGCAGCATCACACTGAGCGGATAAGGGGGACGCCCCATTTCACCTTTTGGGTAATGCTTAGCGGCGCGATTCTCCAAGCGCTTCCAAGGAATAATGGCATCCATTCTTTCCAAGAAAATCTCACGACGCGTCTTACGCTTTTTGTTCTGGTATTCTGCTTCGGCAAAGGTCAACTGGCTCATGATTCGGCTCGCTGGGCTAAAAAATGGTCGATGCGGCTATTATCGCAAAAAGTGGGGAGTTATTCAGAGGTTCCCTAGAATTTCCTCGACTTTACGGATTTGATGGGAAAGACCAGAGGTCGAGATATCCATCGCTGTAGCAGCAAGTCGGAAGCTATTATGCTTGGCAACCGCCTCAACCAAAAGCAGGTCACGGATGGAAACAGAGGCTAATTTGTTCGAGATTACTTCACGTACCGTCAAAATTTATAAACTCCCATAAATAATTCACTTTTTCTATAATACCGATACGAATTGATATCAATTAAAGTTTTGATACTAATTATCATAATCATTCTTATTTGGTTTTATTGGAAAGTCATATGAATTTGAAAAAGAAGTGTGTTGCCAGTTTCGCCATGCTGTTTTGTTTATCGGCTAGCCCTTTAGCAGAGGAATTTACATTTACCGATGTGACTGGTCAAAAAATTGTTTTGAAAGCACAGCCTGAGCGTATTGTTACTTTACCTAATCCTGCCGCTCCGACGTTTATCGCTATCGAAGGTTCTTCCAAACGTATTGTGGGTATGAATCAAGGTTCCAAACGAGCCTTTAATAACGGGATGATGAGCGTCATGTTTCCTGAAGCACTCGATATCAGTAGTGATGTAGTTGCTGAAAGTGGTGGTTGGATGCCCAATGTTGAAGGGATAGCTGCATTAGAACCGGATTTGGTGATTCAGTGGGGTGGTCGTGGAGACGATTTAATTGCGCCCTTACGTAATGCTGGTATTCCGGTTGCACTTATGGTCGGTGGTGGCAATAACGGAACAGAAGAGTTAGCACGAGAAAATATGCGCATGGCGGCCGAAATCACGGGACAAACTGAAAAATATAATCGCTTGATTGAGTGGCGTGACGAGGTTATTAACGAGATTACTTCGGCACTAGCGGCAGCTGATATAAAAGACAAGCCAAGTATTTTGCATTTGCGTTCTGCTAAATCACGTTTACGGGCAACTGGTGAAAAAAGCTGGCAGCAGACCTTTATTGAGTTGGTCGGTGCCGTTAATGTAGCCGATGGCGTTGGTGTAGAAAAAGTAGTCAGTATTGAGCAAATTTTAGAATGGGATCCCGATATTATCATGCTCTCCTCTGAAGAAATTGATGCTGGGCTTGAAGTTATTTACGACCATCCATTGTTTTCACAATTAACTGCAGCCAAAGAAAAGCGTGTTTATAAAACGCCGGTGGGTGGTTATATCTGGGATAGTGCCTCGCATGAGAGCCCATTTACATGGATGTGGTTAGCTAACTTGACTCATCCTGAAATTTTCCAGTTTGACTTACGTGCAGAATTGCCCGAGCGTTTTCAGCTTTTATATAACTACGCGTTATCGGAAGCCGAAATCGATCAGATTTTACGGGTTGAGATGAATGGTGAGGCTAGAGGCTATCAGGTCTTTAGTAAGAAATGAGTAATAGCCAAACTTTAGTGAATACGGACAATCAACAAAAATCGCGAGTGGATTTTAGCTCTTTTCGATATGTTTACTGGCCTGTGCTAGTGATGCTTTTACTGCTTGCTGCTTTTGTTGGCTTAGTTGCAGGCCGTTATAACATCTCATACCCCGAGGTCTTTTCAATTTTATACCGTGGAGTTTTAGGGTTGGGTAGCGGCAGCATTCAAGAATTGGTGGTACTAAATGTGCGCTTACCGCGAATTCTTTTAGCAGGTATTACTGGTGCCGGCTTGGCGATTAGTGGGGTGGCGCTGCAGACACTGTTTCGTAACCCCTTGGTTTCTCCCAAGGTCTTGGGGCTTTCATCCGGTTCAGCACTGGGCGGTACCTTAGCTATCCTGATCGGTATAAGTGGGCCTATGTTGATGGGGGCGACTTTTATTACTGCTTTCGGCGCATTATTTTTGGTGGTGTTCATCTCAAATGTTGCTGGTCGAACATTGATGACCATTGTGTTGGCAGGGATAGTAATTGATGCTTTATTTGCTGCAGGGGTGTCCTTGGTTCAATTCGTAGCAGATCCTGAGGATAGTTTACCAGCCATTGTTTTTTGGTTGATGGGTAGCTTTGCCACTGCCAGTTGGAACAAAGTCGCACTAACGTCTATTCCATTAATAGTCGGTATTTTTCTGCTTAACCAAATGCGTTTTCGTATTGCAGTATTGGCCATGGGTGATGACGAGGCTCAGGCCTTTGGCATCAAGGTTAAGCAATCGCGATTGATGGTGTTTGGCCTGGTTTCTTTGGTCATTGGTACCTGCGTCACTGCGTCTGGTGTAGTTGGCTGGGTAGGGTTGGTGATTCCTCATATGGCTCGACTCTTAGTAGGAGAAGATCAATTTAAGTTATACCCGACCACCATTATTTTAGGGGCTACTTTTATGATTTTTATTGATACTTTAGCGCGTAGTTTAGTGGCAGCAGAAATACCTTTGGGAGTATTGACAGCCTTAATTGGTGCTCCCGTTTTTGTATATTTACTCTGCACCCGCAAAAGAAGGGGCTGGTGATGAATGAATTAAAAACTGCTCATGTTAGCGTAGAGCAAGCTGAAGTGCGTTTTGGTTCTCGCGTAGTATTTGACAATCTCAGTTTCCATCTTACTAAAGGCGAGACGATGGTTATCTTAGGGCCTAATGGCCGTGGCAAAACTACCTTGCTAAAATCATTAATCGGTACTCAGACGCTAACTCGCGGTCGACGGAAAATACCGCGTTTAATCGGTTATGTGCCACAGCATCAACATGGCAGTGAAGAGCATCGCAGTTTAGATGTGGTTTTAATGGCGCGCGCTGCATTGCTTCCAATGTTTTCTCTACCGACTCGCCGAGATCAGGAAAGAGCGTTTGATGCCTTGGAGCGAGTAGGTGCAAGTCACTTGGCTAATCAACGTTTTGGTTCATTGTCTGGAGGTGAGCGTCAGTTGGTGTTATTAGCAAGAGCGCTAGCAACCGGAGCTGATCTGTTGATTTTAGATGAACCTGCCGCAGCCCTGGATCTTGCTAATCAGGACTTGCTACTGAGCGTTTTGTATGAGTTGCGCTCTGAGCGCAGTCATACAGTTATTTTTACTACCCATAATCCGCAACACGCCCTTTATCTAGCCGATAAGGTGCTGTTGATGCATGAAAAGGATGAAATACGCTTTGGTGCAGCGGATAAATTATTAAGCGAGGCCGAATTATCACGGCTATATAAAATCCGCTTGCGTCGTTTGCAGATGCAAGAAGGCGAGTATCGACAAAGTACTGTGTGCCCAATCTTTGGATTAAATCAAAGCTATGACAATTTGAACTTGGGTGTTGATTGTAGATATGCCAAGGGGCAACAATGAAGGAGCTGAACAGCCAGGCAAGCAATCCACAACGGGCAGAATGGCTTGCTTTGTTAGCTAGAGCGGAGTGTGAGTACCTTGAGAGCCTATGGGCTGATTTGGGTAAAAATAAACAACCGCAGATCATATCTGGACCGGAAACCGGCTTATTGCAGTTGACTACTCGTGCAGGTGGTGGTGCCGTCGCTTTTCAGTTTGGTGAAGCAACTTGCAGTCGTTGTGTAATTCAACTGGGTAAGGTTCGAGGTTATGCAGTACAGCTGGGTTCAAATCTTCGCAAAGCTGAATTAGCGGCTTACCTTGATGCCTTATTCCAGGAGCTGGGTGATGAACAGAGGCACATCATATTAGTGCCGATTCGAGAGCGTCTTGCTCAAATAAACGTTGAGCGAGAAATGTTGGTGTCATCCACCTCAGTGCAATTTTTTACTACTAAAACATCGTGATTTAAATGAAGATTCCTTTAAATACAGAAATTGATAGTCCTCAAATTCTGCATCAAAATACACAGCGCTACCGTCGTTTTTTGCAGGCTTTTGGTTATCCTATGCGCGTTTATGAATTAGATATTGATGTTGTTTATGGGGTTATTGCTTGCTTCTTGGATAGTACAACAGGTGCTGTATTAAGCAATGACAGCTTAAAACTAGAGCATGAGGTACTGGCTACCGGAGCGACGATTAGTAGTCAAGCTGAATGGTTTTTTGCGACATCAACACTTGTTGATTTAACTGATATACCCATTGGAAGCCGTGAGGCGCCGGAAGATGGTGCGATGGTTGTGATAGAAATTGATGCCATTTCAGAGTCCAGCGGCTCTTTATGTGTCGAAGCAACAGGAGCTGGTTTGCCCGCTGCGCGACGAATGTTTTTTTCTGGTTTAAATGAAGGGGTTATTACTGACCATATTGCTTTACATGATTCTTATCCGTGTGGGATAGATTTATTGCTTTGCGCGGGTAAGAAAATGGTAGCTATACCCCGTCATCTGCGTTTGGAGTTGCTCTAATGTATGTGCCGGTAAAAGGTGGGGCTGAAGCAATAGCGGCTTCTCGAGCTGCTGTGGACAAAGCGAGACGCGGTGATTTAGGCCTAGATGAAATAGCTATAGAACAAATTATTGAGCAAATGGCTTTAGCTGTTGATCGAGTTATGACTGAAGGCGGGCTTTATGACCGGCGTTTAGCGGCAATTGCCTTAAAACAGTCTCAAGGTGACATGGCCGAAGCGGTTTTTCTGTTACGAGCTCATCGTGCGCAGTTGGTTGATTTTGGTGCGGCGGAAATGCTGGATTTGAATCATTTAAAGCGAACACGCCATATTTCAGCGACTCAAAAAGAATTGGTTGGTGGTCAGATCCTTGGTGCAACCTATGACTATACTCATCGACTGCTTGATTTTAGTTTAGCTAATTCATCACAGCCCAACGCAGAGTCATCAGAGAGTGTGTCTGAATCACCGGCAGTCGCCGTCGATAAAAACTCTACACAAACCACTCATTATGAGGATTTAATTAGACGAGAAGCGCCGCAAGAGCCGGTTGATATTACCCGTAAAGTGACTGCGCTTGAAGTTGGAAGCAGTGAGAGATTGGCAACTCTGGTGCGTGGTGAAGAAGGTTATTTGACTGGTTTAGCATATGAGAGTTTACGTCGGGCATCTTCAACCCATCCTTATGTGGCCGAGCTTAGCGCCGGTGCTATTGAGGTGATGGTGGCAGTAGAAGAACTTGGCTTGACGGTTTCAGTGGGTGAGATTGATTTAACTGCGTGTACTACCCTGATGCCGGACTTTGGGCAAGAAGCCCAATTGCTCGAAGGCTTTGGGATTGCTTTTGGTGCCAATGAACGTAAAGCGGTCGCCATGGGTGTTGTAGACCTAGCGGTGAAAAGCGATCAAAACCTTTCTGCGGATGTGCTGATGCATGTCGATGGCGTCGCTTCTTCGGGCTACGTTAGTCATTTGAAATTACCACATTATTCGGACTTTGATGCGGACATCGCTAGATTACGTCGAGTCCATGCTCAGAAAAAACTATGAATTACGCTTACCTTGATCAGTTGTCCAAGCGCGAAGTGCGCCGAAAAATTATCAAAGCCCTGTGCTTGCCCGGGCGACAAATTCCCTTTGTCATACCTGAATTACCTATTGCCTATGGTTGGGGCGTAGGGGGTATAGCGGTGACGGCATCGCTATTACACCCAAAGGATAAGCTTAAAGTGGTTGACCATGGTTCAGACGATACTGTTAATGCGTTGAATATTCGTGATTTTTTTCTTAAAACAGCTAATGTTGTGGCCACTGAATCGACTGCTGAGGCGACCTTGATTCAAACTCGTCAGCGTATTCCTGAGACACCTCTCAAAGAAGGGCAGGTATTAGTTTATCAGGTGCCACGTCCTGATCCCCTGCGTGGTTTTATTAATAATGCCAAGGAGTCGCGAATGCGGCATGCGCATCATGATTATGGTTTGATTTTGACCTCTTTATTTGAGCGTTGGTTAAAGCAAGGAGAGGGTAGTCTTGGATACGATCATCCGGTCTTGATTGAGGGGGGCGCATTAATGTCACCTTCACCTATACCTGTCATGGATAATGCGCGCATGAACCAGATGCCGGCGATTCAGGTCTTTGGTGCGGCACGTGAACGTAGGATTTACGCTTTACCGGCGTACACACAGGTAGAAAGTATTGCGTTTAGCGATGTTAGTTGCATTCCACCTAAGGTTTCGGGCATGTGCAAGGTTTGCGGAACGAGTACCCATTATCTGGACAATATTGGTACCGGTGAGAAGCCTGATTGGGTTTGTTCAGATTCTGAAGCTTGTTGGAGTCGTGCCAATGTTTAAGTTGCCACCACCAGTGCTTGATATTCAGCAGGTGAGTTTAGTCAAGTCTGATCGTCAAATCCTTAGCGCATGTGATTTGCAACTTTACCCCTCAGAAGTATTAGCGATAGTAGGGCCTTCGGGCGCTGGTAAATCAAGCTTGTTAAATATCCTGGTTGGTAAGGATAGTCCAAGTGAGTGTCATCTATTTAAGCTCAAAGAGCATGATATACAAAGGACGGATACGCACAGGATTTATCAACTACGTAGACAATTAATGGGCTATGTCGCGCAAGATGCCGACAAAACACTAAATTTGAAACTCTCAGCAGCCGCTAACATAGCGCAGCGCTTATTTGATCTTGGTCTTAATAGTGCGAGTGATGCATTGTCTCGCGCAAAAGCTTTGAGTGAGCGTTTGGGGCTACCGTTGGAAAGGTTAGATGATTCGGTAGCAACCTATTCCGGCGGGATGAGACAGCGTGTTCAGATTGCCGCAGCCATAGTGCATGAACCTGAAATACTGTTTTTGGATGAACCGACTTCAGCCTTAGATTCAGTGTCTCAAGCAGAGTTTATTGATTGTTTATTAGACCTTAAAACCGAGCGGAATCTTTCTATGGTGTTTGTTACCCACGATTTACGTCTTGTACGGTTGATTGCCGATCGTGTATTGGTGATGGATAAGGGTAAGGTGGTAAGCCAAGCCGTCATTGACCGCATGCTAACGGAACCCGAGCATCCTACCGCCGAGGCGCTAGTTAAAGCGATGATCTAATGAACACTAAGACTCTTCAACTTTTCTTTCAAAGTGAAACCGCTTCCATACCGTTAGAAATTAGAGCTGACAGCGGGCAGCTAGTGCACCTGTGGGGACCTTCGGGTGTTGGTAAATCGACTTTATTGGCACGGATTTGGGGCAGCCGAAGTATTGGCAAGGGTAGTCTGATTATTAACTTTGACAATGGACAAAGTCTTGACCTGGGCAAGATGTCGCCAGCTCAACTTGCTTTTGTACGGCCAAGACTAATGACTTATGTAGCTCAAAACCCCCTGGTGTTGCCGCGAAGCAGAATGTCTGACTGGTTCACTGATTACTCTATAGATGAACTCCATGAAAGACTGTTTTATCTCGACTTGGCGCCGGAGCTCTTACAACGCTGTGCCACCGATTTATCGGGTGGTGAATTGCAGCGATTTGTGTTGTTACGAGCTGTTTTTTCCGAGACACCAATCCTGTTACTTGATGAGCCCTGTACGGGCTTGGATCCTAAGCGCTTCCATCAGGTTGTTAGACTTCTTAAAAAAGAAAAAGACCGACAGAAGCTAGTGATCTTTAGTAGTCACACTCATGAAACTTGGGTTGACCAGTCGATTCAATTGTTTTAGTGGGTTTTTATAGTTAATAAAGGTTTATTTTATGAGAAAAAATTTTGTTTTATGTGGAGCTTTGTGTGTGCTACCTTTTACAACGGCACAGGCGGACACAAGTGTTACTTTATACGGGTCGGTGACTGCTGGTTACGCCTATGAAAAAGTGAGTGGGCCATTACATGGAGGTTATTACTCAAATACAAAAACCGGCGCCATTGATGCCGGACAACCTGGCAGTCGTTGGGGTTTAAAAATTGAAGAAGATATAGGTAATGGAACCACTGTAGTTGCTCAACTCGAAAGCGGGTTTAACCTTTTGACTGGCGAAAGTAAGCAAGGTGGTAGATTATTTGGTCGTCAGAGTACCCTGGGACTGTCCAATAAAGACTGGGGGCGCTTAGAGTTTGGACGGCAGACCAATATTTCCAATAAGTACGGGAAAAATATCCTGGATCCATTAGGTTCCAGTTATAACCAATTATCAATTGGGATGGCATTCAGCTCTTTAGATTCTGTGCGTTATGACAATATGGTTATGTATCAAAGCCCAACTATCTCTGGTTTTCAAGGAGGTATAGGTTATTCTTCCACCATTGATGGTGAAGAAGGTAGTACCGATGATAAGGCCATCACTACAGGTTTGCGTTATAACCAAGGGGCAGTCAAGGCTTTTCTTGTCTATGACAGGATTAGACTAAAAAAAGAGGGTATGAGTCATAGGCTTCAAGCATGGGCTGCCGGTATGTCCTATGATTTTGATGCCCTGACCTTGTCTCTTGGTTTTGGTAAAACCAAAGACGGTTGGTTTGCCGGGGGCAACGTGGGTGATTTAAAGACTGGTAGCTTCGTAGCGGCTGAAGGCTTTGACTTGAATTCATATCATGTAGGTCTAGCTATTCCAATGGGTAATGGGCAAATCGGTGCTGCTTGGCGGATGGCCGATCCAAGAAGAGCGGCGATTAGTAGCAAATCCGTCTACTTAGTGGGTGATGAGTTGGAAAAACAAAATGTTTTCGCCCTAGGTTATAGCTATAAACTGTCGAAACGCACAAATTTATATACCTACGCCTCTTATGCTAAAAATGCATTCTTTCAAGATGGGTTGAAATCGAGGTTAGTCAGTGTTGGTATCCGCCATCGTTTTTAGTAAAAAAGAAAAACGTGTTCAGTGTCGATATTGAGTAATCAGTTGGAAAATAGTAATAAAGATTTGTGATAGAAGGGGGCTTTGAAAGCCCCTTTTAATTTGAAATTACAGCTTCTGAATCAATTCTTTAACGTCATCAACATTGAGCGTTTTGGCTGCCCCAAATCCTGCGACTTGTCTGACGCGAGTAATTTCCAAGACAAAGAAATGGAAATCTTTGAAGTGGGTCATAAACTCTACATCAGGAAAGCGTTCTAAATAAATATCACGATAGTAGCTCCATTCTTCACTATCACGTTCAGGTTCTGTGGCCTTGACTGCAAAAGTCACGCGTGAGAGATCGTGCACAGGCTTGTCCGCTTCTTCACTGGTGCAAATCATCAATGAAGCAGTCGGACGCTGTTGTATGTAGCGTGTATGGGCTGCAAATTCACTGATATGAATGACCAAATTGGCCGTTTTTTTATCAATGGCAAAGGGCACCATTGAGGCAAAAGGTTCGCCTTGGTTGGTCAGTGTGGCAAGAGAGGCACTGCGCTTAGTACGCAGCAATTGCTGCAATTGTGGTACTAAATTATCTTGTTCAGACATCACTATTCCTTCTTTAAAAATTAACTAAAACTTGGGTTTTCTGTATTCTTGTCCGGATTGCTTTGAGTATCAGTTTCAAAGACAATATGGCGAGAGTAATCAAAACCTTGTGGTTGATGGTGTGAGAGTAAAATAATGGCACTATCAGGTAATTTCTCTGCAATGATACGGAGAATTTTGCTCTCACTATTGGCATCTAATGCACTTGTTGCCTCATCCAAAAATAACCATTTTGGTGCTAAATAAATAGCTCGCGCCAAGGCTAAACGCTGCCGTTCACCACCAGATAAAGCGCTTAATATGGATTGTTGCTCTTCCTGAGGAAGTGGCAACTTATCAATCAAGTGCTCCAAGCCAACAGCCATTAGTAGTTTTTCAGCCTTTTCATGGCTTAATTCTTCTTTAGCTAAGGGATAGCATAAGGCGGCCAAAATACCCTGTTTAGGAATATAGGGAGTTTGTGGTAAATAAAGACTGTCTTTTTGCTGTGGAGAGTGTATCTCGCCCTTGGTAAAAGGCCAGATACCCGCAATAGATTTAAGTAAGGTACTTTTGCCTATACCCGAATTTCCCTGTAACCATACACGTTCGCCTGGATGAATATCAAGAGACTCGACGAATAGTAAAGGTTTTTTAGTTGGTGTATATAATTGCACGCTCCTGATTGATAGATGATTATCAGCCTGCAGTGTGTAGTCCGAGCCTTCGGATAAATTGTTATCAAGCTGTTTGAGTAATTGATCAAGACGGCGTGTCGATGCGGCCAATTCTGCCAAATCTCGATAAGAGAAAATAAACCATGAGAGGGTAGTGACCACATTAGTAAATGCGCTGGCTAACTGCATCAGACCACCTAAAGTGACTTTACCGACGATGAAGGCAGGTAACGCTAAAAACATGGGAATACGCAGTACCGTCTGATAGTAAGGGCGGGTAAAGCAGCCTAAGATAAGATTACGAATGTTTAATTGACGCCAGTTTTCTTCAATGGCTTTAAATAAATTAGCTAGGTGCTTATGTTCTTGCTTTTCACCGCGCTGTAGTGCAATAGCCTCACTCGAATCACGGACATGAGTGAGGGCGTAGCGAAAGTCACCTTCACGGCGCTGTTGTTTGACCGTGAGGTTTCTTAATGGTGAACCTAAATAGTGAGTTACACCACTGGATATCAAGACGTAGAGAGGAGCCGCCCATACCATGTAGCGTGGGATTTCAACAGCATAACCAAGCACCGTAAAGGATAGTGCAAAGGTAGATAATGACCATAGAACAGCAAAGTAGGATACCACGGAGATGATAGCCATAATTAACGCGTGTACTTGGGTCACGGTCAGATGGATAAAGATGCGACAGTCCTCGGCAATACGTTGCTCCGGGTTATCAATGTTTTCTGAATTGCTATCAAGTTTGAGGTACCAATGTTGATGGTCAGTTAACCAACGGTTTACGACCGCAGTAGTTAATAGCTTTCGCCAACGTATTTCTAATAAGTTTTGTACGTATTTACCGACTAGGTGTAGTGTGGCGCTAGCGAGCACTAAGAGCACAAAAATACCGATTTGATGAATAATTTCTTCACCATTAATTTCTTGAAGTGCATTATAAAAGTCATTACTCCAGCGAATCATGCGAAGCGAGATGGCAAGCCCCACTAAACTCAGTAACAAGACAAAAATAAATTGAGCAATCCCAATGGCTCCGGCTTTACTATGCGTGCATAAACGCATTAGTCGGAAGAAGGGATAAAAGAATCGTTGCATATAATGTGTTTTTGAAAAATAAAGAGAAAACCACTTTCAAATACTGTCTTTGAAAGTGGTTTTGGTTTTTTGCTAATGCTTAGAAGCGGGCTTGTATACCTGCGCTGACAGTGCGTCCACGTCCGGCTAAAGAACTGTAATCCTGTGAACCGGCATAGCCGTAGTGACGATCTGAGAGGTTTTCTACGTTGACAAATAGGTCAATATGCTTGTTGACTTTGAAATTGCCATATAGATCAACAAGTGTGTAGCCCGGTAAATCATCCCAGTGTGAGTTGCCGGTAAACTGTCCGGCTGCTGCTTTACTTTTGCCAAAGTATCGAACCTGAGCACCCAGATTTACGCGCTCATTAAATAGTCTGGTACCAACGTCGAGAGTCCAGATAGTTTCAGGTGCTAAAGTCGCATTACCACCATTGAATCCTGTGCCGAAACCAATTGGCTGATCAGTTAGTTTACTGTGCGAATATGACAGGTTGATGTAGGCTACACCGGCGTCATAGCCCGCACTTAATTCGACTCCTCGCATACGGACATCGTTGGTCGAGTTAATCCACATGATGGCAGGGTAACTCAGACCATCTACAGGCCCCATATCATTGAAGATGTAGTCTTTGATGCGGTTATTAAAATAACCTAAGCGGAAATTTAAGTTGTCGTTATCAAGAAATACATTGTTATTTTGATAAGAAACAGCAAAATCAAAGCCATCGCTGGTTTCACCTTTGAGAGCCAAGTTATTAACTTGACCGTTACCTATACCGTCACCAAAGGGAGTTCCTGCATAGAAAACCTCATGGGTGCTGGGTGGACGGAAAGTATGTGCGTACATACCGTATAAGCTCCACTGCTCGGTTAAGTCAAACTGGAAACCAATACTTGGTAGTAATTTGCCATCAGATGTTGTTTCCCAAGAATCACCGCAAGCGCCTCCGCCACTTGGGCAACCGGCTAGACCAGCGGCATAGGGCGGGCGATAACCGTTGAGACGATAGTGATCATAGCGTAGACCGGCTAGTAGGGTTGTACGACCGAATGTCCATTGCAGGTTGGAGAACACACTGCCTTTATCTATTTTGCCGGGGTGGTTACCACCGCGATTTTTCTTGGGTGCGTAGCTGTTGTGATCCCATGCAAGACCATAACTCAAAAGCAAATCATAGGGATCCAGCACTGATAAAACGGAGTCGTTGGTAATATTGATACCCCATGTGTCATTATCAATGCGTCTACCGGCATAGGTACCACCAATGTGGTCGGCATAATCTAGTACTGTTTGATTATAATAAGCTTGGGCTTTAAATGAAATTAGTGGATTGTTGGGTGTGTAAGCGTAATCAGCGGTGACGGTTGTGTTATCAACGTCCCACTCGTAATTAGAGTTATTAAATGTATTGCGGTACCATACGCTGCCTAAGTCAAATTGGTGTCTGTCATTGGGCTTAAAGCGCATTTTAACCAAGCCGCCTTTTGGAGAGTTGTCTGATGAGCGGTTGTCAGCTAACTTGGAACCATCACCTGTTTTATAGTTGCCCTCGTTTTTGTAGGCACCTGCGGCAATGATACTGAGAGTGCCGTCATCGCCACCTACACCGGTAAAGCGATGGCCGACTGCGGCAACGCCCGAAGCGTGAGCGCCGTTATTGCCAAAACGCATTCTGGTTAGACCGCCAGTATTGCCAAAGGTTAAAACGTCTTCTTCACTAAGCGTGCGCATATTTGCCGCACCTGCCAATGCACCGGTACCATGAGCACCACTAACTACACCGCGGGTGACGCTAATTCCGGCTAATAACTCAGGATGGACATAAAGTAGATTGTTCCCGGTAGAACTGTGACCGGCAACGTTTTTAAAGTTTTGCGGAACCCCGTCAATCATACTATTGATTCGACCATAGCCGCTTAAACCACGAATACTAATCTCAATACCCGGCTGGTTACTCAGTTGATTGGTAAATACACCCGGCATGCTTCGTAAAGCACGCTGTGGATTACCGGCATTTTTTATTTGCAGGTCTTCTTCGTCTAACTGATTGTTGGTGGGATTAGCACTTGTTTGTATATTAATACCAATCAGCTCGACGACTGGAGTTGACTGAGAAGTGGAAGAGGAGCCTTGTGAATAAACAGGCATGGAAAAAGCACTCGCAACAACGAGTACTGATAGTTTTACGCGCATCAAAACCTCAATAACTGAACATTAATGATAATAAGAATGATTTCTATTTAGAATTTTATGCCATTGTAAATTAATTTGAAAAAAAATTTCACACAATAATGCTTTGCGCAGGATTTAATAATGGCTAATTCCGCTTTTTAATCGCTTTATCGTTAATTAGCGGTGGTTTGATTTGACTAGCAGATTGATCGAATAGACGAAGGGGCTCGTCTATTCATTTTGATTAGAATTGATTAGGACTTTTTGACAAACTCAGACTTCAAGTCCATTGCTTGACCGTCTACACGACCGGAAAAGTTGTGATCACCTTCTTGGAGGCGGATAGATTTGACGCGAGTACCTTGCTTAATGATCATCGAACTGCCTTTGACCTTCAAGTCCTTGATAAGGGTTACGTCATCACCATCTGCCAAGGGTGTTCCATGTGCATCCAGTACTTTTAAGCCGTCATCTTGCTCTACTAGTTCTTCGGACTCAAGCCACTCATGCGCACATTCGGGGCAAACAAGCTGTATGCCATCACTGTAGGTGAACTCTGATTGACATTTAGGACAGGCAGGGTAACTCATCACTATCTCCATCTAAAAAATAATTAAAACTTATAGTAATTAATCATATAGTATAGGCGATATTGAAGAAAGCTGTTTTGTAGGGTGCTAGTTATCCCAACGATCCGGTGAGTAGGTGAAAACCGGCAAGGACCACTTCCATTTAAGTGCTGCCATGCGTAAGCTAAGCCCCACAATAAAAGGCAGTACAAGGGTCAGATTCTCATCAACTTCAAAGTAAATCAAAAGCAAGTAGAAGTTTGCAACAATAAAAGACACGCTTGCATAGAGTTCGTGACGCAGTACGAGTGGTGTACGGTTACACATAATATCACGCAAAATGCCGCCAAAAATCCCCGTGATAATTCCGGCCATAACCACCACCGGCAGAGTATAGTCGAGTTTCATGGCGACATTGCAGCCGATGATGGTAAAGGCTACTAAACCCATGGCATCAACTAATAAGAAAATCCTGTTGAGTTTGCGCATGTACTTAGCGATGATAATGGTGAATAAGCCGGCACCAATAGTGATGTAGATATAAAAGGGGTGCTGAGTCCATGTGACAGGGTAGTTGCCAAGCAACATATCACGTACGGTTCCGCCACCCAAGGCGGTAATAAAAGCGATTAAAGCGACACCGAACAAGTCCATATTACGACGGCCGGCCGCAAGGGCGCCGGACATGGCTTCTGCAGTAATAGCAATAACAAAAATATAGGTTAGCATTTAATAAATCCTAGTGATTGTTATGCCACTCCCTCTGTTCTTGGTACCTGAGAGTTTGTGTAGCTGGCGCCACTTGCCCCTTCGGTGGGTTGATTTGACAACCGCTCTCCAGTTGGCGGATACGAGCTGTGCAGTGCTTGAGCCTGAGCGTTTATGGGAGTTTTCGCCTTCGGCGGGTAGGTGGTTACCACTCTCCTGCGACAGCAGTAGATTATACGTTAGTGTGGAGGATTTCGCTGAGAATTTGAATTGGCCATCAATAAAACAAAAGATAAATAAGAATCTTCAACCGCTTCTTGAGAGGCTTTTGTTATAGATCAATTTTATTTATTTGGCTCTTCACATTCATAGCAATTTTTGTCATACTAAGCATAGATCATTAGAGGTTGCGAGCGAAGTAAATTTTGGCTTGAGTGCGCACCTTTTTTATTTATATATAACATGTATTTATAATATATGTTATGATTTTGATAGTGAAATTCCTAAGAAGCAGCGTTTGCCTCAAGCAGCTTTTCTTCACAGGAGCAGAGGAGAGAACCTTGGAACATCCCGAACATAGTCAATTAAATGGTTTCAGTCATTCAGCTATGGTTGAATCACCATCGTATTTGCAGTTTTTCAGGCGAATTGTTGTGAGTCTGCTGCTGCTTTTCTCCTGTATGTTTTTTAGTTCTATTGCGCAAGCGGATTCCCGTTTAGCTGCATTTTTGCCTAAGGTACAAGCCGCTGACATATTCCCGGGGGCTGATGGCTATGGTCCTGTCGAGGGTGATGAATTACCGATTGCTCGCGTTTTTAAAGGACAAGATGCAGTCGGTTATGTGTATTTGACGACTGATATTGTCAATACACGCGGTTATTCAAGTAAGCCTATTGATACTTTAGTTGCCTTGGATAATGATGGCGCTATTGTTGGTGCCAAATTAGTTGAACACCATGAACCGATTGTTTTGATTGGTATTCCGGAATCTCGGATGGTAGAGTTTATTGAAGGTTACATTGGTATGAACTTCATTAAAAATCCGTTGCCTATTGGTTCACCGCCACCAGTAGACATGATAAGTGGGGCGACTGTCACTCTCATGGTGATAGGCGATAGTATCCTCCGTTCCTCACGCATCTTGGGTCAAGCCTATCAAATCGGTATGTCACAAGAGGCTGCTGCATTAGCTGCTAGTAGTACTGAAGCAGAACCAACGCCACAGGTGATTAATCAAGACTTGTTAGAAATAAAATCTTAGGACACCTTGGTTCAAGAAGGGGCCGTTGGTCATCTACATATGACGATTGGCGAAGTTAACCAACTGTTCGAGGAGTCCGGTCGTCCGGGTGCCGGTGATAAGCCACAATCAGGTAATCCTGAAGATACATTCTTCGATATTTATACCGCTGTGGTTTCGGTACCTTCAATTGGTCGTAGTCTTTTGGGCGAGTCCGAGTATGAATATATGCAGTCCAGACTCAAAGAGGGACAGCAAGCAATTCTGATCGCCGGTAATGGCCTCTACTCATTTAAGGGCTCTGGTTATGTACGAGGTGGTGTGTTTGACCGCTTTGATATTATCCAGGGCTTACATAGTTTCCGTTTTACCGATTTACAACATCGACGCCTTTATGATGTTCTGGCTGATGGTTCACCGCACTTCAAGGAAGTGGGATTGTTCTTCGTGTCTGAAGAAAATGATTTCTTTGATCCGACAGAAATGTGGCGTTTTCAATTGTTAGTGCAGCGTGAAATTACGGTGCATGAGAAAATTTTCTTGCCAGTCGAATTAAATTATCAAGTACCGTCAATTTATACTATTGATGATCCATCAGCGCCTGTACTAACTGAAAAAGTAGAGCCCCCTCCGGCAACCTCTGCAATTTCTCAAGCTGTACCCCCAGCAGAGGTTGTCGGTCCTATTGAGCACCAAGCGGCTGGTCCTGCGGATATGTTTGCAGACGAGATTCCTCTCTGGCAAATTATCTGGAAATCTAAAGTCCATCAAATTGCTGTGGTGAGTTTGGCGCTAGTCGTGCTTTTATTTGTCTTCTTCTTCCAGCACCAATTGGTTAAGCATGAGAAGTTCTATAACTATTTTCGTACTGGCTTTTTGATGTTCAGTCTGTTCTATATCGGTTGGTACGCCAATGCACAGTTATCCGTAGTTAATGTCTTGACCTTTACCACCTCGTTACGGACGGAGTTCAGTTGGGAGTACTTCCTGATGGATCCCATTGTCTTTATCTTGTGGTGTGCAACAGCCATCTCTATGGTGTTCTGGAATCGTGGCGCGTTTTGTGGTTGGTTATGCCCATTTGGATCGTTACAAGAATTGCTCAATAAATTAGCTAAAAAACTGAAAATCAAGCAAGTAAAGGTGCCTTACGCTATTCACCACCGAGCGGCAGCGATTAAATACGTTATTTTTATTGCTTTATTCGGCTTTTCGCTCTACGACTTGGCGTTTGCAGAGAAGCTTGCAGAAGTAGAACCGTTTAAAACAGCCATTATTCTGAAGTTTTTCCGTAGTTGGCCTTTTGTAACTTTTGCTGTCTTGCTATTGGTTGCAGGGCTATTTATTGAACGTTTCTACTGTCGATACTTATGTGCTTTAGGTGCAGGCTTGGCTATTCCTGCGCGTTTACGTATTTTCGATTGGTTACGTCGTTACAAAATGTGCGGTGACCCCTGTCAACGATGCGCAGTGGAGTGTCCGGTGGATGCGATTACGCCTGAGGGGCCTATCGAACCTAATGAGTGTATACAGTGTTTGCACTGTCAGATGCTTTATCACCATGAGAAGAAGTGTCCTGAATTAATTCAACGTTCGGCTAAGCGTCGCCGTCGCCCGGCACCGGGTAAACAAGCGAAGCAAGAGCCGGTGTTTAATGAAGAGGTGTTGCGCTTTATGCCCAATGCCACCGCTTTTGAAGCAAAACCCAAAAAGAAAGAAGACGATGAATAGTATGTCGTTCATTAGTTTTATTTACCGTGCTTTATGCACATTTATCTATGAGGTCTATGATGAAAGATCAGAATGAGAAACAACCAATTCTAGAAATGAAGCGTCGTCGCTTTTTAGGTGCAGCAGCAGCTACTGGTGCCGCAGGCTTTGCCGGCGGTATGGGGTTGCCCAAGATGTTGGGGGGTAAGGAGGCTTTAGCTCAATCTAAAGGTGAGGAAGGCGGTTTGAATCACTTAGTTGGTCCAGGTGAGCTAGACGAATACTATGCGTTTAACTCCGGCGGTCAGTCTGGTGAGATCCGCATCATGGGCTTACCATCAATGCGTGAGATCATGCGTATTCCGGTTTTCAATATGTGTAGCGCGACCGGTTGGGGCCGTACTAATGAAAGCCTAGAAGTACTTAATGGCAATATCACACCACAAACAGCTCAGTTTTTAAAAGATCAAAACCTGCGTTGTATGCCTAACGGTGACGCTCACCACCCGCATATGTCATTTACTGATAGAACCTATGATGGTCGCTATATTTATATTAATGACAAGGCCAATAACCGAGTAGCGCGTGTTCGTTGTGATGTGATGAAAACGGACAAGATTGTTGAGATTCCTAACGTTGCCGCAGTGCATGGTTTACGTCCACAACGTTATCCTAAGACCGGTTATGTGTTTGCTAACGGTGAGCATATCGTACCTCTACCTAACGACGGTACCGTGATGGATAATCACAAGGAAAACTTCTTTGCTGTCTATACTGCGGTTGATGGTGAAACCATGGAGATTGCGTGGCAGGTCAAAGTTGACGGTAACCTTGATAACGGTGATGCAGACTACCAAGGTAAATATTCATTTGCAACTTGCTATAACGGTGAACAAGGGCTAAGCTTGGCTGAGTCTTCTGCTTATGAGCAAGACTGGGTTGTGGTCTTTAATATCAAACGTATTGAAGAAGCCATTGAAAAGGGTGATTACGAAGAGATTAATGGTGTTAAGGTAGTTAATGGTCGCAAAGGTTCGCCTTACACACGTTATATCCCAGTACCTAACTCACCTCACGGTTGTAACGCAGCGCCTGATGGTATTCACGTGATGCTTAACGGTAAGATTTCACCGACAGTGACTGTACTTGATGTACGTACTTTGGATGACCTGTTTGATGACAAGATCGAGCCACGTGATTGTGTGGTGGCTGAGCCTCAATTAGGTTTAGGTCCTCTACATACTGCCTTTGATGGTCGTGGTAATGCCTACACCACACTTTTTATTGACAGCCAGATGGTTAAGTGGAATATTGATTTAGCTAAGCGTCAATATGCGGGTGAAGATGTGGAACCAGTGATTCAGAAACTAGATGTTCACTATCAGCCAGGTCATAACCATAGTACGATGGGTGAAACTAAAGATGCCGATGGTAAGTGGCTAGTGTCATTGAATAAATTCTCTAAAGACCGTTTCCTTAATGCCGGTCCGTTAAAACCTGAAAATGATCAGTTAATTGATATTTCCGGTGATGAGATGAAATTAGTAGCAGACGTGCCGAGCTTTGCTGAACCACATGATATGTTGCTGGTGCATCGACGCTTTGTAAACCCTAAAAATATCTGGGATCGTGATGACCCACAATGGGCGACAGCGAGAAAGCAAGCTGAGGCAGATGGTCTTGATTTAGATACTGCCAATGAAGTAATCAGAGATGGTAATAAGGTGCGTGTGTATATGACATCAACTGCGCCCCAATTTGGTTTGAATAATTTTACCGTCAATCAAGGTGATGAAGTGACAGTGATTGTGTCTAACGTTGAAGTGATTGAGGACTTGACCCATGGCTTTACGCTAGAAAATCATGGTATTGCCATGGAGGTTTCTCCAGGGCAAACAGCCTCTGTCACCTTCGTAGCATCACGCCCAGGTGTTCATTGGTACTATTGTCAGTGGTTCTGCCATGCTTTACACATGGAGATGTCTGGGCAAATGTACGTGAATCCCAAGGCTTAAATGGGTGGCGATATATGACTTTTTTTAGATGGCAACGTCTTTTAAGTCTAGTATCTGTTGGGCTATTGACTGTGGTTTTTGCACAGTCAATAGCCTACGGTGCTGTGCATGTGGTTCAGGAGGGTGATGATTTACAAGCCATCCTGGACTCGGCGCAGTCCGGTGATACAGTTCAATTGAGCTCGGGTGAGTACGAGGGTCAATTTGTTGTTGAGGTTGATGGCATCACCTTGACTGGTCCTGAGGATTTCAGCGCCATCATCAATGGTGCGCGCAAAGGTCGAGCACTGTGGGTCAAGTCAGCCGATGTTACTGTACGTAATTTGACCGTGACTAAATCTGGACTCAGCTTGTCAGAAATGGATGCTGCTATTTTTTTAGACCAAGGAGCCGATCGTGCTGTGGTTGAAAATAATCAGTTACTGGATAATTTAGTCGGGGTCTATGTTTGGGGACCAGACAATGTCTTGGTTAATGCAAATTACATTACGGGTAACCAAGATTTAAGAATGTCCGAACGTGGTAATGGCGTGACCATCTGGAACTCACCAGGTAGTCGAATCGTTAATAATAAAATCCATTATGGTCGTGACGGTATTTTTACCAACTATAGTAAGCAAAATACTTTTTCTGGTAATACGTTTAAAGACTTGCGCTACGGCGTGCACTATATGTACACCAACGATAGTGAGGTGTCAGATAATATTTCTATCGATAATAATATTGGCTATGCGATCATGTTCTCCGATCGTATCCAAGCCTTGCGTAATATCTCACTAAATAGTAGAGATCAAGGCATCATGATGAACTATGCCAATCACTCTAGGGTTGAGGGTAACTCAGTTTATCAAGCTGAAAAATGTGTTTATTTTTATAACGCTAATATTAATCAGATTCATAATAATCATTTTGAACAATGTGAAATAGGCATTCACTATACCGGTGCAGCACAAGGTAACGTTATTTATGATAATGCCTTTGTCTATAACCAGACTCAAGTTAAGTACGTAGGTACGCGCTATGAGGATTGGAGTCATGAGGGTAGAGGTAATTACTGGAGTGATCATAGCGGTTTTGACCTAGATGGTGACGGGATTTCCGATACCGCTTATCGACCTAATGACATCATTGACCAGGTGGTCTGGCGAGCGCCGAGCAGTCGAATTTTATTAAATAGTCCGGCGGTAGCCGTGGTGCGTTGGGCCCAATCACAGTTTCCGGCTTTATTGCCTGGTGGCTTGATGGATAGTACGCCGATTATGAAAATGCCAGAGAGCATTAGCTATCAAAAATTACAGGAGTTATTGCATGAGCGCCAATGAATTAGTTTGTCTTGAAAAGGTCAAGATGCGCTATGGGAAGCGCACCGTTATTGACTCGCTGGACATGGTTTTACGAGAGGGTGAATGTGTGGCCCTAGCTGGTCATAATGGTGCTGGTAAAAGTACCGTAATGAAGTTAATTTTAGGTCTCATCAGTCCGAGTGAGGGTGAGGTTCGTCTATTAGGGCATCAGGCTTCTGGGAGTCAGTCGGTCAAATTGCGCTTTGATATCGGTTATTTGCCCGAGGTGGTGTCTTTGTACCCGAACTTAACTGGCAAAGAAACCTTGGATTTCTATGCTAAATTGAAGCAAATCAAGGATAAATCTTATCCTGAGTTGCTAGCTAAGGTTGGTATTGCCAATGCCGCCAAGCAGCGGGTTAATACGTATTCTAAGGGAATGAAGCAGCGTTTGGCTCTAGCACAAGCTTTATTAGGTGATCCAAAGATTTTACTCTTTGATGAACCAACGACTGGTTTGGATCCGGCTTCTCGACAGCAGTTTTATGGCATTGTACGTGAGTTACGAGAGCGTGGTGCAACCATTCTTTTGTGTACCCATGCGTTGGCCGAACTTGAGCGCAATGTTGATCGCGTGTTGGTCATGAATCAGGGTCAAAAAGTTGCCGATGGCAGCATGGAAAGCTTACGCAGCGAGAGTGGTCTGACTTATCGGGTTCAGGTCAAGACGAGTAAAGACAGTCCGCCAGATACGATGCATGAGTGGCAGCGCATCGCACCTAATTTATATCGATTTAATTGCGAACAAAATGAAAAGATGTCCTTATTAGGTCGCTTACTGAAAAATCCTGAGGTGCTTGATGTCAATACACATGCGCCAAGCTTAGATGAAATTTATGCACATTATTTAGAAAGAGAGGATGTATGAGGCAAATCCTGTCTATTAGTATTAAAGAAATTCACGACGGTTTACGTAACCGTTGGGTACTGGCAACGACCTTATTATTGGTCATCTTTGCCTTGGTGCTAGGGATGATGGGTACGGCACCGACCGGAACGGTTAAGGTCGATCCCTTGACGGTAACTTTAGTCAGTTTATCCAGTTTATCGATCTTTTTAATTCCTTTAATCGCTTTGCTACTCAGTTATGACGCGATTGTCGGTGAGGTGGAACGAGGCACGATGTCGTTGCTCCTGAGTTATCCAGTGGCTCGTTGGCAGGTATTGGCTGGCAAGTTTATTGGCCATGTTGTTATTTTGGCGATTGCCACTGTCGTGGGTTATGGCTTGGCCGGTGTGGTTCTGCATTTTATACACGGTGGTTCAAGTACTACGGCTTGGTTTGATTTCTCACGCATGATTGGCCTCAGTATTTTCTTGGGGGCGAGCTTTTTGAGTTTAGGTTACTTGCTGAGTACGCTTGTTAGAGAGCGTGCCACTGCGGCAGGCTTAGCGCTTTTTGTTTGGCTATTTATGGTGGTGATTTTCGATATGGCCTTAATTGGGGTATTGGTGGCAGACACTAAGCAGGTGATTACAGCCGAAATGCTTAACCGTATTCTACTCTTTAACCCCGCCGATATTTATCGCCTATTGAATTTGGTTGACTCTGAAAATATCTCCCTATATGCGGGGATGGCTGGTTTGAGTGATCAAATGAATCTACAGGTCAGTGTGTTATACACCGCCTTGAGTTTATGGGTTGTTGTACCTTTTATATTAGCTGTGGTGGTATTTAATCGTAAGCAGTTATAGAACAGATCAGGAGAAGGAAAATGAAATTAAAATTTAAAGTGTTGGGCGCAGTCTTATTGTGTTTTAGTCTGGTGGCGTGTAAGCAAAGCGTCGAGCCTGAGGCAGGGCCTCAAGCGGCTCAAATCAGTGATGAGTCAACCGGGTATTTTTGTCATATGTTCTTAGCTGAGCACGATGGTCCTAAATCACATTTGTTCTTAGCGGATCAGGAGGAGCCAATCTGGTTTACTGAGGTGAATCAGCTATTTGCTTTTAACTTATTGCCGGAAGAACCTAAAAATATCGTTGCCATGTATGTTAACGATGCTTCTGGTATACAGGACTGGACTGATCACTCATCTAATCAACATTGGCTAGAAGCTAAAAGCGCATTTTATGTGATTGAAAGCTCATTTATTGGTGGTATGGGTAGTGCTGATGCCTTACCCTTTAAAGAGCGAGCGATGGCTGAAGAATATGTAGCAGAGCATGGTGGGCGTGTCGTCACCTTTGACGAGATGCCTGAATCCTTTGTGTTTCAGCAGCCATTACAATCACAGCCTCACGACCATCATGGACATAGTGCGCCAGCACATGATCATCATCAGCATCACTAAAAGGTGAGTAAACATGAACACGCATTTTCAAACAAAACGTCGACAAATCATAGGCTTATTTTGCACTTCAGCGGTTTTGTCCCAATTGCCATTGGCTGCAATGGCTAGTAGTAGGGCGGTTGGTGCCGGTCTAGTAAGTGATATCGAGGTTCTGGAGTGGCGTGGCATTGCCCTGGGTGCTGACGCTCAGCTCAAGATTTATCATGAGGATCAGCAGGAAGCGCAGCGACTACTTAAAGCAGTTTTACACGAAGTCGAACGACAGGAGCAATTATTTAGCTTATATCGTGACGACAGCGTGCTGAGTCGCTTAAATAGTGATGGTGAGGTGAGAGACTTTGCCCATGATTTTTATTGGCTCATGTCCTTGGCTGACGAGCATGTGAAGTTAACTCAAGGTGCCTTTGACCCAACGGTACAGATTCTTTGGGAAACTTACCGAGATTTTCTGATGACACAGCCAAAGGCGACACCAGAGATGCTGTTAGGCGAGGCTCAACGAGTAAAGTATTTACTTGGTTGGGAGGGGATTCAACTAGCGCCTGACTACATACGCTTAGCTAAACCGGGTCAAGCCATTACGCTTAATGGGATTGCACAGGGTTTTATCACCGATAGGGTCACCGCGTTGCTACAACAACAAGGTGTGGACCATGCTTTGATTAATATGGGCGAGATACGTGGTTTATTACCAGCGGGTCAAGAAGCTTGGAGGTTGGGCATCAGTGACCCTGATGATGCGCAGAAGCTATTGCATCAACTCAGTTTAGCTAATCAGGCGATGGCTACTTCTTCAGCTAAAGGCACTTTTTTGAGCTATGAAAATAATATCGGTCATATATTCAATCCTGCGACTTTGCAGTCGGATGACCGTTACCTAAGTGTTACGGTAGTGGCTAATACCGCAACTCAGGCGGATGCACTAGCGACGGCTTTCTCCGTGATGCCACTAGCCGTGATAAAGGAAACATTAAAGCAGCTATCAGGGGTTGAGGCATATGTATTAAATCAAGACCGTCAATGGTATGAGTTGATGTAAGTATTTGATTGTTGTGTTGTGGGTGGGAGTAAATCAGGGATTTGGCGGTGGGCTAGGTCCCTGATTTTTTTGTTGGTGATTATGAATTTGTGAGCATTGATGCTATACACTATACATATAATAAAAAGTTTTAATGGTATCACTAGGAGAATTCAAATGCGTATGCATAATCCAGCCCATCCAGGAATCGTATTGCGTGAGTACTTAGGTGATTTAACAGTTACTGAAGCTGCTTCACGCTTAGGCGTAACTCGAGCTGCTCTTTCTCGAATTTTAAATGGTTCAGCTGGTATATCTGCTGATATGGCCTAGCATCTAAGGGATGCGCTAGGAACTAGCGCTGAGATGTGGATTAAGATGCAAGGACAGTATGATTTGTGGCGAGCCGAGCAAAAAGAGAGGCCATTAGTGTGAGCATTTGCTGAGTTGTTGCAGACAAACCCTTAACTTCGGATTGTCTTAAAAGAGAAATATACTTATCTTTTTCATCATTTAACCATATAATGATAAGTATATTTCTCTTTTTTTGTTGATATTTATGGATTTATTTGAAATAGGTGAATTAATTCGTACTGAACGTAAAGCGCTAGGCTTGACTCAAGAAGCTCTTGCTAAGAAGGTAGGTGTCAGTCGTCGTACCGTGAGCCAGCTAGAGCTGGGGCAAGTATCGGACTTGGGTATTCGTAAGGTGATGGCCTTATTAGGTGCTTTGGGTCTTGAGCTACAGGCTACTCCTATTCGCGTTAAGCGACCTACCTTAGACGAATTGCAAAAAGAGAGAGCGGCGGAAAAACAAGCAGAGTTAGAAAGACTTAGCGGTAGAAAAATGCGAGTTTAAGGGGAGGGACGATGGCAAACTCATACAGCATCTCAGCACAAGAACTGCAACAAAACTCAATTGCTCTTGAGGTTTTTGTGAATAACAGAGCGGTTGGAGTAATTGAAAAACAATCACTAGGATATGCGTTCCAATACTACGCTAACACAAAAAGCACTGACTTCGTCTCACTCACAATGCCCGTCAGAACCACTCCTTATTTTCATTATCGTGATGATTCTTTACATCCGATTTTTGACATGAATTTACCAGAAGGAGGGTTACGCTCATTTCTAATACAAAAATATAGCAAGGTAATTAGTTCATTTAATGAGTTAGCATTACTCTCCATCGTTGGCCAAACTATGATTGGTCGTATTACATATGGTGGGATTGCAAAAAAAGTAGACTCAACGTTTGATTTACAGCGACTCGTCGACTGTGAGGATACTGAGGATTTGTTGCTTCAACTGTATACAGAGACAGCCCATGTTTCGGGTATTGCTGGCGTACAACCCAAAGCGCTAATTGATATTGACGAACAAAGCATTAAAAAATTAAGTGATCAAGATGCACCAGGACAGGATCTAAAAATAACTTTTAAAACATCAAGTAGTATTATAAAAACATCAGGAAAGGAGTATCTATGGTTGGCTGCTAATGAGTTTTATTGTTTACGTGCAGCTCGCCTGTCTAATATTGGTGTGCCTGATTTCCTCCTTCTGAAAGGAGGTCAAATTCTTGTTGTCTCTCGTTTTGATAGAAAAACCGAATCAAACAGTGAGTTGTCATTATTAGGTCTAGAAGACTTCTGTGTATTGAATGGCTTAACGTCTAAAGATAAATATACCCTTTCTTACGAAAGAGTAATAAAAACACTTTCAACTTTTGTGTCGCCCCATTACCGTAATAATGATATGGAAGAGTTATTCCGCTCCATAGCGTTTAATAGTGTTATTCGCAATGGTGACGCTCATTTGAAAAACTTTTCTGTTCTTTATGATGAGGTGAATAGTGGAGCCGAAGAACCTGATGTTCTCTTATCACCTGCATTTGATCTTTGCACGACAAACGCTTATATACCTAAGGATATGTTAGCCCTAATACTTGACGGTAGTAAACGTTATCCTACTCGTAAAAAATTAGAATTATTTGCTTTGCGACATTGTGGCTTATTGCCTGAACGTACTAGGGAAATACTGGCAGAAATAGAAAATGGAGTTTTTCAAGCTGCACAAGAACTGTCCATTTACTGCCATCAGCAACCAGAGTTTGCAAATCAGGTAGGAAGTAATATGCTAAGGTTTTGGCAAGCAGGACTAGAGTCATTAAAATCAACGTTAAAGCTGCCAGAAATAACAACAAACTGAACGAGTTAAAAGGTGTTGTTTAAACGGAGTTGTATTGTACATGTCTACTTTACAGCTTATGGTTTGTAAAATGAAAATACAGTGTAAAGTTTGTATATCAGAAAATCAGGGCTCCAACTTAACGTCAGAACCCTGATTTTTAACGATAAAAAGTCGCTTAATTACTGACTAAGTACGTTGTAACCTTTCTGCATGATAAGCGATATGCTCGGCAACGAAGCTAGAGATAAAGTAGTAGCTGTGATCGTAGCCCTCATGGTAGCGAATATCGGCTGCAATGCCTGCATCAGCGCATGCTTTTTCCAGTAGGGGAGTGCGTAACTGCTCCTCGTAGAAATTATCCGCTAGACCTTGATCCACTAGTAATGAGCGAATACGGGCACCACCTTCAATCAGTCTAACGGTGTCGTATTCAGCCCATGCAGCTTGATTGTCTCCTAGGTAGGCACCGAGGGCTTTATGACCCCAAGGTACTTGAGTAGGGGAGACGATGGGGGCGAAAGCCGACACACTGGTGTAGAACTCTGGGTTTTTTAATGCTAAAACTAGCGCGCCATGACCACCCATGGAGTGACCGAAGATGGACTGCTTATCTGTCACAGGGAAGTGCTGACGGATAATTCCTGGCAACTCCTCAAGGATGTAATCATACATGCGATAGTGCTTAGCCCAAGGCTCTTCCGTGGCATTGACATAGAAGCCAGCGCCTTGACCTAGATCGTAGGCCTCGTCATTAGCAATGTCTTCACCACGTGGGCTGGTATCAGGGCAAACGACAATCACGCCTTGCTCGGCGGCATAACGATGAAAGCCAGCCTTGGTGATAAAGTTCTGCTCATTGCAGGTCAGGCCAGAAAGCCAGTATAGTACGTCCAGCTTTTTATCTTTAGCCTGAGGTGGAATAAAAATTGCAAACTTCATCGGGCAGCCAAGAATCTCGGATTGGTGTTCCCAAACTTCTTGAGAGCCACCAAAAACCAAGTGCTGTTCTTTTTGTTCCATTAAAACCTCCAAATTAGTAAACAATAACTGAGCGGATAGACTTGCCTTCGTGCATTAAGTCAAAGGCTTCGTTAACCTGCTCTAGGGGCATGGTGTGTGTTACAAAGGGAGCTAATTCAATGTCGCCCTTCATGGCATCTTCAACCATACCGGGTAATTCTGTACGACCTTTGACACCGCCAAAGGCTGTACCTTTCCAGGTGCGTCCAGTAACTAACTGGAATGGGCGAGTAGAAATCTCCTGACCGGCACCGGCAACGCCGATAATAACTGATTGACCCCAACCTCTATGTGCAGTCTCTAAGGCATCGCGCATGACATTGACATTACCGATACACTCAAAGGTATGGTCAAACCCCCATTTACTCATTTCCAATAATACATCTTTGATAGGTTTATCGTGATCCTTGGGGTTGATGCAGTCTGTCGCGCCAAATTGCTTAGCCAGTTCGAATTTATCCGCGTTGATGTCAACCGCAATAATGCGACCTGCTTTGGCTTGACGAGCGCCCTGAATAACGGCGAGACCAATGGCACCTAAACCGAAGACTACCACGGAGTCACCTTCTTGCACTTTGGCCGTATTGTGTACAGCACCTAGAC
Source organism: Oligella ureolytica DSM 18253 (assembly GCF_000373745.1). Lineage (GTDB taxonomy): Bacteria > Pseudomonadota > Gammaproteobacteria > Burkholderiales > Burkholderiaceae_B > Oligella > Oligella ureolytica. The sequence goes on along the minus strand of NZ_KB892357.1, from coordinate 9,863 downwards.
CAGTGGTAATGCCACAACCTAATAAGCACACATGCTCAGGATTGGCTTCTGGGTTGATTTTAGCCAGTGACACCTCAGCAACGACGGTGTATTCACTAAAGGTTGAGCAGCCCATGTAGTGATAGATCGGCTCACCCTTATAAGAAAAGCGAGTTGTGCCATCAGGCATCAAGCCCTTACCTTGCGTTTCGCGTACGGCAACGCAGAGGTTGGTTTTACCTGAAGTGCAAAACTCACATACTTTACACTCTGCAGTGTAGAGAGGAATAACATGGTCGCCGGGCTTGACACTGGTGACACCTTCACCCACCTCGACCACAATACCTGCGCCTTCATGACCTAAGACAGCAGGGAATACACCCTCTGGATCTTCACCTGAGAGAGTGAAAGCATCAGTGTGGCAAACGCCGGTATGGGTGCAACGGATTAATACTTCACCCTTTTTAGGTGGGGCAACATCAATTTCTACGATTTCTAGTGGTTGACCCGCTGCGAAGGCAACGGCAGCACGAGATTTAATCATCTTGTTCTCCTAGTAAATGGTCAAAACTAATGAATTGAGCTTCATCAGTCACGTTAAGTGATGGTCTCAATTAATTGAGTAAATAGCAATGAAGACCATGAGTAACTATAGCGTATAAACGTGATTGAGTTAATTTGTCCTGCCGGTAACTCGACGTTTTGTTAAAAAATTGAACTTTACGTAGCTTGTAAACTCCAAGTCTTTCAATAGTTGAACGCTAAGCGCTATGCTTTCGGTTAAAATAATGGATTCGCTCACGCTAGAGCGATAGTCATTTTATTTGTTTAGGCTCTGATTTTATGTTTCCAGATTCTTCGATTTGGTTAGTTATTGGTATTGCTTGGGTTACTGCGTTACTGCCCTTTTTTACTGAGAAGTCTTTTGTCTTTGTTCCTTGGCGTCAAGAGGGCGAGTCCGTCAAAACACCTTATTGGTTGCTCGTTTGTCGTGCTTTGGTACATTGGTTTTTGATTATTTATGCAGCCACTGTGCTGGCGGGTCCACACAGTCAAACAGTTAAGCTTGCTGCCATTGTAGCGAGTTTGGTTTTATTTGCGTTACCGATATTTGTATTGGCTAAGCAAGTTCGGGTCAAAAGCTTTGCGGTCAGGTTGTTTGAGCTGTTAGGCTTTTTCTTTTTTAGTGGTGGGATCGGTTTTGCTATTGAGCATTTTTATGCTAACTCGCACCCCCAAGATTGGCAGTTTTATGCGATCGCCTTATGCTTATATATTGTATTAGCTTACCCGGGGTTTGTGATTCGTCATTTGTTTAAAAATCGTCATAACCGTCGTTTGATCGCTCAGACGCAAATCGATAGCGATTAATCTCTCGGTGATATAGCCTTCGGCCATATTAGGGCTGTTAGGGATACATAGGTATTTGCGGGTATGGTCTTCGGAGGCTGATCGTTTCACAATAAGTACCATCTGATTAACTAGGCGGTACTTATGTCCTCAAAGCTTCTCTCTTTTTTTATTCTGCTTTTCTTACTGACTGCGTGCAGCACTCAGCCCGATTGGTTGCAGCGTAAGCGTCACTACCATGGTTGGGAGCATGCCAGCCGGCAGCTTCATGATTATTCTTTTGATTGGCAGCTCAGTGGTGCAGCTGCAGCGCAGCCGTTACAGGTGTTTAGCGCCTCAGATGAGTTGTGGGTTCAGTGGCCCGAGTATCGAGAGCTACCGGTGATCATAGGGATAGGCACCGATGGTCAGCGTCACGTGCTCAGTTATCATCGTCAGTTACCCTATTTAGTGATTAAAAATCATTGGCCTCAGTTACAGTTTACGGTTGGGGGCGAGCAGTCTTATGCCACCTTTAAGCATGGGCAGTAGTTGTAATTAGGCTGCCAATGTCTTGAAATTACACCGATTTTCTATGGATGTCGCTATAATCTAGGGTTAATCATAATATTTTCTATTAAATAGCGGTAGTCAATGAAAGCATCCGAAATACGTAGTAAGTTTCTCCAGTTCTTCGAGTCCAAGGGGCATAGCATTGTTCCATCATCCTCTTTAGTGCCGTCTAATGACCCTACTTTGTTATTTACTAATGCAGGTATGGTGCAGTTTAAGGATGTGTTTACCGGACGTGATTCTCGACCTTATCAGCGTGCGACATCATCACAGCGTTGTTTGCGAGCAGGTGGTAAGCATAACGACTTAGAAAATGTCGGTTACACCGCACGTCACCATACTTTTTTTGAAATGTTGGGTAATTTCAGTTTCGGTGATTATTTTAAAGAAAAAGCCATTGCCTATGCTTGGGAGTTATTGACCGAGGTTTATGGCTTGCCCGCCGAGAAATTGTGGGTGACTGTATATGCCGAAGATGATGAGGCATATGATATTTGGGCCAAGCAAGTCGGTGTACCCGAAGAGCGCATTATCCGTATTGGGGACAATGGCGGCGCGCGCTATGCCTCTGATAATTTCTGGCAGATGGCTGATACCGGTCCCTGTGGTCCTTGTTCAGAGATTTTCTATGACCATGGCCCTGAGGTTTGGGGAGGCCCTCCGGGATCACCCGAGGAAGATGGCGATCGCTACATTGAAATTTGGAACTTAGTGTTCATGCAGTTCGATCGTGACGAGGATGGCGTGATGCATCCTCTGCCTAATCCTTGTGTTGATACGGGTATGGGTTTAGAGCGTATTTCTGCGGTGCTGCAGCATGTTCATTCCAATTACGAGATTGATATTTTCCAGCACTTAATCAAAGCGGCTGCACGCGAAACCGGCACAGATGATTTAGAAAATAGTTCACTCAAAGTTATCGCCGATCATATTCGTGCCTGTAGCTTTATGATTATTGACGGTATTGTGCCGGGTAATGAGGGGCGCGGCTATGTACTACGTCGTATTATTCGTCGTGCCTTACGTCATGGTTATCGACTAGGTCAAACCAGTCCTTTTTTCCATAAACTGGTGACCGATCTTGCTGAGCAAATGGGCGAAGCGTATCCGGCTTTAGTAGATCAGGGTGAGCGTATTAGCAAAACTTTACTCCAAGAAGAGCAGCGTTTTTTACAGACCCTCTCTAATGGCATGGATATCTTGGGTCGTGCGATCGCGGATCTCAAAGAGGGCGATCGTTTGGATGGTCAGGTGGCCTTTACGCTATATGATACGTATGGCTTCCCCTTTGACTTGACGGCAGATGTTTGCCGTGAGCACGGTCTTGAGGTCGATGAAGAGGGCTTTGACTTAGCCATGAATAAGCAACGCGAAATGGCGCGTGCAAGCGGTAAGTTTAAAGCGAAGCAACAGCTTAGCTACGAGGGTGAGGAAACCCTTTTTGAAGGCTATGAAAAAGCCGAATCCACATCCACCGTCCTTGCGCTCTATGTCGAGGGTACCCAGGTCGATCAGGTCGAGGAAGGGCAGGAAGCAGTCGTTGTACTGAATCAAACGCCGTTTTATGCCGAGTCCGGTGGTCAGGTAGGTGATTCCGGTGTGTTAAGTGGTTTCGGTACACAGTTTTCGGTAGAAGATACGCAAAAGATTTTGCCTCACGTCCATGGCCATTATGGTGTGGTTAGTCTGGGTACGATCAAGGTAGGTGATGAGCTGGAGGCAAAAATTGATGTCCGCCAGCGTCAGAAAACGATCCGTAATCACTCCGTCACTCATATTATGCACAAGGCCTTACGCGAGGTGTTGGGTGATCACGTGCAGCAAAAGGGTTCGCTGGTCGATGCAGATAAGACGCGTTTTGACTTCTCTCATGATGCACCGATGACGGCTGAGCAGATTGCTCGTGTTGAGGCGATTGTTAATCAAGAAATTCTCAATAATACGCCTGTCCAGACAGCGCATATGAGTTTTGATGAGGCGGTTGCCGGTGGTGCGATGGCACTCTTTGGCGAGAAATACGAAGATGAGGTGCGTGTATTGGATATCGGTACTTCTCGCGAACTGTGCGGTGGTACGCACGTTGAGCGCACCGGTGATATCGGTCTGTTTAAGATTGTCTCCGAGGGCGGTATTGCTGCCGGCATTCGTCGTGTCGAGGGGATTACCGGTACCAATGCCTTGGCATGGGTCAATGGTCTTAACCAGCAATTACATCAAGCATCCGCGGTGTTAAAGGCCAGTCCAGCTGATTTGGTTGAGCGCGTTAAGTCGACCCAGGAGCATGTCCGTAGCTTAGAAAAAGAGGTGGCCCAGTTAAAAGCTAAATTAGCGTCTGCTGCCAGCTCTGATCTGCGTTCAGAGGTGGTGACGGTCGATGGTGTTCAGCTTCTGGTCAAAGCAGTTGATGGTGTTGAGAGTAAAGAGTTGCGCGGTATGATTGATCAGCTTAAGGATCAGTTAACGTCAGCGGTGATTGTGTTGGCAACAGCAAGTGGCGATAAAGTGTCGGTTGCCGCTGGCGTGACCAAGGATCTGACCGATCGATTTAAAGCGGGCGAGATTGTTTCTCTGGTGTGTTCGAAGGTTGGCGGTAAGGGCGGAGGACGCCCTGATATGGCCATGGGAGGTGGTTCTGACGTGGCTGCCTTACCTAGCGCATTGGAACAGGTCTTGCCTTGGATTAAAGGTCAACTAAATTAAGTAACAATTACTTGCACCTTTTTTAAAAGGTGGTATACTCTTCCAATCTTTGCATTAGTGCCCCGGTAAATTGCTGGGGCATTGTTGTAACTGGTTGATTTAATTGGTTTTTATAGGGGGTTGATTGATGGCCGAGATCGTTTTTGATCAGGTGGTTGAAGCTAAGAATTTACTTTGTCCTTTGCCTATTTTGAGAGCGAAAAAGGCGTTGTCGACGATGGAGAGCGGTCAGATTCTAAAAGTGATCACTACCGATCCCAAGGCGAGGGGGGACTTTCAGGCGTTCTGTGCTCAATCTAAAAATGAATTAATCGCTCAAAAAGATAACGAAAACACTGTTGAGCATTACATTAAGCGTCGCTAGTTTTACTCATAAGAAGGCTAATTAATTATAAAGTCCTTCAGCGATGTTTAGAACACCATGACATAGAGGGTGGAGACCGATTTTCTATTTAATGGAGTTGTAATCATGACAGAACCCAAACCACATATACAAATGACACGGTTTATGCCGCGTGGCAGCTTTAAGGCAGCCGGCACGGCATTGATCGCTCTTGTTTTGTCCTATTTGCTTTACTCGATTTTGCCTTTTGATAATGATGTCAATAAAGGCTTATCGCTTCTACTATTTGTAGCCATTTTATGGTTTAGTGAGGTTGTTCATATTTCTGTGACTGCACTGATGATCCCGATTATTGCGGTGGTCATGGGCTTTGATGGATTGACGACTAAGTCAGCATTGAGTAATTTCTCAGATCCGGTGATTTTTATTTTCTTTGGTGGTTTTGCTTTGGCGACCGCCTTACATATGCAGAAACTGGACCGTAAGATTGCGTTTTATCTGGTGTCTTTAGCCGGTGGTAATATGTTGGTTGCTGCTTTGCTGATTTTTGCTGTGACAGCTTTTCTGTCCATGTGGATCAGTAATACGGCGACTGCTGCGATGATGTTGCCTTTAGCGCTAGGAGTGATGAGCCATTTGGACCGTACCAAGCACCATAATAGTTATGTGTTTGTGCTGCTTGGCGTGGCTTATAGTGCCAGTATCGGTGGTTTAGGGACACTTGTCGGTTCACCGCCTAATGCGATTACAGCGCGCGAGTTAGGTTGGGGTTTTGCTGAGTGGATGAAGATCGGCATACCGATGACGATTATTTTGATGCCGGTCATGATCGCGACATTGTGGTTCGTGTTCCGACCAAAATTCGATAAATCAGTGGGTGAGCTTAAGGATCAAGAGGCAGTTGAGTGGACTCCCATCCGGATTGTGACCGCATTGCTTTTCTTGGTGACTGCGTTAAGCTGGATTTTTAGCTCTAAAATCACGGCATTATTAGGTACTACCGGTACCGATTCATTGATTGCGATGGCAGCGGCAGTACTGGTTGTGGTGCTTGGTTGCGCGAGTTGGAAGGATGTGGTTGATAATACTGACTGGGGTGTGTTGCTGCTATTTGGTGGCGGTATTACGCTAAGTAGCGTGATGCAAGTATCCGGCGCATCTCAGGTGCTAGGGCAATTGGTGGCGGATACCTTTACCGGGGCTAATCCGTTACTGATTATATTTATCGTTTGTGTCTTTATTATTGTCTTAACCGAGTTTACCAGTAATACAGCGTCAGCGGCTTTATTGGTGCCGGTGTTTGCCGGTGTGGCAACACAAATGGGTATGCCGCCTGAGGTCTTGGTCGTTGTGATCGGTGTCGGTGCTTCTTGTGCATTTATGTTGCCGGTGGCAACACCACCAAACGCGATTGTTTTTGGTAGTGGCCTAATTAGGCAGCGAGAAATGATCAGTGCGGGCCTCGTGCTCAATATCATTAGTGTATTTGTCATTTCTCTCTTTGTTTATTTTTTTGTCGTATAGGCGGTAGTTAGTCATTGGCAAAGAGTTGGGGGAAAAGGCGACACTTTTTCCCCTAGGTGCGTGAGTTGATTGCATTAATGGATCTTAAGTTGTTATACTCTAGGGCTTAGTTTTATAAATTTTTATTATTTCATGAGGATAGTACACCTATGGTGGTTATTCGTTTAGCCCGTGGTGGCTCTAAAAAACGTCCGTTTTATACTATTGTTGCAGCTAATCGTAGCGATCGCCGCGATGGTCGCTTTATCGAGCGTCTAGGTTTTTACAACCCAGTAGCTCCTGAAGGTACTGAGTCATTACGTATCGCGTTAGATCGTTTAGAGTACTGGAAAGAGCAAGGTGCTCAGTTGTCAGAGACTGTAGCTCGCTTAGCTAAAGAGTACACTAAGCAGCAAGCTGCCTAATTGAGCTAGGCACTGTTTGCTTGATTAGCGCTAGTTGGATTAGTTAGTGTTTGGATTTTTATCTTCTAGGATTTAGGTTTTGTTGCAGTTTGTTTGCTGCCTGAGCCATTGTCTTAGGGGGTTTGATTGACCGTCAGTATGCTGGCGGTCAATCTCGTTTTTAATCTACGGTAAAAGCGATATTTGATGAGCAAGCCATTTTCTAATAAGGCGCAAGCTGATATATCAACTCCTGAGGATTTGGTCGAGTTAGGCCATATCACAGGAGCTTTTGGCGTTCGCGGTATGGTTAAGATTAAGCCATACGCTGCAGATTCGGTGTTGGCGAAAGTTGATAAATGGTGGTTGCAGCCACGCCGCATGCCCGCTGCTCGTAGTGCTCAGGTGGCGGCGAGCCCTGTGCCACATCGTTTGGTGCAGGTAGAGCATTGTCGTTGGCATTCTGATAGTTTAATCGCCTCTTTTGTTGGTGTCGCTGATAGGGATATTGCTGAAGACCTCAAGGGGATGGTGATCTCTGTGTCGCGTGCTGATTTTCCCCAAGAAGACGCTGATGAGTTCTATTGGGTCGATTTGATCGGTTGCTGGGTTTATACCGTTGATGCTCAGGTCACGGCTGAGGGTGGGCAGTCCGAGATCTCGCCGGTGTTGTTGGGGCAGGTCAAGGAATTATCTGACAATGGCGTTCATGCCATATTGCATGTTGATCGTTATGTCGATGGTGTCGCGGGGGGTGAGGCACAGCCACTCCTAACAGCTAAGGGTCGACATCAGCAAAGTATGGTGCCTTTTGTTGAGGCGCATGTGTTGGTTGTTGATTTAGAAAATCAATATATTAAGGTTGACTGGCCACTGGATTTCTAATGCAGGTCAATGTCATAAGTCTATTCCCTGATATGTTTTCGGCGCTCACTACCATGGGCGTAACAGGTAGGGCGCACGAGCAGGGTAAGTGGTCTCTTAGTGCTTGGAATCCGCGTAACTATACCCATGATGTTCATAAGACGGTTGACGATCGGCCTTATGGGGGCGGTCCGGGTATGCTTATGCTGGCTCAGCCGTTGGTCGATTCAATTAATGATATTAAGCAGCATGGTGGTACAGGTCCGGTCATTTTGTTAAGCCCAGCCGGTAAGCCATTTACCCAAGTCAAAGCGCAAGAGCTTTCGCAGTTACCTAGGGTGACCTTTGTTTGTGGTCGCTATGAGGGAATTGATCAGCGCTTTATTGATCATTATGTTGATGAGGAAGTCTCTCTTGGTGATTTTGTCTTGTCGGGTGGTGAAGTTGCTGCCTTAGCTGTGTTGGACGCAACGATTCGCCTGTTGCCCGGAGTATTAAATGATCAACAGTCGGCGCTCCAGGATTCTTTTCATGGCGAGCTTTCGGGCTTGTTGGATTGTGAGCATTACACTCGTCCCGAGGTGTTTGAGGGGGAGTCGGTGCCGCCGGTGTTGTTGTCGGGGCATCATGCCAACATTGCGCAATGGCGTCGCGAGCGCTCTTTGGCGCTAACCGCAGCTCGCCGTCCCGATCTTATTCAGCAGGCCAAAGATAACGGCCTTTTATCAAAAAAAGACTTGCTCTTTCTAGAGCGGTTATCATCTACCTCTATAGCGAATTAGTTTCTCAGTCGGTAGTCATTGCTTGATAATTAAGCGCTTGTCCTCATATGATTTCAACATCATTTATATTATGAGGAATAGATTATGCAAGCCTATTCGGTATTGGATTTCTCGTCCATTATTGAGGGTGAGGGTTCCAAAGAGGCTCTCGCCAAATCATTACAGTTAGCTCAAGCGGCAGAAGAGCACGGTTATTATCGCTTCTGGATGGCGGAGCATCATAACTTTCCGGCCATCGCCAGTTCCGCTACGTCAGTTGCCTTAGCTTCCATTGGCGCAGGTACTAAAACGATTCGTATCGGTGCTGGTGGCGTGATGCTGCCAAACCATTCGCCTTTGGTGATTGCTGAGCAGTTTGGTACCTTGGATGCGCTTTATCCCGGGCGTGTGGATCTGGGGTTGGGCCGGGCACCGGGTACGGATCAAGCCACAGCGCGTGCTTTACGTCGTGACTTGCGAGCGGCAGCGGAGTCCTTTCCGGAAGATGTCCAAGAATTGCAGATGTACCTAGGTGAGCCACAAGAGGGGCAGCGAATTAAGGCGTATCCCGGTGTAGGTTCTGAGGTGCAAACATGGATCTTGGGTTCTAGTCTATATGGTGCTCAATTAGCGGCCTATTTGGGTGTGCCGTACTCCTTTGCATCGCATTTCGCACCTAATATGCTGCACGATGCTTTACGCGTTTACCGTCAGCAGTTTAAGTCCTCAGCGGATTGGCAAAAGCCTTACGCGATGCCCGCGGTCAATATGGTTGTCGCTGAAACAGATGAGGAGGCGCGTTATTGGTTCAGTACACATCAACAGAGTGTATTGGCCTTATTCCGTAATCGTAATGAGAAATTACAGGCACCGATCGAGGGATACTATGAGTCACTTAATGCTTCGGAGCAGCATGCGGTCGATGGTCACCTACGGTATTCTTTTGTGGGTTCAGAGAAAACAGTGGCTTTTCAATTAGAACAGTTTTTAAATAAAGTACCGGTTGATGAATTAATGGTGCATGCTCGAATTTTTGATATTGATGCCCGTATCAAGTCGTTGCGTCATAGTGCTAATGTATTAAAGCAGTTTTTGACATCCTCCCCGTCCTAAAGAACGGGGATTCCTACGGCGTTCAGGCGCCTATCGCCTGACTCGCTTCGGTGGGTTCTTGGCCCGACGCCCTTACCTACAGGCGAAGTCTCTGCACAAGCTAACCGGGTGTGTCCCGCCCTTAACACATTGATCGCGCCGACTACGTCAGCGTTTTCCTCAAAATCACAGTCCATACACTTGAAGCACGCTTGGCTACGCCTATTCTCCTTGGCAACGTAGCCGCAGCAGGGACAAGTCCGGCTGGTGTTTCTGGGGTTCACAGCAAGGAGCTCTCCACCTAGCCAAGTCAGT
>NZ_KB892356.1 GCF_000373745.1 Oligella ureolytica DSM 18253 | reverse complement strand
ATTAAAGACGGCATTGATTTCTCCTAACATACACAAAACCTTAGTGTCGCGCAATTTAGGAGGAATGAATACATGTGTTCACCGGACGCTTACACCGGACGCTTACTTTAGGAGGAATGAATACATGTGTTCACCGGACGCTTACGTCTGGTGTACAGCGATTGACCTTGAAATGAACGCAGCCCCGTTTTAATCGGGGCTGCGTTCATTTTGTAGTAATCAACATGCACCAGACACTTACAGCGCTGTGTTGATAGTAGTCTGCGTTGCCCAGTTCGCCACTGTGTTACAGTAGCGAACTGAGTGTAAGCAGGGTTAGATGATGATGAAGTCGGTCGATATCAACTCCGTTGGTCTATTATCCTCGTGTAGCGTTGCAAAGTGCACCGCCACACCGCTACCTGAGCCATCAGCGTCGTAGGATAATGCGCCTGTCGAACTGTCGTACAACACAGTTGGCACGGCGTCGGTCGCTTCAGTACCATTGACTAGGTTCACCGTACCGTCCTTAACCAGCCCCGTGAAGACCAATGAGCTCAACACCAGCTTGTCACCTTGCGTAAAACTGAAGTCCATCACAGTATCCACGTTACTGCCATCAGGCATTAACGGCGCAATAAAGACAAACTGGTCTGCACCCGCGCCACCCGTCAAGGTGTCGTTACCAGCACCACCAACTAGGTAGTCGTCACCGTCACCGCCATTAAGCGTATCGTTGCCCTGACCACCGTATAGATGGTCATCGCCAGCACCACCGTTTAGGATGTCGTTACCTAGGCCACCATACAGGTAGTCATCTCCACCGTTACCGTTCAAGATGTCGTCACCAGCACCACCATCGATGATGTCATTGCCGTTGGTACCATCCAACGTGTCGATCGTCACATCGCCTTGGATTGTTGCATTGGCAATAGGTAACCCAGAGGTATCAATTACCATCGTGTTGCTCATGGAGTCGCCATCATTGTCCGTGACTTGGAAACCGAACACCACCGGATCGTGATTGGACACACTCTTTGGTGGCGTGTAGGTCACATTACCATTGGGGTTCTTACCGGTCATTTCTACCACCAGTTCGCCACCTCCATCAAGTTGAACTGTCAGTATCCCATTCTCATGGGTCCAGCCACCGCCACTAGGGCCACTGATCACACCCTCCTTCGTACTTGTGAAGGTCTTGTCTCCAACATACACCTCAGAAACATAACCACCGTCAGCGCCAAAGCCAGTTACCACATCAACATCAATCAAAGAGCGCTTGATGACACTACTGTCCACTTTCTCTGCTTGTGGTACGGTGCCTGCCAAAATAGAACCAAGCTGATTCATGTCCGTAACTATAATGGCCATGTTATTATCGTCAACACCAGTTGTACCATCATAGGCAATTGGGTCTAAATACTGCTTAGCATTAACTGCCTCGCCAAAACCTAGTGCGTAAGACTTAATTTGATGGTCTTTCAGGAAGTTTTCCCATTGTGTTTTTAGTGCCGCGTTTACTTCTCTAACCCGATTCGGCTCTCCATCGCTCATGAAATACGAAAGATTATTGACATTCAATCCTGTCAGCGGAGGTTTGGTTGGATACTCGCTTCCATCAAAATTGTCTAATAACTCATTCAAAGCCGCCCTATAGTTGGTGCCACCATTTGCCGTAAGCCCACTCAGCAGGTTCTTGGCATCAGCAATAGTAACCCACCCTGGCGAAACCTGAGACGCCCTAGATTCGAATGTGCTTAGGTTCACCCTAACTTCGCCCTCGGTTGCCGCATCCACCTGCGCTTGGTATGTGTCAAGCATGACGTTAATGGCTTCGACTGCTGCTTCCAGACGTGACTTCCCTGGAACGCCAGAATTCCATGCCATACTGCCCGAGACATCTAGACTGATCATCACGTTGGCATAAAAGGTATTAGATACCCCCACAGTCTCGAACACCGTGGAAACAAATGGACTGTCATCTTCCACGCTCACCGTCAGCGTTTGTGGCGCACTGTCCGCCGTGCCATCATGGACCACAAAGCCAAAGGCCAGATCCAAGGCATC
>NZ_KB892355.1 GCF_000373745.1 Oligella ureolytica DSM 18253 | reverse complement strand
TTGTGCAGAGACTTCGCCTGTAGGTAAGGGCGTCGGGCCAAGAACCCACCGAAGCGAGTCAGGCGATAGGCGCCTGAACGCCGTAGGAATCCCCGGCCTTTAGGCGGGGGAGGATGTCAATGGTTCTAGACATTCTCAAGCTCCCACAGATAATTAATAAGCTTAGGCTAAAGCACCTTGAAGTAGTATAAGCAGAAGCGTTTCCGGCTTATAGAGAAGGAATCTAAGGAATTGTAAGGCTAGGAGCCGGCTGAGCCGGCGGTGATTAATTAGTTGGGTGTTTAATGCGTGATGCGTGCCCGTGAGGCATTCAGCTGAGGAGCATGACGAGCCGTTTGTTCGGCTTCGTCGCTAGCATACGACTCGGTTTCTAACTCCACGGTATGGCCTATATTAAAGGCGGAGACGTAGTTCAGTAGTTGGTCGGACTGATTGCGTAAAATGCCGGAGGCTTGGGTGGTTTGTTCTACCAAGGTCACGTTCTGGTGGGTGGCCTCGTCCATGAGGGAGACGGCTTGGTTAATTTCATTGAGCCCAATGGATTGTTCTTGGCTGGCAGCGGAAATTTCCTGCACCAAACTCATCATGCGTTCGTTGTTAGACACAATTTCCGTCATAATTTGCCCGGCTTGGCTAACGTGAGCGCTGCTGTTGTTGACGATATTGACCGAGCTTTCTATTAACTCTTTGACCTCGTGGGCAGCCGACGCGGAGCGCTGTGCTAAAGCACGTACTTCAGAGGCCACCACCGCAAAGCCTCGCCTCTGTTCACCGGCACGGGCGGCCTCTACGGCCGCATTCAGCGCCAAAATATTGGTTTGAAACGCAATGCTATCAATAATGTTAACGATGTCGGAGATTTTGTTCGAGGCTTCGGTAATCTCATCCATGGTGCTGATCACATTATTAACGGTGTCTCCGCCCTGACGTGCCACGGCAGCGGCCTGACCGGACATGATTTCGGCTTCTCGGGCATTGGCGGCGTTTTGCTGTACGGTGGTGGTGAGCTCTTCGGTGGCACTGGAAGTTTCTTGTAAAGAAGCCGCTTGTTGGTCGGTACGTTCGGCTAACAAGGTAGAACCTTGGGCTACTTGATTGGACACGCCATAAATTTCATTGGCGCTGTGATTAATACGGGAGATCAGCTGGCGTAAATTTTGCTGCATGGCTTGCATTTGCGTGAGCAGCTGGGTGACTTCGTCTTTGCCGTCCAGATAAATGCGTTGGGTTAAGTCGCCTTTGGCAATGGCTTGGGCGGTGGTTTCCACGGAATGAAAGCCTTGGGACATGCGACGCAAGTTCAAAATCATCAACCAGGTCACGGGCAAAGCGCCTAGCAGCACAATCAAAGCAAAAAAGATCAAGGTGTTTTTATAACGCTGATCGGCTTGGGCGTACTCTTGGTTGGCGTGCTCGGATTGGTATTGGATTAATTTATTTAACGCCGAGAGCACTTGCTCGCCTTCGGTACGACCGGCGACTGCAGCGGCTTGCATACTGGCGGCGCTATAGTCGTTTTTCTCTAAACGCTCTAGAGTGTCTTCTACTTGTTTTTGCCATTGGGCATTTGCTTTGGCTAACTGTTCAAATAAGACGCCTTCTTGAGACTCCATGCTGCGATTTTTTAAGCTTGCATAAGCACCGGCGGTGGCTTGTATGTTGGCACGCACATCGTTGATGTGGTCGCTAAGTGGGTGATCATGAAGCACCACCAGCGGTGAGTCCGGATCATGCTGAAAGCTAATAATAAGATTCAGACGACTTTTGTAATGATGATCCTGCATCTGATTCAACACATCTACCGTTTTCATGCGTTCTTCGTGCACACGAAATAAGATATCTTTAGCCTGCATTAAACCTAAAACGCCGGTTAGCATGGCCAAAATAAAAATTAGCCAGTAAGCGGCGGTCGTGCCTAAAAAGCGCTGGCTAAGATTAAAACGATTAAACATACACTCACACCTGTAAATATTTAGTTATATTTATTATACATCAATTGCGTAAAAAGTAGAATAATGGTATTTAATGCAACATGAAGGTGCATAAACCCCGCGGTACAGGTAAATACGAACCTTCATCTGTATATTTACTTATAGTCAGGATCCAAAATGAGCAAAGCACCTTTAACCCCTTCTCCTCAGCAACTCATAGAAAAACAACAGCGCAACATAGAAAACGTGATGACGGCGCAGAACCATTTATTTGCCAGCTTAGAAAAATTAGTGAATTTGAATATTGAGTTGTTCAAATCTTCTTTAGACGAAGTGGCCGCCCAATCACAAAAAGTCGGTCAACTCCAAGTCCACTAACTCGGCCTCAAAATCAGCGCACACACTAGCGAAAATTTCCTGAAGGCCGTTAAGGATGGCTTTTGTAAATACGTCACGGCGGTATTTA
>NZ_KB892354.1 GCF_000373745.1 Oligella ureolytica DSM 18253 | reverse complement strand
GCAAAAAAGAAGCACTGGAAACTCAACAGAACGGGCAGTAAAAAACCGGCCAAGTTAATTGACGCAAAACCGGACAAAGTAGTTGACGTTCTATAAAAACTAGAAGTTGATTCAAAAAACTTGGAAGAACTAGAGGAAATAAGGAAACAACTTATGTTCAACAAACCTGACTACTCGCATATCGCTAAAGAATCTAAAGTAGCTATAAAAACAACATCTGAAGAGGCAGCAGCTATTTTTTACGCTTATGACAGAGGTTTTGATGCGTTGGATGATGAGTCCAAAAGACAGCTTGATGTTGTGATTGGAAAGCTTAAATATGAGCTTTGGTCATAACAAAGGAATAATAAATGCAGCTTTTAATCGATGTTTTAAAAATAATGTTAATTAAATATTTAAAAGGAAATAAATATGTTACGTAAAATTATTGAGACTTCAATTAATGAAGCTAATCAAGATAAAAGACAGGCAGCAATTAATATCTGCTTAAAACTGCACTCTCTCGGATACTTAAAAAAAGAAGCTTTTGATAGTGACGACTATATAAAGAGCTTCTTTAAAGAGACCGAACCATTAGGCATTACTAGTATGCCGACTGGTGTATCACTTATAGAAGAATAACATTCAAAATAATATATAACGAACTACTTATTTTGACCGCCTAATTTGGCGGTTTTTTTATTTCCTTTGGGAGAAATAAGATGAAACTCGCAAAAAGGCCAATTACAAATAATTTTAATACTATGATTAATCCTAATATTGATAATTTAATTAAGTTACTTGCAAAATCATATGCAGAGCAATGGATAGAAGATAAGAAATTGAAGGATAAAAAGAATGTTAAGAGTCTGTCTTTACGCTAGGTTTAGCACTGACAAACAAAATGAGGCATCAGTTGATGACCAATTTAGAATATGTAGAGTAAGAATTGAGCATCAAGACTGGCTTGAAGTGGCATCTTATTATGACATGGCTATTTCTGGCAGCACCAAAGTAAATGATAGACCCGGTGGCAGAAGCATGTTAGCTGAAGGTATGGCTGGAAACTATGATGTTTTGATGCTAGAAGGACTTGATAGGCTCTCAAGAGACCAAGTTGAGCAAGAGCGGATAGTAAGAAGGTTAGAGTATAGGGGTGTCAGAATTGTTGGCGTGGCGGATGGCTATGACTCTACCCTTTCAGCTCGTAAAGTACTCAGAGGTGTAAGAGGCTTAATCAATGAAATTTATCTTGATGACTTACGTCACAAAACTCATCGAGGACAAGCCGGCCAAGTAGAAAGAGGTTATATACCCGGGGGTAAATCATATGGATATGACATAATCAAAACTGAAGGTGGCAGTCGCTACACAATTAATGAAGAACAAGCAAATTGGGTACGTTATATTTTTAAAGAATATGCAGAAGGTTTAAGCGTTCAAAAGATTGCGCATCAGTTAAATAAGCTTAATGTTGCCTCACCACGTAACACAACATGGGCAGTATCTGCAATCTACGGTAGTCCAGTTAAAGGCTCAGGGATACTTAACAATAGACTGTATATCGGTGAAATGGTTTGGAATAGATCCAAGTGGTTGAAAAATCCAGATACAGGAAAAAGACAACGGATTGAAAGACCCAAAGAAGAGTGGAAAATAATTCCAGTTCCCGAACTTCGAATTGTCGAAAAGGAAATATGGGATAAGGTTAGAAAACGAATCGACTCAGGAAGAGATAAAAATGGCAGAAAAAGATATGGTCGCAGAGGCGTATCTTTATTTGGTGGTTATTTATCTTGTCCAAATTGCAGTGGAAAATTGATTGTTGTAAATGCGGTAAGCTACGGCTGTCAACGCTCGAAAGACCGGGGTAAAACTGTTTGCCCGGGGTTTTTAGTAAATAGAAAGGTTTTAGAAAAAAAACTTCTAAATACATTAAGAAAAGAGCTGTTAACTGATAAAGCGGCCGTTCAATTTGAAAAGCACTTTAAAAATGAAGTTGAAAGCCTGTTGAGTAACAAAGAATCTGATACAAAGCACCAACAAGATAGACTAGAAGAAATTGAAGCTTCAATAGAAAAAATAATTGATGCTATTAGCAAAGTTGGTATCAGTGATTCTCTTGCTGAAAAGCTAAGAACTTTAGAGTTAGAAAAAAAGACACTGACTTCAAAGCTCAATCAGAAACCATTAGTTGAAATTAAAACACCTAACGTCAAAAAAGCGTTTCACGAAACAGTTGATAAGTTGGATGAGTCAATTGGTAAAGAGCCAGAAAAGGCTAGAGAAATTCTTCAAGACATCTTTGGTACAATTCAAATTGAACAAAGAGGTAAAGAAGTATGGGCTAAAATAAATATGGCTCAATCGCTATCATTTGCAATTGAGCCATATCTAAAGGTGGTTGCGGAGGCAGGATTTGAACCTACGACCTTCGGGTTATGAGCCCGACGAGCTGCCAGACTGCTCCACTCCGCGTCAGAGTATGTATATAATAACCGATTTGTCATATTTTAGCAAGTTTGGCGACTTACTAAATCGATTATTAGAATAATTTGCCTGACGATGACCTACTTTCACGGGAGCGAATCCAACTATCATCGGCGCGAAGGCGTTTCACTGTCCTGTTCGGGATGGGAAGGAGTG
>NZ_KB892353.1 GCF_000373745.1 Oligella ureolytica DSM 18253 | reverse complement strand
GTATATCGTGATCGTTTCATTGAATTTCCTTTATAAGAAATTCTACTTCTAATTGCTATGGTTTTGTGGGAGGATTACCAACTCTCATGCACCATACTACCAATTCAATCATCAAACATAAAGTAGGTTTATTAAATTTAGCCGAAGAACTTAACAATGTGTCGCAGGCATGCAAGATCATGGGTGTATCTCGCGATACTTTTTATCGTTATAAAGAGCTTGTTGATGAAGGCGGGTTAGAGAACTTAATTGATCGAAGTCGTCGAACGCCAAACTTAAAAAATCGTGTAGACGAAAAAACAGAGTCTGTTGTTATCAACTATGCCATTGATTATCCAGCTCACGGTCAAGTCAGAACGAGTAATGAGTTGCGTAAGCAAGGCGTTTTCGTGTCCCTGAGTGGCGTCCGTTCGATTTGGCTACGACATGATCTTGAGAACTTTAACAAACGCTTAAAGGCATTAGAAGATAAGGTTGCTCATGAAGGCATCATTCTCACGGATGAACAAATCGCCGCACTTGAACGTAAAAAGAATGACGATGAAGTCAGTGGCCAGATAGAGACGCATCACCCAGGCTATCTAGGCTCACAAGACACCTTCTATGTTGGTAATCTCAAAGGCGTAGGCCGTATTTATCAACAAACGTATATCGATACTTTTACGCGTGTCGCGCATTGCAAATTGTATACAAGCAAGACGCCAATTACAGCGGCGGATTTATTAAACGATCGAGTTTTACCGTTTTATGCAGAACAAGATGTGAGTATCTTGAGAATCTTAACGGATAGAGGAACGGAGTTCTGCGGTAAGGTGGAACACCATGATTATGAGCTATATCTTGCGTTAAACAACATCGATCATACAAAGACAAAAGCCATGTCACCTCAGACTAATGGCATTTGTGAGCGATTCCATAAAACGATTTTACAAGAGTTCTATCAGGTCACGTTCCGTAAAAAGCTCTACTCTGAATTAGAGACGTTACAAAAAGACCTCGATGAATGGTTAACGTATTATAATTGCGAAAGAACTCATCAAGGAAGGCATTGCGATGGCAGAACACCGATGCAAACCTTTATTGATAGTAAACAGATTTGGAACGAAAAGAATTTGAACCAAATCTAATCTGACAGGCATCCATTAAAAACGAGTAACTGTCAGATCAGGTCTGAGTTAGTACAAGTTAAAAATAGTAATTTCTTTAATAAATCAACGACCCATCTAATCGTATTGTAAAGTACGCTATTCATTACTAGCTATTTGCAAACAACTCCTCATGTTTACTCAGCACTTTTTGTTTATCGGATTCATATAACAAACTACTCACAAAACGTTCGCGAGCCAAAATAGCAACTCGTCGCGCAGCGCTTCGCATAGCAGTTTCAGGTGCATTGCGAGCTATACCTGCTAGCACCTTTTGCATAACTAAACCGACTTCTACACTTGTGGCTCCATCTCGGGCAATCGGCAAAAAGCCCTCCTCTACCCACTCGCCACAATTCATCTCGACAATAGATAATCGATCGTAATTTTTGATCGAATCTAATTGCTCTTTGGTAGGTATGGTATCAACGAACAAATGTAGCAAAGCACTCATCACACGTATACTGGTTCCTGGATCATTAACCGCCGGGGATAGTGCTCGTTGCGCTGCTTCAGATAAGACAATAACGCCCCACGCTGGATCTTGCTCATAAGTCCGTGATGCATCCATGACAAAGCAATCCGATAAACAAAGTGCTGGATGCTTTTCAAATTCTTTAGCGTATTGTTCAGGCTGCAAGTTCACATAAGCCAATACGGTATCAGGCATGATCATAGCACCAGGACGCACAGCAATATGAATATACCAATCGTTTTCTTCAGCTTGCTGTTGCAATGAAGCCATATCGATATGCGTGATGTAGCCCGAACGCTCTGCATATAATGGGTATGCTAGAGCGTCCACTGTACTCGTCCAGCGAGCACCCATATTATGATCGTTCCTGTAAGCTAATAAAGACGCCTCCGCTGCTGTTTGAATTTTTGTTAAGGTATTTTCTAAGCGACCAAGTTGTGACAAGGTACTTACCCAACGAATTAAAGTCACTATTAAATACAGCATCACCAAAATGGTACTTACAAATAAAGCAAATAATCCGTTATGACCATAGTAACCAATGCCCAAGGCCACCTTGGCGATGATCGCAAAGATAAAAGCTGAAATAAAACTCGCAATCGCCATCCGTGTATTATCATCGCCCATCACCAATTCTATTGCGCGTGGCGTTGCACTATTAGATGCTGAAGCAAAGGCAGACACCATAATTGATAAAGAAAAGGTACTGACTGCCAACATACTTGAAGCAATGACATCCAATAAACCCTCAACTGTTTCTTTATCAATTTGAGGTAAAGACTCTGAGGGGACTAACGCACTGACCCACGAAGCAGAAAAAACGATAAGTACCGCTAATAAAGCGCCCGCACTCGGTATAACCCATAATGCATTACTCGGTTTACGAATATAAATCAAAAAACGGTAAAACATGCATGAAACCTATCAGAATCAACATAAAAATAAAAACCAGCTTAAAAGCTAGTTTATCTAATTAATCCCTAACAGATATCATGATTCATAAAAGCCCTGTATGTCAACATAGACCTGAGCCACTTGATTTTGAGATAACATATAAATCAGGGCAATCAGGAGCGCATTATGCCAAAACCAGTGACACCG
>NZ_KB892352.1 GCF_000373745.1 Oligella ureolytica DSM 18253 | reverse complement strand
AGAGACTTCGCCTGTAGGTAAGGGCGTCGGGCCAAGAACCCACCGAAGCGAGTCAGGCGATGGTCGCCTGAACGCCGTAGGAATCCCCGTTCTTTTGGGCGGGGAGGATGTCAAATACTAGGACTAACCATGAGTTACATTATTTTCTCTTTCAATTGACCCCTAATCATCAATAAAATCAAAGAGCTGTTCGGCAATTTTATAATGATAAAAACTCACACTATTCATCTCTGATGGAGGAGACTGTATGAAGCAATTTCTTCACACAAGCAATCCCAGAAAACTAACCTTAGTTTCTGCCTTAGCAGTCAGCATGGCCATTGCGTCCGCAACGTCTTGGGCGCGGGAAGCAAATACCAAACTCACTGCACCAACAAGCACCGTAGCGACTCATAATTACGATTATGAGATGAATGTGTTTCATCCTGTTCAAGCCACTAACGGGATGGTTGCTACTGAGCAAAATCTAGCCAGTCAAATCGGTTTAGAGATCTTAAAAAATGGGGGTAATGCAGTTGATGCAGCCGTAGCGATTGGTTTTTCACTTGCGGTTAGCCTACCCAACGCCGGTAATATCGGTGGTGGTGGTTTTATGCTTGTGCATGATGCAAAGAGCAATAAAACTGTCGCATTAGATTTCCGTGAAAAAGCACCTGCTGCTGCCACGGAAACTATGTACCAAGATGAAAATGGTGAAATTATTCCTCGCAAATCTTGGTACACTCACCAAGCAATTGGTGTTCCGGGCACTGTGGCCGGTTTAACTAAAGCACTCGAGCAATGGGGTTCTTTACCTTTGGCAGAGGTGATGCAGCCCGCCATTGATCTAGCAGAACAGGGTTACGAAGTCTCTCCTACCATGGCTAAATTACTCCAAGTTGAAAAAGACAACCTCGGTAAATGGCCTACGACCAAGGCTATTTTCTTTGATGGCGATGAGCCACTAGCGCTTGGTGATACCCTAGTACAAAAAAACTTGTCAGAAAGCCTTAAACTAATTGCTAAAGAAGGTGCTGATGCATTCTACAAAGGCGCGATTGCCGAAGAAATTGTACGTGACCAAGAAGCTCATGACGGTTTAATCACTAAAGACGACTTAGCCTCTTATGAAGCAACTGAGCGTGAGGTGGTTCGCGGTGACTATCGAGGCTATGAGATTGTATCGATGCCTTTACCTAGTTCCGGCGGTATTCATATCATACAAATGCTCAATGCCATGGAGCATTTACCTATTAAGGAATCCGGTGTTAATAGCGCAAAAACCATCAGTCTCATGGCTGAAACGATGAAACGCGCTTATGCTGATCGCTCCGAATATTTGGGTGACAGTGACTTTGTGGATGTGCCAATCCAAGAGTTAACGAGTAAAGAATACGCTAAAGCTATCGCCGATGAGGTACTTAAAGGGGAGATTACACCGGCTCAAGAAATTAAACCCGGTGATTTAGCTCCTTATGAAAGCGATCAAACGACCCATTACTCCGTGGTTGACAAGGAAGGTAATGCAGTAGCAGTGACTTACACCTTAAACCTAAACTTTGGTAGTGGTATTGTAGCGGGTGAAACCGGTATTCTGATGAATAACGAAATGGATGATTTCTCTGCTAAGCCCGGTGTACCCAATGCCTTTGGTTTAATCGGTGGTTCAGCCAATGCCATTGAAGCCGGCAAACGCCCCCTCTCATCAATGACGCCTACCATGGTACTCAAAGATAGCAAACCATGGTTGGTCACTGGTAGCCCGGGCGGTGCACGTATTATTACGACCGTACTACAGCAAATTGTGAATGCAATCGATTTCGGTATGAATCCGGCTGCGGCAACCAACACGCCTCGCTTCCACCACCAATGGCTTCCTGATGAGTTGCGTTTAGAAGTTGGCTTTAGCCCGGATACAATCCAGTTATTAGAAAATGCCGGCTATGACGTAAGCGTTAAACCAAGCATGGGTCGCACACAGACGATTCAAATTATCGATGATACGATGTATGGCTATTCAGATCCTCGTAATCCGGATGGTTCAGCGATCGGTTATTAACATCTAAACACTAAATACACTACACTCCCCTAAAAGTGACTAACATTCCACTTTTAGGGGTATTTCAGCGTTCTGACGTAGCATTTCTGCTCTCACAAAGACCCTATACGACGTTACTGTCACTTACGGCAAACACCTCCTTTTGATCTATCACAAATAACTATAGTCTAAGACTCGCATCCATTGTCATGACCGATACGTCACGGTTAGCTATCTAATAAATAGCTAAAAGAGCTCATTATGCTAACAGCCGAACAAAAAAAGTTCATTGAAGACACGGTTAACCTCATTGTGGCTAAACACCTCAGTCTGAATATTCAACCGAAACAATATGCCATTGTTGGGGATAACTTACTTAATTCAATTAGCAAAGTGCTGGAAGTCCCCATGGATAGCGAACTAATCGCCGCTTGGGCCGTTGCTTATCAGCAATTAGCAGGTATATTAATTGCGATCGAAAAAGCCAAAGACAAAGCGGGTCAATACATCTCTATCCGCGTGACAGTGGCGGAAATAGGGCACAAGCAACCACGTCAATATACTTTATCAAATACCTTTAACGAGCAGGTGTAATGACCCAGCACTTTCTGCTCACCTTATGCCGCTAAAGCCTCTCTGACTTCAACTGGCGATTTCATGCCCAAAGACTGGTGTGGGCGT
This sequence comes from Oligella ureolytica DSM 18253, assembly GCF_000373745.1. Taxonomy (GTDB): domain Bacteria; phylum Pseudomonadota; class Gammaproteobacteria; order Burkholderiales; family Burkholderiaceae_B; genus Oligella; species Oligella ureolytica. The sequence goes on along the minus strand of NZ_KB892352.1, from coordinate 170 downwards.
TGATGGTTGTAAAACCCGCTCCAGTCCGCTAACACCCGATTGGCATGTTGTATGCTCTCAAACCGCTGCCGATGGACACATTGCTCTTTGAGCGTACGAATAAAACGTTCAATCATTCCATTCTGTTGAGGGCAGTATGGCATGATAAATTCCTGCCGTAACCCATAGCC
>NZ_KB892351.1 GCF_000373745.1 Oligella ureolytica DSM 18253 | reverse complement strand
TTATTTTGTCGTTATCCATGTCAATACTCTCATCCTATCTATAGGTTATAAGATTAATTAAATATCGACATTTACACAAAGGATTTTATAGTCTCCCCAATGGGGTTGAGTGGTATCGTTCTGCTAATCTTAAAAATTCATAACGGCCTTAGTGATACAATCACTGAGGTCGTTTTTATTTGGTGATTTAACCATGTTCATTGTTATTCGCTACCTTTTTCTTTTACTCATTGTTTTTTGGGTGTTGCGATTCTTCAGCCGTACAGTTGATTTTTATTGGCGTCATACCATTGGGGCATTTTTTAACTGGTTAGGGGTCAATGGCGATCTGATGATGAAAATTATCATTGGTCTGAGTATTGGCGTCACTCTTTTATTTGCTCTCTATCAGTGGTTCTAGCGGCATCGCGCTAAGGGCGTGGGTTTTATCAAGTACATCTATCATTGCTATGAGATGCGCTTTTAATGTTATGTTAAAGGGCTCTTAAGTTAATCTTTTTAAGTTTCAAGTGGTTTTTATGTCAACACAAAAACAATCTCCATTGACATTATTTGTAGCAACGGGTTTAATGCTTTTCGCTTTATTCTTTGGTGCCGGTAATTTAATTTTTCCTGCCCATATGGGGCAGCAGGCGGGTGAGAGTTATTTTCAAGCTGTTTTAGGTTTTGTGCTTACCGGAGCCGGTTTGCCTATGCTGGGTATTTTAGCGATGGCCTATACCGGCGCACGTGATATACAGCAATTGGCGTCGCGTGTTACACCTTGGTTTGGCGTGTGCTTTGCCGTGGCTTTGTATCTTTCGATTGGTCCGCTATTTGCGCTGCCACGTACAGGAACCGTTGCCTTTGAGGTCGGTGTTAAACCGTTCTTGAGTGAGGGAGTGTCTGATTCCTTACTGTTGTTCGTATTTAGTGTGGCGTTTTTTGCCTTCGCTTATTTTTTAGCGATGAGCCCGGGCAAGTTAATCAATCGAATCGGTAAGATATTGACGCCAACACTTTTGCTCGCTATTGCGATTTTGGCGATAAAAATCATTGCCGATCCGATGGGCGGTTTGACAGAGCCGCAGGCTAACTTCCAAAGTCATCCCTTAGTTGAGGGCTTTTTGGCGGGTTATCAGACCATGGATGCATTGGCAGCGCTCGTGTTTGCCATTATTGTAATTGCTTCCCTGCAATCGGCAGGTGTGAGTAATAATCAGCAGCTGATGCGTATGACGATGGGCGCCGGTGTGCTGGCTGCCTTTTGCTTAGCGGTAGTGTATGGCTTGGTGACCTATATGGGTGCCAGCAGTGTTGAAGTGCTCGGTTGGTTAGATAATGGCGCCTTGGTGCTGTCAGGCATCGCAAGCCACTATTGGGGTACGCTCGGTCAGCTTCTTTTAATGATCATTATTTTCTTAGCGTGTTTGACGACGGCGGTCGGTTTGATTGCTGCATGTGCTGAATACTTTGCACGGTTACTTCCGCGTATTTCATATCAGGGCTATGCACTTATTTTTACCCTGATCTCATGTGTTTTAGCCAATAAAGGTCTAAGTGGCATTATCAGTTTTTCTATACCTGTTTTGATGTTGTTGTACCCACTGACCGTGGTGTTGATTTTATTGGTTTTCTCACACTCTATGTTTAAAGGCTACCATGCTGTTTATCTATGTACGATGGGCTTGACGTTTATTGTCGGCTTATTGGATGGCTGGAAAGCGGCGTTAGGCTTACCTGATGCAGTTAATGCTTTTTTAACTAATTATTTACCTTGGTATAGCATTGGTTTGGGTTGGATTGCACCGGCGTTGATTGGCTTTGTGCTTGGCATGATTTTAGTTGCTTGTGGTGCAAAAAAGAAAGTAGCTTAAGGTGCTGATGAGTAATGAATCACGGAGTTAACGATTATAGGCCGTTTGGAAAACCGGAATGGGCCTTAATGCTGATTACGGTTTTCTGGGGTGGTACCTTCCTCTTAGTACAATTAGCCTTGTCGATGAGTGACCCTTTCTTTTTTGTCGGGTTACGTTTTACTTGTGCTGCTTTTGCTATTGGCTTATGTTCTTGGCGTATCTTAAAGGGTGTGACTGTTCAAGAATTAAAGGCCGGTGCGTTAATCGGTGTTTGTATTTTCTTTGGCTATAGTTTGCAGACGGTTGGTTTGCAGACCATTCCCAGTAGTAAATCGGCTTTTATTACGGCGCTCTATGTGCCATTGGTTCCCTTATTGCAGTGGCTATTTCTGAAGCGTCGACCGACACATATGAATTTGCTGGGAATCGTCTTGGCGTTTGTCGGTTTGGCCCTGTTAGCAGGACCGGATGGACTTGGTGGCTCGGTGGTTGGTAAGGGTGAGCTACTAACTGCGTTGGGCGCGTTGGCCATATCCGCCGAAATTATTTTAATTAGTCGTTATGCCGGTAAATTAAATTTGCTGCGTGTGACGATTATTCAATTGATGGCGACAGCCTTGCTCGCTTTTGCGGTGTCAGGTGGGATGGGCGAGTCGGTACCACAGTTTTCATGGTATCTGGTTGGTATTGTGTTGTTGATGGGCTTAGCAAGTGCACTGATTCAAATGACCATGAATTGGGCCCAAAAGCATGTTTCTGCCACCCGTGCTACTTTAATTTATGCCGGCGAACCGGTATGGGGTGGGGTGATTGGTCGTTTGTACGGTGAGCGCTTACCCGCCTTAGCGTTTGTTGGTGCAGCGTTGATTGTGTTGGGTGTGATTATCAGTGAAGTTCGCTTTAAGAAGCCGAAGCGTCTGAAAAAACGTAGATAATGTATGTTTAGAGTGAAGCAGGTCGCTACCTAATACATCGGTAGCGACCTGTTTTGCTGTGCAGCTAAGTGCCAGTTAAGCGTAATTAGCCCAAGGAACGGCAACTTTGACCTCGCCGTGTTTGGAAAAATGGATAAAGTTTTCAATCGCTAAATCGCGCATTGCACCACGAGTTTCAATGGTGGCACTCGCGATGTGTGGACAGATAGTGACATTATCTAACTCAAAAAGAGCCTCAGGTACATGAGGTTCATTAACAAAAACATCGAGTCCTGCGCCGGCAATGGTTCTGCTTTGTAGCGCAGCAACGAGCGCGTCCTCATCAACGACGACACCGCGAGCAATGTTAATTAAATAGCCTTCAGGGCCTAGTGCTTCTAATACTTCCTGATTAATTAACTTTGCATTGCTAGGGCCGCCCGGCGTCGCGACAACAAGGAAGTCAGATTGTTTTGCGAGTTCAATGAGTGACTCGACATAACGATAGGGTACGTCAGTGCGTGGATTGCGGTTATGGTAAATAACATCCATACGGAAACCCTTGGCGCGTTCGGCAATCTCCATGCCAATACGGCCTAAACCGACAATGCCTAAACGCTTGCCGCTAACTTGTACGCCGAGCGGAAAGATACCCTCGGTAACCCAGCGACCTTCACGTACATAGCGATCGGAAGCGCTCACCTGACGGGCGCAGTCAAGCAGTAGGGCAAAGGCTAAATCAGCAACACAGTCATTTAATACATCGGGCGTATAGCCTAGGCGAATTTTGCGGCCGGTGATATAACTCTCGTCATAGGGGTCAAAGCCTACACCGAAACTGCTGATGACCTTTAGATTAGGTAGTGCATCAAGGAACTCAATGCTGACCTGTCGTGTGGCTGCGCCAAATAAAGCCTCCACTCGCTCTAATGTCTCTGCAGGTAAAGCTAAGCCCTCATCGAGACTCTTGATGCTGATAACGTCATAGTAAGGACTGAGTGCTGTGATATCTTGTTCAGTGGTGTTAAGTAAGCTTAGTAGGATAGGTTTCATAAAGATGTTGCGCGAGATACCCCGTCATTTATGGCGGGG
>NZ_KB892350.1 GCF_000373745.1 Oligella ureolytica DSM 18253 | reverse complement strand
TCACCCGCTTCTGCACGCTTTAACAAGGCGATAATCTGTTCTTCACTCTTACGTTTGCTCATAGTAAAACTCCTAAATATAAATTAATTGTAAAGGAAAATTCTACATTTGAGCTGTGTTAATTTAGGGGGTGGTTACCAGAGGTTTACGATCTAAAAAGCCATTAGAAGAAAAACCTCTAATGGCCTTACTCACTAATAATTAATGATTAGTAAGCGGCTTTGAAAATTCCAATTACTTCATCAAGTGTTGGTTGTACTGGGTTAGTTAAACCGCAGACGTCTTTCATTGCGTTTTCAGCAAGCACGGTAAAGTCTTCTTCTTTAACATCTAACTCACGTAATGACTTAGGAATACCGACAATACCCGCTAATTTCTTAATTGCTTCAATTACATCTAAGCCCTCAAGCTCTTTGTTATTAGCAGAGAGAATAGCACCAATTTCTTCTAAACGTGGTTTAGCGGCACGTAAGTTAAACTCCTCAACATGCGGTAATAAAAGCGCATTACAGACACCGTGAGGTAAGTCGTAAAAACCACCTAATTGGTGCGCCATCGCATGAACATAACCTAAAGAAGCGTTATTAAATGCCATACCCGCTAAGAATTGTGCATAAGCCATTTGCTCACGTGCTTCGGCATTTTTACCATCAGCTACTGCGGTTGGTAAGTATTTAGCGATTAACTCAATGGCTTTTACCGCACAAGCATCAGTTAGTGGGTTAGCAGCTGTTGAAACGTAGGCTTCGACCGCATGAGTTAAGGCATCCATACCAGTAGCCGCTGTTAAAGAGGCTGGCATATCCTCCATTAATTTAGGGTCATTAACCGATAAAATAGGAGTCACATGCTTATCCACAATGGCCATTTTTACCTGACGCGTTTCGTCGGTAATAATGGTGAAACGAGTCATTTCTGAAGCTGTACCCGCTGTGGTATTAATAGCGATTAATGGTAGTTGTGGCTTAGTAGACTTATCTAAACCCTCGTAATCTTCGATTTTACCGCCGTTGCTCGCAACAATAGCAATACCTTTAGCACAATCATGTGGAGAACCACCGCCAAGCGAAATCACACAATCTGCACCCGCTTCTTTAAGCTTGGCTAAACCATCATTTACATTAGCCACTGTTGGGTTAGGCTTTACATCATCAAAAATATCACTCTCAATACCTTTAGCTTCTAAGAGTTTTGCCACTTGTGATGCGAAACCTAACTCAGCTAGCGGCTTATCAGTCACAATTAAAGCCTTTTTAAAGCCTAATAAAGCAATTTGCTCTACCGCTTGATCGAGTGCGCCTTCACCAATAATATTGTTACTAGGCATAAAAAACTGAGCAGCCATGATTTTCCTTTTTAAAAAAATTAAAAAGAGGTGAAATAAAACACCTCTTATGGGGACAAATCCTTGTTAATTTCTATTTAAAATATAGCCTTTTAAGCCAATACTTTATTATACAAAATGTAAAAGAGTTTTGCCTAGATTGACACTTACAACTGACAGCAAACACCTATATTAGCGTCATAATGTATGACCCCCATTTTTAGGAACACCTTTTAGTGGAATGATATGGATTTTAAGCCGCTTTAAGTCGCGGGGGTACACCTCCTATAGCCATGTTAGGCCGTACGTTATTATACTGCCATTGCCATTGGGTGACTAGCAACTCAGCTTGCTCCAATGAGTCAAAGATATACATATTTAAAAGCTCCTCCCTGACAGTTCGGTTAAATCGCTCAATATAGGTATTTTGATAGGGCTTGCCTGGCTGAATGTAGTTCAGACGAATGCCTTGACTTTCAGTCCATGAGATCAGTCGTTCTGAGATATACTCAGGACCATTGTCAACTCGTATCTCTTTAGGCTTTCCACGCTGCTCAATTGTGCGCTCTAGGTATCGAATTACCTGCTCGCTCGGAATAGATAAGGCAACATCCATGGCTAACGCTTCTCGGTTGAAATCATCAATGACGTTCAATAAACGTAGTCTACGACCATCGGCTAGTGCATCACTCATAAAATCCATTGACCATACCTGATTAGCAGCTGTGGGCACAGCCAGTGGCGCTGGCTGCTTTCGTTGAAGGCGTAGGCGAGGTTTAATACGTAAGTTCAATGCTAACTCCTTGTAGATGCGGTAAACACGCTTATGATTCCAAACAACGCCTTGGACATTTCTGAGATATAAAAAGCATAGTTTAAAGCCCCAACGCTTATTGGTTTGGGTAAGTTTAATCAAGCAATTGGCAATCTGCTCGTCCTCAGCCTTTCCTTTACTCTGATAGTAATAACTTGATGTGCTAATACCCACCGTTCGGCAAGCTAACCTGACAGCAAAGCCTTGACGTGATACAAGTGTTCTTGCCATCGCTTTTCGTAGCGATGGCTTTACCACTTTCCCTCAAGTAGTTCCTTTCGCGCCTCGGAAACTAGCCGCTCCTCAGCGTAAAGCTTCTTAAGCTTCGCATTCTCTTCCTGTAGGCGTTTTAGCTCATTGAGCATTGACGAGTCCATGCCGGCATATTTGCTACGCCATTTGTAAAAAGCAGATTGGCTCATGCCGTGCTCACGACACAAATCAGCAACGCTCACGCCGCTCTCATGCTGTTTAAGAATAGATAAGATTTGTCGCTCGGTAAATTGTTTTCTACGCATGAAAAATTCCTTTAAATATAACAAATAGTTTAACGAAATTTTCCACTCATCGGTGTTTCGATTTTAGGGGAGTATTACCTCTCTAAAGACAGAAAGATCGAAAATACCGGATTTATTAAAAATAATGACATGATGCCAAAGTCAGGTAAGGGTTTCAGCTTTTATTTTGGACTAGAGCGAGATTTTAATTTAAAAAACAATCACTACTTACGTATTGAGAATTCTTTATTTGCAAAGAGCTTTTGGAATAATCATCATAATGATGACCTAATTAACCGCCTCTCTGTAGGTTATGTCAATAAATCGAATCAACGCTCATTGGCTGTATTACCTTTTTATGAAAAACGTTGGTATGGTGGCAAACAGTACAAAGATAATAAAGGATTACGCTTAGAATACGACTACTGGTTAAACCCTAATTTGAGAACAATTAATGCCCTCGAATATTCAAAGCAATATTACAAGGATTATGAACAATTAGACGGCAATAACAAACTTTTTTCAACTACCCTATTCTGGATAAGAAAACCAGAACAATTCTTTTTCGGAGGTTTTGATTTTTTTGCTGAACGCTCAGGTGAAAAGCAATTCAGTTCAGACTTCAAAAACATACGAATTGGCTGGGGTCAAGAATGGAGTTACGGCATCTCAAGTCGCTTGAGTTTAGCTATGGGGCAACGTAAATACAAATCTGAAGCAGTCATTGGTGGCTTAATACCTTTAGCTAAAAAGCGTGATGATAAAGAATACAATGTTAACTTAACGCTTTGGAAAAGAGATTGGCATGTTTTAGGCATTACGCCTAAGCTAAATTATCAATGGCGGAAAACAGATAGTAATATACCTAGTATGTACTCATACAGTAAAAATCGTTTAATGCTAATCTTTGAAAAATCGTTTTAAACTATCTATTGATTTTTTAACTCAGTTAGCAATATTTTTACTCAATACTCTACTCCCTTGCATTCGCAGCTTTAAGATAAGTATTCAATCCTAAATCCAAGTTTTGCTAGCGTAAGCGTTCGGTGAACACCTATTGATTTTCAAATGAATAACGCCTTGATGTAATGGTCAAGGCGTTATTCACTTATTGTGTTACTTCTTTTGCTGTCGTTACTTGCCATCGATGTGGCAACAAGTCCTCAATATCCTTTGCTTTATGCGTGGGCAATCGCTCCAGCAC
>NZ_KB892349.1 GCF_000373745.1 Oligella ureolytica DSM 18253 | reverse complement strand
GTTAGTGATGATAACCCCTATTCTGAGTCTCTGTTTAGAGCACTCAAATACACGCCAGCCTATCCTAATAAGCCCTTTACTAGCCTAGAACAGGCTCGTCAATGGGTGCATCAATTCGTCATCTGGTATAACACGCAGCATTGCCATAGTGGCATTCAGTTTGTNACGCCGGAGCAGCGTCATAACGGACTNGATAACGCNATTTTAGCGCATCGTCGTGCCGTTTATGAAACAGCCAAAGAAGCTAGACCTGAGCGTTGGAAAAACCGTTCTGTCCGCNATTGGAAACCGGTCAAAGAGGTCTGGCTAAACCCATCGAAGGAGAGTAACGAGTTAGAGAGAAATGCCGTATTAGCAGCATAAGAAATCGGACAACTTGCTTGACAAACACCGAAAGCCATAAACCTATGAAGACTCAGAGCTATAAATATTGTCTATATTGTCTGCCTTCTGCTGGAAGCAGCGCATCAATGTACTTTCCATGGAAGCAGTTTTCTGCCAAGAACCTGAGAATTCATGCTATTGAATATCCGGGGCATGGTTCACGCATACAGGAGGCATTACTTTCCTCTCCGGTTGAACTTATAGAAGATATCGCTAATAACATTATCAAGCACCATCAACCAAACGAGCATATTGCTCTTTTTGGTCATAGTCTTGGTGGTGGCCTGGTTCCATATATTGCAGAAAAATTACAATCTTTAAAACCTGAACTATCCATTTGTCTTTTGATAATCAGTGGTAGAGGGGCTTTTGCTACCTCAAATTCAATAGCTGATGCACAACAGATTAATAACGATGCGTCACTCTTGCATTTTTTAGAGAAATATGAGGGTATCCCTAATGCACTTCTAAATCATCAAGAAGCACTTGACTTCTTTTTACCCATCATCCGGAATGACGTGCTTCTGAATAGTTCGCTTTTGTCGTTCACCACCAAACCTAAGTCAACTGATATACCGCTCTTAGTATTTGCAGGTCGTCAGGATAAAAACACTTCCAACCAAAACCTTGAGGCATGGCATATATGCAGTCATCAGTGGTTGGGTGTATTTTTTTTTGAAGGTGGGCACTTTTATCTGAATGAACCTAGCAATATTCATGCCATTCTGAGCCTCATAAAAAAACACCTCGGAAGCTACCAACCAACTTCTAACGAGCATTCCATATGAAAAGTAAGGCCGAGTTAACAGTCAAAAAATTACATCAGATTATCGATGAAGAAGTTCTTAGCAGCTATCAATGGCAAATTGTGTTAGTTTGTTTTTTATTGGTGCTCCTAGACGGCCTAGATATAGCAATCGTCGCCTACATTGCACCTATCCTCAAAAACGAATTATCTCTTACTACGCATGATCTACCCTATTTGTTTGTCTCTGGTGTCCTTGGGTTGATGATAGGCAGCATGTTATTTGGTCCTTTGGCTGATCGAAGCGGTAGAAAAAAAGCATTAATAATCTCTACAGTGCTCTATGCGTCTTTCACCATTATGTGCGGATTTGCCCATAATTTCAGCCTTTTGGTGATATTTCGTTTTCTGACTGGTGTCGGTTTAGGGGGTGCAATGCCAATCAGCTTGTCCTTGTGCACGGAATACATGCCACGGCGACATCAAATGATCTTATCAACCTTAGCCTGGTGTGGTTTTACTTTAGGTATTGCCATGGGTGGCGTAGTTGCTTCTTTTTTACTACCTTTATTGAATTGGCAATGGCTCTTCTATCTAGCTGGGATTGTACCTTTATTGACACTTCCTCTCATCATCAAAATACTTCCCGAATCGTTTGAATATTTGATTAGATCTGAGCAACAAAAAGCTTTAACAAAAGTTCAAACCATTGTAAACCGCTTATTCACTCAAAAATACTTTCTGAAACCAGCAACGACTGACGAAGAAGCTATACCTAAACAACCGATTTTCTCCTTACTCTCTAAATCTTATCGTAATCTGACCCTAGCGCTTTGGGTTGCATTTTTTGGTTCGCTACTTCTATTCTATTTATTGACATATTGGACACCCATTTTATTAAATAATTCATACTCCTTTAAGCAAATTAATTTAATCACCATGATGTTGCCAATTGGAGGTACAGTAGGTGCATTTATCTTAGCTCGCTGGATAGATACACGTGGCAAGCCTTTCTTAAGATTAGCCCTATCTTATTTTCTCGCTAGCTGCTTACTACTTAGTTTCCCCTCGGCAACGACTTGGTATTTTACACTCATAATCATTGTCTTTTGCATTGGTTTTACTATAGCAGGAGCGCAAAATTGCTTAAACCTAGTAGCTGCAACCGTTTATGAGAATAAAATGCGTACAACAGGCGTCAGCTGGGCTATGGCTATGGGTCGTCTAGGTTCAGTTGTAGGTTCTTATCTTGGTATTTATTTAGTTGGTGAGAGTGAATCTATGACACTATTTTCCTATTTATCTATGATTGCTATGTTGTGCGCTGCGGCATTATTTGGCGTACATCGCTCAATACTTAAGCCCTAAAAAATTGCAATAAACGATGGTAAAATCATACTAATTAAGACTTCATAAAATCACCAAATAGCATGAGGCAATACGAGCCATCAAAATAATTGTCGCAAGTTCACAAGCTGTAACTCTAATAATGAATTGCTATTACACACATGAATTAGTCGCTTGGGATTTAAATTCACATAGTGACAATAAAAATGCTTTTCTTCAATCATTTTTCTGAGCTCGCCACCTAACTGTGAATCTTTTTTATTGATAACGACATTGACATGCTGCGCTACTTGACAGTACTTACGCAACGGACGTTCATCTTTTATCCGACTTTCAGCCGTATTAATTTGTGCTATTTCATCGACTAAACCAGTTCCCAAGCTCTTAAGATAAGCCTCTTTTCGTGTCCAAAAGAATAGAAAATCTCTAGCACAATGAATTTTTTGCTGTTCGCAAGAGTGCATGAAATGCAACATAGGTAGATAATCAAACTTTTTAACTGGTTCAACATCTACACCTATCATTCGTTGCGATTGAGAAACTAAAATGCAGATAAAACCATCACAATGGCTAAGTGAAAATGCAAAAGGCACAGGAGTTAGGCATGCTTCCTGCACAAGGTTCATATAAGGTTTTCCATAATCACCTTGGATAAATCTTAAGCTCTTTGCTAACTCGATGATATCTGCGTTTATTCTCTCTTTACTTAAGCTTTTAAAGGTTATTCTCTCGCACTGGTCAACGGCACCATCAGGCCAACTCACACCATTTTTTATGACCTGATTGTCAGCGTTACTGATTGACGGTTTTACATCGTTACGGACATTCCTCAAAAGGACAGCCAATGCTAAACGCCGCAATCCATAACTAAAAGTTTGTTGTATTGCTAATTTATTATTTTTATACTGTTTTAAACACTGACGCTCAGTAGGTGACAGGCAGTTTGTGCAACTATCTAGCAAAGCTTGACAACTAATCGAAAGTTCATCAGCTTTAAACTCAAAATAAAACAAATACATCATTCCACCTATACTGCTAATTGAGTCTACTACAAAAACTGCGCCATATAAATCGGCACATAGAGCAGACTGCGCTCTTTTTTAAGATCTTTGGTGTGGACAATATATTTAGAATCTATACGACTGGAATATTTTTCAGAAAAGTTATCTAATGAACGGTGAGTCCGATAATTAGATGATTTCACTTCGATTGGGTTAATTTTATTGCCTCTGCTTAATAAAAAATCAATCTCAAAACTTCTTTTTTGCACGGTATCATAATAGCTGTGGTAATACAACTTATTATTGTTAGCAGCTAAGGTCTGCGCAACCATATTCTCATATAGCATACCTAGATTTTTGGCTAATTTATTACCTAATAGTTGCTTGTAAATCGTATTTTCAGAGACTATAAAATCCTTTGTGTAAATGTCGATATTTAATTAATCTTATAACCTATAGATAGGATGAGAGTATTGACATGGATAACGACAAAATAACTGAATTAGCTCAAGCCATCGTAAAAGAAAAGATGACGCCTGAGGAGATGGATAAGGTCTTTCAGTCCTTGCGTAAGCAAGTGATTGAAAGTG
>NZ_KB892348.1 GCF_000373745.1 Oligella ureolytica DSM 18253 | reverse complement strand
GGGTAGTCGTCTTTAGCTTCAATTAGCATACGGACGGCTCGCTCTTTCATTTCAGGGGTATAGTTTCGTGTTTTCATTGTCGTATTCTCTCAGAAAAATGAGTCTCCGACAATCCCGGGGCGGTTCATAGATGTAGTTCGCTTAGGGCTAGTAGATGAAGATGAAGAACTGGCTGAACCGACTGATAGATCTTTTTGGGAAATACAAAAAAGCACAAAAGAAATAATGAATCTTGTTGATAAATTAGCTGAGTTAGCACAAAGCATAGATCCTGCACTACAACTCAGTTACAACAAACATTACATTGGTTTTTGGTTGAATGGTAGAGCATATAATTTTGTACTAATGCGTCCGCGCCGGAGTGTAATGATACTTGAACTAAAAATCCCAGAAGAGGAAATTAAGAACATCATTAAAGAGGTTTTAGGTGAAGACTCAGAAGTTGACATCATGGAATATGATGCAAGATGGCGTCGTAGCCGTATTCGTTTAACTGCAGATGATCTAAATAAAAATCAAGAATTACTGATACAGCTATTTAGAAAGGCATTCGAATTTAGAAAAAATTCATAAAGCGGTGTTTAATAGTTGTGAATATTAAGAGAGTTAATGTGTATGAAAGATAATGCCTTGACCTTATTACGAGAAATGACTGCTAATCATGCTGCTGAGTTTCACGAAGGGCAGTTTGAAGCAATTCTGCAATTGGTCGAAGAGCAATCAAAGCTATTGGTTGTTCAAAAAACTGGCTGGGGGAAAAGTGCGGTCTATTTTATTGCAACCAAATTATTGCGTCTGCAAGGTAAAGGTCCTACGATTATTATTTCACCGCTTATTGCTTTAATGCGTAACCAGGTAGAGCGTGCGGGTGAGCTAGGTTTAAGTGTAGTCTCCATTAACTCTGCACAATCAGAACAAGAAAATGATGAAGCCAAACAACTAATTTTGAGTCGGGAAATTGATGCCCTTATTATTTCACCAGAGAAACTAGCAAATGATGAGCTAGTAGAAAATGTACTGAACCATATTCTTTCTAATATTGGTTTATTTGTAGTCGATGAGGCGCATTGTATTTCTGATTGGGGGCATGATTTTCGACCGGATTATCGCCGGATTGTTCGCTTATTAAATCGTATGCCTGCTAATATTCCTATTTTGGCGACAACAGCTACTGCCACTACTCGGGTAATTACTGATATCAATCGGCAATTAGGTGATGATTTGCAGGTTATCCGAGGTGATCTGAAACGACAGTCTCTTTATTTACAAAATATGCCGTCAGCTGGACGAGCTGCACGAATGGCATGGCTTGCTGAGTATATTCCTCAGCTTGAGGGAACCGGTATTGTTTATGTAAAAACCATTAGGGATGGTGAGCTTTTAGCGGAGTGGCTCAGATATAAAGGCATACATGCCAGTTTTTATAATGGCAATTCCTATAATGAGCTTCGCATTAGACTTGAAGATGCTTTGTTGTCTAATAAATTAAAAGTATTAGTAGCAACTTCTGCCTTAGGTATGGGATTTGATAAACCGGATTTAGGTTTTGTCATTCACTTCCAATTACCAGGCAGTATTGTGGAGTATTATCAACAAGTGGGTCGTGCCGGACGTGCTATTGAACATGCCTATGGTATTTTGATGGATGGTCCTGAGTCTGAGAAGATACAGGATTATTTTATTAATAACGCCTTTCCTAGTGAAGAAGAAATAGAGCAAGTCTTAACTGCATTGGAACAGTCTGATGGCGTAAAAGACTATGAGATAGAAAGACTAATCAACTTGAGTGTGAGCAGAATTCGAGCTGTTCTAAAGTTTTTGACAGTAGAGAATCCTTCTCCAATTTATAAAGACAGTAGAACTAAGAAATATTTCAGGAATGAACAAAACTATAGTTTACCTACAGAGCATATTGAACATATTACAGCCATTAGAAAAAGGGAATGGAATCAATTAAGGGCTTATCATAACGCCACTAATTGTTTGATGAAAGAGCTTACTTTTGCTTTAGACGATCCTTTGACTGAGGATTGTGGAACCTGCATGAATTGTACCCCTAATCGTCAGTTATTGACTGAAGTCAGTGAGGATGTGGTTAAAGAAGCACTGGAGTTTTCAAAGTATCGTTACATTAAAATCAGCCCAAGAAAAAAATTTGCCATATCTGGGGCTATGGCTAAAAATGCATTCCCTCATTATGGATTTCCTATTAAAGATTTAGCTTTGCAGGCTGCTGAAGGTTTGGCATTATCTAGTTGGCGAGATGGTGCTTGGGGAGATTTGGTTGCTCATGACAAAGGGGTAGGACATTTTAGTGATGATTTGTTAGAGCCTATGGTTACTATGGTTAAATCAATGGAGTTTGATGAAAAACCGCAATGGCTAACCTATATACCCTCACTGCGTAATCCTGAACTGGTTAAAAGTTTTGCCTATCGTTTGGCTGAAAAATTAGGAATTCCCTGCAGAGAGGCATTAGTCATGGTGGAGCAGCGGCCTCCCCAGAAAACGATGCAAAATAGTTTTAGACAGAGCAGTAACCTTGATGGAGTTTTTACCATAGATGGTAAGCAAGGATTCAGAAGTCCAGTGTTACTTTTAGATGATGCCGTCGATTCTGGTTGGACCTTCACAGTAGCAGCTGCCTTGTTACGAAGAGCAGGTGCTGTTGCTGTTTATCCCATTGCATTAACTAGTACATCCAAACAGAATCAAGGTGAATAAATATGCAATATGATGAAATTATGCAAGCAACCTTGCTACTTTGTTCTTATTTCAATAAGACCGAAGTTAAAATTTTTAAACCGTTAACTGGTGCGGAGTACTTACGATTTGCAAAGTGGTTGCACGAAAATAATTACACACCAGCCGATCTGCTTCGTAAAGACAACGTAATTTTAGATAAGTGGACTGACCCCAAGGGAAAAATCACTACTGAACGCCTTCAGCAATTGTTAGGGCGCGGAGGTAGTATGGGGTTTGCTATTGAGAAATGGGATCAACAAGGTATTTGGGTTATTTCAAGAGCCAGTGAGTTTTACCCCCGTTCTATAAAAAAACAATTGAGTGATCAGCATCCACCGATTTTATATGGTCTGGGCAACAAACAGCTTTTGAATCAAGTTGGGATTGGTTTCGTTGGTTCTCGTTCTATCAGTGAGGATGATAGATTATTCACAGTTAAAAAAGTACAACAAGCTGTCGATGAGGGTTATACAGTAATTTCAGGTGGTGCAAAGGGAATTGATCAAACATCAATGCGAGCAGCGCTCGAGTATGGTGGCCAAAGTGTAGGCATACTATCTGATGGCGTTCTTGTAAATTCAAATCGTCGCGAGCTTTCACGTTATCTGCGAGATCAAAGCTTGGCATTGGTCAGCCCCTTTTATCCAGAAGCTGGCTTTAGTGTCCGCAGTGCGATGGCGCGAAATAAGTATATTTATACAATGTCGCAAGCAGTGGTCGTCGTTAAAAGTGATAAAAATAAGGGAGGGACTTGGGGAGGTGCCATAGAAAATTTAAAAAAAGCTTGGGTGCCCTTGTTAGTTAGGAATTGTACGCAAGAAGGGAATCAAGCATTGATTCAAGAGGGCGGTATTCCGTTAGGTGAGAGCAAAGTTCCTTATTCAGAGTTTTTGGAAAAAGGGGGCCAGAGTCGAGAAAATTCAGTATCTTACACCACAGGTGCCACAAATTTACAACCGGATTTATTTGCCGAAGGCTTAAATCAAATGATAAACGATAGTGATTACACTAAGGAGGCTGAGTCGATTGATGAATCACTCGATGTTGCTACACCGCAATATGGTGAAATATTTAAATTATTTAAAGACACTTTAAAGCAATTATCAGAAGAACAAGAAACGTTTTTTGCTTTGGGTAGCATTAAATATATTTATCCAGAGTTGCAAGAAACACAAATAAAAAAATGGCTTAAAGAGTTAGAAGCTGAGGGTTATGTTCGAAGAGATGGGCGTAAATTACGCTATGCATGGCTAAGTGATGAGAAAAGTAATAACAATCAAGAGGACATAGAGAGTAATTTACTATGAATTTAGCACAATTAAAAAAAGGTTTAGAACAAGCTTTTTTTAATGAAAATCATCGTATCGTTGTAATGACCCAGTAAAAACCTGCTCAGGTCTTAATTTGATATTATGGAGAAAATTTGACCATGAGTACAGAGATGAAGTCAGAGAATCGTCGTTGGACAGCCAAGCGTAAAAGTGCGTTAGTGTTAGATGTTTTTAAAGGTAAAACCACCGTTTCGGAAGCAAGTCGGGCCTATGATTTATCCCCTTCCGAGATTGAAGGATGGATTGAGGAGGCCATTGGGGGCATGGAGAATGCCCTACGAGCAAAACCTCACGATATTCGAGAGCAATAT
>NZ_KB892347.1 GCF_000373745.1 Oligella ureolytica DSM 18253 | reverse complement strand
CACCAGCCGGACTTGTCCCTGCTGCGGCTACGTTGCCAAGGAGAATAGGCGTAGCCAAGCGTGCTTCAAGTGTATGGACTGTGGTTTTGAGGAAAACGCTGACGTAGTCGGCGCGATCAATGTGTTAAGGGCGGGACACGCCCGGTTAGCTTGTGCAGAGACTTCGCCTGTAGGTAAGGGCGTCGGGCCAAGAACCCACCGAAGCGAGTCAGGCGATGGTCGCCTGAACGCCGTAGGAATCCCCGTTCTTTAGGGCGGGGAGGATGTCAAAAGATAACGCAATAGACAACTATCTGGCGATTAATTTTTATGGTGCAGCCAGTAGTCGCAAGATGTCTGTTGAAAATATTAAAAAACATGTTCATTATATCCAACAGCATGTGCCCGGTAGAGCCATTGTGCTTTTATCTTATCCTGAGAAATATTCGGAGTTGTCGTTACTAAGTCAAGAGTTTAGTCATGTCTATGTGCATCCAACTCAGAATGTCTTTCATACAATTGCTTTAATTCGGCGTTGTCTCCAGCTTATATCGGTCGATACTTCAACCATACATATCGCATCGGGCTTCAATAAAAAAATCATTGCGTGGTATGGCAAGAATGAAATAGTCTACAAGCAATGGCACCCCGATAGTCAGGCCGATGTGCATGTTCTTTTTTATGATAAGCAGCTCAATGAGCTGTCGCCTGAACAAATCAATCCGCAGTGGATTGTCTAAGCGCGTCAATTGATTATATTCTTATAAAAAGCGTCGATGTGTGATACTGTAGCTGAATATAGCCCTGCATTGGAGTCACTATGATCGAGCTCATTATCCCACAGCGTATACGCAATCTTGGCAGTTTTGAAGTGGGTCGTGTACTGCCTTTCGCTAAGCGACGCATGGTTGTCCTTATATCTTCTTTGACCGGATGGGGCCCAAGGATCTTGCTCCCGGTCTACGGCCGGAAGCGGATGTGTTACCCCATCCTCATATCGGTCTTTCCACCATTACTTATCTATTTAATGGTGAAATTATGCATCGAGATAGTGTGGGTTCAGAGCAAGCAGTACGTCCGGGTGAGGTGAATTGGATGACTGCGGGCAAGGGGATTACCCATTCAGAGCGCTTTGAAAAGCCGAGACGTGAAGGCGGGCTGCTGGATGGCATTCAGGCTTGGGTGGCCTTGCCTGAGCATCGAGAGGAGATGGAGCCGTGTTTCTGGCACCTTGCTGAAAAGGAGTTACCGGAGTTTGAAAGTGATGGTGCTCATGGGCGATTAATCGCAGGCGAGCTATTAGGCATGCAATCGCCGGTGCCGGTTGAGTCGCCTCAGTTCTTTGTGCATTGGCAGTTGCAGCAGGGCGCTAAAGTTTCCATACCTGCAGAGTATTTGGAGCGTGCTTTTTATGTGGTGAGTGGTCAGATAGAAGTTGCTCATCAGCGCCTTGAAGCAGGTAGTATGGCAGTGCTGACGGCCGGCAGTGCTGTTGTCATCACTGCGCTCACTGAGGCCGTCGTCATGGCACTTGGTGGAGAGTCGGTTGGTCCACGCTATATTGATTGGAATTTTGTATCGTCATCCAAAGAACGCCTAGAGCAAGCCCGTGCTGACTGGCAAGCAGGTCGTATGAAATTACCTGATTTAGATGACAGGGAGTTTATGCCTATGCCGCCTAAGCAGGGTAGGGTGTCGGAGCCAAGATCTTGAGTTTGGTTATTTCGGCTTATGAGCGCTTGTACTTTCTCTTAAGATGAGCTCTCCGCCTTTGATCATCAAGCCTTTAACTTCCGAGTTAGGGCGTTTGGCTTGTATATTTTCAATGATTTTTTGCACGGCGGCTTCGCCCATTTCATAGAGTGGCATGTTGATGGTGGTTAATGCAGGATTTAATACCGGTGCAAATGCGACATCATGTATACCTATGATTGATATATCATCGGGAATAACAAAGCCTTTTTCTTGTGCCGCTCTCATGGCTCCCAGGCTTATCAAAATATTGGCTGTAAAAACAGCGGTTGGTGGTTCTGGTAGCGTTAAGAGCTGATTCATTTCCTCATAGCCTGAAAGTAATGAATACGTGCCCTTTCGGATGTATTCAGGTTTTATCGTAATATTAGCATTGTCTAATCTGTTTTTAAAGCCATTATAGCGTTTGAGTCCCGTACCGGTTTCAAAAGGGCCGGTAATATGGGCAATGTTTGTATGGCCTAATTCGATTAAATGATCTGCAGCAATATAGCCGGCATGTTCATCATCAAGCACCACATAATTATTAAAACCTTCAATCGAGCGGTTGACCAAAATAAATGGTTTATCTAATTCTGCTAATTCCTTAAGATCCTGACCGTCTAATTCTAAGGTGGCGATAAGCAGCCCATCAATTTTTCCATCCACCAGATGAGAGAAATAACTGTTGTTTTTTGCTATATGTTTTTTACTATAGACAAGGAGGGTGTAGCCCTCTTGGGCGGCCATCGTTTCAGCCCCATGAATGATGCTTGAATAAACCGGATTGGAAAAATCCGGAATAATCATCCCAATCATTTTGGTTTCATTTTTCTTAAGGTTTCTAGCGGCGTGATTTGGCACATAGCCGAGTTCTTTGACGGTCGCTAGGATTCTTTCTCTCGTTTCTTTTTTTATTTTTAGTGTGGCATCATGATTTAAAACTCGTGAAACGACAGAGGCATGTACCCCTGCTTTTTTTGCTACATCTTTGATTTTCACCAATTTTTTTGCCTCATACGTAGTTCCGTCAGTTGAATTATAAAGGATATACCCGCGTTACTAAATTAAAAAATAGATTGACAAATAGGAAAGTTCTATTTTATATTCAAACCTCCAAAGGAAAACGTTTTCCTTTTCTTTTTCTCTAATTAGGAAAACGATTTAATTGTTTAAGGAGACGAGTTATGTCATCAAGTGTGATGGATTCAGAAGTGTATAGAGGGATTTTTGTATCTGAAAGAATGCGTAAAGTTTTTTCAGATGAGTCATTAATGCAAAAGTGGTTAGATGCATGGGTTGCTCTTGCGCGAGCAGAGGCAGATCTTGGCGTGATTCCACAAGAGGCAGCGAAGAAGATTGCCGATAAAGCGAGTTTTGAGGTGTTTGATCCGACATTGATTCGTGAAGGGATTGTTGATACCACTCATCCGCTTATCGTACAGATCCGTCAATTTACTGACGCAGTAGGCGGTCGAGAGGGTGGTTTTATCCATTGGGGGGCTACGACACAGGACATCATGGATACCGCTGTTGTCTTGCAGATGAAAGAAGCTCAAGAAGTTTTATTGGATCAGTTAAATAAATTTTTAAAGACGCTGTTATCACTGTCAGATAAATATAAATCAACCATCATGCCGGGGAGGACCCATGGTCAACATGCATTACCGATTACGCTAGGCTATAAAATTGCCATTTGGGCGGATGAAATTGGTAAGCACATCGAGAGATTAGAGGCTGGTCAGGATAGGTATTTAGTCAGTTCCTTTAGTGGGGCTGCGGGTACGCTGGCGTCTATCAGTGAGCATGGTTTGGCGATTCAGGAAAAATACAGCGAGTACCTCGGGTTAAAGCAAGCAACCATTACTTGGCATGTACAGCGAGATGGCTTTGCTGAGTACTCAAGCTATATCGCCATGATTGCAGGAACGATTGGGAAAATTGCCAACGAAATTATCAACCTGCAAAGAACAGAAATCGGTGAAATTGAAGAGGGCTTCAAAGACGGACAGATTGGCAGTAGCACCATGCCGCACAAAAGAAACCCAATGATCTGCGAATATGTGGTTGGTTTAACGCGTGTCGTGCAAAGAAATGCCTCGCTCAGTTTTGATGCCATGCTTCAAGAGCATGAAAGAGACATGACGTTTTGGACAACAGAATGGTCATACATCCCTCAAATCAATATGATGACGAGTGGTGGCATCGAGCAAATGCAGGGTATCTTAGAACGTTTTATTGTGCATGAAGATAAGATGGCAAGAAATCTTGATCAGCTAAAAGGCCTAATCGTATCAGAAAACCTAATGCTGACCCTGGGTGTTCATGTCGGTAGGCAAGTTGCTCACGATATGGTTTATAAAGTGTCGATGCAGGCATTTGAAGAGGATCGTCACTTACTTGAGGTGACCTTAGAAGATGCGGAAATCATGGCGCATTTGAGTGATGTAGAGGTAAAAAATTGCCTGGACCCTAAAAGTTATGTTGGCCTTTGCGAAGTATTTGTAGAGCGTGTTCAGCAGAAGTGGAAACAGTAGTCAAATTACATTTTAAGGGGATATTGAACCGCCCCGGGATTGTCGGAGACTCATTTTTCTGAGAGAATACGACAATGAAAACACGAAACTATACCCCTGAAATGAAAGANCGAGCCGTCCGTATGCTAATTGAAGCTAAAGACGACTACCCATCCACCTGGTCAGCCATCAAAGCCATAGCGCCAAAGATAGGTTGCACGCCTGAGACCTTACGATCATGGCATAAAAAGCACATTGATAAAACCATTCCTGCAAACATTCAAGCTCAAAGCCAAGCGGAGCGTATCAAAGAGCTTGAACGTGAGAACAGAGAATTAAAGCAAGCCAATGAGATTATAAAGAAAGCTGCAGCTTTTTTCGCCCAGGCGGAGCTCGACCGCAAACCCAAGTAATGGTTGATTT
>NZ_KB892346.1 GCF_000373745.1 Oligella ureolytica DSM 18253 | reverse complement strand
ATTCCCGGCGCGACTACCTGCACAAAGCCACGACAGCTATCAGCCAAAACCACGCGATGGTGTGTATCGAGGATTTGCCGGTTCGGAATATGTCCAAGTCCGCTTCTGGCACCNTTGCCATACCGGGAAAAAACGTGAAAGCCAAGTCCGGCCTAAATAAAGCGATTCTCGATCAAAGCTGGTTCGAGTTCCGACGTCAGTTGGAATACAAACTGACTTGGCTAGGGGGAGAACTCCTTGCTGTGAACCCCAGAAACACCAGCCGGACTTGTCCCTGCTGCGGCTACGNTGCCAAGGAGAATAGGCGTAGCCAAGCGTGCTTCAAGTGTATGGACTGTGATTTTGAGGAAAACGCTGACGTAGTCGGCGCGATCAATGTGTTAAGGGCGGGACACGCCCNGTTAGCTTGTGCAGAGACTTCGCNTGTAGGTAAGGGCGTCGGGCCAAGAACCCACCGAAGCGAGTCAGGCGATGGTCGCCTGAACGCCGTAGGAATCCCCGTTCTTTAGGGCGGGGAGGATGTCAAACTTGCTTGGAATCACAGCATTGAAAAGGTTCGTTGGGAAGAGGATTACGTTATACAGCTTGATGCCAAGCAACAACCTGCTTTGATCGCCCTAGCGGCACGTATTAAAGGTTCTGCTGCTGGTATGGAGCCTCCGGAAGGAGCCATACTTAAGGCGGGTTGGTATCATTACAAGCCACTGGTGGAGGAGCATCCTCAGTTGTACCTGACGCGATCTGAGTTTGTGCCGGATTATGAGTGGTGTGACGAGCATGGCTGCCGCTCCTTGGCTGATTTTCTAAGCAGTGATGGCGGCGTGACCCTAATGTGGGCTTGCACAGAAGAAACGAATCTCATTGATCGTGAGTCTTGATAAATTTAGAGTATGAGAGCGATAGCCAATTTACACTATCTCTGCCGCTTAAGAACCCAATATCTTAAAGTTATGCTATATGTAGATAAAGCATATGACGCAGAGCTGTATATCGCTTGCTTAGTAGATAATTAATTTGGTCTACGTGCCGTTCAGTCCGCAGCCTCTATTTGTTAATAAAAACACTAAAAAGAGCAGGTTATGTTGCAAAAACATGGCAAAGTGCGTGCGTAATTGTAAGAAAAAGTTTTATAATTTTATTATATTTTGTTCATTTTAGAAGAAGTATCGTGTCAAACATAGAAGATTATCGTATCGAAGAAGACCTAATCGGTCAGGTTAATGTGCCGGCTGATGTGTATTATGGCGTGCAAACCTTGCGCGCAGTTAAGAACTTTGACCTCTCGGGTGTGAGGCTGTCACATTTTCCTAATTTCATACGAGCGTTTGCAATTGTTAAGCATGCAGCTGCTGATGCTAACTTTAAATTGGGTGATCTTTCTAAAGAAAAGCACGATGCCATCGTTTATGCTTGTCAGCGTATTGTGGCTGGAGAATTTCATGATCAGTTTGTCGTGGATATGATCCAAGGCGGTGCCGGCACATCGACCAATATGAATGCTAACGAAGTGATTGCTAACGTGGGCTTGGAGTTTATGGGTCATGCTAAGGGCGAGTATCAATATCTTGACCCTAATAATGACGTTAACATGGCTCAGTCGACTAACGATGCTTACCCAACAGCGGTCCGCCTAGGCTTGTTGTTAGGTCATGATAGTTTATTGCAAAGCTTAAGACAGGCCATTTGCTCTCTTAAGGGCAAAGGTGAGGAGTTTAGCCACATTCTGAAAATGGGTCGTACTCAGCTGCAAGACGCGGTTCCAATGACGTTGGGCCAAGAGTTTTGTTCTTTTGCAACGACACTCGAAGAGGATTTAGAGCGATTTATCGAGTGGGGACCTGAGTTGTTGCTTGATGTGAACTTAGGCGGTACGGCGATTGGTACAGGTATTAATGCAGATCCGGCGTATCAGGGGATTGCAGTACCTCGTTTGGCTGAGCTAAGTGGGCATCCGGTACGCGCAGCCAAGGATTTAATTGAAGCTTCATCCGATATGGGTGACTTTGTTCTTTTCTCGGGCATGCTAAAACGCACAGCGACCAAACTTTCAAAAATCTGTAATGATTTGCGCATTTTGTCTAGCGGCCCTCGTACCGGTATTCAGGAAATTAATTTACCACCGCGCCAACCTGGCAGTTCAATCATGCCGGGTAAAGTTAATCCTGTGATTCCTGAGGCAGTCAATCAAGTCGCTTTTGAAATTATCGGTAATGACTTGGCGGTTACACTGGCCGCTGAAGCAGGCCAATTGCAGCTCAATGTGATGGAACCTTTAATTGCTTACAAGTTATTTGAGTCTACCGGTTTATTACAACGCGCCTTAGATATGTTGACGACGTTATGTCTTGACGGTATCACTGCCAATGAAGAGCATTGTAAAGCATTAGTACAAAATTCCATTGGTTTAGTGACGGCGTTAAACCCCTATATCGGCTATAAAAACTCAACACGTATTGCAAAAAAAGCCTTTGCAACTGGCGCTGCTGTTTTAGACTTAGTGCGTGAAGAAGCCTTGTTGGATGAAGAGGTTTTACAAGAAATCCTCAAGCCGGAAAATATGATCACGCCGCGATTAATACCTAAAGATCGATAGTGTTAATGATTGTAGTTTGTAGGGTGAGATGAGTGTCTCACCCTATTTGATTTAAGGATATGGACTGCGGTCAAGGCGAGCTAAAACTCCATCGGAATAGTCACCGGCCCATCATTAATTAGATGGACTTGCATATTGGCACCAAAAGAGCCGCTGGCGACGTCATGATGTTGAGTGCGAGCATATTCTAAAAAATACTCATATAGAGCTTCGCCTACAGCAGGAGTGGCTGCGTTGGTAAAGCTGGGGCGATTGCCACGACGGGTGTCGGCAGCTAACGTAAATTGGCTGACGACTAATAAACCGCCATTGCTTTGTGATAGTGAGAGGTTCATTTTGCCATCCTCATCACTAAAAATACGTAGCTTGAGGATTTTATCGACCGCTCGTTCGACTGTTTCTTTGGTGTCACCATGCTCGGCACAGATAAAGGCTAAGAGGCCGTGGCTAATGCTGCCATGAAGCTGATCATCAATCCGAACCTGTGCTTCTTGTACTCTTTGTAAAAGGCATTTCATAATATAGTGTGCTGATTGGGTTAAGTATTAAAAATAAAAATAGCTCAGCACAAAATTGTAGCCGAGAGTGTTTGTCATCGTGGCGCTAGATTGTCTTTAATAATATAGTCTACTGTTGTAAATCCTTAATAAAACAACAGATTTTAAAATAAAGTCTTATAAATCCTTGATCTACTAGGAATAAGAGCGTATACTTCTAAATTCACTTAAATAAAAGTGGAAGTTTATCCAGAAATTTCAACCCAGGGCAGTCCAGATTTATCTGCCTGACGGGGCCAATACTGGTTATATTCAAGGTTTTTAGCTCATCATCATAATATATCTTCATGTATTTTTGAGTTAACTCCTGAAATGGGTTCGGTATGTGTCTTTATAAGAAAAATACATATACCGTATATGTAACTAAGTTGGAACAGGAACTATCATGATCCAAATGCAAACCACATTGGACGTGGCTGACAATACTGGTGCACGTAAAATTCAGTGTATCAAGGTGTTAGGCGGCTCCAAGCGCCGTTATGCTGAAGTCGGTGACATTATCAAAGTTACCGTAAAAGAAGCTGCACCACGCGGTCGCGTTAAAAAAGGCGAAATTTACAACGCAGTAGTTGTGCGCACCGCTAAAGGTGTTCGCCGTAAAGATGGCTCATTAGTCCGCTTCGGTGGCAATGCAGCCGTATTGTTAAATACAAAATTAGAACCAATCGGAACTCGTATCTTTGGCCCAGTAACTCGTGAGTTACGTGGCGATCGCTTTATGAAGATCGTTTCATTGGCTCCAGAAGTAATCTAAGGGGGTCATTATGCAGCGTATTCGTAAAGGTGACGAGGTCATCGTATTAGCAGGTCGCGATAAGAGTCGTCGTGGTGTTGTGTTGTCACGTGTAGGTGATGACAAGGTACTTGTTGAAGGTATTAACGTAGCTAAAAAGCACGTAAAGCCTAATCCAATGCTTAACAATCCGGGCGGTATCGTTAATAAAAACATGCCAATTCATATTTCGAATGTGGCTCTCATTAACCCTGAAACCGGTAAGGCTGACAAAGTTTGCATCAAAGAGGTGGACGGTCGCAAGGTTCGTGTTTTCCGCTCAAACGACAAAGTCGTTGGTGAGAAGTAATAAGGGGTAGATGAATGTCTCGTTTACAAGAATTATATAATAGCAAAATCACTGCCGATTTGACTGAAGAGTTCAAGTACAGCAGTGTGATGGAAGTGCCTCGCATCTCTAAGATTACTCTTAACATGGGTGTTTCTGAGGCAGTAGCAGATCGTAAAGTAATTGAACACGCCGTTTCTGACCTAAGTAAGATTGCCGGTCAAAAACCAGTCATCACAAAGAGCCGCAAAGCAATTGCGGGCTTCAAGATTCGTGAAGATTACCCTATCGGTTGCATGGTTACTTTACGTGGTCGTCGTATGTATGAGTTTTTGGATCGTTTGATTCACGTTGCTCTACCTCGCGTTCGTGACTTCCGTGGTATCTCAGGCCGCTCTTTCGATGGTCGTGGTAACTACAATATCGGTGTAAAAGAACAAATTATTTTCCCCGAAATTGAGTACGACAAAATCGATGCGTTACGTGGTTTGAATATCAGTATCACGACCACTGCTAAAACCGACGAAGAAGCCAAAGCTTTATTAAAAGCCTTCAGCTTCCCATTCCGTAATTAATTAGGGGCAACGTTGTGGCTAAATTATCACTTATCAATCGCGATGTTAAACGCGCTAAGTTGGTTGAAAAATACTCAGCTAAACGTGCAGCCTTAACTGCGATTATTAATGACACATCAAAATCAGACGAAGAGCGTTATTTAGCTCGTCTGGAAGTACAGAAGTTACCTCGCAACGCAAACCCAACTCGTTTGCGTAACCGTTGTGCTATTACTGGCCGCCCACGTGGTGTAATTAGCAAGTTCGGTTTAAGCCGTCACAAAGTACGTGAGCTTGGTAACAAGGGTGAAATTCCCGGCTTAACTAAGTCTAGCTGGTAGGGAGAAGAATTATGAGCATGAGCGATCCAATCGCCGACATGTTAACTCGCATCCGCAATGCGCAGATGGTCGAGAAAGTATCGGTTTCTATGCCTTCTTCAAAGCTAAAAGTGGCTATTGCTACCGTGCTTAAAGACGAAGGTTATATTGACAATTTTGAAGTAAAAGGCGAAAAAACCAAGCCTGAGCTTGAGATTGCCTTGAGATATTATGCAGGTCGTCCTGTAATCGAACGTATTGAGCGTGTATCACGCCCTGGTCTTCGTGTATACAAAGCCAGCAATGATATTCCTCAAGTGATGAACGGTTTAGGCGTGACCATTGTTTCAACATCGCGCGGCGTTATGACTGATCGTAAAGCACGTTCAGAAGGCGTTGGTGGTGAAGTTCTTTGCTACGTAGCATAAGGAGTAATTACTATGTCTATGTCTCGTATCGCTAAGAACCCAGTCGCTGTGCCAAGCGGCGTTGAGGTAAATATCACTGATGATAATATCCGTGTTAAGGGTCCATTAGGTGAGTTAAACCAACCTTTAACTGGTGACGTTATTATTAAACTAGAAGATAACGAATTAAGTTTTGACGTTGCAAACCCGACTCGCTTTGCAAAAGCTATGTCAGGTACTATGCGCGCCTTAGTAAACAATATGGTTACTGGCGTTAGCAAAGGTTTTGAGCGTCGCTTAACTTTACTTGGCGTTGGTTTCCGCGCTCAAGTACAAGGTAACGTTATCAAAATGGATTTAGGCTTCTCACACGATGTATTGCATGAGTTGCCAGCTGGTATTACGGCTGAAACGCCAACACCTACTGAAATCGTACTAAAAGGCTACGATAAGCAAGCAGTAGGTCAGCAAGCAGCCAAGATTCGTGGCTACCGTCCGCCTGAGCCATATAAAGGTAAGGGTGTTCGCTACGCTGACGAATACGTACAGCTTAAAGAAGTTAAGAAGAAATAATAGCGCAAACAAGGAATTATCATGGATAAGAAAGTATCTCGTTTGCGTCGTGCGGCTTCGACTCGTCGTAAAATTGCTCAGTTACAGACTCATCGTTTGTCTGTATATCGTAGTAATTCGCACATTTACGCAAACATTATTTCGCCTGAAGGCGACAAAGTATTAGTTTCTGCTTCTACTCTTGAGCCGGAAGTGCGCCAAGAGCTAAGCACTAGCAATACTAAAAGTGGCAATGTTTCAGCTGCTGCTATCGTAGGTAAGCGCATTGCTGAAAAAGCTAAGGCCGCTCAGATCGAAACGGTTGCATTTGACCGTTCGGGTTTCCGTTATCATGGCCGCGTAAAAGCATTAGCAGAAGCTGCTCGCGAAGCCGGTCTTAAGTTCTAAGGGAGTAGTCAAATGGCAAAAGCACAAGGTAGACAAGCATCTGACGAACGCGATGACGGTTTACGTGAAAAAATGATCGCGGTAAACCGTGTCAGCAAAACTGTAAAAGGTGGTCGTACCATGAGTTTTGCAGCGTTGACCGTGGTTGGCGACGGCGATGGTGGTGTCGGTATGGGTAAGGGCAAGGCCCGCGAAGTACCTGTTTCTGTACAAAAAGCGATGGAAGCTGGTCGCCGCGGTATGGTTAAGATCCCTTTAAAAAACGGCACACTACACCACAGTGTAGTTGGTAAGCATGGCGCTTCAACTGTTTTAATTTCACCTGCTGTTGAGGGTACCGGAGTAATTGCCGGTGGTCCAATGCGCGCAATTTTTGAAGTAATGGGTGTTCGTAACGTAGTAGCTAAGAGCTACGGTTCTCGTAATCCTTATAACTTAGTACGCGCTACACTTAACGGCCTAGAGGCTTGCATGACGCCAGAAGATGTGGCGGCTAAACGCGGCAAGTCCGTAGAAGAGATTTTGGGGTAAGCCATGTCTGAGAAAAAAATTAAAGTTACTCTAGTACGCTCTGTTATCGGCACTAAAAAAGATCATCGCGATACAATTCGTGGCTTAGGTCTTCGCAAGATTAACAGCACCAGTGTATTAGTCGATACGCCAGAAGTTCGCGGCATGATCCGTAAAGTGGATTATTTATTGTCCGTGTCTGAGGCTTAATCGTTTAAAGGAATAGAGATGTCAGTAACACAACTCAATACATTATCGCCAGCTGAAGGTAGCAAGACAGAACGTCGCCGTGTTGGTCGTGGTGTTGGTTCAGGCTTTGGTAAGACAGCCGGTCGTGGCCATAAAGGTCAGAAATCGCGTTCAGGCGGTTTCCACAAGGTCGGTTTTGAGGGCGGTCAAATGCCTTTACAACGTCGTTTACCAAAACGTGGATTCAATTCAATGACTAAACCTTTTAAAGCAGAGGTGCGCTTATCAGAGTTACAGCTTATGCAAGCTGAAGACATTGATTTAGCCGTTCTAAAGCAAGAAGGTATTATCGGTCAAGAGGCTCGTTTTGTTAAGGTAATCAGTTCTGGTGAGTTATCACGTAAAGTGAACTTAAAAGGCATTAAAGCAACAGCCGGTGCAAAAGCTGCAATTGAAGCAGCCGGCGGTTCATTGGCTGAATAAAGGGGTTAAAGTTGGCTAAAGCACAGAGAAAGAATCAAGAAAGTGGCGCCAAATACGGCGACTTAACGAAGCGTATTCTATTCTTGATTACCGCTTTGGTAGTATTCCGTTTAGGAACTCATATTCCTGTACCTGGTATTAACCCGGTGGTCATGACGGATTTGTTTGCTACTCAAGCTGATGGTATCTTAGGCTTTTTCAACATGTTCTCGGGCGGTGCATTAGAGCGTTTCTCGATCTTTGCACTAGGGATTATGCCGTACATTTCATCATCAATTATTATGCAATTGATGACGGCCGTAGTCCCATCCCTTGAGGCCCTGAAAAAAGAGGGTGAATCGGGTCGTCGTAAGATTACTCAATACACCCGCTACGGAACAGTGCTGTTAGCACTATTCCAGTCATTTGGTATTGCTGCCTTCATTCAAAACTTCGAAGGTCTCGTATTTACGCCGGGTGCAATGTTTGTGTTTACAACCGTTGTATCATTGGTGACAGGTACTGTGTTCTTAATGTGGTTAGGCGAGCAGATTACTGAGCGTGGTTTGGGCAATGGTATTTCCATCCTGATTTTCGCCGGTATTGTGGCAGAATTGCCTACAGCAATTTCCAATATGTTTGATTTAGTTAGCAATAACCAAATCACAACAATAGCAGCATTGGCAATTTTTGCGATTGTCGTAGCGATTACAGCCTTTGTGGTATTCGTTGAGAGAGGTCAGCGTCGTATCACAGTGAACTATGCAAAACGCCAAGTTGGTAATAAAATTTATGGTGGACAGAGTTCTCACTTGCCATTAAAGCTTAATATGGCTGGTGTGATTCCAGCGATTTTCGCATCATCCATTATTTTATTCCCGGCAACAATTGCCAGCTTCTTTTCGCAGGCAAATGAAATTCGTTGGTTGAGTGATTTATCAGCGGCTTTGCAACCTGGTCAACCGTTATACATAACTGTATTTACAGTGTTGATCATTTTCTTCTGCTTTTTCTATACGGCACTTGTATTTAATAGCCGCGAAACTGCAGATAATCTAAAGAGAAGTGGTGCGTTTATTCCGGGTATTCGTCCGGGACGTCAAACGAGCCAGTACATCGATAAGATTCTTATGCGTTTAACTTTAGTTGGCGCAATCTACATCACCTTAGTGTGTTTAGTACCGGAATTTATTCGCATGCAATGGCAAAATATCCCCTTCTACTTTGGGGGGACCTCGTTATTAATTATTGTTGTCGTGAGCATGGACTTCATGGCTCAGGTACAGACATATTTAATGTCACAACAATATGATTCACTACTTAAAAAGTCCAGCTTCCGTGGCTCGACTACTATTAGATAAGGAAATTTGAATAGCATGGCTAAAGATGACGTCATTCAAATGCAAGGTGAGGTAATTGAAAACCTTCCCAATGCAACGTTCCGCATTAAACTTGAAAATGATCACGTGGTGTTAGGTCATATTTCCGGTAAAATGCGTATGCACTATATTAGGATTCTGCCCGGTGATAAAGTCACTGTGGAGCTCACGCCCTACGATTTGTCTCGTGGAAGAATCGTTTTCCGTTCGAAATAAAAAACGGTATAAGTAAGGAGTCAACCATGAAGGTAATGGCATCGGTAAAACGGATCTGCCGCAACTGCAAGATTATTAAACGTCATGGAGTTGTGCGTGTAATTTGTACAGATCCACGTCACAAACAACGTCAGGGTTAATCCTGCGTAGTTATAAGTAAGAGGAACAGTCATGGCCCGTATTGCAGGCATCAACATTCCGCCGCATCAACATGCAGAAATTGGTCTTACCGCTATTTACGGTATCGGACGCAGCCGCTCACGCCTCATTTGTGAAGCAGTTGGTATCGATTACTCCAAAAAGGTAAAAGACTTAACAGATGCAGAACTCGAAGGTATTCGTGAGCAATTAGCTCAGTTCACCATCGAGGGTGATTTGCGACGTGAAGTACAATTATCAATTAAACGTTTAATGGACTTAGGTACCTATCGTGGCATGCGTCACAGAAGA
Source organism: Oligella ureolytica DSM 18253 (assembly GCF_000373745.1). GTDB lineage: Bacteria > Pseudomonadota > Gammaproteobacteria > Burkholderiales > Burkholderiaceae_B > Oligella > Oligella ureolytica. Next base: position 69,155 of record NZ_KB892346.1, on the reverse strand, counting down.
GGTTTGCCGGTTCGTGGACAGCGTACACGTACTAATGCTCGTACTCGTAAGGGTCCGCGTCGTGCAGCTATGTCCTTAAAGAAATAATTTGGGGTAGCTAATTATGGCGAAAGCATCAAGCGCAAGTCGTGCGCGTAAAAAAATCAGAAAAGTAGTAACTGACGGTATTGCTCACGTTCAGGCTACTTTTAACAACACAATCATCACAATTACTGACCGTCAAGGTAATACCTTGTCATGGGCGACGTCGGGTGGCTCGGGCTTTAGAGGCTCAAGAAAATCGACGCCTTTTGCAGCGCAGGTTGCAGCCGAGTCAGCGGGACGTGAAGCTTTAGAATATGGTATTAAAACCCTAGAAGTACGTGTAAAAGGTCCAGGCCCAGGCCGTGAATCTTCGATTCGTTCTTTAAATGCTCTAGGTATCAAGATTACCAGTATTACTGACGTTACGCCACTTCCCCACAACGGTTGCCGTCCGCCAAAACGCCGTCGCATCTAATTTAGGATTAAGGGAAAAAAATGGCACGTTATACTGGTCCAAAATGTAAACTTTCACGCCGTGAAGGTATCGATTTATCGTTAAAGAGCGCTCGTCGCCCAATCGATTCTAAGTGTAAATTCGATTCTAAACCTGGTCAGCATGGTCGCACTTCAGGTGCTCGTACTTCTGACTATGGTTTACAGTTACGCGAAAAACAAAAACTTAAGCGTATGTACGGTGTTCTTGAGAAACAATTCCGTAAGTACTTCGTTGAAGCTGAGCGCCGTCGTGGTAATACCGGTGAGACTTTAATTCAATTACTTGAGTCACGCTTAGATAACGTTGTATACCGCATGGGCTTTGGCTCTACTCGCGCAGAAGCACGTCAATTAGTGGCGCATGGTGCGATTGAGTTAAATGGTCGTAAGGCTGACATTCCATCTATGTTGATTAGCGCAGGTGATGTGATTTCCGTACGTGAAAAATCACAAAAGCAGCTGCGTATCAAAGAAGCAATGGATTTAGCCGCCGGCATCGGTCTACCTCAGTGGGTTGAAGTAGACAGCGGTAAGTTCTCAGGTGTTTTCAAACAAGCTCCTGAGCGCTCAGATGTCGCTCAAGATATCGATGAGTCACTCGTAGTTGAGTTGTACTCTCGCTAATCTATCTAAAATACAGTACGAAATCAGATTTATTAAGATTTCGTGCTGTATTTAATGTTGTAGGCATCTCCTTGCTTTACAATAACGTCGAAGATTCTCTTCCTCCGAAGGATTCCCTTCAACTAGCTGTATTTTTATTGTCCATCAGCCTTATCGGTGTAACGAGCCGAGGGTATTGAAAAGGAATATTTAATGGCACAACCATTTTTAAAGCCTCGTTCTATCGAGGTTAAAGCTGAATCAGATTTCAAAGCCAAAGTGATTATGGAGCCGTTTGAGCGCGGTTTTGGTCATACTTTAGGCAACGCTTTACGTCGTATTTTATTATCTTCAATGACCGGTAGTGCGGTTACTGAGGTACAAATCGAGGGTGTAGTACATGAGTACTCTACTATCCCGGGTGTGGGTGAGGATGTCGTTGATATCTTACTTAACCTAAAAGGCGTAATTTTCAAGCTACTTGATCGCGAAGAAGTTACTTTGACGCTTAACAAAAGCGGTGAAGGCGTTGTAACTGCAGCTGATATTGAGTTGCCTCACGACGTAGAAGTTTTAAACCCTGATCACGTGATTGCTACTTTGACCGAAAAAGCCGAGTTAAAAATGCAAATCAAGGTTGAAAAGGGCCGCGGTTACGTTCCTGGTAACGTCCGCACACTAAAAGAAGATCGTCAGCATACCTTAGGTCGTATTGTTTTAGATGCTTCTTATAGCCCGATTCGTCGCGTCAGCTACGAGGTTGAAAACGCTCGTGTTGAGCAGCGTACTGACTTAGACAAGTTGATTTTAGATATCGAGACTAATGGCGTTATTTCAGCAGAAGAAGCAGTGCGCGAGGCGGCTCGTATTCTGATGGACCAAATTTCTGTGTTCGCTGCTTTAGAAAGCGATCCTCAGGAAATTGAAGCTCCAGCACGCGGCACACCACAGATTGATCCTGTTTTACTACGTCCTGTTGATGAATTAGAGTTAACTGTACGTTCTGCTAACTGCTTGAAAGCTGAGAGCATTTACTACATTGGTGATCTAATCCAACGCACCGAAAACGAGCTTCTTAAGACGCCTAACTTGGGTCGTAAGTCGCTTAATGAGATCAAAGAAGTATTGGCCGCTCGCGGCTTGACCTTAGGTCAGAAGTTAGAAAATTGGCCTCCAATTGGTTTAGAGCGTCCATAGTATTTTTGCAACAAAGAGCGATTTAAATTTGTTTATTTCGCTCTTTGCTGTAAAATATGCGATTCGCATTTTATTGCGGATTTTAAAACAACCCGGTCCGCTGTATTGCACAGATAGAAGAACCGGTTTAGCAAGTTTTAGTGTTTAGACACTCAAGCTATTAATTAGATTTATTTTAAGGAAATTATTATGCGTCACCGTCAAGGCTTACGTAAATTAAATCGTACTTCAGCTCACCGTTTAGCCATGTTCCGTAACATGTCTGTTTCTTTGATTGAGCATGAAGCTATCAAAACAACACTTCCTAAAGCAAAAGAATTACGCCGTGTATTTGAGCCGCTAATTACTTTAGCTAAGAATCCTACTGTTGCTAACCGTCGTTTAGCCTTTGCTCGCTTACGTGATCGTGACGCAGTGACTAAATTATTCAACGAATTAGGTCCTCGTTTCCAAGAGCGTAACGGTGGTTATACTCGTATTCTTAAGATGGGTTTCCGTCAAGGTGATAACGCTCCTATGGCTTACATGGAGCTTGTTGACTACGCTGACCGTCAAGAAGAACTTCAAGGTGAAGACGAGTAATTAATTACTTGCTTCTCTTAAGAATGTAGATAGCCCTGAGCAATTAAGCTTCAGGGCTATTTTTTTTATGTGAATAAAAAATCTACTTTATAACTTTCAGATATAAAGATGTAAGCATTATGTATTTTTACTATATTTCTAATTATGCTTAAATAATTGAGGTCACGTAACTAATAGTAATAAGACAGGTTGCGTTATTTAAAGTTTATATAGTGGAATTCATCATGAAAAATAAATTAACAAAATTGGTTGTTGCCTCTTCCTTTCTTTTTGCGGCTTTATCTGGTGTGGCACAAGCTGATCGCCTTGAGGATATTAAGAAATCGGGTGAGTTGAGAGTAGCTTCTTTTGATAGTAATCCGCCCTTTGGTTTTGTCGATGAAAAATCTCGTCAAATTCGTGGCTTAGATGTCGACTATGCTCAGGCACTGGCCGATAAGCTCGGTGTTGAGTTAAAGGTTATTCCAACTAATCCCGCTAATCGTGTTCCATTATTGACCTCAAATAAAGTGGACTTAGTATTAGCTAACTTTACGATTACTGAAGAGAGAGCTAAACAGGTAGATTTTAGTATTCCTTACTTTGCGTCTGGGCAACAGTTTATTGCAAAAAAAGGTGTACTAAGTTCTCCAGAGCAATTAAGTGGCATACGTATTGGGGTTGATAAGGGAACGACTAATGAAATTGTATTGCGCGAGAATTATCCTGATGCAAGACTCGTTGCCTATGATGATACACCTTTTGCCTTTACCGCTTTGCGTAATGGCAATGTACAGGCTATCACTCAAGATGGTCCAAAATTGATTGGTTTATTGGCTAATGTACCTGATAAAGAGAACTATGAGATTCCTCCATTTTCTATTTCAGATGATTTGATTGGTATTGGTATCCCTAAAGGTGAAGCAAATCTTAAAGCCTTTGTTGATGAAACCTTATTAGAACTTGAAGAAGAGGGTGAGGCTGAAGAAATTTATAATGCTTGGTTTGGTCCTGAAACTAACACGCCATTAGAGCGTATTTTCAAAATCGGCGATAAGTAAAACTCAATTCTTTTTAACTTGGTAATGTGCCGATGACCTAGCTTATGATTAGCTAGGTCATTTAATTTTTAAAAAAAATGGACGATTTTTGGCTTGCCCCTCATTATATTAGCTGGCTTTTAAAAGGCTTTGGCGTAACGCTAGTGCTTTCATTATGTGTCGCCATTGCAGCTACCTTTCTTGGTTTTTTTGTTTGTCTGGCGAGAGTTTCCTCTTCTCGTTTGTTTTCAGGTTCAGCTAAAGCCTTTTTAAGTGTCTTCAGAAATACTCCTTTATTAATTCAATTGTTCTTTTGGTATTTTGGTGTTTCCTCTTTATTGCCAAGCGACGCTGTATCCTGGTTAAATACGCCACATATGTGGACGTTTTTTATGGGTGATATACACTGGCCAGCTTTTGAGTATTTGGCAGGATTTACAGGGTTAACGCTCTATACCGCAGCTTTTATCGCTGAGGAACTACGTTCAGGTGTTCAAAGTGTTTCTATCGGGCAGCGTTCAGCAGGTATGGCACTTGGTTTAAAAGCTTCTCAAATCTGGCGTTATATTATTTTTCCACAAGCGATTCGTAATGCGTTTCCCTCCCTATTGGGGCAGTACATGAATCTCATCAAAAACACCTCGTTGACGATGGCGATTGGGTTAGCTGAATTGTCTTATGCTTCACGACAAGTGGAGACAGAAACATTTAAAACCTTCCAGGCTTTTAGTATTGCAACGATTCTTTATGTGTTAGCTATCGTAGTGCTTGAGGTAATTGGCCAGCGCGTACTGCAGTCGCGTGCTTTTGCTCAGGGGAAGCGCTAATGGATTTTACGGTCATCGTTCATAACATAACGTATTTTTTAATTGGTGCCTATCCAAACGGTTTTTTAGGCGGTGCGGCTCTGACCATCTTGCTTAGTATTGCCTCATCGATAATATCGGCTATTCTTGGTCTGATTTTTGGTGTGATTTTAGCGGTAACTAAAGGTCTTATACATCAAGTTTTAGTGATTTTTCTGGGGTTTTTTAGAGCGATCCCCGTCATTATGTTGATTTTTTGGGTGTATTTTTTATTACCCATTCTTTTCAATATTGATATTCCTGGTACCTTTACGGTTGTTTGTTCACTTTCTTTAATTGGTGGAGCTTATCTTGCTCACGCAGTTTATGCTGGTATTCGTAGTTTACCAGCAGGACAGTGGCAGGCAGGCGCTGCTCTTGGCATGAAACCTTTTCAGGTGTTGCGATATATTATCTTGCCTCAGGCACTGCCGATAATGATGCCTTCATTTATTAATCAGTGGGTATCTTTGATTAAAGATACTTCGCTAGCTTACGTGATTGGTGTCCCTGAATTATCTTTTGTTGCCACGCAAGTCAGTAATCGTGTGATGGTATATCCAGCTGAGATCTTTCTATTTGTTGCGGTGGTCTACTACATTTATTGTGTTGGCTTATCTTTTGTGGCTAATAGCCTATTAAAACGCTATCAGAGTAAAACAGCTCTCTAGCTTATTTTGTTAATCAAGTGAATTCTGATGATAACGATTGAACAGGTATCTAAGTGGTACGGTAACACGCAAGTTTTGGACGATTGCTCAACTCACGTAAATCGTCAAGAAGTGCTTGTTGTATGTGGACCGTCCGGCTCCGGCAAGTCAACTCTAATTAAAACGGTCAATGGCTTGGAGCCCTTTCAAGAAGGTAAAATTATTGTAGATAATATCTCCGTGGGCGATCCGACAACTAAGCTTCCTGTCCTGCGAGCCAAGGTGGGTATGGTGTTTCAGAATTTTGAGCTTTTCCCCCATCTGACGGTGAGAAATAATCTCGCCTTAGCACAGCAGAAAGTGCTTGGTCGCTCTAAAGATGAAGCCAATGCCAATGTTAAAAAGCATTTGACCCGGGTTGGGTTGGTTGATTTTGAGGATCGCTACCCTGCCAGTCTTTCAGGCGGACAGCAGCAACGTGTTGCTATTGCTCGTGCGCTCTGCATGGATCCGATATGTATGCTGTTTGATGAGCCGACATCTGCATTGGACCCCGAAATGGTGCAAGAGGTGCTGGATGTGATGACAGAGTTGGCACAAGACGGTATGACCATGATGTGCGTCACTCATGAAATGCGTTTTGCCCAAAAAGTGGCTGACCGCATGCTTTTCATGGATAAGGGGCGGGTTATTGAAGACTGCCCAACCGAGGAGTTTTTTGCAGAGTCCTCCGAACGTTCTGAGCGTGTGCGCGATTTCCTATCGCGTTTACTTTGATTATCTATGCCTATGCCTAACCCGCACTTCAGGGTGGGGCTACGCGAGCTCATCTAAACATCGGGTGCCGTGTGCGCCCTCGTATTGTAGCGTAGAAGCTCCGATCGATATACTGTCTCGGTCGGAGTTATTCACCTTAGTTTTCTTTCAGAAATTGCAGGATACGATCCGCTTCAGTGCGCCAGTCCGGGCTTCTCGCAAAATCAGCAGTATTTCGCTCACCAAAAACTCCACCATCTGCAAGATCTGCTATCCACGCTTGACGATCAGCAGTTCCGGCAGCTGAATAAGGTGTTAAACCAATCTCTTGGACTGTTTTCGCAACCTCTCGAACTTCCTCCGCACGACGGCGACCATGTTCGATTACTCGTTGAAAAAAGTAACTTCCTTGCTGCTCCCAATCGAGGCCGGGAAAGGTTTCTTTTAATGAGGCAAGAACTTGATCTTCAACGCCATAAGCACGTGCTGTTGTAAGGCTTTCGATCATCATAGCTTCCAGACCTTTGATCATCACACTGCGGCACATTTTTACTGCGGAGACTGTGCCGAGTTTGTTGGAACCTACCTCACTACTAAAACCCATGGTCTTAAGAAATGGGTTTAATACTTCTCCGTGTGGGCCACCTAGCAATAGTGGAACCTTTAGACGATAAGGGGGAACCGAAGTCATCACTGCACCTTCAACATAATATCCCCCGTTTTTTTCAACTAATTCAGCGGCTTTTTGTTTCGTGCCCGGGGAAGCAGAGTTGAGATCAAGAAAAAAAGCGCCTTCTTGAAACTTTCCGGCACACTGTTCTACAACTGGCACAGTCTGATTAGCAGTCACAGCAGAGATGATGAGATCAGCTCTTGCAGCCAATTCGTCGGTAGAATCAGTGAGCTCAACTCCATATTGATGGGCGTGTTGCTGGAATTCACTCTTCAAATCAGTTTTAAGCTTGATGTCGTAGGCTAATAAGGAAAAACCTTGCTGACTAAGATCTTCAGCTAGAATTCTACCGACTTCTCCGTAACCTATCAGTCCGATAATCCACTTTTCAGAATCGCTTTGTGTTAATCGATTTGTCATCTTAATTTCCTCTTAGTTTTTTATCATTTCAGCCAAAACATAATCTGTAGTGTGTGGGCCTGCGCATGGGGCTTAGTTATTCGCCTTTTTCCTATTTCATCATAGAGTGAGGGATATACACCTCGCCTTTCATAATTGGACGTGCTGTTCGCAATAAGGAGGCACTTAAGACTTTGCTTTTATCCTCGAGGTCCATGACCAACTCTACAGAGAACTCTCCGCTAGGGTGCTCAATTGAAGCTATACCGTCAGAAATATCTGGATTTACTAAGTCTTGAGCTACTGTATCGGGCATCATGCATGCTGTTGCTACAGTAACTGCTGCGAGAACACCAATGGACTCATGGCATACATGAGGGATATAACAGCGAGTATGGATAGCACCACCTTGAAGAGCTTTGTTTAATAAACACATTTTTGGATAGTTTTTGTTAGTCACATCGCCTAAACCCATCTTTATGGATGCTTTAAGGCGTAACTCTTCAATCTGTAACTTCAATTCCGTATCTTGGTTTAAATCAGTAACGGATTCATAAGCAGTGCGGTTGACATCGGAGGCACGGACAAGCACCATTGGCATACCGTTATCAATGCAGGTGGCCTGCAATGTTCCGAGCCCATCTATTTCAAATTCATCAATCAAGTTACCGGTTGGCAACAATGCACCACAAACTGAACCCTCGATATCAAGAAAGTTGATTTTTACAGGTGAACTGGTGCTCGGCACGCCATCAATACGAGCATCGCCTTCGTAGATGATTTCACCGTTTGGTGTTTGTACTTCAATTTCACTCACCATACCTGTGTTTAGAGTCAGAACTTTGACCGTGGTACTTTCTTCTTGAGCCTTAATTAGTCCCATCTCAAGGGCAAAAGGAACGACGCCTGCAAGCATATTGCCGCAATTTGGTGTGGTATCTACCGTGTCTTTTTCTGGTTGGAGTTGAGCAAATAGGAATTCCAGATCCGCTTGACCGCTTGTACAAACATCCACGATGCCTACTTTGCTTGTTAGTGAATGAGCGCCCCCAAGACCATCAATTTGACGTTTATGTGGGGAACCCATCACCGAAAGTAATACTTCGTCTCGACTTTCTACATCGCTGGGAAGATCTTTTGCGTAGAAAAAAGGTCCTTTAGAAGTCCCTCCCCGCATTAGAATACAAGGAATGGCATATTGAGTAGACATTATCTTTCTTCTCCACTATATTTGTATAGGTCGTATGTTTAATTCTTTCAACTACTTATGTCCATAATAATAATTAATTGCTCTTTATTAAAGTACATATAAGGTCTAGTTGATATGCGAAAAAAACATACCTACTAATCTAGTGCGCAATGTATTGACTTGAGTAATTTATGGACATTAAACAATTACGATATTTTACCTATGTAGCTGAAACAGGAAGTTATACGCGAGCTGCCGAGGTTATTGATGTCGCACAACCTGTTTTAAGTCGTCAAATTAGAAGGCTCGAAGTTGAACTTGGGCAAGCACTACTTATTCGACATGGGCGTGGTGTTGCTTTGACCGATGCCGGGCAAACTCTACTAAAGCATAGTAGACTTATTTTGCAGCAACTGGATTTGGCTTATGAGGATTTGAATCTGTCGGATGGTAAATTAAGAGGTCATGCTTTTTTAGGTATTCCTCCCACTTTAGCAAAAATTATTTCAGTTGATATTATCAAAGCATTTAAAGAAAATTTGCCCGATGCAAAACTGACAATTGTCGAAGCAATGACAGTCAATATTGAAGAAAGTATTAATCTCGGTCGAGTCGATATTGGGTTGTTGCATAATCCTTCTCTCTCGCAGAACATTGAAAATAAACTCTTACTCAAAGAAGAATTACATTTAATTTGTCATTTGGATAATCCAATAGCACAGAAAGATACTATTTGTCTTAGTGAGCTGGAAAACGTACCTTTGATTCTGCCCAGTATCTCAAATACCATTCGTATGTTATTTGAAAAAGAAATGTTTAAAATGAACATAAAGCCCACCATAGCTTGGGAGATTGATAGTGTCGATATTATTATGAGTTTAGTCGCAGAAGGTATGGGTAGCGCTATTTTGTCTCAATATGCATTACCCATTACACGACAGAGAGCGTTGTTAAAAGCTGTCCCTATCACATCCCCTAAGCTCATCAATCAACTCTATTTGGCGGTTTCTTCCAAAAGAATGGTAACCCGTCTGCATAAAGAAGTTATCACTCTGTTGACAGATATTTGCACAAAGCATTTTCCCACGCATAGTAACAGTAACTCACAACAATGAATTTGAGTGCCTTAGTTAGACCGCGCTCAATACACTTATCTACTATCCACGATATTGGATCAGTATTTCTAAGCTCTGTTTGCAGGCCTGCTGATCTGATTTATTGTGCATTAATCAAAATAGTTCTAGACACTATCTGCCTCCCTCAATTTATCGACCAACAATTGTTGTTGTGTGCGAGAAAAAAGTCAGCACCATTAATTTTGTTATGTGGATTTGACATAACTCATATATTGCATATCGACTGTTTTTAAAAAAAAGCACTGGCTAGAATACTTTAAATGGCTCAATGTATTTAAAACAAGGAGATAAATAACATGAGTTTGATTATTGATTGTCATGGGCATTACACTACTGCTCCACAGGCCTTAGGAGACTGGCGAGATAAACAAATTGCAGCATTCAATGGTGAAGGTCCCATGCCTGATCTTGCAGACCTTCAAATCAGTGATGACGAAATTCGTGAAAGTATAGAAAATAATCAGTTACGCCTCATGAACGAGCGCGGCATTGATGTAACCTTGTTTTCACCGCGTGCCAGTTTTATGGCGCATCATATTGGCGACTTTGAAGTGTCTGCAGCATGGACTGCGATTTGTAATGAAATGTGTTATCGGGTTTCTCAGCTGTTCCCAGAGCGCTTTGTACCCGTAGCTATGTTGCCTCAGTCGCCGGGCGTACCTGTGGAAACATGTATTCCAGAGTTAGAACGTTGTGTTAATGAATTTGATAACGTTGGCGTCAATTTAAACCCTGATCCTTCAGGTGGCAGCTGGACTTCCCCACCTTTAACAGACCGTTATTGGTATCCATTATACGAAAAATTGGTTGAGTACAATTTGCCTGCAATGATACACGTTAGCACTTGTTGTAATCCATGCTTTCACACGACAGGTGATCATTATCTTAATGCAGATACCACTGCTTTTATGCAGCTCCTAAAAGGTGATCTATTTAAAGATTTTCCTGAGTTGCGTCTTATCGTACCCCATGGTGGTGGTGCAGCGCCGTACCACTGGGGCCGTTTCCGTGGTTTAGCGATGATGTTAAACAAACCGGAGATTGAGCAACATTTATTGCAGAATATTGTGTTCGATACGTGTGTATACCATCAACCTGGGATTGATTTATTGTTAGACGTTATTCCTCATGACAATATATTGTTCGCTTCTGAAATGATCGGTGCGGTACGTACTATTGATCCAACGACTGGTTTTTATTTCGATGATACTAAGCGCTACATTGAGGCAAGCACACTTACTTCGGAGCAGCGTCACAATGTCTATGAGGGCAATGTACGCCGTATTTTCCCCCGTTTAGACGAAAAACTTAAAAAACAAGGACGATAATCATGACGCCACTTAATGAATTAGGCATTGTCAGAACGAAGATTGAGCGTGCAGACCCTGTGGCGGTTGAGCGTCTGTCTAAATTTGGTGCGGCTACCATTCACGAAGCCATGGGCCGTGTAGGTCTAATGCAACCTTATATGCGACCCGTTTATCATGGTGCTAGCGTTTGTGGTACGGCCGTTACCGCTTTATTGCAACCCGGTGATAACTGGATGATGCACGTAGTAGCTGAACAATTACAGCCAGGCGATGTGGCTGTAGCAGCGGTCACTAGCGAGTGCACGGATGGTTACTTTGGTGACCTTCTAGCTACTTCATTTATTGCTCGTGGTGCGAAGGGTCTTATTATTGATGCGGGTGTGCGTGACGTTGAAGATTTAGAAAAAATGAACTTCCCCGTATTTAGTAAAGCGATTTCTGCTAAGGGTACGATTAAAGCGACTGTGGGTTCGGTAAATATCCAGATCGTGTGTGCCGGTGCAATCGTGAATCCCGGTGATGTGGTGATTGCTGACGCAGATGGCGTGGTAGTTGTGCCTAAAGCAGTGGCTGCTTTAGTCGCTGATGCAGCAGAAAAGCGTGAGGCTAACGAAGCGGATAAGCGCCAAAAGTTGGCTGATGGTGTGCTTGGTTTAGACATGTATAACATGCGCGAGCCTTTAGCCAAAGCTGGTTTAAAATATATTGACTAATAGGTACATCATGAAGTTTGAAGTAACGCCCGGTTGGTTAGCATATTATCCAAACCCCAGCAAACCCAAGTTTGCGATGCCTGCTGGGGCAGTGGATGCGCATTGTCATGTGTTTGGTCCTGGCGATCAATTTCCATATGCACCAGAGCGTAAGTACACGCCATGTGATGCCGGCAAAGATAAGTTGTTTGCTTTGCGTGATCATTTGGGCTTTAATCGTAATGTGATTGTACAAGCCACTTGTCACGGTAAAGATAATCGCGCCTTAGTTGATGCTTTATTATCTGCCGATGGTAAAGCACGAGGTGTAGTTACTTTGTCTTCTGACGTTTCGGACGAAGAGTTACAACAACTGCATGCAGCAGGTGTGCGCGGTGTACGATTTAACTTTGTTAAACGACTGGTCGATTTCACCCCTAAAGAAGAACTATTAAAAGTAGCAAATAAAATTGCACCTTTAGGATGGCATGTAGTGGTGTATTTTGAAGCTCAAGATTTACCTGAGCTATGGAATTTCTTTACAGAACTTCCCACGACAGTGGTGGTTGATCATATGGGGCGACCGGATGTTTCAAAGCCTGTAGACGGCGAAGAGTTTAATTTATTTGCTCGTCTGCTTAGTGAGCATTCAAATATCTGGTCAAAGCTTTCATGCCCTGAGCGTTTAAGTAAAAGCGGACCGCCGGCTTTGGACGGTGAGCAAAATGCATATCAAGACGTTGTTCCTTTTGCACGTCGCTTAATGCAAGAATTTCCTGATCGCGTGCTATTTGGCACGGATTGGCCGCACCCTAATCTAAAAAATCATATGCCAGACGATGGCTTATTGGTTGATTATGTATTGCAAATCGCGCCAACAGCAGCGGAGCAAAAAGCCTTGCTTGTTGATAATCCAATGCGTTTATATTGGCCTGAAGAACATTCAACTTAAAGGAGAGAATAGTGGCAATAGACAAGCCTTATAAAGATATTCCAGGGACAATTATTTTTGATGCCGAGCAGTCTCGCAAGGGCTATCAACTAAATCAGTTTTGCATGTCCTTGATGAAAGCTGAAAATCGTGAACGCTTTAAAGCTGACGAGCGTGCTTACTTAGATGAGTGGGATATCAGCGAAGATCAAAAGCAAGCGGTTATTGATCGCGACCTAAATCGTTGTATGGAATTAGGTGGCAACATTTACTTCTTGGCAAAAATTGGTGCTACCGATGGTCATTCTTTCCAACAAATGGCGGGTAGTATGACCGGTATGAGTGAAGAAGAATATCGTGACATGATGTTAAATGGCGGCCGTTCCCCTGAGGGTAATCGCTACTTACACGAACAAGAGAAAAAGGACTGAGACCATGGCAAAAATTAAACATTCAGTTTATACATCCCACGTTCCTGCGATTGGGGCGGCGCTCGACTTAGGTAAAGATAAAGAGCCTTATTGGAAAAAAGTTTTTGATGGCTACGAATTTGGCAAACAATGGGTAAAAGACAATAAGCCTGATGTGATTATTTTGGTATATAACGATCACGCTAACAACTTCAGCTTAGACTTAATTCCTACATTTGCTTTAGGGACCGGTGCTTATTTTGAAACCAGTGATGAGGGTTGGGGCAAGCGTCCAGTACCTGATGTCGTTGGTCATCCTGAATTAGCTTCCCATATTGCGCACTATGTTATTCAAGATGGCTTTGATCTTACCTTGTGCAACAAGATGGAAGTGGACCATGGTTTGACTGTACCGCTTTCATTGATGTTTGGTCAGCCTGAGGAGTGGCCATGCTCGGTTATTCCATTGCACGTTAACGTGGTGCAATACCCTGTGCCGTCAGGTCAGCGTTGTTTGGATTTAGGTCGTGCGATTCGTCGTGCAGTTGATTCTTTTGATCAAGATCTGAATGTACAAATCTGGGGTACAGGTGGTATGAGTCACCAACTTCAGGGGCCACGTGCCGGTTTAATTAATCAAGAATGGGACAATAACTTTCTTGACCAACTGATCGCTAATCCTGACGAGTTGGCCAAGGTATCACACGTAGAGTATGTGCGTGAAGCCGGTTCCGAAGGCATTGAACTGGTCATGTGGTTAATTGCTCGCGGTGCTATGGATGTGGACGTAGATGTTATTAAGCGCTTCTACCACGTACCTGCTTCTAATACAGCCGTAGGACATTTGATTCTTGAAAACAAAGAATAAATCGCAGCTTGCGGTTTTTCACTCCGAATTAAAATGGATACATATGAAAAAAGTTAAAATAGCACTAGTTGGTGCTGGCGCCTTTGGTATTAAACACTTAGACGGTCTAGCACGTATTCCTGAGGCTGAAGTCACCTATGTGGTGTCTAGCACAAAGGAAAAAGCACAAGTTGTGGCTGATAAATATGGTGTGCCTAATGCCTCTGCTGATCTTGACGACGTTCTTCAGAGTCCGGATGTGGATGCAGTTATTTTGTGTACACCTACACAAATGCACGCTTCACAAACTTTAGCATGCCTAAAAGCCGGCAAGCACGTACAAGTTGAGATCCCTTTAGCAGATAACTTAGCTGATGCGGAAGAGGTTGTTGCCTTACAAAAGGAAAAGGGTTTAGTGGCTATGGTGGGTCATACTCGCCGTTTCAACCCGAGCCACCAGTGGATTCATAACAAAATTACCGCTGGTGAATTGAATATTCAGCAAATGGATGTTCAAACTTATTTCTTCCGCCGTACTAATACCAATGCCTTGGGTGAGCCACGCTCATGGACTGACCATTTGCTTTGGCACCATGCTGCACACACGGTAGATTTATTTCAATACCAAACCGCTTCTAAGGTAGTTAAAGCCAATGCTATTCAGGGACCTGTTCATCCTGATTTAGGTATTGCGATGGATATGTCCATTCAGTTATTGACTGAAAGTGGCGCTGTGTGTACCTTGTCATTGTCATTTAATAATGAAGGCCCATTTGGTACTTTCTTCCGTTATATTTGTGACAACGGCACGTATATAGCTCGTTACGATGATCTTTATACTGGCAAAGAAGAAGCGATTGATGTATCAAAAGTCGCTGTCTCAATGGATGGTATTGAGTTACAAGACCGCGAGTTTATTGCCGCTATTGTTGAAGGGCGTGAGCCTAACTCTAGCGTTTCGTCCGTACTCCCGTGCTATCGCACCTTGCACGAGCTTGAGCAGCAATTAGTTTAACTCTTTTCCCCTTAAAGCTTAATCAGTTTTAGGGGGAATTGCTTTTAGGGACATATTATGAACAGAACCCTTGCGAACGAGTCAGTGTTTCCCATTGGTTTAGGTTGTATGAATCTTAGCCATGCTTATGGAGAGCCACTTTCTGAAGCAGACGGCGCGCATTTATTAGAATCAGCCTTAGACCTTGGAGTTAATCATTTTGATACCGCAACTTTGTATGGTTTCGGTAAAAATGAAACTTTAGTCGGTTCAGTGCTTAAAAACCACCGTAGCCAAATTTTCTTGGCGAGCAAATGTGGTATGGCAGGTGTAGATGGTAAGCGCGTTATAGATGGTCGTCCTGCAACGATTAAGGAGCAATGTGATGCGTCGTTACAGCGTTTGCAGACAGATGTTATCGACTTATATTATTTGCATCGTTGGGATAAGTCTGTGCCTATCGAAGATAGCGTAGGGGCTCTCGCTGATTTAGTTGAGGCAGGCAAAATTTGTCATATAGGATTATCTGAGGTCTCTGGGCCAACTATTCATAAGGCACATCAAATCCACCCTGTTGCAGCAGTACAGAATGAATATTCATTATGGTCACGTAATGCTGAGTATGGTGCGTTGAAGGCATGTAAAGAGATAGGTGCTAATTTAGTGGCTTTTAGCCCTTTGGCACGCGGTTTTTTAACGGCTACTTTGCGTAGCTTAGAGCAGTTAGGGGATAACGATATCCGTATTAATATGCCACGTTTTCAGGAACCTCATTTTTCTCATAATTTGCAGGTTTTGCAGGAATATGAAGTGTTAGCTCAAGAAGCTGAATGCACACCGGCTCAGTTGGCCTTGGCTTGGTTATTAGCTCAAGATTCTTGCGTTATCCCTATCCCGGGTACACGTTCAGTAGAGCATTTAAAAGAAAATATCAAAGCCGCTCAGCTACAGTTGGGCGCTGAAGTCATAAACAAAGCCGGAGAACTGATTAGCCAGCAAACAATAGCAGGCAATCGTTATCCAGAGGCAACTTTAAAAGAAATAGACACCGAAGAAATCTAATTTTGTTAGTCAAGGTATTAATTCATAAATACTAAATACCTTTGGAGTAGGAGACTGGAGTTATGTTACACAAGCGCATTTTATCTGCGGCATTTTTTGTTGCCGCATCTTGTTCTGCCATGGGCGTCCAAGCGCAAACTATCACTTTAAAAGTAGCACATTTTTTACCCCCGAGTGCCCCGGGACATACTAAGTTTATCGTGCCTTGGTGCGAAAAGATCAAAGCTGAGTCTAATGGTGAACTGGAGTGTCAAATCTATCCTGCGATGCAATTGGGTGGTACTCCTGTGCAGCTATTTAACCAAGCTCGCGATGGTGTAGCTGATATCGTCTGGACTTTACCGGGTTATACGGCAGGTCGATTCCCTATCACAGAAGTATTTGAATTGCCATTTATTACTACTACGCATGAACCTTCTTCCATGGCTTTGTGGGATTTTGTCAATGAAAACGCCATCAATGAGTACCGTGGTGTGAAGCTTATTGGTACTTGGGTTAATGGCGCAAACCAGCTCCATATGCGTGATAAAGCAATCAATAGTTTGGCAGATCTGAGCGGACTAAAAGTTCGTGCGCCTTCTCGTTTAGGGAATCGCGTTTTGTCATCTTTGGGTGCCACGCCTGTAGGGATGCCTGTACCGCAAATGGCTGAAAGTTTATCTCGTGGCGTGATTGATGGGGCTTTAGTACCTTGGGAAGTATTGCCAGCCACTAAAGCACATGAGCTGACCAAATACCATACAGACACTGCTCTTGGACAAACCATGACCACTGCTACGATGGTCTACGTTATGAATGAAAAGCGTTATAAAGCTTTGCCGGAGCATTTACAAAAAGTGATTGATGACAACAGTGGTCGTGATGTTTCTGCATGGATTTCTGCGCAATACCGAGAGGCAGATGCTGGAGGTAAAGCAGCCGCTGAAGAACGTGGCAATCAAGTTATTTTACTCAGCGAAGAGGAAACTGAGAAGTGGAAGCAAGCTACCGCTGTAGTGATTGAAGAGTGGGTTAAAGAGTTAGGCAGTAAAGGAAAAAAAGGTGGGCAGCAGTTAGTTGATGAAGCGCGTGCCTTAGTTAATAAATACACTGGCGAAACCGCAAATTAATATCTTTAACTTTAAACTTATCAATCCTTCTTGGGCAGGATTCTGCCCAAGAACTGCCTGAGAGGTGCATTATGGTAACCTTATTTACTCCAATGGCGCGTAGTTTTGGATCTGTTTTAGAGCATGTGTGTAGGACACTAGCCTATATTGGTGGTGCTCTTTTTATTATTGAAGCCGTGATCTCAGTAATCAGTGTTCTAGGACGCACATTTTTTTCAACACCCATACCCGGCGATTACGAACTCATTCAAATGTTTTCTGCCATTGGTATTACGTTATGTATGCCATATTGTCAGCTATCTTATGGTCACGTTTTTGTAGATTTCTTTACACTTTGGGCGCCTCAGAAACTAAAGCGTTATTTAGACTCTTTTGCATGTTTACTGTTGGCTCTATTGGCATTTTTATTAGCTTGGCGAAGCTGGGATGGCATGCTTGATATCTATGAATACCAAGAAAGTACCATGGTTTTGGGTATGCCAATTT
The DNA here is from genome assembly GCF_000373745.1 of Oligella ureolytica DSM 18253. Lineage (GTDB taxonomy): Bacteria > Pseudomonadota > Gammaproteobacteria > Burkholderiales > Burkholderiaceae_B > Oligella > Oligella ureolytica. The sequence continues at coordinate 51,746 of NZ_KB892346.1, read as the reverse complement.
GGTGGGGTTATTTTCCTATTGCCCCTTCATTTGTGGTTTTTGGTATTGCTGCACTTTATACCATGAAACACGGTAGACAAAAAAGTGCTTCTGACGAAGAGGTGCTGGTATGACAGGCACTGTGATTGGCATAATTATTTTATTATTTTTATTATTTCTACTTGTTATCCGAGTTCATATCGGCGTGTCCATGTTTATAGCCGGTGCGCTGGGTTATTTATGGATTAGTGGCTATGATCCACTAATGGCGCATTTGAAGCACTCTGTATTTAGCCGCTATTCAGTTTATGACCTATCTGTTGTGCCCTTGTTTTTAATGATGGGGCAGTTTGCGACCCAAGGTGGACTTTCTCAGGCACTATTTAAAGCCGCAAACTCATTTATAGGCCACTGGCGTGGTGGTATGGCTATGGCGGGCATGGCATCTTGTGCAGGTTTCGGTGCTATTTGCGGCTCTTCTTTAGCTACTGCCGCTACTATGTCACACGTGGTGTTACCGGAGTTGCGTCGTCATAATTATGCACCAAGTTTAGCAGGCGCTTCATTAGCAGTCGGTGGTACGTTGGGCATGTTAATACCGCCTTCAGTGCCTCTCGTCATTTATGCTATTTTAGCTCAGCAAAATATCGCTAAAGTTTTTATGGCTTCGTTTTTACCCAGTTTGTTGGCTGTTGCAGGTTATCTCGTCGTTATTGCTCTAATTGTTTGGTATAAACCTGACTTAGCTGGTCCGCGTGCTGAGGCTCAAAGTTGGAAAATACGTTTATCAACGTTATTTGCAACGTGGCCCGTGATCCTAATTTTCGGTGCAGTTATTATCGGTATTTATAGCGGTGTATTTACACCCACTGAAGCTGCTGCGGTTGGTACTGTAGCGACGGGTTTAGTTGCTTGGTATTCAGGTGGTTTAAGGAATGGTGGTTTACAGCGTTGCATTCAAGGCACTGCCATTGGTACGGGTATGATGTTTTTGATTTTACTTGGGGCTGATATGCTCAATGCATTTTTAGCGGTTAGTCAGATTCCGGTGAGTTTTGCTGAGTGGGTGCAGGGTTTAGGTCTAAGTCCATTAACTGTTTTATTTGCGATTATTCTGGTTTATATCTTACTGGGTTGTGTGATGGATAGTTTATCCATGATTCTACTCACAGTTCCTATTTTCTTACCGGTCGTTTTAGGTATGGAGTTCTGGGGCTTAGGTATGGATGAGAAAGCTATTTGGTTTGGTATATTGGCCCTAGTAGTGATGGAAATGGGACTGATCACGCCGCCGGTAGGCATGAATGTCTTTATTATCCATAATATTGCACGCGATATTTCGGCAGGAACTATTTTCCGTGGGGTGGTGCCTTTTCTGACTTGGGATATAGTACGAATTGTGATTCTTGCGTTGTTCCCGAGTATCTCCTTAGTCCTAGTCCGTTACTTCGGTTAAGGTGTTAATTGTGCCGTTGCTAGGCGGGCGTCGCAAAGCAATAAGACCATAAAATTTACGGGGTATCGATAATATCGATACCCCGTAAATTTATTTGTGAATGCGCCTTCACCGGACGCTGAGGATTAAAATATCTAAATAGGATATTGACGAGGAGTGGTTTGTAAAGTAACCCAACGTAACTCAGTGAACTCGTTAATAGCGGATTTACTACCGAAACGGCCATAACCACTATCTTTAGTACCACCAAATGGAGCTTGAGCCTCATCATGGACAGTAGGGCCATTGATGTGACATAGACCACTATCAATCTGTTTAGCGATTTCAATACCGGTATTTATGTTCTGAGTAAAGACCGCAGAAGATAAGCCGTAATCTGAATCATTGGCCAAACGAATCGCTTCTTCAACTGTCTCAAAGGTCGTCATGGTCACGACAGGACCAAAGGACTCTTGAGCGTACAGCTTCATCTCAGGTGTAATGCCATTGATAATCAAAGGGTGCATTAAGGCACCATCTGTTGTCATAGGTACAGGCAGAGTTGCTCCTTTGGATACTGCATCTTCAACCAGTTCGCGAATGCGCTGTACAGACTGTGCACTTTCCAAGTAAGCAAAAGTGGTGTCTTCAAGATCCGGAGATCCAACTTTGATGGTTTTGATTTTAGCCACCAGTTTTTCTAAGAATTGATCAGCAATTTTATTGCTAACGATCAAACGCTCAGTGGACATGCAAATTTGACCTTGGTTAAAGAAAGCACCAAAAGCAACCCCTGCGACTGCTTGCTCTAAATCAGCGTCTTCGCACACGATAACAGGAGCTTTACCACCTAATTCTAATAGAGCGGGTTTCAGATATTTAGCTGAAGTGGTAGCGATGATCTTGCCTACTTTAGTCGAACCGGTAAAGTTTATGCGCTTAACTGCTGGGTGAGCAATCAGTTGTTCAACTACCGGCCCCGCATCCTCAGGAGCATTTGTAATTACATTGACTACACCTGGACCGATACCGGCATCATTAAGTACTTCGCCAATTAAGGTGTGAGTAGCAGGACACATTTCAGAGGCTTTAAGGATCACTGTGTTACCGCAAGCCAGAGGCATTGCAATAGCACGTGTAGCCAAAATAACAGGGGCATTCCAAGGGGCAATACTTAGAACTACCCCGCATGGAGTACGCACACCCATGGAAATGCTACCGGGTAAATCGGTGGGAATAATAGACCCGTCGATTTGGGTAGTCATGGCTGCTGCTTCACGTAAAATATTTGCTGATAAGTGAACGTTGAAACCATACCACGAGTTTGTTGAGCCTGTTTCTTGGCGAGCAGTTAACACAAACTCTTCAGCACGTTGATCCATAATATCAGCGGCTTTAAGTAAACGCATACGACGCTCAGTAGGGCCTAACTTAGACCAAGTTTGGAACGCTTTTTCAGCCGACTCTAAAGCCGCCTGAACATCTGCAGACTGAGCTGCAGCAGCAACACTGGCAACTTCACCTGTGATTGGATTGATGCGTGTGAATGTTTTTTGACCTGTGGCATCGCGCATTTGACCGTCGATGAGTAATTTTACTGTATTCACAGCTTCTATCTCCTAATAGACTGAGAGCCAATTTTTATATTGTTGTGATTGGCTCTTTTACTTGTTAACTAATTAAAAAGGATTGTTTAAGTCAATGCCAGATTTTCCAGGAGCCAAAATATTATTTGGATCTAAAGCTCGTTTAATGGCGTGCTCAACACGACGTTTGGTTGTGCCGTAGATTTCTGCAACTTTTTCTTGAAAATGTGTGTTTACACGATATACCGCATAACCTTCTTTAGCGAACTCGTCTAAAAGTTCATTAAAGCAGGCATCAGCGCGTTTTAACTCCTCAGGATCGGCACGGTTGTAAACTACATCAATAACGTGGTGCATGTCACGCCAGCCCACGATAAACTCACCTACGTAATCTAAGCCATATTTGTTTAGAATGCTTTTAGCTAAGGTTTTTTGTTTATCACATTCCGTACCACGAGCTTGGCTTACTGGCGCAAACCACATAGAACCGCCACCCCCACGCCAGTTGTATAGACCAAACTCTTGTAAATTAGGGATGCCGTACATTAACTCAGCACGATACTTAAATGGTTGAGTATCGCCAGCCTCTTCTTGAGTAACGATAGTTCCTTTGCCTAGTTTTTTCACAGCGTCTTGAACAATCTTCCAGTTAACATCAACTTGTTCTTGAGTGCCGTATAAAGCGCAGTATACGTTCCAAGCTCCTAAATTCTTATCTTTTTGGATTTGTTTTAAGATAGCATCAGAGGTGTGACCTGGCTCATCGGTGTAGTCGCTACGACGTGTATCACAAGTTGCAGCTTCCCAAAGAATGTTAGCGATAACAACAGAGTTGGGAATAACTTGTGCAATACGTAAGGGGCGAATCATCTCCACGATATCGTGAATATCAGATTCTTCTTCAAATTTTATCTCGAAGGGTTTGTAGACAGGTGGTTTTGGCATTAACCAGAAGCCCATCTTAGTACAAATACCGTAGTTGGATTGGGTGAACATACCATCTAAGGTTGGACCGTAGCCCCATTTAAATACTTGCCAAGCAGTATCGCCTTCTACGCTACCCATGCCGGTGCGTAGTACTTCACCGTTAGCCATCACAACTTCCATACCACACTGCATCATGAAGTGCTCACCATAGGGAGTATAGCCAACGCCTCGATCCATTGTGTTGCCTAATGGGCCGGCAATGGCTGATGGTGCTGAGAAGGAGAGCATCAGAGGGATATTGTTCTCTTCTAGGTAGTCGTAAAGCTGTTGGTAAGTGACACCTGGTTCAACTAAGGCAGTACATAGCTCAGGGTCTACGTTAATAATTTTATTCATTTTACGTAAGTCTAGGATAACTTGACCACGCTTAACAGGAGCAGCAGAGCCGTAACCGAAGTTACGACCGGTGGAAATCGTCCAAACAGGAATTTTGAACTCATTACAAATTTTAACGACACCCTGTACTTCTTCAACGCTGGAAGCTGTAATAACAGCAGATGGCGCATGTTCCGCATCTTCCACGGACATCATGATTTTACGATAGGGGGTAAGCTTATCGTTTTCGATAAGGACATTTTCCTCACCTAATAACTTTCTAAAGGCTACAAGCGCTTTATCAAAATCTTGGCGATCTACGTTTAGCGGTAAAACCTGATTATTATCTGTACTCATCTCTAATCCTTTTAAATCTCTAACATAAAGGACACATAATGTCCCCTGCTCTGACGTCCGTTTTTAGTGTAAGTAGCTTTTGCTTCAAAGCCATTGAGAGTCAGACCCAATAAGGCGGCATCAATTTCGGAAAGCTGGCTGTGAGACTTATCCCAAATAAGCTTAGCATTCGCACTGCGAGCCAAGTCAAGTATTAGCGTAGCTGATGCGTCATCTACTAGACCCACAATTCGTTGTGCTTGGCCGTTAGTCAAGATACGTTGCAGATTTTGCACAAAAGAAAGATCGGTGCTTGCACGTAGTACTTGAGAAATATGCGTATCTCGTTGTGTTCGGATACGGTTTAAAAAAGTTTGGCCAATGGTATCCAGACTAACTATAACAGTTGTTGTTTTCGGCGAGAAAGCCGGTTCAGCTACCGCAATCGGTCCAAAGCCCATCAATAATCCGGTGCCGCTGACACCTGCCACGGCTGCCATAGATTTTAAAGCTTGACGACGTGTGATGTTCATAATTGCCTCCTATTTCTCTTCAGGAGCCGATGATTGCTGGATATATTTACCCACCGCTAACAAATCCTCGTCACTGAGGTGAGTATGAGGGAAAGCCGGCATAGCCAAAAGGCCATTACGCACTATAGCGGCGATAAAATCGGGATGTAGTTGACGACCTTTAATATAGGTACCTGTGCCCACTTCGTGACAAAGAGCGCATAATTTGTTGTAACGTGCCTCACCTCTTTTAATCAGTTCTTGCTCATCAGCTGCAGAAGCAGTACTAGAAAAACTCATTAAAACACAAACTACAGCGCCTAGGCCCAGTCCTTTATATGCCATTGTTACACGGCGTTTTATTTCTGTTTTCATTGCTCTACCTAATTGGAGTTGGTTTAAGCTTCAATTGTTTGAGAGAATAAGAGGGGGGAGAAATTAATTTCTCACCCCTCTTAATTTACTTATAGACTATTAGTAAGGTAAACCTACATAATTTTCAGCTAACAAGCGCACACCGTATTCAGAGTTAAATAACTGATTGAATTCAGCCTCTTGCATTTTTTTACTCCATGCATCATTTTCCGGGAAGGTGTGTAGCATGTTGGTCATAAACCAAGAGAAACGCTCTGCACCCCAGATACGTTTTAAGCAACGTTCTGAATAGCCTTCAATACCGGTCATATCATCGTTTGTGTAAAAATCCATAAATGCATCAGACAAGTACAATACGTCGCTAGCCGCTAGATTAAGACCTTTTGCACCGGTAGGGGGAACAATGTGTGCTGCATCACCCGCTAAGAACAATTTGTGATAACGCATTGGCTCGCTTACGAAGCTGCGTAAAGGCGCAATACTTTTTTCAAGGCTTGGACCGGTTATTAAATTAGCTGAACGCTCAGGGCCAAGGCGAGTGCGTAGTTCTTCCCAGAAACGTTCATCACTCCAATCTTCAATTTTGTCAGTTAGAGGTACTTGGAGATAGTAACGGCTACGGGTTTTAGAGCGCTGACTACATAATACGAAGCCACGTTCGTGTTTTAGATAAATAAGTTCATCGGCAACAGGAGGCGTCTCAGACATTAAGCCTAACCATCCAAAAGGGTAAACGCGTTCGTATGTTTTAAGAATGTCGGCCGGAATAGTTTGACGTGATACACCATGGAAACCATCACAGCCAGCAATAAAATCACAGTATAAACGGTGTTCTTGACCGTCTTTAGTGTATGTGACATAAGGATTTTCACCATCTACATCATGTAAAGCGACGTCTGCGGCTTCGTAAATAGTTGTTGCGCCAATAGACTCACGAGCATTCATAAGATCACGAGTAACTTCTGTTTGACCATACACTACGACATGGCGATTTACTTCTTTTTCAAAGTCTACCCGATAGGATTTGTCATCGAAAACAAGCTCACAACCAGTATGAACTAAGCCATATTTTTCTAGGTTTTCAGTTACACCGGCACGTTTTAAACCATCGATGGTGACGCTTTCTAAAATACCTGCACGAATGCGACCTAATACATAATCACCTGTTTGACGCTCTAAAATGATGTTGTCAATACCATGTTTTGATAGAATTTGACCAAGCAATAAACCTGATGGACCTGCCCCAATAATTGCTACTTTTGTGCGCATTTTATGTCTCCTCATAAATAATGACGACGATATAAGTATTATTAATTATCATTCATTGTCAATAAAAAAAACTAAAGAAACAATTGCACAAGTGTACTATCAGTTATGCCTTTTTGTTTTGTTTGACTATGGTTCTATGCGACCGCTCTGCTCTTTAGGGCAAAGTCAAGCGAGGTAAATTTTAAATAAGGCACCGTAGGTGGCCTCGTATCGTGACGGAGTAGCTCTCAGTAATACGGCCGGAGTTCTTCACGATCAGTGCAAAATAAGAGTAAATACGCTTATTCATTTTGTAATTGCTCAATATAGCTCTGTAAATTACTTTGTACTTCTTCGCTTAGGGTTGGATATTCGAGATTTAAACTCGCCAAGTGTTGGCATACGGCATCGGCGATGACTGCTCGGCTATAGGGCTTATCGTCAGCGGGGATGATGTACCAGGGGGAGTCTTGGCAGGCAGTTGATTGAATCGCTTCTTCATAAGCTTGCATATACTCGCCCCAAAAGCTTCGTTCGTATAAGTCATTAGGATCAAATTTCCAGTTTTTCTCTGGATTTTTCATGCGTGAAATAAAGCGTTTCTTCTGTTCATCCGGCGATAAATAGAGGAAAAACTTCAATACATTGGTCCCGTTTTGATGCATAGAGCGCTCAAAAGCACGTATATATTCAAAGCGTTCTGCCCAAATATCCTCGTGAATAAGTTCTTTTGGCAGTTTCGAGCTGTTTAATATTTGCTCATGAACCTTAACCACCAGCACTTCTTCATAGTAAGAACGGTTAAAAACGCCAATCTTGCCACGACTGGGGGTGCGTATGTTGCTACGCCACATGAAATCATGGTCGAGTTCAAGGAAGGTCGGACGCTTAAATGAATGTACTTCACAACCTTGGGGGTTAATGCCGGTGAATAAGTGCTTAATAGCAGAGTCTTTACCTCCCGCATCCATTGCCTGAAAAATGGTGAGTAGGGCGTGTCGATCATTGGCATACAAAATGTCTTGAAGCTTAGCAATGCGTTTAACGAGTGACTTTTTCCTTTTTGTGAGGAGATCCTTGGCGAGGTGCTCCGGAGGGGCTGTGTTAAAACTCTCTAAGTGGAAGTTGCTCCCATCGGTGACACGATATTGGGCGGAAAAGCCGTCTTTAATAAGTGGATGAGTCGTGGCTTAAGCTTTATTGGTTAAAAGTATAGTGTGGTAGCGATGAAATGTTATCTACTAGGGTTGAGCTTACTGATAGTTAGCAACTAAGCGCTTGAGGTTATTACGCCTTTCCATAGCCACCACCGCCCGGCGTATCAATAACAAACACATCACCGATTTGCATGCTGGTTGAGGCACTGAATCCTAGCTGCTCTACGGTTCCGTTAGTGCGCTCTACATGGTTTGCTCCTACCTCTCCATCTTCCCCGCCTAATGCGCCAAACGGAGCAACTCGACGACGGTTAGAAAGGATAGAAGCTGTCATCGGTTTTAAGAAGCGAATACGGCGAGTACCACCATTGCCACCACTGACTTTGCCGCCGCCTCCACTACCATGGCGTATAGAAAATTCCTCTAATACGACAGGGTATCTGAACTCGAGTATTTCCGGATCGGTTAGGCGTGAATTGGTCATGTGGGTTTGCCACAACATCGGCACGTGAACACTATAAAACCATTCATGAAAAGCGCGTGGATGATTTTGGACGCTTAGCTGAGGAAGCGCCGGCCTTGCTGCAGCAGGGGCAAGCGGCCTTGGAAAAGCTGATACCGCATATTGATCTGGCACGTATTCAAGCCCAACACTATGGGTATGACGATATTCGCCTATATCCCTTTTTAAGGCATATCTCAGCGGCTGCGGGGATTGAATTTCCGCCCGTGACTCAAGCGTATATGGACTTAATGAGCGCCGCCTCTAAGGTGCCGACTTACGTACAAATGGGTGAAGCGAAGTCAATCTAAGCAGTGCAGTGCTAAAAAAGCCGGGGCCGAAGCAGTATGTCATCAGATTGCTTTGGCCTTTTTTCATGTTTGTCTAATAAGCAACAGATTTTATTTCTGAATTATTACTTGTTGAAAGTAAAAGTAAATGAGCGTACACTAGCAATGAGAATCATTCTTAATAAGAGTTAATTTATTGAATTTATGAGGAATTAAATATGAAGTTATTAAGCAGTGTTATGTTGGCAAGTGCAACCGCATTATTATTTGCTTCTGCGGCTAATGCACAAGAGTATCCGGTCGGTGAGCCGGTTCTCAAGGACGGTATGGAAATCGTCGGTGTTTATCTACAGCCTATCACGATGGATAACGAGGGTGTAGATCCTGAGCATCAGCACCGTCCCGCTAAGGACTCCGATATTCACTTAGAGGCTGATATTCATGCTTTAGAGGATAACCCTAACGGTTTCTCCGAGGGTGATTGGATTCCTAATCTTAACATCACCTACAACATCCAAAAGCTTGATGGTGACAGTAAGTTCAATCAGGACGGTCATTTTATGATGATGGTTGCGAACGACGGTCCACACTACGGTGACAATATTAAATTGGACGGTCATGGTAAGTACAAAGTGACTTTTAATATTGCTCCTCCCAACCCTAATCAAATGGGTCGCCATATTGATAAGGAGACCGGTGTCGGTCCTTGGTTCCAGCCGTTTGACGTGTCTTGGGAATTTGACTTTAGCGGTACCGGACGTAAAGGTGGTTACTAAGAGCATAGCCGTTACGGCTGATCTTTAGTCTTTAAGCTCACAGAGTACCCTGACAGGTAAGGCTGTGAGCTTTTGCTTTTTTAATGGGGTGAAGCAATGAGAAAAAATGCATTTCTTTTGGTGGCGTTATTTACTTCCTTTTTCTTGAGTTTTCAAGCGGCGGTGGCTAAAGATAAAGAAAAGCATACGATTCAGCTGCAGATGAAAGACGGTGATTTGATTCCTTTGGTTTTGGAAGCGCCGGCTAATACGATTATCCGTATTGAGGTGAGCAATATCGGTAGCGGACCGGCTGAGTTTGAAAGTCTGCAATTGCGCAAGGAAAAAGTACTGGCACCGGGCGTGACTTCGGTGGTGGTGATTCCACCTAAAAAGCCCGGTGAGTATGATTTTTTTGATGATTTTCATCTGGATAAGCCTAAGGGTAAATTAATCATTAAGTAAATTTATAACAGGGAGCGTGACCATGGGTCATGTGGCTTTTGTGGTATGGCGGGAATGTTTTGAGGCCTTGCTGGTGATCGGCATTATTTATGCTTGGATGGCTAAGCAGGAGGATCGCAGTAGTATGCGTTACTTATGGGTGGGGTAGCACTCGGTCTGCTGGTGGCGGTGGTTTTGGCCTTGGTGATTTATGGTGTATTCAGCGCTTTAGAGGGGGCGCCGCAAAGCATTTTTATGATCATCATGCAAAGCTTGGCGTGCGTTTTGACCGTGCAAATGGTTTACTGGATGCACAAAAACGCTCGCAATATGAAATCGGCCATCGAAGCGGAGATGCTTAAAAGTCGAGAAAACTACGCTTGGTGGGGCGCTTTGGTGGTGATTTTAGTGGCCATTGTGCGTGAGGGTTCGGAGATAGTGGTTTTCTTATCGGCACAGATTATGGCCTTAAGCTCAGACAATATCGGTGCTTTTAGTCTTGAAGTGCTTGTCGGTGTGATCGCATCCTTTGTGACTTTTTACTTATTTATTTTGACCGGTCGCGTGGTGTCATGGAAGAAATTCTTTAGCGTGACGGGCTTTTTGCTATTGTTTTTAGGGCTGTCATTGCTGATGCGCGCGGTCGAAGATATTGTGAATTTACTGGTCGAAAGTGATTGTGTTGAGTTACTGCCGGCATGGACTTGCAGCGAGCTATGGAATAGTTCGGATATCTTGAGTACTTCGGGCTTTGTGGGTAATTTGGCAGGCTCATTCTTTGCTTATCGCGATCAGCCTACCTTGCTTAATGTGATCGTCTTTGTTTTATTTTGGCTTATTATTGCCTTTATTTTTCAACGGTCTAATCGTTATGAAGCGCAAACAGTTAAAACAGCTTAGTGATGTGGTCAAAGCGGTGACCATGACGTTGGTGGTCGGCGGTCTGCTGGCGCTGATGACGCCGGCACAGGCGGTGCGGGCGCCGGTGATGAACAGCGGCGATATTGCCGCTGCCAAGGGTGATATTCCTACCCCTCAAAAGTTTATGCCGGCGATTGAGGCGTATATGCAGTATATGGAGTCTTCGATTGCCGAGTCCATTGCTGCATTAACTATGATTGTCGAGCTTGCCAAGGCCGGCGATCTGGACGATGCTAAAGCGCAGTATATTAAAGCGCATCAAGCCTATGAGCGTGTGCGCCCGGCGCTGCAGTCTTTCGGCTTTATTGATAAGATGGTGAATTCACGCGCGGATTATTTTCTGGATCGTGAGGCCAATCCGGGTTTTAAAGGTTATCACCGCGTTGAGTATGATGTTTTTGTGCTCGCTGATGTGGAGAAAACGGTGCATGATACGCAGCATTTACTGCATCATTTGCGTGATGTCAATAAACGCATTGCCATTGAGACTTTGGAAATTGCCAAATTAGTGCAGTCCGGCGCTGATTTTATGGAAATGATTCTGGAAAAGAAGCTGCTCGGCATTGAAAATCAATATGCCGGTTCCGATCTGGCAGATATTCAGGCTAATCTTGACGGTTCACAACAGGTCGTAACTTTGCTTAAACCCTTTATCGACGAGCCTGTGATGGCTAATATCAACGCTTTATTTGAGCGTATTCAGGCGATTATGGATGGCTATCGTGAGGGCGACGGCTTTAAGCAGTTTAATCAGTTAAAGTCTGCTGATAAAGCACGTCTCTACTCGCTTGTCACGAAGCAGGCTCAGCAGCTGGCTGAGTTGCGCGCTTTATTGGATATTGAAGTTTATTTTAAGTACAAGTCGGAGTAGCGTATGTCGACTAATCAGAATAACAGCCATTTTTCATCAGCACGTCGCGGCGCATTGCGACGCTTCGGACAGCTCGGTTTAGGTATGAGTGCCTTGGGAGTGACGGCAACACAGCTTGCTTTTGCTAAGGACGCCAATGACGCGACAAAGACGGCCGATGGTACGAGTTGTATGCCGAATTATGCGCGGCATATCGATGCTCATGGTGCGCATCAACAGGGCGTCATTACCCCGGATCATAAGGAAGCGATTGTGATTGCCTTTAATTTGACCGTTGAAACGGTGCAGGAGCTGAACGAGCTCTTTAAAATTATTTCACGACGCATCCGCTTTTTAACGGTCCCCCAAGATATTCCGGTGGATAAGGACGATCGTTTACCGCCGATGGAGTCCGGTATTTTGGGCGGTAAATTAGAGCCTGATTTATTAACGGTGACGGTGGCTGTCGGTCACACTTTGTTTGACGATCGTTTCGGTCTTCAGGATCGTAAGCCTAAGCACTTGATGGAAATGAACCGTTTTCCTAATGATCGTCTGGAAGCTAAATGGGTGGGCGGTGATTTGTTATTGCAGTTCTGTGCCAATAGCCGTGAAAGTGTGATTTATGCGTTGCGTGATATTGTAAGACACACTGAGCGCTATATGTCACCGCTGTGGAAAATCGACGGCTTCTTACCGGCGCGTGATATTGACCGCGGTCAGACGGCGATTAATTTATTCGGCTTTAAAGACGGCACGGGTAATGCGGACAGCAAGGACGCCGCTTTGATGGACGATCTGGTCTGGGTCACGGCGAAGCAGGAGGAGCAGGCTTGGTGTCGTGACGGGTCTTATATGGCTGTCAGACTGATTCGTTTTAATTTGCAGTTCTGGGATCGTACGCCTTTAGAGGATCAGGAAAATGACTTCGGTCGCGATAAACGCAGCGGCGCACCTATCGGTATGAAGGGTGAGTTTGACGATCCAGAAATGCTAAAGGATCCGCATGGCGACCGTATTTTATACGATTCTCATATACGTCGTGCCGAGCCGCGCGATCCGGAGCGTCATGTCGCTAAGATGAGACGTCGCAGTTTCAGCTATTCACTGGGGTTGCATCCTTCCGGCTTGCTGGATATGGGTTTAATCTTTATTTCCTTCCAAAATGACTTACTCCATGGCTTTATTCATGCTCAAACCCGCCTGAACGGTGAGCCTTTGGAACGCTATATCAAGCCCTTCGGTGGCGGTTACTACTTTGTCTTGCCGGGCATGAAGGATGACAATACATATCTCGGTGAGGGCTTGATGAAGGATTAGGGTGAGTTAGGAGGCTACCGTTACGCCAAGCGTCAGCGACGGTGAACATATGTATTAATTTGATGCTTAGTGCACAACCGACAAGGAAAAAAACACAGAGCCCTAGCATTTTGCATGACGTTAGGGCTCTATTTTTGTAGTCAATCGGAATTCAACGGGCGCTTAATGTAAACGTTCAAGTAACTGCTGGGGTATGCCGGTGATCTCTTTAATCTCCGTCAATGAGTAACCTCGTGATTTGAGATTCTGTGCGATCTCAAGTTGTGGACATATCCATGAGGCTTAACACCTCTTCAAAACACGGCTGAGGTCAATATGGTTAAAATCAAAAGGCTGATTGAATGTCTTATCAAGGCGACTATCGATTGTCTCCGCCGAGGGCTTGTTTGTTGTGTTGTTACTCATAACCTGCTACTCATCAGAATAATCCATAAAAGATTATCCTAAGCGATCCACAAGCATAAAAGAGCCAATGGGCGCTTTTTGTCCACCCTCTTTTTTGATAATCGAGTATACGATTGACGCACACTTACCACCAAATAGTGCGCCTTAACGCTTACCCTTGTTTAGGGCTTTTTTACTGATGATTGATTAGGCAATGATTGGAGAAACTATGTTAAGCTGTTTAATCCGGACGCTTTTACATGGTAGCTTTAAATGCCTTATTTAATTAAGATTTTTACAGCCATTGCGCTGCTTTTTCTATTGGCGGCCTGTGCTTATAATCCCTCCAAACCGCGGGTTTCGGCGGGTGCCGGTCATAGCATACCCATCAGTACGGGCACCGGCACTTCAGCTTGGGTGACCAATGCCGTGCGTTTCTATCCTTGGTCTAAGGGCAAAAAGGTGCGGAGCCTCTACGGGGGTGACGATTCGACCTTTTCCTAATAGTAGCGCAGGTATTGGGGTGGATTGGTAAAGCGGGACGGTTGCCTGACCATCCCATGGCGCTTTAGCGATACATCATTTTCGGCAAGAACATAACAATCTCGGGAAATACGCTGATTAGGATGACGCCTAATAGCAATATTAGGAAAAATGGCAGGGCGGCCAACGAGAGATACCAGATGTTTTTGCCGGTCATGCCTTGGAGTACAAAGAGATTTAATCCTACCGGTGGCGTAATCTGTGCCATTTCAACCACGATAACCAGAAATAAGCCGAACCAGAGTGGATCAATACCGGCAGCCTGAATGCTCGGTAGCAGGATAGAGGTGGTCAGTACCACAATGGAAATGCCGTCAAGAAAGCAGCCCATGATCACAAAAAAGACTACCAATACGGCTATCAGCGCATAGTTATTAAGTCCCAAATCGGTGATCCATTGTGCCAATAGCATGGGGATATTTGAATAGCCCATGGCAACGGTTAAAAAAGCCGCGCCCGCGAGGATAAAGGCAATCATGGAGGAGGTCAGCATGGCAGAAATTAAGCTCTCCTTAAAGGTTTGCCAATTCAAATCGCCATAGATCCAAACTAAAATCAATGAGATCACCACACCCACAGCCGCTGAATCGGTGGGGCTGGCAATACCCAAATAAATTGAACCCATTACGCCGATAATCAGTAGGGTTACCGGAATCAGACTACCACTGGCTTTGATTTTTTGGATAAAGGAAATCGGTGGATCTTTTTTAGGCACTTGGCTCGGATTAAGGATGGACCAAATGGCCACAAAGCCCATAAACAGGCTAATCATCAACAGCCCCGGAACAATGCCGGCAACAAATAAACGGGTGATGGAGACATCGGCCGCCACACCGTAAACAATCATAATGATTGATGGGGGAATTAAAAGACCCAAGGTGCCTGAGCCGGCAATGGTGCCGATAACCAGCTTTTCGTTGTAGCCGCGACTTTTTAATTCAGGGAGGGTAACTTTAGCAACCGTTGCGCAAGTCGCTGCTGAAGAACCGCTCACTGCCGCAAAAATACCCGATGCGACAATGCCTACATGACTTAAACCACCGGGAAACCTACGCATCCAGGGAGCTAAGCCGGTAAAAAGGTCACCGGAAATACGTGAGCGGAAAAGAATTTCACCCATCCAAATAAATAAAGGCAGGGCCGCTAAAGACCATTCGGAAGAAGAACTCCAGATATTAGTGGCGAGAACATTGCTTAAGGGGGCATTTGAGAATAATAAAATACCGACAATACCGGTAAGAAAAAGAGAGACTGAGACCCAAACCCCTAGGGCTAAAGCGCCTATTAAGCTAAAGACTAAAATCAGCGAAAAAATAACCTCAGTCATTGCTGTCTCCCACATCGACGGGGTCGATAGTGACTAGTGCGTCGGAGCGGCCATAACGTATCATTTCAATAAAGGTATCAATGCAGGCAATGCTGAAAATCACCGAGCCTAAGGCCAAGCCTGCTTGTGGAATCCAGAGCGGAAGCCGTACTAAACCTGTGGCAGTGCTATTCCATTGCCAAGAGTCGAACGTAAGTTCAATCAGACTGTAGCTGATTAAAAGGGCGATGGCAACACCGAGTAAGGCAACCACGGTGTGCGTCCAACGGCGCAGCGTTGCTTTAAAACGCATCTCCAAGAGCGTTACTCGTATATGTGAATGATGTCTTAAGGCAATCGCCAACGATAAAAAAGTGGCCAGTCCTAAGGCATAGCCGGAAAACTGGGCATAGGAGGGAATAAGTAGCCCAAAGCGTTTGTCGAACAAGGCATGGGCTACATAATCAATAATATTAAATGTGACTTGACCAAAGAGAATGATCACAATCACTAATAAAGATAATGCAGCGCCGGCCCCACTTAGTTTATATAAAAAATCGAGACTTTTGCGCATCACAAATCCTATGATTACTTATTGAATTTAGCGATGATGGCTTCACCCTCAGCGCCCGCCTGTTTACTCCATTCGGCAGCCATCTGCTCACCGATTTTACGTAAAGATTGGCGTAATTCCTCGCTGCCGGGACTTAACTCAATGCCATTATCAACCAAGGTTTGGTTTTGTTTTACCATATCCTCTTTAGACATTTCCCAACCACGCTCTTCCGCTTTGGCGGCAGCATCTAAAACGGCTTTTTGGGTAGCTTCATCTAAGCCGTCCCAGCTGCGTTTATTCACTACCACGGCATTTTTAGGTAAAAAGGCCTGTACATCATAGTAATACTTTAAAAAGTCCCAAGCCGCAGAGTTAACGCCGGTTGAGGAAGAGGTGATCATGGCATTAACGCGACCGGTACTGAAGGCTTGTGCCACATCGGTTGCTTCAATCTGTGTCGGAATGGCTCCCGACAATTGAGCCAGGCGTTCGGTCTGTGGGCTATAAGCACGCATACGCATACCGCTCAGATCCTCTATTTTGCTCACCGGTGTGGTGGTGTACATACCTTGCGGAGGCCAAGCCACGGAATACAAAAGCTTCAGATTTTGTTTTTCCAGTAATTGCTCTAAAGAAGGTTTGGAAATTTGGTAAAGCTTCCAAGAAGCATCGTGTGATGTGGCTAAAAAGGGCACGGAGTCGAGTGCAAAGAGCGGATGCTCATTAGCCATACCGGAAAGAATAAACTCGCCCATCTCAATTTGACGCGAACGTGCCGCATTCTTAATTTCCATGGGTTTAATTAAGGAACCGCCGGGGTGCACAGTAATATCCAGTTTACCTTGCGTCGCTTCCTTAATATCCGCAACAAATTGCTTGATATTTTGCGTATGAAAATTCTGCTCAGGGTAGGGTGTGGCCATCCGCCAGTTTTCTGCATGCGCTGTGGTAACCGTAAAAATAGAGGCTGTCGCAGCAATGGCGAGCGTTAATGGTTTTAAAGTCATTGTGTGTCTCCTTTGGTCTTTATTAGGGTGGTTGCAAGACCGCTGATAGCGTGTGCTTGGCGAACCCGTGCTTACTCTGCTTTGCCGTAAGCTCCGCCACCCGGGGTTTTAATTACAAAAATATCACCGATTTGCATGCTGGTTGAGGCACTGAATCCTAGCTGCTCTACGGTTCCGTTAGTGCGCTCTACATGGTTTGCTCCTACCTCTCCATCTTCCCCGCCTAATGCGCCAAACGGAGCAACTCGACGACGGTTAGAAAGGATAGAAGCTGTCATCGGTTTTAAGAAGCGAATACGGCGAGTACCACCATTGCCACCACTGACTTTGCCGCCGCCTCCACTACCATGGCGTATAGAAAATTCCTCTAATACGACGGGGTATCTGAACTCGAGTATTTCCGGATCGGTTAGGCGTGAATTGGTCATGTGGGTTTGCACGACATCTGTACCGTGAAATAGCTCTTCACCACCGTCCTCATGGATGATTTTACCCGCACCGCTACCACCTGCGATGGTTTCATAATATTGGTATTGCTCATCACCAAAGGTGAAGTTGTTCATTGTGCCTTGAGAGGCCGCCATGATGCCTAAAGCACCATAAATAGCGTCAGTAATGCATTGTGAGGTTTCAACGTTACCTGCGACGGTGGCTGCCGGGGCGTGGGGGTTTAGCATACTGCCTTCAGGGATAATAACCTCAATAGGCTTTAGGCAACCTTGATTCATCGGGATGTCGTCATTGACTAAGGTGCGGAAAACGTAGAGGACAGCCGCCATGCATACCGCTTTGGGCGCGTTGAAATTACTCTCCAGTTGTGCTGAGGTGCCGGTAAAATCGACTGTAGCGCTGCGTGAATCTTTATCAACGCGCACAGCGACCCGAATATTGGCACCATTATCCATTTCGTAGCAGAACTCACCATCTTGTAGGGCATCGATAGCTCGACGAACGGACTCTTCGGCATTGTTTTGTACATGCTGCATGTAGGCTTGAACCACGTCCAGACCGAAGTTTTGCACCATACGACGCAGTTCTTGTACGCCTCGCTCATTAGCAGCCACTTGTGCGCGTAGGTCGGCAATGTTTTGGTTGACGTTGCGAGCAGGGTAGGTTGCACCAAGAAATACCTCACGTAATGCGTCTTCACGCATGGCGCCATTTTCTACCAACAAAAAGTTATCTAAGAGCACACCCTCTTCAATGACGTTACGACTATTGGGGGGCATGGAGCCCGGAGTGATGCCGCCCACATCTGCATGATGGCCACGTGACGCCACAAAAAACAGAATCTCTTTGCCATGATTGTCAAAGATGGGAGTGACAACGGTGATATCGGGTAAATGAGTACCGCCGTTATAAGGGTCATTAAGGGCAAATGTGTCACCGGGTTTGATACGACCTTGGTTCTTATAAATGATGGTCTTAATGCTTTCACCCATGGATCCTAGATGAACCGGCATATGGGGGGCATTGGCGATTAAATTGCCGTCATGGTCAAACAATGCGCAGGAAAAGTCTAAACGCTCTTTGATATTGACAGAAAATGCTGTGTTGGCAAGTGTCGCACCCATTTGCTCAGCGATGGCCATAAAGAGGTTGTTGAAAATCTCTAACATGACAGGATCGACCGTGGTACCAATGGCTACTTTGCTTTCTTTGGCTTTGCTTCGACTTAGGAGTTGTTCACCACCGCTGAGAATATCCATTTGCCATTCCGGCTCGATCACGGTTGTGCCATTGGCGTCAAAGACGATTGCAGGGCCTTGAATGGACATCCCGGAGCTTAAGTCATCACGATTATAGATAGGCGATAGATGATGTTGTTCATGGGTGAATAACTGAATATTGGCTAAAGCAGGTGGCACTTCAATGCGCTCAGTTGGTGCTGATGAAGGTTCTAGATCAACGCCACTCTTGGCAATGACTTCAACCGATACGGCTTCGATGACTAACGGTCGATCGTGCATTAAGAAACTATATCGTTGCAAATAGGCCTTGAAAAAATCATCTGCCATGGCCTCCACTGTTGAAAAATCTACCACAATGTGCGAGTCAGTACCTTCATAGCGGATGTGAGCACGCTTAATTACCCGGATGTGTGTTTCTTGTGCGCCTTGATTGAGTACTTCAGTGGTGCTTTCTTTGATTAAGGTGTCGAGAGAGGCTTCTGCTGCAGGCATTGCGTCTGTGTTTAGTGGCAGCTCCACCGAAGTTTCCCGCATGGCGGTAATATCGGCTAAACCCATGCCATAAGCAGAGAGAACTCCTGCAAATGGATGAATTAATACTTGTTGCATACCAAGGGCATCGGCCACTAGGCAAGCGTGCTGACCACCGGCACCACCGAAACTGACCAAAGTGTATTTGCTGACATCATAGCCACGTTCGATTGAAATCTTTTTCACGGCATTAGCCATATTAGCAACGGCAATTTGCAGGAAACCTTCTGCGGTTTGCTCTGCCGTCGCGCGGACACCGCTTTGTTGGTAAATCTCATCAGCGAGAACCGTGAACTTTTCTTTGACTAAATCAACGTCCAGCGGTTGATTAGCCTCCGGGCCAAAGATACTGGGGAAGTACTGCGGCTGTAATTTACCGAGCATGATATTGCAGTCAGTGACGGTCAATGGACCGCCATTACGATAGGCCGCGGGGCCGGGATAAGCGCCGGCGGAGTGAGGGCCAACTCGCATACGTTGACCATCAAAGTAGACAATAGAGCCACCACCCGCTGCAACCGTGTGAATATTCATCATTGGTGCGCGAATGCGTATGCCGGCGACCGAGGTGTCAAATAGGCGTTCAAATTCGCCATCATAATGGGAAACATCGGTTGACGTGCCGCCCATATCAAAGCCAATTAACTGCTTAGAGCCCACCGCAGCGGCAATGCGAGCCATGCCAACGATACCACCTGCGGGACCGGAGAGAATGGCGTCTTTGCCTTGGAAATTATCAGCAGCTGTCAGGCCCCCATTTGACTGCATAAACATGAGGCGAGTGTCATCAATTTCTGCATCAATACGATCAACATAGCTTCTCAATACGGGTGATAGATAAGCATCGACCACGGTGGTGTCGCCACGGCCTACAATTTTCATGAGTGCGCTAACGCGATTGGAGACAGAGATTTGCGTAAAGCCGATTTCTTTAGCGAGTTCAGCTAATTGGTTTTCATGTTCGGTGTAGCGATAAGCATGCATTAAAACGATGGCAATGGAGCGATAGCCTTCATCGTATGTGCGTTGAAGTTGAGCTTTACTTTTTTCTATGTCGAGCGCTTTTTCAACCGTACCATCGGCCAGGACACGCTCGCTAACACCCTCAACCCGGCCATAGAGTAGTTCAGGCTTAATAATATGACGCTGAAAGAGTTTTGGGCGCGCTTGGTAAGCAATATTCAGAGCGTCTTGAAAACCCTCAGTAATAAAGAGGGCAGTTGCCTCACCTTTACGCTCCAATAAGGCGTTGGTGGCAACGGTTGTGCCCATCTTAATAACTTCGATAGTGCTACTTGGGATAGCAGTATCGGGATTAAGATTTAAAAGATGGCGTATGCCGGCAAGTGCCGCATCCGGATAGTGTTCCGGATTTTCTGAGAGCAGCTTGTGGGTGATAAGCGAGCCGTCCGGCTTCTTTGCAACAATGTCGGTAAAAGTGCCACCTCGGTCAATCCAGAATTGCCATAAGGCGCTGTCTTGTGGGGATTGCTTGTTGGGGTGTGCAGCCGCTGTGTCCATCATTTACCTATAGAAAAAGAGATTACAACAAAGCCCGATTCTAAGAAATTATCGGCTGAAATTCAATAGGGCTTTACCCAAGTTGTTGAGTAAAGCCCTATGCTTGGTTAATGACTGAAATGGTTTAATACCTGATCTAAATTTTCGGCAAAGCGTTCGGCATTTTGAAAGCCAACCACACGAGTGTCTAGCTCCTGTCCCTCGGCATCAAAGAAGATGATGCCTGGAGGACCAAATAAACGGAAGCGTTTAAGCAACTCACGATCCTCAGGAGTGTTGGGAGTCACGTCTGCTTGCAGTAAAGCCATTTGCCCCATTTTTTGGTAGACCTCGGGTTGGCTAAAGGTAAAGGCCTCCATTTGATGGCAAGAGACGCACCAATCGGCATAAAAATCCAGCATCACAGGACGACCTGCGTTGGCTGCGATGGCTTGCTCTAATTCGGCAATTGAAGAGATTCGTGTAAAGTCTTGGTTTTTGATAGGACCACTGCCCAGTGCAGCTTGAGTGTTTGCAAGCGGGGTGGTGGCAGTGCTTTGTGCTAAGCGAAGCCCCTGTAGTGGCTGTAATAGACTGGGATGACCGGTAGCTAAGCCAACGACTAATAATACCCCCCATAGCAGGGCTAAATAGGCAATAGCTTTAGCGAAAATGGTAAAAACACCGCTACGCTGAGCGTCTGTCGACTTAAAGGCGCCTAAAATAATTGCTAAGCTAAACGCTAAAACTGCCCATAATAAGATGCTAATCCAGCTTGCGATGAGTGGCTGAATCATCCACAGTGCCACAGCGAGTAATAACAAGCCGCAGAACTGCTTAACGCCCTCCATCCAGCCACCTGCTTTAGGCATCAGGACGCCTGAGGTTGTACCAATCACAATTAATGAGGCTCCTTGTCCCCACGCTAGAGCAAAGAGTGCTAGCGCCCCTGTGAGCATATCGCCAGTCTGGGAGATAAATAATAAAACGCCCGCTAATGGAGCAGCGACACAAGGGCCGGCAATCAGAGCCGATACCATGCCCATAATAAATGCACTACCATAGCGTCCGCCGGGTAGCTTGTCCATCAGCTGGTTAAGCTTTGATTGCACACCGGTTGGGGTTTGTAGATTAAAGCTGCCGAACATGGCAAAGGCAAGTAGGACTAAAACGATAGCAAAGACACTGAGGACCCATGGGTTTTGGATCCAAACAGAAAGTACGGCACCGACAGAAGCTGCTGCTACGCCTAATA
Organism: Oligella ureolytica DSM 18253; assembly: GCF_000373745.1. Lineage (GTDB taxonomy): Bacteria > Pseudomonadota > Gammaproteobacteria > Burkholderiales > Burkholderiaceae_B > Oligella > Oligella ureolytica. Next base: position 29,961 of record NZ_KB892346.1, on the reverse strand, counting down.
AACTATAAACAATCGAAGTCCCTAAGACATAGACTAAAGTTAAGCCTAAACCGCGGAAGCGGGCTTTGGGGGTATTCGCGTCGGCGCCATCGGCCTTAGTTTGGTTTTGTTGACCCACGACTAAGGCTAACAAAATTGGCAGCATGGGGAGTACGCAAGGGGTTAGTGACAAGAGTAGCCCTAAGCCAAAAGTAATTAAAATGATATTTAAAAAACTGGACTCATCTAACCAATCGGCGATCTGAGTATCACCAGCCGTACTTAGGCTGCGTGCAGGTGTTTTAGACGCTTGAACGCTGGAGGAACTATCGGTAGCCATATTTTGGCTGTTCGACATGTCAATCGTCTCTGTATTACCAGCGATTGCAGCTAAGGCGCTAAAGTCTAAAGCGGCGACTTCAGTGGATTGGTTGCCCATCATGCGACCTAATAGACCGGGCGCATGGGCGATTTTATAACCGGCGTCAAGCGGTTCTAAATCAATAGGATACTCTTCAGGTGGATAGCAAAGACCGGCATCTGCACAACCTTGAGCAGTGACCACGAGGCGTATTGTTTGGCTTTGGGCTGTTGCTTTGAGAGGGACGTCAATAACCATTGGGTCGTAAAAGACCGGCATGTCTTTAGCAAAGGTCTCGTCATATTTGACGATGGGTTCACCAAACACAGGCTCACCGATTAATGCCTGTTTGAATGTCTCTTGTTGATCATCGCCGACGACATGAAACTTAACTTGCTCCATGTACATGTAGTAGTTGGGCGCAATGTTAAAACGGATATGAAGTTGATCGGGCGCGGGAGTAGAGGTCTCAATCGCAAAGGCTTTTTCAGGTGGTAAAAAATCCTCTTGCGCTTGAGTTACAGCAAAAAAAGAGGTGCTGAAGAAGAAAAACGCAATTAAAGGTAGTAAGTAAGCTAGGTGGTTTTGTGTTTTATTCATCTCGTTTCATCGGCGATCCACTGCAAGTATTGCTTGGAGCCCCCAATAATCGGTAATACGATAATTTCCGGTACATCATAGCTATGCAGCTCTTGGATGCGAGCAATACAGTCTGCTTGACGAGCGGTGCTGGTTTTGATGGTAAGGGTATATTCTTCATCGCTGTGGAGCGTGTCCTTCCACGAGTAGATAGACAAAGAGGGGGCGCTTAAGTTCACACAAGCAGCTAAAGATTCCCCGACTAACTTCTCGGCGATCAGCTTGGCTAACTCTATTGTAGGTGTTGTGGTCTGAATAATTAAGGCCTTTGCCTCAGAAAGAGTGGAATGATTGTCTAACATCAAAAACTCCTAAAAAAGGGGTTAAGCCTGCTGCCTCAACCCCTTTAAACGAAAAACGATTAATTACTGATGATCCCTTATCCAGCGTGCAGCTTCGAGTGCAAAGTAGGTCAAAATACCATCAGCGCCGGCGCGTTTAAAGGCCAGTAGAGACTCCATCATGACCTTGTCATTGTCTAACCAGCCATTAAGAGCAGCTGCTTTAAGCATCGCATACTCACCACTCACCTGATAAACGTACGTTGGCATACGGAACTCGTCTTTGACGTCGCGTAAAATATCCAAGTAAGGCATGCCGGGTTTGACCATGACTGAGTCTGCGCCTTCTTTGATGTCATACGCGACTTCACGTAATGCTTCTAAGCGGTTTGCCGGATCGAGCTGATAGGTCATTTTGTCAGATTTACCCAGGTTTGATGCGGAACCGACTGCTTCACGGAACGGACCATAGAAGGCGCTGGCGTATTTAGCTGAATAGGCCATGAGCTGGGTATCAATCAGATTAGCTTGGTCCAAAGCCTCGCGGATGAGCTTAATGCGGCCATCCATCATATCGCTTGGTGCGATCCAATCGGCACCGGCTTCGGCTTGAACCAGCGCTTGTTTGACTAAGACGTCTAATGTCGGGTCATTAAGCACGTAACCAGTGTCATCGATGACGCCATCTTGTCCGTGGCTTGTAAATGGGTCTAAAGCCACATCACATAACACACCTAAATCCGGAAATTCCTGCTTAATCGCACGAGTCACTCGTGGAATGAGTCCATCGGGATCGGTGGAAGCGATGCCGTCAGGTGTTTTGATCGAGGGGTCAATATTTGGAAATAAAGAAATGACCGGTACACCTAAGGCAACACATTGCTCGGCGACTTTTAAAATGGTGTCAGGAGAATAACGCTTTTGACCCGGTAAAGAGCCGATTTCTTCCTCGACACCCTGGCCCTCACGAACAAAGACGGGATAAATAAAATCATCAGTCGTCAGCACTGTTTCACGCATTAAACGACGAGAAAACTCATGCTTGCGATTACGACGAGGGCGGGCAGCTGGGAAGTCGGCGAGAATAAAACTGGATGACATAATGGTTAACTCCGAAATTTATTTAAATTTAAAAGATTTGTGTGCGTAGCGAAAAGCTTAAGTCCGGCGCTAAGGTACTACGCGTGGAGAAATCCAATTAAGGATTTTCTCATTAGCTTCCTCTAAACCGATACGGTTAGTCGCCGAAAAAGCAATCGCCTCAACATCGCCCAGTTGGCTGGCAATCTCTTTGCGAATGGCGGCAATCGCCTTTTGTCTTTGCCCATAAGGTAGCTTATCCGCTTTGGTCAGGAGAATAAGGACCGGTCGCTTGGCTTGGGCAATCCAATCAATTAAGCCGTAGTCATGCTTAGTAATGCCGCGGCGAATATCAATGAGCAGTACCACTCCGGCAAGTGACGGTCGCTTAATTAAGTAGTCACCTAATTCCTTGCCCCATTCTTGTTGGGCCTCTTGGGCAACAGAAGCATAACCGTAGCCGGGTAAGTCGACTAAGTAGCCTAAAGGATTGTCCGGATCCAAGGAGTCGGGAATACCAAAGATGTTAATCAGGCGCGTGCGACCAGGTGTTTTACTGGAGTAAGCAAGGCGCTTTTGGTTAGTGAGCACGTTGATAGCAGACGATTTGCCAGCGTTGGAACGTCCAACAAAACAAACCTCAGGACCTCGTGGGGCAGGGAGCTGGACAACTTTGCTCGCAGACTGGTAGAAAGATGCGCGGTGTAATATCGACATAATGAGCCGTTTGTATAATAATTAGAATTATCGTGATTAATTATTATATTGTATCGTTTTGTCGTTTTGTCGTCATTTAACGGTAGCAGTCGCAAGAAATGTCATATTTCTTATTCGACTTTAACATGTTAGCTGACAGAGAATCACTAGCGCAAAGCAGACATTGCGCTAAGACAAACTTCGGATGAATAATCACCATACCGTTTGGGTTTTTCCCCTAAGTAACCGTTAAGACCGCTAAAATTTACTACAAAGCTTATTTCTTGCAACTATTTGTCTTATATTGCATTAAAATACAAGACGATTATTTAAATTTGGCGGGTTGTGTATCTACTTTAGACAAATCATACTCATATTGTCTTTAGGTTGTCTTTAACCAGCTATTAGTACTATTAGTATTTATATTGGCACCTATCTGGTATTAGGTATGGTCTCAGAGGAAATTCATGAAGCACGTTATTTCAAAAGTTGTCATGGCTTGTGGTTTAGCCTTAGGTTTAACTAGTGGTGTTGCCGTTGCTCAAACTGCAGTTGGTCCAGCAAAGCCTGATATTGAGCGCGGTCAGCAGCTATATATGAACGGTGATCCTGCTCGTGGCATTGCTACCTGTATTGCTTGTCATGGTACGGATGGTATGAGTATGGTGCCTATTTATCCGCACATTGCAGGTCAGTCTTATGAGTACGTTTTAGCTCAATTAAAGAATTTTAAAAATATTGAGGGCAAGAATCATAGCCATCGTCGTAATCAAAATGCGATGCTAATGGCACCTAACGTGATTCAGATGACTGAAGAAGAGATGAAAGATCTCGCGTTATATGTTAGTAGCCTAGAGCTTACAACACCGGCTATCGCTGAGCACGCTGCCGACCAAGAGTTAGTCCAACGTGGTCGTCAGATCTGGCGTGGTGGTATCCCCGATCGTAATGTCCCAGCCTGTGCTTCTTGTCATGGCGCTGATGGTAACGGCATCCCTGGTCAGTACCCTCGTCTGAGTGGTCAAATTCCATCGTATTTGCATGAGCAATTAATTGCTTTTGCTGATGGCGAGCGTGATAATGCGGGTGCAGATAATCACATGGCAGAGATTGCGAATCGCATGAGCCGTCAAGACATTAAAGCGGTTGCTGATTACGCAGCCGGTATTCGTTAAGCTCAACGCTCAACGGCAAAACACTATCACTATTAATCCTAGTTGTTTTGTGCGGGATCAAAAAATCATAAGGCTCTAGGGAACTCTAGAGCCTTATTTTAATCAAACATTCCGTAACATTTGTTTCTTCTTGTATTTACTACAGGAACGACAAGGTAGTTCCATTTTTTAACTAAACAACTCAATTTTCGTTTCCTTCATGGATCGAGCTTTTCTTTTTTATGCAAAACGATAAGACCATAAGCGCTAGGCGCAAAAGAAATTTAGGCAGAGATATTTATGAGCTCCTAGGCTCCATGCGATTCGCCGTTAGTCTTTTGACGTTTATTGCTATTGCGACCATTATCGGGACTGTGTTGGAACAAAGCCAAACAGAGATTCAGTATATTGATAAGTTTGGTACCTACTGGTATTCCGTTTTTAGGAAGTTTGGTGTAGCCGAAATCTATAATACCTGGTGGTTTTTATTGATTATGGCCTTCTTAGTGGTTTCTACGACGGTATGCCTGATTCGTAATACGCCCAAGATGATCAAGGATATGCGCACCTTCCGTGAGTATGTTCGCCAAACCAGTCTCCGAGCTTTTCCACATAAAATTGATATTGAATCTGATCTCAGCCAGGAGGAAGGTGTCGCTTTAGGGCGCTCATGGTTAAAGCACCATGGCTATCAGTTCAAAGAAAAAGTTGACGGTGATACGGTTTTATTAGCAGCCAAAAAGGGCAGTAGCAACCGATTGGGTTTTATCTTTGCGCACATGGCCATTGTTGTTATCTGTATTGGTGGTTTATTAGATAGTGAGCTACCCAATCGCTTACAGATTTGGACCGGCTATAAAAAAGCGATTCCTGATGAAGCGCGCTTCGTTTCTGAGGTTGAGTCAACATCACGCTATGGTACAAATAACCCGAGTTTCCGCGGCAATATGTTGATTTCTGAGGGACAGGCGACCGACTATGCGCTTTTAAGCATGGGCGGCGACTACTTTATGCAGGAAATGCCTTTCCAAGTTAAGCTCAATAAATTTATCATTGAGTATTATGAAACCAATGGTCAGCCTAAGCGCTTTGCCAGTGATGTTGATATCACCGATTACAAAACCGGTAAAACTGAAAATTTAATTATTGAAGTTAATCACCCTCATAAAATAAATGGTGTCACTCTGTACCAGTCCAGTTTTGATGATGGTGGCTCCAGACTATATATGACGGCGATACCGATGCGCGACAATGGCTTGACACCATTCGAAGTATTTGGTGAGGTGGGTTCAGCCAATGGGACGCAGCTGAGATTTACCGAAAATGGCGAAATGTATCGCTTAACCCTGACTGAGTTTTCACCAATCAATGTTGAGGATTTATCTAAGCCGGGCGAATCACATCGCACCTTACAAGAGCAAGTGGTCGCAGTGACCGGTAGTGCCGCCAGTAAAAATAACGAAAAGATTCATAATGTCGGTCCAAGCTTTGCTTATACCTTGACCAATGAGTCCAATCAGCCAATGGAGTTTAAAAACTATATGTTGCCAATTCCTTTGGAAGAGGGCTTAGTTTATTTGTTTGGTATTGGCGATCAGGAAAATGGTGGTTTCCGCTATATCTATTTACCTGCTGACGACAAAGGCGCATTAGATGAGTTTATGGGTATACGAGCGGCGATTAATGATCAATCAGTCCGTACACGCATTGCACTCGAATATGCTAAGTTGATGGAAAATCCGGAGGTGCCTACGGCCGCTATTATTACGATGGCGGACACTGCCTTAAATGTTTTTGCTGAAGGTGGCTTCCATGGCTTGGATCGCTATATCAGTGGCGAGGAGCTATCCGAGGCCGAACGTGTACCCGAAAGCTTACGAGAGCCTTTGCAGCGTATGATGCGAGACTATATTGTTTTCAGTACAATGAAAGCGCGAGAGTATGTGCGTGCGGATCTTGGCTATCCGGCGCTCTCATTTGATGATATTGAAGCGGTTGAGCAGAATGCTGATTGGCTTAATCTCGCTATCCGAGGCTTATCAGATATGCCTCATTATCCGGTACCGATGACGTTGCAGCTCAAGACATATGAGCATGTACAAGCCAGTGTGCTACAAGCGACACGCTCACCCGGTAAATGGGTGGTATATTTAGGTACATTTTTCTTAATGATAGGCATCTTTATGATGTTATATGTTCGTGACCGTCGCATTTGGTTCTGGGTTAATAAGCAGGACGATGGTGGTAGTGCCATTAGGGCGGCAATGACTTCACACAAACGTACCTTAGATTTCCGCAAGGAATTTAATAAATTTAAGGATGACTTCTCCGACGTAGCAAGAAGTTAGGGGTATTAAAAATGAGTGATATGTTAGTAGATTCAAAAGCAGCTGCAGTAGCGGCTAAATGGGAAAGGGCTTCGGAGGGTGTTAATACCGAGAGTCTAAGAGGTCGTTTTAACTGGACCGATATCGTCTATTTCATTGCCCTGATGGCGGCGGCTATTTACTTTTTAGTCGAGTGGCCGGACTCCATGGATATCTATGAAAAAGTTATCTTGCTCTGTTCGCCTTTCGCTGTTGTTTGGGTGGGTTGGTTATGGCGTCCTTTGCGCGCCTACATGATCGCCACCTTTGTTTTAGCAGCCTTTGCGGTGCTAGTCTACAGTGGTGATTTATCAAAAGGCGATAGCAACTTTTTCTTAAAGTACCTATTGTCTTCACAGTCCGCCGTTTTGTGGATGTGTGCCTTGTACTTTATGTCGACTATCGTGTATTGGTTTGCTTTTGCCAATAAGAACTTAGCCTGGATGGGTTCTGCTTTTGCTTGGGCCGGTACTGTCTTGGGTTCTGTTGGTCTCTTAGTGCGTTGGCGCGAAAGCCATTTAATCGCTTTCGATATGGGTCATATTCCCGTCAGTAATTTATATGAGGTATTTGTACTCTTCTGCTTAATTACTGTGCTGTTTTACTTGTACTATGAGCGTCGCTATAACACGCGGGCTTTAGGCGGTTTTATTATGTTGGTTGTTGCGTCGGCGGTGACCTTCTTGCTGTGGTATACCTTCTTGCGTGATGCAGCGACTATTCAACCACTTAATAACGCGCTAAACAGCTGGTGGATGAAGCTCCACGTACCGGCTAACTTCGTAGGCTATGGAACCTTTGCCTTATCAGCCATGGTCGGTTTTGCTTATTTGGTTAAGCTACACGGAGAAACCACCACTTGGCGCCCGATGATTCCACTGTTATTAATCGGTGGTGCTTTAGTGGCGGAGCCATTGATGTTCAGTTCGCGAGGCGATTATGCCTTGTGGTTTATTTATTTTGGCTTAAGCGTTATCGTGGTGGCGGGTATTTTAGTTTGCCGTAAGCGCATTGCAGCTAGCCTCCCAAGCTTTGAGGTACTTGACGATATTATGTATCGTGCCATCTCTATCGGTTTTGCCTTCTTTACAGTAGCAACAGTGTTAGGTGCATTTTGGGCTGCCGATGCTTGGGGTACCTATTGGCAGTGGGACCCTAAAGAAACCTGGGCCTTTATTGTTTGGCTAAACTACGCCGCTTGGTTGCACCTACGCTTGATGAAAGGTATGCGTGGCCAGGTCATGGCATACTGGGCCTTAGCCGGCTTGGTGGTTACCACCTTTGCTTTCTTAGGGGTTAATATCTTCTTATCCGGTCTACATTCTTATGGTGAGCTGTAGTTATACACGGGCTAAGTAGTGATTGATTAAAAATAGCGTTGATATTCATTTATCAACGCTATTTTTTTGGTTCTTTGCTTAGTTGCTGATCTGCTTCTCACGTAAGGCTTGGATCGCTTCCTCACTAAATCCTAGCTCAGCTAAGATTTCATGGCTATGATGCCCCGCGGGACTGATACTGCCTGCTTGGGCGGGTGTGCGGCTCAAAATAGGCTCGGGAGCGGGATACAGGTTGCCATTGATTTCTTGAAAAGAACCTCTTGCTTGATGGTGTGCATAGCTCACAGCCTCATTAAAGTCCAAAACAGGGGAGAAGCAAGCATCGGTACCCTCCAGTAGCTCGCACCATTGTGCTTGAGTCCTGGTCTGAAACAACGCCGCCCATGCTGCTTTTTGCTCAGGCCATAAGTCACGATTCATTTGCTCTTGAAAAATAGCTTCATCCTCTACACCGCATAGTTCGAGAAGCAGTCGGTAAAACTGAGGCTCAATGGCACCGAGCGCAATAAACTTCCCGTCCTGACAGCGATAACAGCTATAAAACGGCGCGGCTCCGTCTAATAAATTAGCTCCACGGTTAAGGTTCCAGAGACCTTGTTCGATTAATGCGTAGTACATGGTGCTGTTCAGTGAGGCGCCACTAGTGATGGCAGCATCGACTACCTGACCCTGTCCGGAGCGTTGACTCTCAAGTAAAGCACAGACAATGCCGTAAGCAAGCATCATCGCGCCACCGCCCATATCACCTACTAAGTGTAGTGGTGGATTGGGTGGGGAGGTGGCATCACCCATGGCATGTAATGCACCGGTGACAGCAATGTAGTTAATATCATGACCGGCCGTTTTTGATAAGGGACCTTCCTGGCCCCAACCGGTCATACGACCATAAATCAGTGCCGGATTGATCGCAAAGCAATCGTCGGGTCCTAGACCAAGTCTTTCCATCACACCGGGTCGAAAACCCTCGATTAAGATATCAGCTGTAGCGACCAGCTGTTTAACAATGTCTTTAGCTTCTTCTTGTTTGAGGTCTAAGATAAGGTTGCGTCGACCACGTTCAATTGCCGTACCGCCGCCACCTAAAAACGTGTCGCTGTGGCGGTCAATACGGATAATTTCAGCGCCCATATCAGCCAACATCATGGCACAGAAAGGAGCAGGGCCAATGCCTGCCATTTCAATTACACGGATACCGCTAAGGGGTCTGTTGGTCATCATTGGCTCCATGGGCTTTAGGTTGCAGGGTTTGTGCGACTAAGAAATAGTAGGAATGAGCTCGTGTCCAAATAGCTCGTCAATTGTTTCACGGCGGCGAATGACGAAGCTTTGGTTACCATCAACAAGTATTTCGGCTGCACGTGGTCGAGAGTTGTACTGACCGCTCATAACAAAGCCATAAGCACCGGTAGATTCGATAGCAATCAGATCACCTGCAATAAGCGCAAACTCACGGTCCTTGGCGAGCCAGTCACCGCTTTCACAAATAGGACCGACGATATCATAGGTTGTTGTTTGGCTATCTCTGATCTCTACAGCGAGTGCTCCATGATACGCATCGTATAGGGTAGGGCGAATTAAATCGTTCATGGCTGCATCAACAATGGCAAAGTTTTTTGTTTCGCCATCCTTCAAAAAGAGCACCTCAGTAATTAACACGCCGCTGTTACCGACTAAAGAGCGTCCAGGCTCTAGCGTCAGTTGTAAATGGCCATAGCCACGCTCTTGAAGTACGTTGAGTGTTGGACCGATAAGCTCACGAGGGTGAGGAGGTTCTTCGTTTTGATAGCGAATACCTAAGCCGCCACCGATATCTAAGTGCGCTAACTCAATGCCCTTGCCACGAAGTTGATCCATCAGCTTCAGTAGGCGCTCTAAAGCGTCATAATAAGGCTCGATCTGAGTGATTTGGGAACCGATATGACAATCTAGGCCGACAATTTTAATATGCGATAAGGTCGCGGCATGCTCATAGGTGGCGAGAGCATCTTCCATCGCAATGCCAAATTTATTGTCTTTTAAGCCTGTCGATATATAAGGGTGCGTCTTTGCGTCTACGTCAGGATTGACTCGTAGGGAAATAGCTGCTTTTTTGTCTAACGAAGAAGCGACCTCTTGGATTAAAGAGAGCTCAGGAATGGACTCGACGTTGAAGCATTTAATATTGGCTTCGAGTGCGGCTTTTATTTCCCAAGTTTGCTTACCGACGCCTGAGAAAATAATCTTTTGTGGGTCTGCACCTGCCTTGAGAGCGCGTGCTAACTCGCCACCGGAGACAATGTCAAAACCGGCGCCCCATTGGGCAAATAAATTTAAGATGGCTAAGTTTGAGTTGGCTTTCATTGCGTAGCAAATCAGGACATCGCGATTGTCTATGGCTTCTTGGTAGCTGTCCCAAGCGGCTTTGAGTGCGGCTTTGGAGTAAATAAATAATGGAGTGCCATGCTCTTTGGCCAATGCTTTAACCGACAATTGCTCTACAAATAGAGTCTGATCTTGGTAGTAAAAATGAGGTTGACCGACAGGGGCAATGCTGTTTGTATTGGTAGAAAAATTGCTCATCATTTTAATAATAAAATTTTGCTAAGGTGTTGATTGATTATTTTTGTTTAGTGTTGAGGGGTATCGCTTTTTAGTGCTTCTTGAGATTTTCGGTAGTCTTCTGCGCGTTGACGACCATACTCAATGCGAGCTTTGCGAGCAGCTTTTTGCTCAGCAGTTTCATTTTTAAGCGCTTCTTTGCGTGCTTTGATACGGGCATCTCGCTCATCCAACTCACGCTGTTGGCTGGCAGAAGGTAAATAGACAGGCGTTTTTTGACCGCATGCTGAAAGCAGTAGCACCAAAGCCAGCGTAAGTATTATGTTTTTCTGAGTAGCCACACCGACCTCAAGGACGTTCTTGGTTTGATTAAATAATTTTATTAACATAAATTCTAAGTAATCAGTAAATGATAAGATGCTTTGTTATAGTATCTTAAAAGCTTTACCTGTTTAAACCGATTGATTTAGAAGATATTACATTATGACAGAATCTGAATTCCTTGCCTTAGCGGATGCTATTTTGGCAGAAGTAGAAGATCAAGCAGAGGGTTGGTTTGAAGATTTAGACTTAGACTTGGACACCACCATTGATGGCCAAGTTTTAACTATCGTCTTTAACCGTACCGATCACTTAGTGCTAAATAGCCAATCCCCGTTACAAGAGATGTGGTTAGCTGCTCCTAGCGGCGCTTGGCACTATGGCTACCAAGATGGTAAGTGGGTTGATACCCGTGGCGGTATTAACTTGGATGAGCGCTTGTCTGAGCTCTGTACGCAGTTAGCCGGTCAAGAGCTTAAGGTGACAATTCCTTAAACCTAGCTTACGCTACACGACTATCTTTCAGTTTACAGAAGAGCCGCTCTATAACATACATAGAGCGGCTCTTCTGCTTTAGCTGATTGTGCTTAGGACCTCTTTAAAAGAAGGTCTCACCTTTGGCGGCCATATCGCGTAAGATTTGTGGTGCTTCATAGGCTTTACCTAAGTGCGCATAGCGATCGCAGAGGGCCACATAATCGCTCAGACCGGTTTGATCAATGTAGCGTAAGGCACCACCGCGGAATTTAGGGAAGCCAAGACCCATGATCAAGGCCATATCTGCTTCATCAGGGCTAGAGACAATTTTTTCATCAATACAGCGAGCGACTTCATTACACATCGTCAGCATGAGGCGGTCTCTAATCGCGTCGTCAGAAAACTCCACTGAGCCCGGACCATCTGCGGCATCTATATGCTCTGCTAGTAACTCTTTAATCTCAGGGTCAAAGGCTTTGCGTTGGCGACCGCTTTCGTCAGCCTCGTACATATAAAAACCTTTGCCATTTTTTTGTCCTAAGCGATTGGCTTCAAATAGCACCTTAGTAGCTCCCTTGAAACTGGGTTTCATACGGTCAGGGAAGCCTTCAGCCAATACATCAGAGGCATGTACACAAGTGTCTAAGCCAATTACATCGGATAAATACGCCGGACCCATAGGCCAACCGAAGTCTTCCATGACTTGGTCGATTTTTTGGATACAAGCACCTTCTTTGAGCAGTAAATCAAAGGCATCAAAATAAGGGAACAGGACGCGATTGACTAAGAAGCCGGGGCAGTCTTCAACCACAATAGGCGATTTGCCCATTTTTGTTGCTAAAGCAACAGCCGTCGAAACAGCGGTAGGTGAACTTTCTTTGCCGCGGATGACTTCGACTAAGGGCATGAGCGGAACCGGGTTAAAAAAGTGCATACCTACGAAGTTAGCCGGGCGTTTTAGTGTCTTGGCCAGTTCCGTGATAGAAATGGTTGAGGTATTTGACGCTAAGATAGCATTGTCACGGATTTCGTTTTCTACCTCTGTAAGGACCGCTTCTTTTACTTTACTATTTTCAGTGACCGCTTCAATGACGATATCAACTTCGTCAAAACCGTCATAAGAGAGTTGAGGCGTAATTAAGGCTAATGTAGCGGCTTTTTTGTCTTCAGTAATACGGCCTCTTTGGAGCTGGCGATTTAGCTGCTTCTCGGCTTCTGCCATGCCTAAATCTAATGCGTCTTGACCAATATCTTTCATGATGATTGGTGTGCCCTTAGTCGCTGCTTGGTAAGCGATGCCGCCGCCCATGATACCGGAACCTAAAACGGCTGCTTTATTAACTTCCAGCGCATCGGCGGAGTTTTTCTTTGCGATACGCTTAATGACTTGGTCGGAAAGGAATAAACCGATTAAGGCATCAGCTTGTGGTGTTACACATACATCAGCAAAGTGCTTGGCTTCCACTTCGACTGCTTGGTCACGCGGCATATCCGCTGATTCTTCAATGACGTCTAAAAAGGCTTTGCTGGCCGGGTACTGTTCAGGATTGGTTTTTTTAGTGAGCTCGGCTCGAACGCTATTAAAAAAATCCTTAGAATCACCCTGCGGCATAGCGATTGGCTGTAGTTTGGTAGCACGCTTTGCTTGCCAATCAATTTCGCCCGCGATGGCTTTTTTGAGGGCTTGTAATGCGACCTCTCTGAGTTCGTCATGCGGAGCGATCTCATCAACTACCCCATCAGCAAGCGCTTGCTGGGCTTTGCGAGGATAGGATGTGCTAATCCACTCAATACCTTTGGCTGCACCTGCTAAACGGGCAATACGTACTGTGCCGCCAAAGCCGGGAATAAGGCCTAGGTTTAATTCAGGTAGACCGATTTGTGCCTTATCGCTCATCACGCGGTAGTCATTTACTAAGCACATTTCTAAACCGCCGCCTAAAGCAAAACCATTGATGGCAACGACTTTTGGAATATTTAAATCTTCAAATGCATTGAAAGTGCGATGAATATCCATGACCCAGTTTTTGATATAGTCGCGACCATGCGAAAAAACATCGCCAAACTCAGTAATATCAGCACCTACAATAAAGAAGTTCTTGGCTGAAGTGACCAATAAGCCTTTGATTTGTGGGTTTGCTTTGACCACATGGATAGCGGCCGCTAAGTCATCTAAGGTGACGCGGTTAAATTTATTAACTGATTCGTTTTCTAAGTCAAATTTAAACTCTGCAATACCATCTTCTAACATCTGTACAGTAATTGCGGGTCCTGAATAAATCATTGCCTACTCCTAAAAAATTATTATTGATTCAACATAATAGACTATAAAAGTTTTTACTTAGTGTTGCAATGCAGTAATTACCATAGACTTTTACATGAGCACTAAAAACCTCATTTGCTAAAAAGCAAAAAAAATCGGTTGGCAACTTAGATAGTACCAACCGATTATAACGACTCTTCTTATCAAATCTATGTCAAGTGTGAGACGATTTAGAAGCGGATAGGAGGTCCGCCCGTCGGATTAAATGACTCGATTGTTTGTTGTAATGGATCTCGACGAGGTTGAATGGGTGTGAAGCGCTGACCGTCGCTACCGATGAAGCTGCCGCTATCTGTTGTTGACCCTTTTTTGGTTCCGAGATTAACGAAGGCTTTGCCTTTTGGAAACTCATCATAGTAAAAGTTACCGTCCATGCTCGTTAATCCATCGGGTACTGGGCCCGCAGACTCTTCAGGCACACCCTTGAGGGCAGTTTGCATATATTCAATCCAGATAGGCATGGCTAATTGACCACCGGTCGCGTTGCTACCTAGGGAGCGTGGTTGGTCGTAACCCATCCAGGCAATACCTACTAAATTAGGGGTGTAGCCTGCATACCATGCGTCAAACGATTGGTTGGTGGTGCCGGTTTTGCCGTGGAGATCCTTGCGCCCCAAGGTGCTGCTTGTACGAGCAGCGGTACCTGAGGTTGCGACACCATGTAATAAGTTATTCATCAAATAGGCTGTGCGCTCGTCCAACACACGGTTGGACTCATCATCTGCTTTTTGTGGCTGAGTGCGCATAATTTCATTGCCTTCGGGATCCAGTACATAGTCAATAATGTAAGGATTAACTCGATAACCGCCATTAGCAAATACTGCATAAGCGCCCGCCATTTGTAATGGTGTCACACTACCGGCACCAAGGGCCATGGTTAAATAGGCACTTTTTTGTGGTTGACGACGAATATCAAAACCAAAACGGGCAATGTAATCACGGGCAAAGTCAGCGCCCACTGCTTCCAGTACACGAATAGAAATCATATTACGCGACTGATATAAACCGCGACGCATGGTTTGACTTTCGGTGTACCGACCGCCATAGTTCTTAGGATGCCAAGGTGCTGAGCCGGTTTGTTTGGCAGTTAGCACAAAGGGCTGATCCGAAATATGGGTCTCAGGCGTGATGCCTCGCTCTAAACCTGCCGCGTAGACAAAAGGCTTAAAGGTGGAACCCGGCTGACGCCACGCTTGGGTCACACGGTTAAAGTCGCCTCGATTGAAGTTAAAGCCACCGATCATTGAGCGAATAGCACCATCGTTGGCATCTAAAGCAACAAAGGCACCTTCGACAGCGGGTTGGTTAACAATAGACCAACCGTCTTTGCCGAAACGCTGAATATACACAATGGAGCCACGTAAAATAGGCTCGGCATTGTTTGGTTTAGGTGGAAGCGCACGACGAGCATTGTTTAGTTCGTCGCCTGTCAATTCAATGACCTCACCAACGCGGCGCATTAGTGTCACTTTGTCGGCAGCAGAAGAAAGGACAACGGCGACCAATAAATCATCGTCATTTGGGTGCTCTTTACGAATGTCGTAGAGAATTCTTTCCATTGCCTCATCATCTTTTTCAATCCCTTCGGCTAGCTCAACTTCGCCTTCAGGGCCGGGATAGGGGCGATTACGCGTAAATTGCATAATATTTTTGCGTAAGGCATGGTAAGCAGCTGCTTGATCTTTGGAGTCAACGGTGGTGTATACATTAAGACCTCGGCCATAGACATTGTCTTTATAGGTTAAGTACATCAATTGGCGTGCTAACTCTGCGACATATTGGCCTTGGCGTTGGACTTGGGTGATACGTGAAGCTTCTTCACTTTCGATCTCGTGAAGAGAACGCGTGGTGATTTCTTCTGCCTTGGCCTCATCATATTCTTCTTGGGTAATAAAACCTAAGCTCAGCATACGCCCTAAGACATAATGTTGACGATCTAAAGCACCCTGCAGATTTGTACGTGGGTTATTAACAGATGGTGCTTTTGGGATGCCGGCTAACACAGCGGCTTCGCCTAAGGTCACCTCGGATAAAGGTTTGGCGAAGTAGGTGCGCGCAGCGACCGAGAAACCATAGGAACGATGACCAAGATAGATTTGGTTCATATAGAGCTCTAGAATTTGATCTTTGCTAAGATTTTCTTCGATCTTATATGTCAATAAAAGCTCATAAAACTTACGTAAGTAGGACTTTTCTGAACTTAAGTAGAAGTTACGCGCTACCTGCATCGTAATGGTACTGGCGCCTTGAGCACGGCCACCAGAGGAGACATTGGCTAACGCAGCACGTATGACACCTCGCCAATCAACGCCGGAGTGCTCGTAGAAGTTGTCATCTTCGGCGGCTAATATAGCTAGTTTCATATGCTCCGGGAACTCATCAATGCGGAGGACATTGCGTCTCTCTTCGCCATATTCGGCGATAAGAATCTTGTCAGCTGTGTAGATACGTAAGGGAACGCGCGGACGATAATCCGTCATTGCGGTGAGATTGGGCAAGTTTGGCCAGACGGAACTGACGACTAGGGTGCCGAAAATCAGACCACATACCGCCAAACCCAAACCAAAAAATAGGGTTTTAACAAAAAAACGGCTAATGAAAGAACCGAATCCGGAAGTTTTAGGAGATTGCTTTTTTTGACTCATGAGTAATTAATGCGCTTAGAAGCGACGTGAGAAGCTATGTACAATGCTGCTAATTTAAGCTTAGCCCCTAGTTTAGCGTTAAAATAACGACAAAGACAGCGGGAAATGTGTAAAATTTGCCTAAAGTGTAAATATTTACTAACTATAAATTATATTAAATTTTTGAAAATACAATGAATATCACTGTAGCACCCGGTGATTTACCTGAAAAGAACATCATAATCCTGATCGGTATGATGGGTGCCGGTAAAACAACGGTTGGTCGTGCTCTGGCCAAAAAATTAGGGCGTAAGTTTGTTGATCTGGACCATGCCATTGTCGAGCGCTGCGGTGTAGATATTCCCACCATCTTCGACATCGAAGGTGAGGAAGGGTTCCGTAAACGCGAAAATGAAGTGTTGCGGGACGTGCTTCTTGAGGGTGATATGATCTTAGCAACAGGCGGTGGGGCCGTGTTATATCCACAAAATCGCGAATTGATGAGGCAGTGTGGGCAGGTTTTTTACCTCAGAGTAGGGGTTGATGAATTATATCGACGCGTGGCTCGTGATAAAAACCGTCCGTTATTAGCCACACCAAACCCTAAACAGCGTTTAACTGAGCTGCTTGCAGAGCGTCGTTCGATTTATGAGGGAGCAGCGGATTATATTATTGATTCAACAGGGGACTCACAGAGTGTCGTTGTTGAACAGATTATTAACTTATTAGCCAAAAGAGACGATAAATGAGTATTGTGCGAGTAAATGTACCTGGTGGTAGTTACCCAATTCAAATTGGTAAAAATATTCTTCGGCAACTTGGTACGTCCATTCCCCCTGATGCGAGCGCCATTGTTGTCTTGAGTAATCCTACGGTGCGTGCGCTCCATGGTGATGCCGCGCTCAATGCATTAAAGGTTACCGGGAAGGACATTTATCATTTTGATATTCCGGATGGTGAGCAATACAAAAACTTAGACACGCTTAATTCAGTTTTTACTTTTATGCTGGAAAATAAGCTGGATCGTAAATCGGTATTGGTTGCGCTTGGCGGGGGCGTGGTCGGTGATTTAGGCGGTTTTGCTGCTGCCACCTTTATGCGCGGTATTCGTTTTATACAGGTACCAACGACGCTTCTGGCTCAGGTCGATTCGTCGGTCGGTGGTAAAACAGCTGTAAACCATCCTCTAGGTAAGAACCTGATTGGTGCTTTTTATCAGCCGATCGCTGTCGATATTGATATTG
Source organism: Oligella ureolytica DSM 18253 (assembly GCF_000373745.1). Classification (GTDB taxonomy): domain Bacteria; phylum Pseudomonadota; class Gammaproteobacteria; order Burkholderiales; family Burkholderiaceae_B; genus Oligella; species Oligella ureolytica. The sequence continues at coordinate 12,538 of NZ_KB892346.1, read as the reverse complement.
ATGTGCTAAAGACACTTCCTCAGCGGGAGATATCTGCCGGTCTAGCCGAAGTGATCAAATACGGTTTGATTATGGATAGCGAGTTCTTTGATTGGTGTGAGGAATTTGCAGATGAGCTTATTGCGTTGGAGCCGGAAGCGATTACTTACGCTATTCATCGTTCATGTGAGTTAAAAGCGCAAGTGGTTGAAGAGGATGAAAAAGAGTCAAATCGACGCATGATTTTAAACTTTGGACATACCTTTGCACACGCGATTGAAAATGGCATAGGCTATGGAGAATGGTTGCATGGTGAGGCGGTTGGCTGCGGTATGGTGCAGGCGGCAGAGCTCTCAGCCTTAGTTACTCAGTTTCCCAAAGAGGATGTTGAACGTGTGCGCGCCTTAGTTGAAAAAATCGGTTGTCCTACCGTTGCGCCTACCTTGGGCGGTAATGATAAATGGTTTGAAACCATGAAGCTGGACAAAAAAGCGACTGCCGGTAAGATCAAGTTTGTTGTTTTAGATAAAATTGGTCAAGCCAAGGTCCAGGGGGCTCCTCAAGAGCTGGTGTCGTTGGTTCTAAAAAATACCACGTCGGCGGACGTCGAGACGACGTCTACAAGCACTGCCTCGGAAGTGCCTAAAACAGTTAAGGCTGCAGCGCCGGAAGTTGTCGAGAGCACCGTCGTTGATAGTGCTGAGGTTGCCGCTGAAATGGCCAGACGTGCGCAAATGGCAAGAGATGCCGGGGCGGGTACAGGTCGTACCGGCGGTATTTACGGCGTTGATGGTAAAAGGCCTGACTCTGATGACTGATTCGATGATTTGCGTTGCCAATTTAGCTTCTTATGCGAGTCATCCTGAGGCGTCACGTGGGCGTACTTACGCTGAAGAAAGCGATCCTAAGCGTAATCCTTATCAGCGTGATAGGGATCGCATTATTCATTGCCATTCATTTAGACGGTTAGAGTATAAGACCCAGGTTTTTGTAAATCATGAAGGCGACTTATTTAGAACCCGCTTAACTCATAGTCTTGAAGTTGCGCAGATCGGTCGAGCGTTGGCACGCAACTTATTGATTAATGAGGATTTAGTTGAGGCGATTTGTTTAGCGCATGATTTGGGGCATACGCCTTTCGGCCATGCAGGGCAAGATGCGCTAAATGACTATATGCGCGAGCACTTGCCTGAAGAGGTCGGTGGCTTTGAGCATAATTTACAAAGTTTACGGATGGTTGATGAGCTAGAAGAGCGCTATGCGGATTTTAACGGTCTCAATTTAACCTTTGAGACACGTAGCGGTATCTTGAAGCATTGCTCTTTAAAAAACGCACGAGACTTGGGTGAGGTAGGTCAGCGCTTTCTTGACCGCACACAACCGTCACTTGAGGCCCAACTAGCTAATTTAGCTGATGAAATTGCGTATAACAATCATGATATTGATGATGGTTTGCGCTCAGGGTTGATAAACTTAGATCAGTTAAGTCGGGTTGAGATTTTTTCCCAACATCATGCGGATGTGAAGCAGAAGTATCCGACATTAGGGGGTAAGCGTTTAATTTCAGAGACCATTAGGCGGATGATTAATACCCTCATTACAAATGTCACTGAGTACACCCTAAGTCAAATCAATGAGCATCGGGTTAAAACGCCTGAAGACGTTGCTAACGCGCCGGTACTGGTGGCTTTTTCACCGGAGATGCGCGGATTACAAGATGAGTTAAAGCAGTTTCTTTTGCAAAACCTCTATAGGCACTATAAAGTGATGCGTATGGCAGTCAAGTCACGTCGCGTGATTCATGAGTTATTTGATGCTTTTTTAGATGAGCCGCGATTGCTGCCGCCGGATCATCGCTTCAAAGATGCTAATCGTCAGGCTCGCGGGATTGCCGATTATATTGCCGGCATGACAGATCGTTATGCGATTAAAGAGCACCGACGGATATATAAGATTTAAAGACGGTTTATTCAATTAAAGAAGCCAGAGCATACGGATATACGCTCTGGCTTCTTTGTCTGTAACTTGCGATGAAACTTATTAAGCAGAAATGTGCTTATCAAGTAAGCCGCTTTCAATGGCTTCAGCTAGTTCTTGACGTACTTCCTCGCGGCTTTTGGCAACGCTGCTTTCTTGCGTGTAGTTAGCAGGGTAAACATCTTTAGCTAGACGACCACTTTCGGTGACGACGGTATAGCCGTTGTTAATTGCTTCTACTAGTTCCGCTTTAACTTGCGCACGTGTCACTGGCGCTGTATCTGCAGCGATCGCTTGACCGGCAAAAAGAGTTGAAAAAGCAATAGCGATAGCAGAAATTTGCGTACGTTTCATTTTATTCATCCTTTAAATAATTTCATGTATTTGTCGTTCGGGAGAGGAACTCCTTATTGAGTTGTTTCCTCTTCCCTATCGATGTAACTACTTTAACAAAGCTATTTAGATGAATAAATGGCGATTAAATTAATATATTATTCCAAAAATAGAAATAATTAGAAGGTGATGAATTTTTGTGAATTTTTTATGACAATCTACGTGGAGCTTAATATCAAAAGGACAGTGGGATCTCTACACCATCCGGCATCACATATTCTGCCATGCGGCGGCGCGATAGCTCCCAGTGCTCTCGGATAAGTTCAGCAGCAGCATCTGCATCGTGATTAGCAATGGCATTGATAATCTGATCGTGCTGTTGTACCGCTTTTTCCATATCGCTTTTCATGTCGTCAGTCGTTGGTGAGCGGTAGAAGGTATTGCCTAAGCGAGCGTGATCTATCAGTAACCTTCTGAGGCTGGGCATTAAATACGCATTTCGTGCAATTTTTCCTATTTCAAAGTGAAAAAGGTCGTTGTAATGTACACGTTCTATCGTGTCATTGCGTTCCATTGCATCTTTGAAATTGTTTTGAATCGCCTGCAAGTTTTCAATATCTGCTGGTGTGGCGTGAGTTGCGGCCAGTTGTGTGGTGGCTATGTAGATAAGAGGAGCTGCTTGGAAGAAGCTGCGCATTGACTGATAATTCATCGATGACACGCGCGCCGGTCGGTTAGCTTCTAATTCAATATAGCCTTCTGCTGCTAACTCCCGCATCAACTCCCGAACAGGCGGACGGGAAAGACCAAACTCTTTGCTAAGACTCAATTCATCAATGACGCCACCTGGAGGTAACTCCATACTGATAATACGGCGACGCAGCGTCTCTTCCAACAGTGTTTTTCTATCAGGAGAGGCGCTAGGGTCCACTTGTTCTTTGGCGCGAGCATCTGCTTGTTTATTAGGTTTGTTCACAGTCATTTTTGTCTCTACATGATAATGGCAAGACTATAGCATTTAAGGATTTTATCGTGTTATTTCTTTAAGTAGGGGGCCAAATACTTCCCTGTGTAGCTGTCAGGGTGCTTAGCAATTTCTTCAGGGGTGCCTTCAGCAACCACTTGACCACCTCCGCTACCGCCTTCTGGACCCATATCGATAATCCAGTCGGCCGTTTTGATAAGGTCGAGATTGTGCTCAATAATCACCATGGAGTTACCGGCTTCAACCAGACGGTTTAAGACATCTAATAGCAGTTCAATATCAGCAAAGTGTAAACCGGTTGTCGGTTCATCTAAAACATAGAGCGTTTTGCCCGTACTGCGTTTGGACAGTTCTAAAGACAGTTTAATGCGTTGCGCCTCACCGCCTGACAGTGTGGTCGCGCTTTGGCCTAGACGAACGTAGCCCAAGCCTACTTCATTGAGCGTTTGGAGGCGTCGTTGAATTGCCGGTACGGCAGAGAAGTGCTCGAGGGCGTGTTCAACAGTGAGTTCCAGTACCTCATGAATTGTTAAGCCACGATAGCGAATTTCCAGCGTTTCGCGGTTATAACGTTTGCCATGACAAATGTCACACGGTACATAAACATCAGGTAGAAAGTGCATTTCTACTTTAATCACGCCATCGCCTTGACAGTGTTCACAGCGACCACCTTTGACGTTAAAAGAAAAACGGCCGGCATCATAGCCGCGTGCGCGAGCTTCCGGTGTGCCGGCAAAGAGCTCGCGAATGGGTGTGAAAAGGCCGGTATAGGTTGCCGGGTTGCTACGCGGTGTGCGGCCGATCGGACTCTGGTCAACCGTAATGATCTTGTCAAGATGCTCTAAACCGCTAATTGATTTATAAGGGGCTGATTCGCTGTGGGCTCGATTTAATTTACGAGCCAAAACGGCCGCTAAGGTGTCATTAATGAGCGTGGACTTACCGGAACCCGAAACGCCGGTGATACAGACAAAGCGTTGTAACGGCAGATGTAAATCGACATTTTTTAAATTATTACCGGTAGCACCGCTAAGATGCAACCACGGTAGGGGTCCCAGCGGGTTAACCGGGCGGCGAGTCGGTAAAGCAATTTTTTTAGCGCCACTCAGATATTGGCCTGTTAAGGAGAGTGGGTCTTTTTGTAGCTCAGTCGGTGTCTCGCTCGCTATTATTTGACCGCCATGCTCGCCGGCGCCCGGACCGATATCGACAACCCAGTCTGAGGCACGGATCATATCCTCATCGTGCTCAACCACAATGACGGTATTGCCCAGATTACGTAGATGGATAAGGGTATTGATTAAACGATCGTTATCGCGTTGATGTAGACCGATTGATGGCTCATCCAGTACGTACAAGACGCCACTTAAGCCGGATCCGATTTGGCTGGCTAAGCGGATACGCTGCGCCTCACCGCCGGAGATAGTATTGGCTTTGCGATCTAAAGAGAGATAATTTAAACCAACGTCATTTAGAAAGCGTAAACGGGATTGGATGGCTAACACAATGGGTTGAGCAATATCGGCTTTCGCCCCGTCTAGTGTCAGATCCTCAAACCAAGACTGAGCGTGCCGTAGGGAGAGGTGGCTAATGTCACCAATGGTGTATCCCGGTAATTGCTCACCGGCGTTTGCGTGAGCACTGCCTTCGATGACATCACCCACCCTAACATAGCGAACCTCTTCGCGTAATCGTGAACCTTCGCAAGATGGACAGAGAATTGTTGAGCGTAACTGATTTAATTCCTCTCGTACGGCATTAGAGTCAGTCTCTTCCCAGCGACGCTGTAGATTGGGCAGTACGCCTTCAAAAGTATGGCGTTTGATCGTGCTTTTCCCTTTGTCATTAAAATAAACAAAGTCAATTTCGGTGTCACCGGAGCCGTAGAGAATGATCTGTTGAATTTCTTTGGGGAGTTGCGCCCATGGCAGCTCTAAATCAAAGTCATAATGTGTAGCAAGGCTATTAAGCAGTGCCATACTAAAAAGATTACGACGGTCCCAGCCTTTAATCGCTCCATTGAGTAAGCTCAAGTCGTCACTGATAATGACTTTTTCCGGGTCAAATACCTGCACCATACCCATCCCATCACAGCTCGGACATGCACCTTCAGGGCTATTGAAACTGAACATCTTAGGCTCTAGGACGGGCAATTGGTAATCACAATGAGCGCAGGCATAGCGTCTGGAAAACGCATGATCTTGTGCTTGCTCCATATCGACAACCAGCACGCGATCATTGGCTGCTTCAAGTGCCGTTTCAATACTGTCGGCAAGGCGCTGCTTTTGCTCTTCACGTACGCGCAGTCGGTCAATGACTAATTCTATTTGACTGGTGTTTGCCGGCAAGTCACTCGGTAATTGGTCTAACTCATAGAGCTCCCCGGCGATACGCACACGAATAAAGCCCTGAGCTTGTAAGCTTTGGACTAGGCTGAGTAACGACTGATCGGGCGCAGGTACAATAGGCGCTAGAATCATAATGCGTGACTCAGCCGGTAGCTGAAGTACGAAATCAACAATTTGTGATACAGAAAAAGCCTGTAAAGGTTCTTTGTGTGTGGGGCAGTAGGGAGTGCCGACACGAGCAAATAATAAGCGTAAATAGTCGCTAATTTCAGTAATGGTACCAACGGTTGAGCGAGGATTATGACTAACCGACTTTTGCTCAATGGCAATCGCAGGAGAAAGACCTTCAATCAAATCGACGTCCGGTTTGTCCATGACTTGTAAAAACTGGCGAGCATAGGTTGACAAGCTTTCAACATAACGCCTTTGCCCCTCGGCATATAGCGTATCAAAGGCAAGTGAAGACTTGCCTGAGCCCGAGAGCCCGGTAAGAATCACTAATTTATTTCTAGGTAAATCTAAATCGATATTTTTTAAATTATGTGTACGTGCGCCGCGAATGCGAATCACGTTATTTGAGTTGCCTAGATAATGCTGCTCGTCTGAGGGGGATTGATTACTCATCTACTTTACTAACGGGGATTAATGTGAACCCTTTACTATAACCCAGACTAGCAAGCCGCGATGGTTAAGAGCTGTACTTGTTAAATGACACCGTTAAAAAATCGGGCTCAATGATATAATAAAACGATCATGACGATTTATCTTAGTCCCTTTATGCTCAGCCTTCAGCGCTCAGCCTTTTTTAAAAGAGCCTAAATGAGTACTCAAACAAGCCACAAAACAAAACTTAAATTAACCCCATTAGAGCGCAAAGCCAGTGCTACGCTAGCCCTGCTGTTTGCTGTTCGTATGTTGGGGCTGTTTTTACTGACGCCGGTATTCGCAGATGCTGCAAAAACCTTAGTTCAGGGGGATAATCCCCTCATGATTGGTATTGCCATTGGTGCGTATGGGTTGACCCAATCAGTGATGCAGATTCCGATGGGGATTTTATCTGATCGCTTTGGGCGCCGTTCGGTGGTCATTTTCGGGATGGCGTTATTTGTTATCGGCGGTATTATCTGTGCGTTAGCGCCCAGCGTTACGTGGGTAGCGATTGGTCGTGGTGTGCAGGGGTTTGGCGCGGTCTCCGCGGCCATTACAGCATGGGTTTCTGATGCGACACGCCCGGAGGTGCGCTCGCGTGCGATGGCTATGGTCGGAGCGTCTATCGGACTCAGCTTTGCCGTATCGATGGTGATGGCACCTTTAGTAGTGGAGTGGTTTGAGCTGTCGGGCTTATTTTGGACTATCAGCTTGCTAGGTTTCTTGTGCTTATTGTTAGCGGTTTGGATAGTGCCGGTCGTGCCACAGGAATATCAGGCGATTAATTGCTCATTGACCATGTTTGATGTTTTTCGCTCCAAAGATTTGTGGTTATTGAACCTGTCCGTGTTTAGTTTACACTTTGTGTTGATGGCCATTTTTGTAGTGATCCCGCCTGTCTTAGTTCGTTTGGGTGATATGAGTATTGGCGATTTATGGCGAGTTTATCTACCGGTCATTGTGGTGTCACTGATCTTTATGATTCCTGCTGTGATGATGACCGAGAAAAAGCGTAAGCACAAAGAAGCGATCGGACTGACGTTATTGGGTATTATCATCTCACTTGGCATCATGATCTCGGGTATGTACAGTTTGGTGATGCTGGTGTTTGCTTTATTGCTATACTTTATCCCCTTTAATATATTAGAGGCGCTTTTACCATCTGCCGTATCTCGTACATGCCCGCCCGCACAAAAGGGTTTGGCGTTAGGAGTGTTTAATATGACCCAAGCTTTAGGTGTCGCGACCGGTGGTTTTTTTGGCGGCTTCATGGCGGCCAACTATGGCAGTATCAGCGTTTTTATTATGGCCATGGTTTTATGTGCTATCGCTTACCTTGCCACTCGTCGAGTACAAATCAATTTTGTACAATAGCCAAATAAAAAGAGTTAAAGAGGGCGCTTGCTAAGCAGTCGCCGGTCGTATTAAGCGATGGATAAAGTCGATCACTGATTGACGGATTAATTAAAATATTTTAAGGATTTGAGAGCATGTCAGTTAATAAAGTAATTCTTGTCGGACGTTTAGGAGCCGATCCCGAGTCGCGTGCCACGCCGGGTGGCCTTCAGGTCAGTAACTTACGAGTTGCTACGAACCATGTAGCTTACGATAGAGATGGCAATAAAAATGAGAGCACGGAGTGGCATCGCGTGGTGTTCTTTGGTCGCCAAGCTGAGGTGTGTGAGCAGTACTTACGTAAAGGCAGTCAGGTTTACGTTGAAGGTCGCTTGCGTACTAATAAATACACCGATCGTGACGGTATCGAGCGCTATGCAACCGAAGTGGTTGGTGAGCGTATGCAGATGTTAGGTGGCCGCAGCGATGACTCCGGTTTTGGCGGCAGCAGCGGCGGTGATTTTGGTCGTTATGGCGGTGATGATGGCGGCTTTGGCGGCAGTAGCGGCGGCTTTGAGGATAATAGTCGCCCAATGCCGGGCTCCGGCGGTGCTCAGCGTAGCCAAACTCCTGCTCCTCAAAAAAGAGCTCAGCCTAAACCGGTGGATTCATTTGATGACTTAGATGACGATCTGCCGTTTTAATATCGTGCCTGTTCGTCCGGCGTTTCATCTGTCTGATATCGCTCGTTAAGAGCTGATTTAGGTCAATAAAATATGCCAAAGTAAAAAACTCCAAGTCGATTGCTTGGAGTTTTTTTTCGATCTGAAGTAGGGGCAGGAGTGTTTGTAATTTTGTTTAAGTCCCTTCACAGCTACTCGACACCGTCATCTTATTTGTTTAAGATAAAATTTCCTTTTATCATGATGAGAGCGTCACGATGAGCATTTCCCCTGAAGCAAAAGAAGTGATCGATTTTTGGTTAGACGAAGAAACCCAGCCTTTTTGGTTTGATGTATCAGAAGGTTTTGACCAAGACTTGCGGGCTCGTTTTGGCTCCACACTTAAGCAGGCAGCACAGGGCGAGTTGTATTGGTGGCGTCAGTCTGCTTTAGGTCGAGTGGCAGAAATTATCGTATTGGATCAGTTTTCACGTAATATTTTTCGCGGTACGTCTAAAGCCTTTCAACAAGACCCGATGGCGTTGACCTTAGCTCAGACACTGATCGATATGCCTGATGAGTATCACTCCCTCGATCCGTCGCTACAGAAATGGGCGCTTATGCCGTATATGCATTCGGAATCACCACTGATTCACGAAGAGGGCCTGAGGCTATTTACTGAGTTAGGAGACTCGGTTTCCTTGGAGTTTGAAATTATGCATAAAGAAATAATTGATCGCTTTGGGCGCTATCCGCATCGTAATACGATATTAGGTCGCGAATCGTCAGCTGAGGAATTAGCCTTTTTAGAAGAGCCTAACTCCTCGTTCTAGCTTATTATTTTAGTAAATCATACTGCCAAGGTAGTCTCTAACCGCTACCTTGGGGTTCAGGCCATTTTCTAAGATAATCCAAAGTAGTAAACGTGCTTTTTTAGGGCTTAAAAAGCCACCCATGATGGCGCCGTGATTTTGTAAGTCGATCTCACCACCCGGGTAGCCGTAGGTAGCAAAGCTAGTGGATCCAGAACCGGTTCCCGTGCATATAATGACTGCTTTTAGTTTGGCCCATTTGGCGATCCATTGGGCTGTCAATGTGCTGACATGGCCGGCACCCACTCCCGCAAAAATAATTCCATCAAATTTTTCACCGAGCGGATCTAATATATCTTGTTGGCTAAGTAATTCAGTATGTTCATCTAAATGATTGAGCCATAGCAAGACAGTTTTAGTCGTAGCTGCAGGTCTTGCGAAGGTCATACGTTTAGGGGGAGCGGAAAAATAAAGCGCTCGACCCTCAACAATTGTCCCGGCCGGGCCGACATCGGACACAAAGGCGGCTAAGCTCAGACTATGCTTTTTTTGAACCCAGCGAGCATAATGAATTTGCTCATTCATGACAACCAAAACACCGCGACCTCGGCTATTGTTGCTTGCAGCCACTTGAATGGCATTGAGTAAATTAGCCGGACCATCCGCCGCTACGGCCGTTGCGCCACGCATTGCCCCCATCAAAATCAGAGGCTCCTCGTGAACCCAGAGCAAATCCAGTAAAAATGCACTTTCTTCTAAGGTATCAGTCCCTTGGCTGAGTATGACACCCGCCGCACCGGCGGCAACTTGTTGCTCAGCCCAATCCAAAGCAGCTAAGAGATCGCTTCGTTTGAGGTGAATGCTGGCGACTTGATTGAGAGCGCTTGCCTGCACAGTGGCAAATTGACTGACGCCGGGGATAGAAGAGATGAGTTCGGAAGCGGAGAGTGTGGGAATAATACCGTCCTGCCCATGCGCTTGCGTCATGCTTATCGTGCCGCCTAAAGAACCTATAGCGATCGTTGGTAAATGATTATTTGACATATTTCCCCCTTAGTTTGTATTTATTAGGCTATTGGCGCCATTGTTCAACGTAGTTTAGCAAGTTTAGAGAAGAGGTTGAAGTGGCTGCAGTGGGGGGATTGTGATCTGAAGTAGCTGGAGAAAAGAGCGTGTCTAAGAGGTAATTTTCATCGTTTGTTTTTGATATATGCTAATAGCTTCTAGTTATAAGAAGTCTATAATAAAACAAAACAACAATACACAGCTTGTGGTTCAGTTACGTAAGTCTTTAGAGAGGAGGTATTTAATTCTTTCATTTTGATTTACTTATGGAAGTGAGTTTAATCAATTTATTTTATTCTTGAGGAGGAGATTGGTATGGTGTTTATGCCAAAGAAGATGGCTAACGCATTGTTACTTATGAGCGGTGTACTAGCAGTTGCTACTGCTACCGGTGCGGAGGTCGATCAAGCCGTGTTAGACCGCGGCAAAGAAGTATCAGCGCTTTGTATAGCCTGTCATATGGAGTCCGGTTCGGGCTCAAGTATCGAGGGCTTTGAATATAGACCTCGACTGACAGGGATGAATCCGGACTATATGATTCATCAAATTCAATCATTTAGAGATGGCACACGCGTTAATGCCAGCATGAAGCCTTTTGCTGACTTATTGACGGATGAGCAAATGCATGATGTCAGTCATTATTATGCTTCATTACCTGCTGTTAAAGCAGATGATTTTGAAGTAATAGTGAGTGATGATGTCTTAGCTCATGGTAAGAAATTAATTTATAAAGGTGATTGGGACCGCTATATTCCAGCTTGTGTGGCCTGTCATGGCGTAGACGCTTATGGCATTGGTGTCAGTTTTCCTAATATTAATGGTCAAAATCCTGCCTATCTTAAAAAAGCGATTAACGACTGGAAGGAAGAGATTCGTTCTAACGATCCTCTTGAGTTAATGTCGCGTGTTGCAAAGCGTTTAACTGAAAAAGATATAGAAGCAGTAGCCGCCTATTTGGCGTCTCAGCCTGCTGTTAAAGAGGATTAGGGAGGCCAAAAATGAAGAAAATATTTGTCATATTGAGTATGAGCTTGGGTTTAGCATTAACCAGTCCCGCTGCCGCTCAACTTACTAAAATGGGCGCTGATCTGACAGAAGAAGATCGTCAGATGCTCAAACAGCTTTTACCTGGTTTCCCGGAGCCAAAGGATGGTCAGTTAATACATATCCCGCCAACTATGGAAGATTTAGATGCGGCCGATATGAACGAAAACCTGAAAGAGGTGATTCGCTACGGCTACGATCTCTTCGTGGATACGCAGCAGTTACGCGGCAAAAATGTCTTTAATGATATGAATTGCTCAAGTTGTCACGTAGGTGCTGGTTCGCGACCTTTTGCGGGTCCGGTCTGGCCTGCTTTAGTTACATTACCCGATTATCGTGGTAAAAATGGTCATGTCAACAACTTCGAAGAGCGAATTGCCGGTTGCTTTACTTATTCTATGAATGGTAAACCACCTGCTTATGGCAGTGATGAAATGGTGGCTTTAACAGCCTATCATCAGTGGTTAGCCAAGGGGGTGCCGGTTTATCCTGATGCACCAATCTACGGTCGCGGCTACCCAAGACCTGAACCTCTGCCGGAGGGTAGAGAGCCTGATCGTATCCGCGGTAAGGAGCTGTATGCTCAGAATTGTGCTGTTTGCCATGGCCAAGACGGTCAGGGGCAATTTACGGGTGAAAAGGCTGTGTTTCCACCAGTTTGGGGCGATGGCTCTTATAACTGGGGTGCCGGTATTTCTCGAGTATTTACCTTAGCCGGCTTTATTAAGTACAACATGCCCTTGGGTGCTGCGCCATTAATCAATGATGAGGATGCATGGGATATCGCTGCCTATGTGGATAGTCAGGAGCGTCCACAAGACCCTCGCTATACGGGTGATATGGCTGAAACTCTAGCGCTTTACGCTGATACGTTCCATCAACATACTTATTATGGGAAAGAGGTAGATGGTAAGGTGCTCGCTGATCATGATAATGTTGGCTATAAGGATTTTTTAAAGCCCGATGTGTTGAAGCCTCGTTATTTTGGTAAAAAACCAGACACGGCGTTAGATGAGTAAGAAATAACTGATGAAGTTAAAAGCTCCCTCTTGGATATGATGAACTGACCCCATAAAGTTGGACGGTTAGTTTTTATAAGGAGGACTGATTTCTGTATTGCACAGGACTCAGCCCCTTTAGTTTTGTACTTACTCTTTCATGATTATAGTAGTAAATATACTCATGAATCCGTTTCTCTAACTGTTCAATGCTAGTAAATTTTTCACGATAGAACAATTCACATTTAAGTGTACCGAAGAAGCTCTCAATTACCGCATTATCCAAGCAATTTCCCTTTCTCGACATGCTTTGCGTAAAGCCATGGCTCGCTAGTGTTTGCTGATAGCTGTC
>NZ_KB892345.1 GCF_000373745.1 Oligella ureolytica DSM 18253 | reverse complement strand
TGGGGAGGACGACCATGTTCACTTATTAGTGAACTACCCGCCCAAAGTTGCCATATCAAAACTGGTTAATAGCCTAAAGGGTATATCCAGTCTTCTTATCCGAAAAAAGAACTACCCCAACATTAAAAAGAAACTGTGGAAAGGGGCTTTATGGTCGCCAAGTTATTTTGCTGGAAGCTGTGGCGGCGCGCCGATTGAAATCATTCGACAGTATATCGAGCAACAGCAAACGCCACCATAGATTCAAAGGACGGCGTTGTCGTCCGCGCTATTCACCCTCGCCCTAAAAGACGAGGCTTTCCGCGCATTTTGGTAACTTGAGCAGTAGCGCGTAAATTATCGATATTGTCAGCTAAGTTTTGGGCAATGGCCACCCCTACCGGGTAATACACACCGCTTTGTCCGCCTGTTAATACCGAAACAAATTGTGTTTTTTGTGCTGAAGCCGTACCTGAGGCTACTAAGAGCGCACTAGCTGCTAAACCTACAAATATTTTTTTGAATGACATAATATGAGTCCCCGACTGCTGATGATTTATCAATCATAGAATTGTCAAGACTTTGGGCCAAAATAAAACTAAGGCATTTCCTTATAACGCTCCCTCAAACCCTACCCAACGCCCCAATCTTGAACAAATCCTTTGCAAAGAGTTAATATTTAATGGTTATAGCTAAATAATTTATTAAGGACTGTCATGACAAAGACATACCCGCCATTAAGCTTTTATATTAATGGCGAATTTATTGGGATAAATGATAGAAAAACACAGGATGTGATTAATCCGGCAACAGAAGAAGTGCTCGGGCAGTTACCTTACGCAACAAAAGAAGATCTTGATTATGCCTTAGCATCCGCTGCCGAGGCTTTTAAAACATGGAAACACAGTTCGCCCATGGAGCGTTCTGCCGTATTACGTAAAGCAGCAGACTTAGCTCGTGAACGCGCTGACAGCATTGCTCACAACCTCACCCTAGACCAAGGCAAACCACTAGCACAAGCACTTGGTGAGATCATTAGTTGCGCTGATCACTGTGATTGGCATGCTGAGGAATGTCGCCGTATTTATGGTCGTATTATTCCCTCTCGTCGAGAGAACTTCCGTCAATACGTTGTGCGTGAACCGATAGGCGTCTGTGCTGCTTTTACCCCGTGGAACTTTCCATTTAATCAAGCCATTCGAAAAATCAGTGCAGCGATTGGTGCAGGCTGTACGATCATCTTAAAAGGTCCTGAGGACTCGCCGAGTGCCGTTATCGCTATCGCTCAACTCTTTGAAGATGCCGGTTTACCCAAAGGCGTCTTAAATATTGTTTGGGGTGATCCTCCTTTTATTTCTGATTACTTAATTCGCTCTCCGATTGTGCGTAAAGTATCTTTTACCGGTTCTGTACCTGTCGGTAAGCAATTAGCCGCTTTAGCCGGCGCGGAAATGAAGCCGGCCACTATGGAATTAGGTGGTCACTCACCCGTGATCGTATTTGATGATGTAGATATTGCCAAAACTGCCAAAGCGCTTGCTCGCTCAAAAATACGCAATGCCGGCCAAACTTGTGTTTCACCTACGCGCTTTTTTGTACACGAACGGGTCTATGACCAGTTTTTAGACGAGTTTGTTGCTAGCTTATCCACTGTCAAAATCGGTAATGGCTTGGACTCTAAAGTCGAAATGGGACCTCTAGCACATAGACGTCGCCTACAAACCATCAGTGATTTTGTCGATAATGCTCGCGATCATGGTGCCACTATTGAGCTTGGTGGGCAGGCGTGGGGCCAACAGGGCTTTTTCTATCTACCCACGGTGCTGACTAATCTTAATTCCGACTGCAAAATTATGAATGAAGAGCCATTTGGTCCACTGGCGCCAATCATCAGCTTTAGCGATATTGATGAGGTCATCGCCAAGGCCAATAGCCTACCCTATGGCCTTACTTCCTATGTATTTACCAATAACCTACAACACTCAGTCAAGGTATCAAATAGCCTTGAGGCAGGTATGGTACATATCAATAGCCTTGGCTCTGTGCTACCTGAGGCCCCTTTTGGAGGCATTAAGGATAGTGGCATGGGTCGTGAGGGCGGCCAAGAGACCTTTGATGGTTATTTAGTCACCAAACTCATCACTCAAGCCTAAATAGTCCCAACCAAACCGGAAATGACAGAACTCAAGACATTGATACATTCTGTCATTTCTAACATTGATACCACGCATCCCGCGACATCGCTTAAAATAGCCTCTCTTTTTATCACTTTTACTTACGATAAACATAATCTCGGACTAGAAGATTCATATGCTCGGCGCCATCATCGATTTTATTTTAAATATTGACCAATACTTACAGGTTTTAGCAGCTGATTATGGTCTGTGGATTTATGCTATTTTATTTTTAATCATTTTCTGCGAAACCGGCTTAGTAGTAACTCCGCTCTTACCCGGCGATTCTCTATTATTTGCAGCGGGAGGTCTGGCCGCCATTGGTGAGATGAATGTTCACCTAATGGTAGTCATTTTGGTTATCGCGGCCATCCTCGGTGATGCGACTAACTTTCATATCGGCAAGTACTTTGGGCACCGTTTATTCGCTAATCCGGACTCCAAGATATTCAGACGCTCATACCTAGAAAAAACCCATGCCTTTTATACCAAACATGGCGGCAAAACCATCATTTTGGCTCGCTTTGTGCCTATCGTCCGTACCTTTGCCCCTTTTGTAGCCGGTATGAGCAATATGAACTACACTCAGTTCTCGCGCTATAACATAATCGGTGCTCTTCTCTGGGTACCCATATTCTCTTATCTCGGTTACTTCTTTGCCAATATTCCTATTGTCAGAGATAACTTAAGCTTAGTTCTTATCGCGATTATTCTTTTGTCTGTTTTACCCGGGGTCATTGAAATAGTACGCCATCGCCGATCCCCTAAAAAATAACGTTCGGCACATGGGTGGAATATTTTTATCGCTCTTTTTTGGTCTATGCTTATAGCTAAAAATACAATGCAACATGCTACTATTAATGCCATTAAGTATAAGAACCTTAAACCAAAGAGAGGAATAAAATGAGCTATAAAGACGAAACTATCGCCGTTCACACCGGCTATAAGCCGGAAGAGACAACTAAATCAGTTGCTGTACCCATTTATCAAACCACTTCCTATGCCTTTGACAATACTCAGCATGGTGCGGACTTATTTGATCTAAAGGTGCCGGGAAATATTTACACCCGGATCACTAACCCCACCAATTCGGTCATTGAAGAAAGAGTAGCGGCTCTCGAAGGCGGTGTCGGTGCCGTTGCCCTCGCCTCAGGTATGGCTGCTATTACCTATGCAATTCAAACCATTGCTGAAGCAGGCGACAATATTATTGCTGTCTCTGCTCTATATGGCGGCACGTATAATCTATTCGCACACACCCTGCCAAGACAGGGCATTGAGGTGCGCTTCTTTGATCATAAAAATCCCGATGCGATTCGCAGCTTAGTCGATGCAAACACAAAATTGGTTTTTGTTGAATCTATCGGTAATCCCCTAGGTAACATTGTGGACTTAGAGGCTGTGTCTACCATCGCTCATGAACTCGGTATCCCTGTCGTTGTTGACAACACAGTCGCTACACCGGTATTGCAAAAGTCCTTTGAGTTTGGTGCTGATATTATTGTGCACTCTCTAACCAAATACATTGGTGGTCACGGTAATAGTTTAGGCGGTATTATCGTTGATAGCGGTAAGTTTCCGTGGGGTGATTATCCTGAGCGCTTCTCTCTGCTTAACAATCCTGACCCTAGTTACCACGGTATCAACTACGTCAAAGACGTGGGCGCTGCTGCCTATATTACCCGCGCTCGTGTTGTCCCGCTACGCAATATGGGAGCTGCTCTCAGTCCCATGAACACTTTCTTATTATTACAAGGCTTAGAAACACTGAGCCTACGCATGGAGCGCCACACGGAAAATGCGCTCAAAGTAGCAGAGTACCTAAGCAAACATGAAAAAGTGGCTTGGGTAAACTACGCCGGCCTGCCTGATCATCCTGAGCACGAATTAGCTAAAAAGTACGTTAAGGGTAAGCCTGCAGCCATTCTTTCCTTTGGTGTCAAAGGTGGTCGCGAAGGTGGCACCCGCTTCATTGACGCCCTACAGCTATTCCTACGCTTAGTGAATATCGGTGATACACGTAGTTTAGCCTGCCATCCCGCGACCACCACTCACCGTCAGCTGAGCGATGAGGAATTGGCCTCTGCCGGCGTTAGTCATGATATGGTAAGACTTTCTATTGGCATTGAGCACATTGATGATTTACTTGCAGACTTAGAGCAGGCTCTAGCCGCAGTCTAAATAAACATCTCATCACACACATCGCACTTTACCTAACTTGTCCTGAGTTAGGTAAAGTGCTTTTATCGCTTGGTATACACATTGTTAAAAGGACACCATGAGTAGTATTTTAGTAAGCCCCATCCAAGATAAATGCGCGTGGCGTGGTGAAGTCCTTCGCAACCGTGACGATTGGATCCACACCCTATCATCAGAGACCTTAGCAGCCTTAGACCAAGGGCTTGAGCAATTAGCTGCTAAGGGCTTAAACGCGCCTAACTTTAGTCGCGACGATCTACACATCACAACGCCTGAAGTACAGGCTGAGTTCGATCATATTTCTAATGAGCTGGAAAATGGCTATGGCTTTGTGGTGATTCGTGGACTGGACTCAACTAAGTACTCGGAAGCTGAGATGGCTAATATGTACTATATGATGGGTCACTTCATGGGCACGCCTGTCACACAAAATGCTCAAGGTGATCTGCTAGGCTACGTACAAAACATCGGTGATAAAAACGACAAAATGACTCGCGTTTATCAGACCAACGCCTACCTGCCCTATCATGGCGACCTATCCGATGTTGTCGGTTTGCTCTGTATTCGTAAAGCAAAAGAAGGTGGCTTAAGTAGTTTAGTCAGCACCGCTAGCGTCTACAGTCAACTACCCCGCCCTAAAGGGACGGAGCTTGTAAAAGCAAGCTGGGTTGACCAGGGTTAGCGGCTTGTTTGGTCGCTACGTTAACAACAGGTCGTTTAGACCCACCCCGAGGTGCTTCTTCAGCCTTGGGCACTGGAAAGACAGGATCACGCTGGCGCAAGGTAAAACGCCGAAGGTTCTGTTTGCTGCGCAAGCAGGAGCCGGTTGTTGACCTTCCCGAGGAGAGACGGACATTTGTTCCGCGTTACAAGGCCCGTAAGGGCATTATGTAGGAGAAAATCGCGATGGCGGTTTTTGTGTTAGGAAAAAACAAACGGCCCTTGATGCCGTGCAGTGAGAAACGCGCTCGGCTATTGCTAGAGCGCGGCCGTGCTCGCGTGCATCGCTTGGTGCCTTTTACGATCCGGCTGGTGGATCGCACGGTCGCAGACTGTGCGTTACAACCACTGGAATTGAAGATTGACCC
>NZ_KB892344.1 GCF_000373745.1 Oligella ureolytica DSM 18253 | reverse complement strand
TGATTTGCGTTTACTCATTGTAAAACTCCTTTTAATACATTAATTTTAAAGGAAAGTTCTACTTTAGAGCTGTATTAATTTAGGGGGTCGTTACACTGCTTGTACAGATTCTACTTTTAAGCGTATTACACTATCGGTCTATTCTAGTTTAGAGGCCGTTGGGTTGACGGCAGCAGTGGCTAGTGCCTTAGCTAAAGAGGGAATTAGCGCTAATGTTATTGCGGCATATCATCATGATCATGTGTTTGTCCCTCTAGATAAAGCAAATCAGGCGATGCAGATATTGACAAGATTAAGTTGTTTTTAACAGCCTGTTTTTTACTCTAATACCATTAAAACGGCCAAGGCTTACTTTTATCTATGTTATGCAGGATAAGAGCGGTCAGAATTAAAATTAAAGAGCCAGCGTATATGGCTCTATTTTTAATGATATTTATGTGCTATACTACATATCAGCTTGCTTTTTAATTGCTATGGTGTATTTATGTTTGAGTTAAAAGATCTTCCTAGCTATCAGACTCTTGTTGAATTTGGTGAGTTATATGGTAACTCTGATGTTGAAGGGCTGCATACTTGGCTGATCTGGGCCTCAGCAACAGAGGAAATGCTACACGCTTTTGAGGCTAATTTAGCGCGTGCGGGGGGCTTGGCACAGACGCAGTTTTTTGTTTTAATTTTATTAAAACGCAATCCCGAGGGCTTGAGTGTTGGTGCATTGGCTGAGGGGGTAGCTGTGACCTCACAAACAATGACTCGGACTATTGATCGTATGCAGGGTGCTGGTTTATGCCAACGCTATCCTGATCCTGCAGATAGGCGCGCTTGGATAGTGCGTCTTAGCTCTGCGGGCGAAGACCTTTTAGCTCAGGTCTTACCAGCTCATTATGAATGGGTTAGCCAGTTAATGAGCCACTTTGATGAACAAGAGCGTGTTGTTCTTAAAAAGCTTATGTTGAAATTAAAACGTATTGAACTAGAGTAATTAGGGTAGGACTTTTCATTTATCAATAGAGACTTCGATTAAGTTCTCTATTTTTTCTTTCATTTAATTAAATATGTAGCTAGCTACATAGTAGCATGGGGTGTAAATGCGCAGTTCACCTTTATTTTTACCTTCGCTTCGATTGCGGCTTTTGCTTGTAGGGTGTGCTTTAGCTGTGGTGTCGTTGCTTTATTTACCTCTACCATTACTGCCTTCATTAACAAAGCAATATGGTCAGCAGGCAACCCGTCTTGTCAGTTTCTATGGTTTTTCTTACGCAATTGGCTTTTTGGTTTTTGGGCCGCTGTCAGATTACGTAGGAAGGCAGCGCATTATGGTGATGGGATTAGCGTTGCTTTCGGTCGTCACGCTAGCCATGGTATTTGCTCCTACTTTTGAGTTGCTATTACTAGGTCGTGGGATCCAAGGATTTATTGCGGCGTCTTTTCCGCCGGTCGTGATTGCTTATTTGGCAGAGCGTGGCTCGGTCTCAGAGCGTACATGGGGAGTGGCATTATTGAGTACAGCCGCTTTATTAGCAGGAGTAGTGGGGCAAACCTATGGTCTATCTGTGGCAATATCGGGCCGCTTAACGTTAAGCCTCCTCCCTTTATGCCTAATTTACTTAATAACGGCGTTGGCTTTGTTTAAAGTACCCAATGAAAGAATGACACATTCTCCTCATGATAGATTTTTTCATCAATATCGTTTTATTACACAGTTGCTAATGCATCGTTCATTACGTCGTGTCTATGTGCCTGCTTGCTTGTTATTGATGAGCTTTGTCGCTTTTTATATTTTATTGGACTTACATTTGCGCGCTGTGTTATTGACTCACGGTTTAAGTGTACTAATGGCACGCATTATTATTTTTCCTGCTTTCTTCATGCCGTTAGTTATGGTGCGCTTTGCCGCGACGTGGAGCACGCAGCAGTCATTAGCGACAGGGTTAGGGTTAACAGTCTTAGGTCTGATGATGGCGGCTTGGGCGAACAGTACGCATATTGGTTTCCTTTTATTTTCTTCTTTTGTTTTTGTAGCAGGCATAGGCATCAGTATCCCCAGCTTAATTACACAGATTGCAGTGGTGGCTGCCCCGGAAAGACGCGGCCTAGCCATCGCCTTATATACCTTCTTTTTGTTTGTTGGTGCTGGGTTAGGCCCTGTGCTGGTGCATTCAATAATTAATCTATCTTTGGGAAAAAGCTATGCGGTATTGGCGAGTTTAATGGCGTTGGCGAGTATTTACGCTACGTGGGGGTTTTTAATTAAAAGGAATCAAGGGAATTAAATGATCAAAAAATATAGAGGTTTCACGTTAACTGCGTTTGCAATATTTTCGGCTGTTTTTTTCATTAATCAGACAGCAATGAGCAATACATTAATTAATAAGGAAGTCGTCATGACATCAAATATCACCATAAACCAAAATACTTTCCCCGTCCCGAACACGCATTATCAAGTAATGTCACGATCTGAAATGGCAGACAAAGAACCTATCGTTTTGACACGCTACGAGCGTAAGGACGGGCGTAACAGAGGTTTAGAGGGAGAGCATTTCAGTACTATTTATGCAGATAATGGGCTCTTGAAGGGATTTGCCAACATCTCTTTGGATTTAGTGAGTCTACCTTTACCGACTCGTGAAGAAAGTGAAAAGATTGCACGTGATTTTTTGCAAGAGTACGCCCCGGATCTATTACCTAGGATGGAAATTAGTTGGATTGATCCTCATGATGAGCCAATCCTCAGCTTAAATGATAAGGGGGAAAAAGAAACTCATACTGTGACAGGTATGAAAGTGAAAGCAAAAAACACGAAAGACGGTCGTTGGTTTTGGGTCATTGTCGGTGCAGATTCCCAGCCCATGATATTTGAGCGAGATATTGTTTGGATATCTTTCCCTGGACATAGACAAACAGAAAAATGGTTACATGATAGTTGGTTGAAAAAGCAAAAGTGATGGGTAGCTCGCTGTTTTGAATGAGTGGTAGAGCAGACTGAGGGCTGGTTTGCTCTACTAACACAGTCAGGATAGCTTTGGTAATTCTTCTCTGGTTTGAACGGGTAATTTGTGGATTATGATCCTTTTATTTCTTAAGTAGGAGTAAAGAGGTTCTAGTTTCCAACTATTTTGTCATTTTTGATATCTTCGCTAATTCATTACGCTGCCGCTAGTTCCCATCTATTTTGTCTCTTTCCTCCAAACAACTCTCAAAAACTCCCATTTCCACCCCTCCTAGTTCCCAACTATTTTGTCCACCCACATCATCTTGGCAACTTCTTCTTTGGCGTTGGCTTCCATCTGCCGCACCTTGTCGGCCAAGTTTGGCGGCAACCAAACTTCGACCCGCTGCCAATCACGCGGAACCTCGTTCGCAGCCGAGATAACACTTTTCACCATCGAGCTGACGCGCTGACGTGATAGCCCATGATTGCGGGCAACGTCGCTTTGGCTCTTTCCTTCAACAAGAACTTCGCGGGCAATATCAATTGTTTCATCGGTCAAACGACCAAGGCGCGGCCTTAACTCGTCAAAAAAAGTGGCCGTCATTTTTCCATCATCCATCATGGACACCTCATAAAAAGGCGGGTGGCCAACCCGCCGGATTTTTGCTAATTAACGGTCGCGTCTGGCGTAAGTGATGGGGTCAATAACGACATATTCAGCATCCAGTTTTAACCCTGAACGTTGCTCGCCGTCTTGCTCCCATGTTTCCATGCGTAGCTCGCCAGCGGTGCGAACGCGCATACCCTTTTTCAAGTGCTCACGGGTAACACGCGCACGACCACCCCAAAGCGAACCATTTAGCCAAAAACCGCCTTTATCTGTGAATCCGCCGTTTCCATCTGGTACGCGGCGCTCGATATAAACTGAAAAGTCCATAACGTCGCGCTCTTTACCATTAACGGTCACTGTGCGCAGCTCGGCTACATTGCCAAGATTGCCTTCGGCTTCAAAACGATTACTCATAATATGACTCCTGCTAATAAGTTGAGAAAACCGGCTTTGCAGTTGCCGCCGCTTGCCGGGTATGGGTCACTGCAACCCATGTATTAATTATGCCGTAAAGCTGGCATTTTGTCAATACCTGTCAATAGTTAATGTTGTTTTTTTCCGTTCGGGCTGCACATGATGCGGTCGGCATAGCCGACCGCATCGCGTTTTTTTAAATCAGACCAAGTAAAGCAAGCCACGAATCGGGGTGATCTGGTTCGACCATTTCGCCATCTGGCGTTTCGCACACGCTGTCAAAAACCCAGTTTTCTATAGCCTGTATGTCGGGCACTTCGTAGGTTTCGCCATTCCAAACAATGGTTTTTGGTAATTTCATCGTTGTTTCTCCTGCGTTGATTAGTGGCCCGGAGCGGTTGCCGCCGCTTTGTTCCGGGTGATTTGCTTTGCATCAATTGATGCAAAGCATGATGCAATTATGATGCAAAACGCCATGCTTGTCAATAGGTGTCAATACTTACATTCTGGTCGAGGTGAAAAAAACCCCGCCGGGTTAGGGCGGGGCTTTGAGGGTTACGCGGCTTTTTTCTGTAAAATTTCCGCTTCTTCTAGTAGGAAATCCGCGGCTTTTTGGGCTTCTGTGGCGGCTTTAAAAATCATCCGCTTGTCATCCTTCAACGCTCGAAGCCAACTAGCTACATATGCGCCGGACTGCTCAAAATCGGGGGTTAAACCAATAGCAGCACAAACCATGCAATTACCAATTTCCGCAATCAATTCCTCAAAAGCGTAGCTTTTTCGGTCACTAAAGCGGCTGAAACGATCTAGGCGTGACTTGTGGCCTGTCCAGTGGGTCGCCTCATGGGCAAGGGTCGCATAATAGCCCGCGGCGCTGTGAAAAGTAGCAATAGGCGGCATATGGATATAGTCGCCGTTCAGGCTGTAATAGGCGCGGGGTTCTTCGCTGGTGCGAATGTCTGCGCCGGTAGCCTTAAAAAAGGCGTCAAGCTCGGGGTCTGCTTCTGTGCCAAGGTCGCGGGCTTCTTCTGCCGGGACTGCGTGGTACTTCTCGGGCAGTCCGTCGATTTGGTCAGCATTAAACACGGTATAGCCTTTCAGGTACGGAATTTTTTTATCTTCGCCGGTTTCCTCGTCCTCACGCTCAAAGGTTCCATATTTAACAACGGTTGTACCTTTTTCTCCTTTGCGTACCTGTGCGCCTAGCTCCTGCGCTTGGCGATATGTGAACCAGTAGGCGCTACCGTAACCTTTTTCAGCCGCGGTCAACCAAAGCATTACAACATTAATACCGCGATACGCTTCACCAGTAGAGCGCAAAGGCATTTGCATTGTGCCCGCTTCGCCTGTCCACGGTTTACGCCATGCGGGCGCGCCTTGCTCGATGCTGGAAATGATGCGGTCTGTAACGTGTTGGTAAAGATCAAATTTAGTTTTTTTCATGGTTTCGACTCCTGCGAGAGTTTTTTAAAAGCCCGGAGCGGTTGCCGCCGCTTTGTTTCGGGTTCCGTCTGTTGCACAAGTGATGCAACCATGATGCTATTATGACGCAAAACGCTATACTTGTCAATAGCTGTCAACACTTATTTTCAAAATAAATTGCTTGCATCCAAACGTTTTTTCGGGCTGCTTTGATTTCTGATTGAGGGAGCGGGCGGCGGCCAAAGGCCGACGAATAGGCGCTTTAGCGCCTTTCTTTGGTAAATAGTTCCGCCGATAGGCGGCACATTTTTATAGATCGGAGCAAAAACTAGGTTCTTCTGGTCTGCTCGTCATTCGTCAATCGGTCGCGGTAAGCCCGGTTTGCCTGT
>NZ_KB892343.1 GCF_000373745.1 Oligella ureolytica DSM 18253 | reverse complement strand
ACAGGCAAACCGGGCTTACCGCGACCGATTGACGAATGACGAGCAGACCAGAAGAACCTAGTTTTTGCTCCGATCTATAAAAATGTGCCGCCTATTGGCGGAACTATTAACCACCAAAGAAAGGCGCTAAAGCGCCTATTCGTCGGCCTTTGGCCGCCCCCCGCTCCCTCAATCAGAAATCAAAGCAGCCCGAAAAAGCGTTTGGATGCAAGCAATTTATTTTGAAAATAAGTGTTGACAGCTATTGACAAGTATAGCGTTTTGCATCATAATAGCATTACCTTTGCATCATTAAAGCAGGGTAATTTTAAACTAACCAAGGCCGGAACTGGCGGCAACCGCCCGGCCTAATTGACGCAGGAGTCAAAGCTATGAAACGCAAATTTCGTTTGGGCCAAATGCTGGCAACTATCGGAGTGTTGGAATTATGCAAGCACAAGCATATAGATTTAGGGCCGTTGATAGATCGTCATGTTTCCGGTGACTGGGGAGGCGTGGACGAATTACAGCGCGAAGCCAACGACAACGCTTTGAAAGCAAGGGATACCATTATTTCGGTGTATCACCCGCATGGTGTGCGTGTGCTGATCGTGACAGACGCCGAACGTTCGCATACAGTAGCCATGTTGCCTCATGAATATTGATACATGAAGAATCCGCGCTTCATTACAGAGAAAGGCCGCAAAAGCGGCCTTTCTTATTGCCTAAGCGCCCCCCAGACGCTTTAATGAGAATGATTTAAACGCCGAAGAAGTAACCCGACAAAGCAACGCCAGCCAGAACGCCGCCAATAATGCCTGCTGCAAGCCCTATAGCAGTCGCTAGGAGCGCGAAACGTCGGGCAGACCTATCTACTACCTTTGCCGCTGCTTGTGCTTCTCTAGCTGCCTGCTGGACGCCAGCAAGCAGTTTTTCATTATGCGCCGCCAGATCGCGGGTCACTTGTGAAGCAGCCATTGCCACATCATCAGCGGCCCGGTTGCCTGCCGCCTTCACCTTCGCTGCCGCTTCGTCAGCGGCAGCGGGGAAGGAGGCCCGCAGTTCGTCGGTTTTCTCAAGCAGTACACCCACATCACCGAGCAATTCGGCAATTAGTGCTTCTCTTGTTGTTTGCGGGCCAGCCATAACTTACCCCCGTTATTTGGAGATAGCGGCGTACACCGCATCAAGGTTTTCTTTAGCAGAAACGGCAAGGCGTCGCATTGAAATCATTGCGGCGGCGTGTGCCTTTTCTTCCGGGTCTTTTGCTTCGCGCAGCTTCACCTTGTAATCCGTTTCATCAGCCAAAAGTTGCTCAATAGTCAGCCTATAAGAGCGTAGCTTATGGTACAGCTCGCTAAATTGAATGGCTGCCTTTGGTTTAATCGTAAAGGCTTTGCTGTCCTCATGGTATGCAAACAGTGGGTAAAACGCTTCTTCTACCGTTTCATCAGCTTCGAGTTTATTAAAGACTACACGAATTTTCTTTGCTGGTACGCCCATTTTTGAAAGCGCATTAATGGTTGCAATGGTGTCTTTAATTTGTTTGCTTTCCTTCACAGCGGGCACGATGAAATAATCAAAGTCCTCGTGTGAACCACGGTACTGCTGCATGAGCTTTACAAAGTCCTCAACGTTGGACGCGCCAATGTCGATAACCGCTTCGTCTACCATTAGTAATTGCTCTTGCAATTGACCAAACTGTTTACCGCGAACTACCTCGCCAGTACCTTCGTCAGCATTGATAGATTCAACAGCAACAAATTCTGCATTTGGCATACGAGGTGCAAGCAGGTGCTGCGCTACAGTTGATTTGCCAACATTACCCGAGAAATTGATAACAGCTACTTTCATTTATTTTCACTCCGTTTAGAAAAAATGGGTCGGTGACGACTCAAGTATTTTTCGCCTAATTCGTCTTGTTTTCTAGCATCTAATGCGTCAGCCAGAGAATCAGAATCGAACACAGGCGATTCTTCGCCGGTTCCTTCGCTAACGACAGGCGAATTGCCGTCCGCCTTTTGTGTCGCTTGTTTCGGTTCCGGTTGTCTTTCCGCTGCACGAATTTTTTTTCGATAGCGGTAAAGGTAACTACGAAACGTATTCAGGTTTACATCTAGTCCATTGGCATTCAGCGTTTCAATAATATCGTCATGTTGAACACCTGCGCGTACCTGCCGATCAATCTCAGGCATCAAATCCCGAAGTTTTGCGGCAAGCGTTGCTCTTGGTCGAATACGCTCTATTCGTTCTTTTAGGGCGTCTGTTTCATCCACTTGCTGCCCTCCTGTTAATTAAATGTATTTTGTGCATCATAACTGTTTCATAACTGCTTCATTACTGCATTGTTATTGCATCATACCTGCATTATTTCATCTTTGCAAGCCCTCTTTTACATTATTTTTGCATCATTGTTGCATTATATCTGCATTTCTTCTGCAATATAGCTGCATTACAACTCAATGCGTAAACGCATTGAGGCAAGTATTGACCCTCACGGATGGCCCTTAAAGCCATCCGATAGCCCTTAAAATGGCTATACACCATACGCACCTTTCGGCGCTTGTAAGTCATTGATTTTCAATGACTTTCAAAAAACAAGGAAAAACTATTGTAGTGTTTGACCACTACAGTATTGGCGCAAACCATTGTAAATGCTAGTATATAAACACTACGGAAACACTACAGGAGATAGTATGGCACTAGGTGACCCGATTCAAGTCAGGCTAAGCCCCGAAAAGCAGCTAATTTTGGAGGATGAAGCCGCTCGCAAGGGCAAACGGCTCGCAACCTACTTGCGTGAGCTATTGGAGAGTGAGAACGACGTTCAAGGTGAGCTGGCTGCCCTTCGTCGTGATGTGGCGAGCTTGCATCATATGGTGGAGGACTTGGCCGATAGCGGTCTACGAACCAGCGACACCGAGCAGGCAGCTAATCCGGTTCAAATTGAAATACTTTTGCTATTGCGTGCTATTGCTGGGCCGGAACGCATGAAGCCGGTAAATGGAGAAATGAAACGCCTTGGTATTAGTGTTTGGACACCAGACATAAAGGAGGATTAAATGCACCCAGACGATCAAAGAAAGGTCAACGCAGGGATAATTATTGCGTTGCCATTTGTTTTTTGGATTACTGCTGTGCAGAAAACAGAAGTGCTTGGTTCACCAAAACTATTGGCACTTTGGGAGCTAATTAAAGTCACGCCACAAAAGCCAATTTTATTGTTTTCGGCACTTGGTGGTTTGGCTGTTGGTGTCCTATTTGCATGGCTATTAAATAGTGTCGGGCAAGGAGAATTTGGAGGCGCACCATTCAAGCGATTTTTACGCGGAACTCGTATTGTTAGTGCTGGAAAACTCAAAAGAATGACAAAGGATAAGAGTAAGCAAGTGACGGTTGCCGGAGTGCCAATGCCGCACGATGCAGAACCACGTCATTTATTGGTAAATGGAGCAACGGGTACGGGTAAATCGGTACTGCTTCGAGAGCTTGCATATACCGGTCTTTTGCGTGGTGATCGTATGGTAATTGTTGACCCAAATGGCGATATGTTGTCGAAGTTTGGGAGGGATAAAGATATTGTTTTGAACCCCTACGACCAACGTACACAAGGCTGGTCATTCTTTAATGAAATCAGAAATGATTATGACTGGCAGCGTTATGCGTTGTCGGTTGTTCCACGCGGTAAAACCGATGAAGCCGAAGAATGGGCCAGTTATGGCCGATTGCTTTTGCGAGAAACAGCAAAGAAATTATCGCTTATTGGAACGCCGTCTATGCGTGAATTGTTTCATTGGACGACCATAGCCACGTTTGATGATCTTCGTGCGTTTTTAGAGGGTACTTTAGCTGAATCGTTGTTTGCCGGGTCGAATGAAGCAAGCAAGGCTTTGACTTCGGCGCGTTTTGTTCTTTCGGATAAGTTGCCAGAGCATGTAACGATGCCAGATGGTGATTTCAGTATTCGGAGTTGGTTAGAAGATCCAAATGGAGGGAACCTATTTATTACATGGCGTGAGGACATGGGGCCAGCATTGCGACCTTTGATTTCCGCATGGGTTGATGTTGTTTGTACCTCTATTCTTTCATTGCCGGAGGATTCAAAGCGCCGGTTGTGGTTGTTTATTGACGAGCTGGCTTCGCTGGAAAAGCTGGCGAGTTTGGCAGATGCGCTTACTAAGGGCCGTAAAGCAGGACTTCGTGTTGTGGCTGGACTTCAATCGACCTCACAGCTTGATGATGTGTATGGCGTGAAAGAAGCGCAGACCCTTCGTGCAAGTTTTCGTTCGCTTGTTGTACTAGGTGGTTCGCGGACAGACCCGAAAACAAACGAGGATATGAGTTTGAGCTTGGGGGAACATGAAGTTGAACGCGACCGTCACAGTAAGAATACTGGTAGGCATCACAGTACAGGGCGTGCTCTTGAACGTGTGCGAGAACGGGTGGTTATGCCAGCCGAGATTGCTAATTTACCTGATTTAACTGCTTATATAGCTTTTGCTGGTGATCGACCAATAGCGAAGGTTCCGTTGAAGATTAAAAAATTTGTAGACAGGCAACCGGCCTTTATTGAGGGGGGAATCTAATGCTAACTCATAAGGTTTTGACACGGCAGAGCATTGGTGATGTTGCAGCTTATTATGGTGATGGTGCGGATGATTACTACGCTAATGAGGGAGAGGCGAGCGCATGGCAAGGGCGTGGAGCTGATGAGCTGGGATTAACCGGCGAAGTAGATGATAAGCGTTTTCGAGAGCTTTTGGCCGGACAGATTGGTGACGGCCAGAGAATCATGCGGATGGGGAACAGAGAAGGCACTAAAGACCGGATAGGAATTGACCTAACATTTTCCGCACCTAAAAGCGTATCGTTACAAGCGTTGATTGCTGGTGATGCGGAGATAATCAAGGCGCATGATAGAGCGGTTGCGCGGGCTTTGGAAGAAGCAGAAGCCCGTGCGCAGGTTCGGCAGAAAGTAGACGGTAAAACGCGAATTGAAACGACTGGAAATTTGGTAATTGGTAAGTTCCGTCATGAGACAAGCCGAGAGCGTGACCCGCAGCTTCACACGCATGCCGTTATTCTCAATATGAGCAAACGTAGCGACGGCCAGTGGCGAGCTTTGAAAAATGACGAGATAGTTAAAGCAACCAAATATCTTGGTGCAGTTTATCGAGCAGAGTTGGCCCATGAGTTGCAAAACTTGGGCTATCAAGTTCGTCATGAACGAGACGGTATGTTTGAGCTGGCTCATATTAGTCGTGAACAGATTGCTGCATTTAGCCAGCGTAGCGCCCAAGTTGAAGAACTCTTGGCCGAGAAAGGGCTTACACGCGAAACAGCGACTACAGAAGAAAAACAGCTTGCGACAATGCAAAGCCGCAGCAAAAAGGTTTCTGCTGAACGTGCCGAGTTACATAAAGAATGGCAAGACCGAGCAAAAGAAGTTGGTATTGATTTTGGTAGTCGCGAGTGGGTAGGGCATGAGCAAAAAGGGCGAGTTGCCACGCCAGCAGAGTATGCTACCAGCGAGGCTGCAAAGCGAGCGGTGCGTTATGCAGTTAATCATTTAACTGAACGCCAAGCTGTTATAGACGAGCGCGAGCTTATTGATACAGCCGTAAAGCACGCCGTTGGAACAGCGCGATTGGCTGACATTGAGAATGAAATTCTCAAGCAGACCGCAACGGGGTATCTCATTCGAGAGACGCCGCGCTATCGGCCCGGTGGGCAAACTGGGCCAACAGACGAACCCGGTAAAACTCGTGCGGAGTGGATTGCCGAGCTTGGTGAAAGGGGGG
>NZ_KB892342.1 GCF_000373745.1 Oligella ureolytica DSM 18253 | reverse complement strand
AGTGCTGAGGCGTGTCAAGAAACACGTCAGAAATGGTATGACCTTTCCGTTAAACAAAGCGGGTTGACCGAAGAGGGTGTGGTTGCGTGGCATGAGAAACTGGATGCGACGTTTAAAAATCTGTACGCTCAATGTCAAGGTGATACGTCGTGCGTGGCGTACCTAGATTTACAAAAAGAGTCTGCAAGCATTACGCATTTAGGGTTACACGAAGAATTAGGTGTCTTAGGCATTAACCTGAAACATACACTGGACATTCAGCAGGGGAACTGGGGTACGTTGGCATTAGATGCTCTGGCAGATTTTGGGGATTTTATCCCGGCGGTGGCTACTAAGCCGATCAGTCAAGGCGTAGACAAGCTAGTTGAACTGGGCGGTGAAGTCTTTGTCCTTAGCAAAGGGGTTTGGTCGAAAGCAACGGGTAGCGTTGCAGATTCAGCGAAGAGCGTCTTACAGACTCAACAACGTAGACACGAATTGTTTGATAACTTTACAGGGACGAGGGAGAAAGTTAAGCAGGCCGAAATCACGATCAATGGTCATTTGATTAAAGCCAACCCGCAGATAAGTCAAAATGCTGCCATTTTTGATGGGGTGAGTGAACAGGACGTGATGAGCTATTTTAAGCAATTGACGGGTGTGGATAAGTTACCTCAGTCTAATCCTTTACCTGGCTTAAAAGATTTAGACGGTAATCAAGCGATACGGTATACCGTTAAAGATGGGGATTTAACCTATAATTTGCGGAATGGTTCGCGTAGTTCTGATGAAACAAAAGCTCGCTGGACGATAGATGTTGTGGGAACAAGAGGGCATCAGCTAGGTGAGCGAGTTCTTAAACAGAATAAGGTAGAGGTAAAGTTTAGATGAAAATAATTGATATTAAAGATGATGTTTATGATGAACTGTATGAACTTTCTAATGGAATGACAGCCTCTGCATTATGGGGTGAAGTGATTTTTTACTTAGGAGAGACTTCAACGTATGAGGATCGCAAGCAGTTTTTTCTATCGATGATGTATCGTTTGATGAAAGAAGGGCGCTTAAAATTGGCTTTTCAGAATAAGTTTCTTGAGGGGACGATAAAGGAACAATTGGCACTGTATTCAGAGCGTTGGCCTAAAAATGAAGCTGACTTAGATGAGGTTGATTTTGAGTTTACGCAGGATCATACAACGGGTAAGTTAATAGATTTTTGGCCTTTATGTGGTTTTGTTTGGTTCTATGAAAATGGCTTTGTCGAAGGGACGTAAATAATCCTATTTTATTTGCAGTAGAGAGTTAAGCGTAAGTGGCACACCGAGTACGATGATTGATCGTCGCTAGTTTAGGCTCTGGATGTGCCACGGTTAATGCAGTTTTATTGTTCGGGCATATCTTGTGGACTTGGTCGTCTTGTAGAAGTCCGGGTTAGGTGAATAGCGATTGATTAAATGGCTTAATGACGTCTCGATTCTATCGGTACTCCATTTAGGTTATGAAGGTATTGTTCCACGGTATTTGTTGCTAGCGATGCGACAAGAGCTCATTAATGGATTTTCCTGATTATTAACAACCTATGGTGCTATTGGCTAATCCTTTTAAAGCGGCTAAAGAAAGAAGTCAATAATTATATTAAAACTACTAGTTTAAGGAAAAAGTGTATGGCAGGTCATGTATTTACGTTTGAAGAAGCGAAACAAGAATTTGATTATATTATTGATAAGTATGAGGACTTTGGGGCAAAAGAACGGGAGGAGTTAATTAAACAGGATCGACTTCATCGTTCAGATATAAATGTCTTGTTAAAAGGTGGCAAGGATTGGTTGATTGAACCTTTACGCGAGTTACAGCCGTTGAGCTTCGCGGCTCTTCAAGAGCATGCCTCTGACTATATGGTGGGTTTTCGCTGGAGAAGAACCAGTCCTCAGCCAAATTCGCCTAAAGATAGGTTGTCACATGATGGATTTTTTGTAGTGAAGGGTCGGGTGATTTGGGCAAGATATGGTTACGAAGGTCATTCAACCCCCAATATTGCAGAGGTCATTAAGCAGTCTTGGTTAGACCGTAGTAGGGGTTGGGGGACGACAGAAGATGCCGTTTCGGTTAATCCTCGCCAGTTTATTAGTGATCCGTTTGCTAATTGGACACCAGTTTCTCATGTTGCTGTATTACTTGATGTAAGCTGGGAGAAAACTATTTTGCCTAGTTTGTTAGAGAAAATTCCTAATCTGTATGTTACTCGCATGGTTCCGGGTGAAGGGGATGGATATTATGAAGATAGGTGGGTTAGTTTCAGATGTTTCCTAGATAGTAGATTACCTGAGGATTACTCTTTTATTGGAGATCAACTGTATGTAGTGGATAGTAATCCTGACGGACGCATTTACTGGATTAAGGACTTTGACTTTAAAACGGTTTATTACCTTAATAACCCGGGTGAAGCTATTGATGCTTATAGCGCACATACTTTATTGCAAACCCCGGGACGCTTTGATTTTAGTCCGTGGGCGGTTAAGTTGTAGACTCGTGAGGGTAGTACCGAGCATTTATTGTCGCACGGGCTACTCGCTGCAGCCGTGGCTGCCACGGGGGGTAACAATGCACTCTCTGCCGCAGGTGCGGCCATCAGCGCAGAAGCCGCTGCCCCAGTTCTCGCCCATTACCTCTACGGTAAAGCAGCCAATGAGCTTAACGCCGATGAAAAAGCCACCATCTCCAGTATCACGAGTTTAGTGGGTGCCGGTGTGGGCGCAAGTTCAGGTACGGACTCGGGTATTGCGCAAGGTACGCAGTCGGCGGGGACGGCGGTGGATAATAACTACCTTACTGTCAAGCAAATTAATGATTGGGCTGAGGAAATTAATTCTTGCGAGACAAAAGCAAATTGCAATCAAATTATTGAGAAATACGAACAACTGAGTATTTCACAGCAAGAGCAATTAATTAGTGACTGCGCTAATAACCCAGAACAGTGTGCTCAGGACTATGGGTTCATCATTACAGACTCATTGTTAGTTAAACAAGCGCTAGAGAATGCCTTAAGCCAAGACATACCGATAAAAATGGCTTACGATTTGATGGCGTTATATATCGTGCAGCGAGATGCTGAAGGGGTTATTCTTTCAGAGAATTTTGCCCTTGAGTTGCAAGAGCGTTATGGGTTAAGTCTAGAAGATGCCTTATTAGCGGGGCATGCTGTGAACTCTGTCGGCAGGGCAGTTAAGGCTAAGTTGTAGTCCCCCCATTTTTAGTAGCAATTTTAGGTAGAAACAGTATTAAAAAATCGTTCTAACTTTTGTTGTGGGGTAATGCCACCAATGCCCATATGCGGGCGTTCATTATTGTAAGTCCAGAGCCAACGCGTGGCTTCCTGCTGCACCTCTTCCAAATCGTCGTAGAGATGTTGCCCCAGCCAATCATAACGAACGGTTCGATTATACCTCTCCACATACGCATTTTGTTGTGGCTTACCGGGCTGGATATGTAAAAGCGTTATTTGCTTCTCCTTCGCCCAACACACCATGTGATTGCTAATGAGTTCAGGCCCGTTATCCATGCGTATGCAAGCAGGCTGTCCTCGCCACTCCATTACCTGATCCAGAGCGCGTGTAACGCGCTCAGAGGGTAGAGAGTAGTCCACCTCGATAGTTAAGCCTTCACGGTTAAAATCATCCACCACGGTCAGCAAACGAATGGTGCGCCCGTTAGAGAGTGTATCGTGCATAAAGTCAATCGACCAGACTTGGTTAATGCCTGTGGCTGTTCCTAAAGTTTCCGGACGATCTCGTTTTATGCGACGGCGCGGCTTGATGCGCAGGTTGAGTTGCAACTCCCGATAGATGCGATAGACTCGCTTGTGATTCCATTTGAAACCCTTAACGTTGCGAAGATAGAGAAAGCAAAGACCAAAGCCCCACGTCTTCTGCTCAGCAGCTAGTTTTAACAGCCAATCGGCGATGAGCTCATTCTCCTCACGCCCTTTGGCTTGGTAATAGTAGCAACTTTGACTGATGCCGAAGGCTTGGCAAGCTAAGCGGATGCTGACACCACGATACTGGACAGCCTTTTGCGCCATCTCTTTACGCCGAGATGGCGCTACCACTTTTTTTCCATCGCCTCCTTGATGATTTCTGCCTTCAGGCGTTCTTCGGCATACATCTTCTTGAGGCGTTTATTCTCCGCCTCAAGCTCCTTAAGACGGGCAATCATGGAGGTGTCCATGCCACCATATTTGGCACGCCATTTATAGAAGGTGGCGCTGCTCATGCCGTGCTCACGACAAAGCGCAGGCAGCGGCGTACCGGCCTCTGCCTGCTTAAGAATCGCTAAAATTTGACTATCGGTATATCTTGATTTACGCATTGAATTTCCTTTATAGAAAATTCTACCTTAAATCACTACGGCTCTGAGGGGAGATTACCAAGTCTCGCGATCCGTATCAAGCCAATGAGGGTGCAGTTGGGAATATGAAGGAGTTCTTTAGCCAGTCAGGTTTTGGGAAGCAATTAGAGGTCAGTTCCACAAAAACTAATAAGATAGTGCAAGGTCAGAGTGTATATCGGGCTGATGATAATATGGGCAATAATATTAAAAAAGGTAATTTGTTTTATTTAGATAATCTGCACAAAGATCATATTGAGGTGTTTAATAAACGTGGTGATTTTATTCATGTTTTAAATTTAGACGGTAGTATAAACGATAGTAAAACAGAGGCGGTAAATAAACAAAAGAGGAAATTAAAGTGAGGAATGTAGTAATTGATTTTGAAAAAATAAAATCAGATATTATTTCTCTTTTAGAAGTAAACTGTATTAATTTTGATAAAGATTCTTTGGATATTAATTATTCGATAAATCTAAATGTCGATTTTAAATATTTAATAGACAAGCTTAATACTCAGATGGACTCTATTAGTCAGGCAATAAAGGATAGAAGTTGGGTGGATGTGGTTTGTTTGCTTGGCCGTATACGAGTCAGTTTTATACATTTGTCTGATTTTTTTTATAACATAGAAAGTGATATTAAGTATTTAATTGATGGAGAAAAGGCTCATTATTGTGGGAAAGATTTAAACAGTGAAAATAGATTTGACGCTCCTAATGACTCAGATATCTTCATGGTTGATCTTGGTTTCAACAAAATTAAACCAATCATAATTGAATTAACAGAATTCAATGGTCAGACTATGGCAGCAGATTATTGGAAGCTTGATTATCGCTTGGATTTTGACGAGTATTTTAGGGAAACAGTAAGTTCATTAATGTCTTGTTTTGAATATCAGAGTATCCGAGCTTACTCAAAGGATTTGCGCATGCTCTCTATTAAATTGAATAATGCTTACTTACTATGTAAAAAGTTGAATCAGTTTTTTTACGCAGCTTGTGCTGATATTGAAAATTTAGCTTGGTCAGAAAACTCTAATTTGCCTGATATACCCGAAGGATATACTTTACCTGCTAAATATGTAGGTATATAAGTGGCGTTACTTTGATTGCTTTGCCGCATTTTGCTAATTGGCTCTTAGGTCTTTGGTGAGGAGGTGCACGTCAAGACCCCGACCCTCATATAAATACAGGCTCGTTGAGGTTCTATCGTTAGAGGAAACTTAATTAACAGTAGCGATTCATCTGCTTAGACTCGGTAATCCCCCCATTTTTAACAGCAGTTGGCAGTAGAATGATTTAATTTATGTTGATGTAATTTTTGCCTCGGTGTGATGCCACCTAATGCCATGTTGGGGCGTTCGTTATTGTAAGTCCAGAGCCAAGCAGTGGCTCCGTGCTGAACTTCTTCTAGACTATCAAAGAGATTCTGGGTTAACCAGTCATAACGTACTGTCCGATTATAGCGCTCGACATAGGCGTTTTGTTGTGGATTGCCGGG
>NZ_KB892341.1 GCF_000373745.1 Oligella ureolytica DSM 18253 | reverse complement strand
GATTCTCTGACTTCATCTCTGTACTCATGGTCAAATTTTCTCCATAATATCAAATTAAGACCTGAGCAGGTTTTTACTGGGTCATTACATTTACGTCACAGATTTTTATGCAATGGGCAGAACGACACGGCATTATGATTGATTTTATTGAACCTGGTTGCCCTTACCAGAATGCCTATATCGAGCGATTTAATCGAACCTATCGCGAAGAAGTGTTGAATATGCACCTCTTCAGTACACTAGAGCAGGTTCGTTGGTATACNNAAGAGTGGATAACCATTTATAATACCGAAAGACCTCATGAGTCGTTGGAACGCTTAAGTCCTGTTAACTACAGGCTGAGAGCACATTCTACTTTCGGGCTGTGTTAAGAATGGGGTAGGTTCAGTTCCTTTCGCGCCTCGGAAACTAGCCGCTCCTCAGCGTAAAGCTTCTTAAGCTTCGCATTCTCTTCCTGTAGGCGTTTTAGCTCATTGAGCATTGACGAGTCCATGCCGGCATATTTGCTACGCCATTTGTAAAAAGCAGATTGGCTCATGCCGTGCTCACGACACAAATCAGCAACGCTCACGCCGCTCTCATGCTGTTTAAGAATAGATAAGATTTGTCGCTCAGTAAATTGTTTTCTACGCATGAAAAATTCCTTTAAATTTAACAAATAGTTAAACGAAATTTTCCACTCATCGGTGTTTCAATTTTAGGGGAGTATTACCGATTGAATTTAGAAGCGTCGACTTTTTTGCGGGGCGAAGCTTTTTAATACGTTCTGCGACATACAACGTAAGCTCGGATGGGGTCCCCACATTTGACGCAACAGGTGCTCGCTTCTGTGGATACTGCTCCTCTTCCTCTTTTCGGGCGAGCTGGATAAGTAATTGCGCCAATCTGAATTTGTCTCTATAGCTCAAGCCAACCACCGCCTCAGAAAGCTCGTTGTATGTCATGTCCGTGTCTTTCATTACAGTATTTCCATCTGGCTAACGCCTTGCTCACCGGTAAATTAGGAGCGCAGCGAGTAATTTATCCGAGTGCAGCTTTTTGTTAGGCATGGCTAGATCAAGGACCTCAGCTTAAGCAGCACTTCTTGTATTTTTTCCCGCTTCCACATGGGCACTTTTCATTGCGCCCAATCTTCTTAGATTTCCTAGTTACTGTTTCAAAGTTAACCTTCTTTTTTCCTTTCAACGATTGCGGCTTAGGAAGATCCTTAGTCATCTCATCCATTTCATCTGACTGCTGCCATTTGAAATCGCTATTAACGCCAAATCTCAATCTTTGGGAGCTGGCACCAATACACACACCGAACCATTGGTTAGCCTTCTGATCATACTTCCTTAGCTCACAATGACGCTCCAATCGCTTCGCAGCCTCGGCGTCCGAGTTATCATTACAATGAATAGTAAGCCCCATCCTGCCTTCACTAATGCCAAGCGTTAAATCATGATGCTTACCATCTTTTTTCCCCAGCTCAACTAGTTTCGATATTCCGTCATTTATCATTTCGATTGTGTCGCCACTAAGTGTCAACAGCATAAATCCGAAATCTATAGTGGCTGGATGGTCACGTGTTTCAATGTCCTTGATCAATTTATCGAAGTGCGTTCCTTCGTACTTTGTCAATATCCCATCTGGAGTCTCGCTACCAGGAATGCCATCCCGCCTTGCCAGCATTGCAAGATCTAGATCAGCGCAGATGTCATCTCCTAGCTGCATCATTGTATACTCCCCATCCATCCAAAGATTTTGTTTTAGATGGTATGACAAGATTGTTAGCTCGTGCGTGGATAATATTTTATCGCCATACAGCGTTCTTCTATTGACGTAGCTTAGAAAATGTAAAGGAGAATTCAGCATCTCCGTGACGACATCCAAGAAGAAGACATCCATCACAAAAGCTGGCTTGATCACATCAGTAGGCTTTTGCTCGAGGAACTGCCTAGCTTGAAATGACAAAGCTGGATAATGATCAGAAACCACGCAGAAAGGATAAATCTCCTTGAACTCTCTGTTAATCGCTATTTCATTAGCCTGTTCATCGAAAAGCTTGTAGTTACTATCATTCAAATAATTCGAGCATGAAAGGGCTTGATCATATGCATCTTGCACAGCCTTCTTGAAGTCGTCCTTTAGAGATAAGTCATTCCCTTTGCGAGCAGCTATAGTTAGCTTTTTTGACTTTGCCTGCAACACTATTGCTCTGTTTGCAAACACAACAAGCACATCTATTTCACCGGCTTTATTGTTCTTATCATCTACTATATCAACGTTTTGAAAGACTCGCTTTTCTCCGAAAACACGCTTAAGCCGTCTGCTTGAAAATTCTTCTGTAAACTCACCACGATGACGCATCGCAATATTTTTATACGATGCATCCGAATTGAACCAGAAAAATGGTGTCTCGTAGAACGCCTCTACCAAACTGTAATTTTGAAACAATAGATATTTATCTTCTTGCAGCTTTATGATTGGATAGGCGTTTATCGGATTAAAGTCGTCCAAGGACTTAAAATCGCTCTGCCCAATTGGTGAAACAAACGATTCAATAATATTTTTAACAATCTCTGCATCCAATTCGGACTTCTCGACTATTTCTCCTAAGGAAAGGGTATAGGCCTCAAAGACAGTCCATTCATCTGGATGTTTATCAATCAGACTAACAAAGACATCATTAATCTTATCGCTCTGTAAAGCCTGAATTGACAAAATGGCGGAGATGGCTTGCTCTAGTGAATAGCCTTTGTTTTCAATCAGCCATGCACTATCTTTTCTATACTTATCTTTTGCTAAGTCTCTATACTGAAAGTGATATGCTGATTCACCACCATAAAAAATTGATTCTCTTAATAAGGCGCCAGAGGTGAAGGGGTTAAAGTTATCATCCCCAATTTTAGTAGGGTCAAATACCTCTTGCATTGGCGGCATCATGGATTGATGCAATTCGTGAAGTAGAGCATCAGTTCTACTAACATACTCTTGCATCAGATCTGGCGAAGGCAATGTTTCATCTATATCCTTTTTACATGCCAGTCCAATTAGTGTAGATATTTCTTTTCTTACCAAACGCTCCATTGAGAATTGTTGCAATACGTCTTCAGGCTTCACTTCATCGGCGTACCTGATGGTATTATCTCGAAAACAGAAATATGCGATTGCGTGAATGTAGCCAGAAGATTGACAAAGATCCTCTAGTTCTTTGAATACGTCGCTTTCATTTCTAGCTTTTTTATTTAGCGGCATTCACCACTCTCCAGATTGCATTGCCTAACGTTTGGTTAAGGGGCCGGCTTTAGCCGGTCCCGAGTGAGCGAAGCGAACGACTTGAACCAGTTGTTAGACGCTGCTTGCACGATAATTTCGAGTTCATCACTGTGCTAGGACATTGAAGCTGGATATTTGGTTTTCTATTAACTTGTAGTTTGGTTCACCGCTAAGCACGGTGTGCTCCAAGCTAATTATCAGGGTTGCGGATGTGCGATACACAATGTACTGCGCCCGCGAAACTTTAAAGCCCTTAGAGTTGTAAGATATGCTTTCAGTCCTAACTGCTGGAGTGCCTTTGAATGTGCCTGTGCCGGACTGCGATGAAATTAGCCTGATTCCAGAAGCTCTCATGATTTCATTTTGTCTTTTGGAGAGTTCATCTCCTAGAGTGTTAATATCTGAAACTGTCAGGCCATCAAATTCTTCTTTTGTTAGCTCTGGAGGTCCGACCATGACTCTTGTTAGGAATGCTTCATTGCTCTTTTCTTTGTAGATCATGAAAGGAGTGGCGATATCCTTTAGATCGACATCGAGCTCTACTTTTGCCGTGTTAGCGATTTTGCCCGCTTGCTTCATTAGCTCGGTCGCATGAGAGCTAGATACAACGCGCCAGTCTCCTGGTACGGATATTTCATAAAGCCCGTCGAATCTATAATTTTCAGCGTGTGTGATGGCTGGGTATGAGATCAATATGGCTATTGCTATGAGTAGTTTTCTCAATTTTTTATCTCTTAATGATCTTAAAGTGCGCTCAGCGCGATTTCTTTGCAGTGTCTAACGCCCCAAGCAGGGGCATATTTTGCGTTTTGAGCGCAGCGAAGCAAAATATGTCCGCTGCCTTGGTTTGTTAACTGCTCTGAATCTTAGCCCACAAATATTTGTGAGGCATAAAAAGTATGTAAAAAGCCGCAAGCGGAAGTTTCCAGCCTCGAATACTGGACCCTACGTTGATGATGCTGACTTCATCATGCCTTGCATCTACTGTTATCTTATTTGACCGTGCCCAGTCTATCTTGAAATAGATTTCATGCTGGCCATCTGGAAGCTCAAAACTGACAGACTCACCATCTCCGACTTTACCAATCAACTTGGAATTACAGTAGATCTTGTATTTTCTGACTCTATCGGCATAGCCAGAATCCCTCTG
Source organism: Oligella ureolytica DSM 18253 (assembly GCF_000373745.1). GTDB lineage: Bacteria > Pseudomonadota > Gammaproteobacteria > Burkholderiales > Burkholderiaceae_B > Oligella > Oligella ureolytica. The sequence continues at coordinate 1,507 of NZ_KB892341.1, read as the reverse complement.
TACTACAAGGTTGTTCATGCCATCTCCCTTCAAATATAGCGTACATTATGGTTGCAGCCAGTTAACATGTATTAGATCGCCTTCCACATAAGCCAATCATCGTGAAGGCGGTATAACCCGATGCGACTAAATTTTGATTGCCCGATTGTACTATAGGGATCAACCCGTTACAAGACCATACTTTTTGGTAGATTATTTTCGCTTGACCCGCCTTGTCTTCACCAGTAAGATACTGTTTATCCATACAGCAAAAGGAAATTGCTATGCCCCAGACACCCAAGCCTGCACCCAAGCTACGCGATCAGCTGCATGCAATCATTCGTACCAAACATTACAGCCTGCGTACTGAAAAANCCTACTGGTACTGGATACGCTATTTCATACGCTTTCATCGACTCCNCCACCCCCGCGACATGGCCGAAGCAGAAGTCGCTCAGNTTCTGACCTGGCTGGCGACACACAAGAACGTGGCGGCGGCCACCCAAAACCAGGNGCTCAATGCGCTGGTATTTCTTTATAAACACGTTTTACAACAGCCTTTGCAGCATATCGACGGCATTGCCCGTGCTAAAAAGCCACGCAAGCTGCCCGTGGTGCTGTCCCATGAGGAAGCCATATCCGTCATTGCCCAGCTGCCTCCCCCGCATCGGCTGATTGCTTCGCTCATGTATGGGGCCGGTCTGCGTGTCAGCGAAGCCTGCCGTTTACGCATCAAGGATGTGGATTTTAATCTGCACAGGCTGGTGATACGCAGCAGCAAGGGTGGTAAGGGTAGTCACCCCATTACTGCTGTAGTAGGTGTCTCTCTTTAATAACATCTAAAACCTAAAATCATGGCTTAAGCATTTGTATACTTCTCAAAATCACTTGTCCAACTAGGGTTGAAGATTTGAGTGAATTTTGACGAAAGCTTTTCTACATACTTACGCTCTATAAGATATGAACCAAACAAGTAAAAATTTACTTTTAAAACTCTAAACTTTATTATGAGTTACTAAACGTGGAGTATTTTTGATATTGACACCCAACGACTTCGAAGATACTCAACCATCCTTAACTTGCTCTTGGGTAGTAGATTGTCGCAATAACGTAAAGTGGTGGATAGAGTGCTCTAGCCTTGATCTAGGCGTTCTGATTGAGGGGTACAGTTATACCCAAAAAACTTTTCTTGTTTTCTGAAACAATAAAATTGACAATAGAATTCATTTGAGACTTTTGCATAAAAACGGTTAAATAGCGCTTTTTTGTTCTACTTGGAAATTTTTTGATTTTTTTGGAAATTTTCGACAAATTTCACCCCGCTTTTATCGATAAATGCCTGTTTTTTTGGCATTTATCTGCCTAATTCTGCCTTTTAGGCAAAATTAGGCGCAACTATCCTAAGCTTATTGGCAGCTTTTAAACAATTGATGCAAATCGCTTTCAAAAGCGACTGCGCATGCACCTTGACGAGACCAAAATAGCTTGCCCGCTTATGTTTGAATTTACGGTGCAGCGTGCCGAAACT
>NZ_KB892340.1 GCF_000373745.1 Oligella ureolytica DSM 18253 | reverse complement strand
ATCTGTTGGTACAACCGGTGATTCATACGATAATGCATTGGCTGAAACGGTTAACGGGCTTTATAAAACAGAGGTGATTGAATATTTAAAACAGCAGTGGCGGGATGCGTGTGATGTTGAATTAGCAACCCTTGAATGGGTCGATTGGTTTAACAAAACTCGCATTCATAGTACGATTGGTTATGTGTCGCCTTTTGAGTTTGAGAGACGATACTATGATAGTCTTACTGAGTCAGACAAAGTTGCCTGACTCAAGCAATCCACTCTCCGATATACTCGGGGCGGTTCATATTGAAGCACCAGAATTGTTTACAACCTGCGGAAGCGTAGCGGCATATAAGTATCATACACTTGCAGTTTCTCAATCAATAATTGACGTAGATGTGAGATCTCCATCCGCTGGGAAGGTAGAGGTGACTGTTTTAACTAGAACTGGGTCTCCTTCTGCAATATTAATCTCAGAAATAAATAGCTATTTATCTGCAGAAGAGAGAAGACCTCTTTGCGATACAGTGTTGGTAAGAGCTCCAATAAAAGTTGAATATAGCGTTGATGCTTCATTGATCTTACTCAACGGCTACGACTCAATAAACGTTAAAAACGAAGCGGAATTCTCTCTACGCCAGTATTTATCTATGAGCCAAGGAAGATTGGGTAAAGATATTTTACCGCTAGAAATTATGACTGCACTAAAAGTTGACGGAGTATATGACGTGGTTTTACATAATCCAACAGCTAAAAAATTAGATATGACTCAATGGGGTTTCTGTACAGATATTAATCTGTCATTGATGGAACAAAGAGAAAATGGCTAAGTTAAATTATCCACTAATAATTCAGCGTGATAAAAAATATCAAGCTTTAGCTGAACTATCTAATAGATATGGCAGTATTAACAGAATGCCATTGATTACAACCATTATTGATAATGTAGCGGATGAACACCTGAGTTTATTGATTGATAAATTTAGTGCTGGTGGCTACGATGGCCATTTTTTTACAAAAACAGTTTCTGAGAAACGAAAATTAATTAAAAATTCAGTAAGAAATCATCAAATCAAAGGCAGTGTTCTATCGATTAGAAATATTGTTAGAGACCTAGGATTAGGTGAATGCATTATTTTAGAAGGTCTATCTAATAAAAAGCGAAATGGTGAAATCAAAAGGAACGGTTTTTTTTATCACGGTGACCCCGCAAAGTGGGCACATTACACAGTTGTTTTTAATCAGACAATTAAAGTTGCTGATGGTCTTCTTTTAAAAGAAATCTTAAAAAGCTTTGCTCCAGCTCGTTGCTTTTTAGAGCAAATAGATTTTACCAAAGCACCACTTTTAAGAAATGGCGCTACAAATCGAGACGGAACCTACAGTAGAGGAAAAATATAATGGCTTACTTGACAGAAGTAGCAGAATGGATCGAATCTATTTATCAACTCGAAACTGATGATTTAGTGTTAGGCGGTCCTGACGGAATAGATAACGTACAAGCTAGAGAGCTTGCTTGCCGAACTTTGTTTCTTAAACTAAAAAAAGCAGATATTGATAGCCCAAACTTTACCGGAGAGCCTACTGCTCCCACACCGTCGTCTGCTGACGACGGTTCAAGGATCGCAACGGTAGAATATGTTAGTAATGCTAATAAGAGTACTGTTTTCTCATTTAACGAAATACCAATCGCTAAGTCTAGCGATGTTATTTATGTAAAAGGCAAAGGTAATCTTGAGTGGACAACAATTGGTAGTTGGACTGGCTACGCATCACTGTTACTTGGTGCATTTATTTTTGACACAACAACTATTGCACGATCACAAACAATTGATGCAATAGGTGGCACATATAAAAAGTCCTTGTACCCTGCTCTTTGGGCATGGGCAAACGCTCAAAACAAAGTTGTATCGGCTGCATCTTGGAAAGCAGGCACTTATTTTTTTGTTGATCTGGGTGGAGATGACTTTAGAGCGCCAGATATTAGAAATATGTTTATACGAGGAACGGGAACTGACGCTGACAATGCAAATGCTAGGACGTTGGGGTCGTATCAGGCTGATGCGTTGCAGAATATTAATGGAGCATTAGGTTTTAGTCCTATGGATAGTTCTTCGACAGCCTTCTGGACAGGTGTTGTAGATGGTGTTTTTCAGGTTCATGGAGTGTCTTGCACTAATTTAATTGGCTTTCAGCAATTGAATAGAACCTTTGACAAAGCTCGTGATGAATTGACTTTTGACGCTAGTCGAGTGGCTCGAACATCATCAGAGACACGTAGTAGTAACACGGCCATGGCTCCTCGCATAATCACTTTTTAAAACGCGATGATTCGGGGCGCTAAGGCCACGTTAGACCCTCGTGTTTCAGACGAGGTTCGAGCGACACGAGATGCGTCAAAGCTATATACTGAAGCAGCTGAATTGCCGTCAACCGTTCCTGTCTTGACGGATCCTAAATTATATGAAAGCTGAAAGGCACCAGACGCACCCCTATTTACATCCCCTTGGATGTCGTCAATCGTCCCAGTTATGTTTTGCAGCGCATCTAGTTGCCGACTCCCCATCTGTCTCGCATTTGCATTGTCAGAGCCAACCCCCATTTTTTAAGGAATTAAGTAAATTATGAGAAAAATTTATCAACTAGATACTACGAAAAAATTACCGATTTATCTCTATGCATTTGATGTTTCACAGAACGCCATGCCATTTTTTTGCGTAGAAGTTGAACCGCCTGCTGCTGAAGAAGGCAAGGTGATTTGGTGGCAAACAGAGCTTGATGCGGTAGCTGATCTGGATTTTGGTAAGTCAGGTACAGGAAACTGGATATTGAAAGATGATAATCGATCAGCAAAACTATTCTTGACTGCAGACGGTTCAAAATATGAAATTGGTGAGGAAAATGATCATGGGAAATATGATGGCTTAGGGAACATTCCGAACTGGTTAACGAAAAATGAACGTCCATCTATTTATCATTCGTGGATCGATGGTGAATGGTCGGTCAACGATGAAAGTGAGTCACAACGTTTAGCTGATTTGTCAGCAACAGTTCGCCATCGGCGTGATATGTTAATTGCACAATCAGATTGGACGCAGCTAGATGATAGCCCGCTTAAGAATGATGATGCTTGGATCGACTATCGACAGGCGTTGCGTGATATCACGTTACAACCAGGGTTTCCTGAAGATATCATTTGGCCTGAAGCGCCAGATAAATAAAGTTTGGCGGTATTTGATTATGCGACAACATAGCCAAATACCCCAAATTCGCAGCTGTATCCTGCAAATTCAGCATGGCCAAACTACCTGATCAGGTGTGGCCAGTATAAAATTTATTTAAGGATACAGATTTGAGCATACATAACATTACAAGCAAACCGATCATCCCTTGGATCGGTGGTAAACGAAGATTAGCAAAAGAAATTATTCCTTTGTTTCCTGAACATGGGTGCTATGTAGAACCTTTCTGTGGTGCTGCAGCAATCTTTTTCATGAAGCAACCATCAAAGACTGAAGTTATCAATGATCTCAATGGTGATGTCATTAATCTTTATCGTGTAGTACAGCATCATTTAGAAGAGTTTGTTCGTCAATTTAAATGGGCATTATGTTCAAGAGAAATTTTCAAATGGCTACAGGACACTCCTACTCATATATTGACAGATATTCAAAAGGCGGCTCGATTCTATTATTTACAAAAACTTTGTTTTGGTGGCAAAGTATCTGGACAAAGCTTTGGTACAGCAACAACATCAGCACCTAGATTGAATCTTTTAAGGATTGAAGAGGAACTGTCTTCAGCACACCTTAGGTTATCAAGAACCTATATTGAAAACGAACCTTGGCTAAAATGCATCGAACGATATGATCGGCCTCATTCTTTGTTTTATTGTGACCCACCATATTGGCAAACAGAAGGATATGGTGTTGAGTTTGAATTTGAACAATATGTCACTATGGCTGAAGCTGCGAAAAACATTAAAGGAAAAATGATAATTTCAGTAAATGATTTACCAGAAATTAGAGATGTTTTTGCTGATTTAAATATGCGTACTACGGAAATAAGTTATACGTTGAGTCGTCAAGCTACTAAGAGAAGTGTAAGTAAGGAGTTAATTATTACCAACTGGTAGTAGCAATGCAAATGCGCGGTTGCTTGGGTCGCATCAAGAAGACGCGATTGAAAATCATGTGCACGGGTTGTACCTTTATACTGGCCCTTCCACCGAGACAAAAGACAATTCAATAGCGATCTCATACGCACCCGCAGCAATAGGCGGTGATGGCGGCATCATCAGAACATACGGCGCAAATTCTGGCGGCGCCAATGCGTCAAGCTCAGCAGTTACAACAGATTCATATAGTAGCGCTCCAAAAGCGGAGACGCGCGGCGAAAACACTGCTCTTGCACCGCGGATCATCGCCTACTAAAACGCAATACGACCCAAGCACCCGCGCATTTGCATTCTCATGGCAAGTAAGACTCTTGCACTACAAGAGCCTTACTATTTTTAGTTAAAGCATTTGAAGGAGCATATGGTTAATCACACTGAACTGTTCTTGGCCATGTTGGCTTTTAATTAGTTTTTGACCTAAGTATTCGGCATCAGGGTGATAGTATCTTAATAACATCCTCGTATCTAAGTGCCCCGTAACTTTTGCCAGTTCATGGATTTCGTAAACAGATGCAAGACGAGAAGTTGCTTCATGTCTCAGGTCATGAAAACGTAGGTTGTTGAAATATCTTTCATCAATAACTTGTCCTTTTCTTTCGCACATTGATTCATATCTAGCTCGAGCTTTACGAAGCGCACGTATAAATGCTTTGGTAATAGCCTCGGGGCTTATTTTAAAAATTAAACCTGGTTGATTATTCTTAGCAAAATACATAATTAATGAATATTTTGCTATTGGAGATAAAGGTACAGTGCGTGAATGCCCGTTTTTGGTATGAGGAATGTAAAGTGTATTTGACTCAAAGTCTATATGTTGCCTTCGTATATTCGCAATTTCAGAGCGACGCATTGCTGTTTCTATTGCTAAAGTAATAATCATCGGAAGATATTCGGACTTTGTTTCCCTTACGATCCATTCAACTTCTGAATTTGGAGACTCGAGAGTCCCAGTCCCTATAATTCGAATATCATTTAATATACGCCTGTTTCTTGCGTTTTTAACGCTGGGTTTTCTAATTTTTTGGACCGGGTTATCTGCTAGGTAGTACCATTGCCAATCTTTAATTGCAGTTGTGTATAAGTGTGAAAGCAACGCAAATCGACGCACAATAGTCGCTGGCTTTAATTGTTTCTCCCAGTTATCACGAATATGTATCAGATCTGATTGTTTAATTGAGGCAATTGGACGATGAGCTATCGGTAAGTTTTTCCAGACTTTAATTATTGATTTCTCTTGAGTATGTGATTTTTTTTCCAATCGATACTTCTGTCAAATACTTATCTAAGGCTGAAGATAAAGTTGGACTAGATTGTGATAGTCTACGGTTTCTGATGTTCATAGGTTTTCTCCATATGTAATAATAAAAAAACGCCCTTGCATAGGGCGTAATTATGTTACAACAGGAGTAAATAAGTGTTAGCTTAAATATCGCGCTTATAGCTACTCAAATATCGCGACGCGCTTCACCATTGCAATGTAAAACCACTCTTAATACCGATGAAGTAGTTCGTTGTTATCCCTGCTAATGCTGACAAAATAATCGGCGTGATGATGCAGAGGCAAAGCAACAAGGTAAAGCCCAATTGCAAATAAAAACTCACCTTCTTATTCATGCGGCACCCCCACTATTATTTAGGCCAGTAAAGCGTTGTGTTAATAGTAAAGTTAACCAAGTAATTAACCCTAACAAAATGGATAAAGCAGCAGCCATGGCAAAATTAGAGTAGGCAACAAACTCACTATAAATGGATAGAGGTAAGACTTGTAAACTGGTGCCTAGAGCAAAAATTGTGCCAAAGGCACCCATCGACGTTGCAAAGCATATCGCCCCTGTAGAAATCAGGGCCGGTGCCAACGCAGGAATAATGACATCTTTTATAACCATCCACCAGGGCGCTCCAAGTGAAGCTGCTGCTTCCTCAAGCGAAGGATCTAATTTTTCACAAGCGGCCATGACCGTACTTATCACTCGTGGAATAGAGAAATACAAATAACCCATAAATAAACCGACTAATGAGTAAGCAAAAACCAAACGCTCATCAAATAAACTCATCGATAACGTATTAAGTAAGCCTTGACGTCCTGCTGTGATAATCACAAAAAAACCAATCACCACCCCTGGAAATGCCAGTGGAAAAGTCAAAATAGCGATTAATACACTACGACCAAAAAAACGATGACGAGCTAAAAAGAAAGCGCCGGTATTTGTCAAGATAGTTGTCACTCATACATAAATTTTAAGCTGCTTTTTTTACTCTTAAATCATTCTCCGGATTTAACGTGACGACACCTAAAGGGGTGCAGTTTCTTACTGCACGTGAACCCCAGCGCATTGGATTATCTCTTTTGGCATTCGCTAGCACTTTGTGCCGCTTTGCTAGTATTTCACGGTCTTTGCCCTCATGGCGTTGCTGTGGTGTTACGTAATTAAGCTGACTGTGACGATGAACAGTGTTGTACCATTGCACAAAGCGTAAGACCCATGCTCT
>NZ_KB892339.1 GCF_000373745.1 Oligella ureolytica DSM 18253 | reverse complement strand
TAACACAAAAACCGCCATCGCGATTTTCTCCTAAATAATGCCCTTACGGGCCTCGTGACGCAGGGCTTTCGCCCTGTCTCTCCTCGGGAAAGTCAACAACCGGCTCCTGCGCGTGCAGCAAACAGAACCTTCGGCGTTTTACCTTGCGCCTGCATGAACCTGTCTTTCCAGTGCCTAGAGCTGAAGAAGCACTCTAGGGTGGGTCTGAACGACCTGTTGTTAACGGAGCGACTCAATAAAAGCCGCTTACCCTGGTCAACCCAGCTTGCTTTTACAAGCTCCGTCCCTTTAGGGCGGGGTAGTTGACAGAGTGTAATTATAAAGGTAGCTGTGGGTTTGATTCTAAACAAGAAATATCGCTTTAAATATTAAAACATAGATATAGTGAATAAAGTATAGGGTAAATACTGGGATTTAGATGACCTCAGTCCATATTATTATGTTGCTTGCAGTATCAGTTTTTAATTGTTTGATAGAGTGAGGGTTCAGGTTGGACGGTAGCACGCTTTATATTACCCATCCAGATTGCAGTTTACACAATATGAGAAATTGGCATCCGGAGTCATCTAAACGTCTGGCAGCAATTCATGATCGACTCTGTCTCACAGACTTGATTTGGTGTCTTAAAGAGATGAATGCTCCTCAAGCCACAGAAGAGGATATTTTACGTTGCCATCAGGCTGATTATGTTAATTTTATTCGCGCAAATATTCCCTCTGAGGGCTACTTTAATATAGACAATGAAGAGACCAGTCTGAATCCACATACGTGGACAGCGGCATTAAGAGCAGCCGGCGCAGGGATATTAGCAGTTGATGAGTTGATGCAGGGCCGAGCTAAAAATGCTTTTTGCTCTGTGCGTCCTCCCGGCCATCATGCTGAGTCAAATAAGAGCATGGGGTTTTGCTTTATTAATAATGCAGCGGTGGCTGCTCGCTATGCGATTGATAAGTATGATGTAAGTCGCATTGCCATTGTTGATTTTGATGTTCACCACGGCAATGGTACTGAGCAGATTTTTGCAAATGATCCTCATGTCGAGATGTTCAGTTTTTTTCAGCATCCATTCTTTCCTTATTCCGGTGCCGAAGAAGTCGCTTCAAATATGCATAATGTCCCTCTTAAGGCCTATAGTGGTCGTCAGGAGATAGAGAAGGCGGTAAAAACCGTTTGGTTACCGATGATGGATGCTTTTCAGCCTGAACTGATTGTTATTTGTGCGGGTTTTGATGCTCATCGTGATGACGATATGGGGCAGATGATGTTGGTTGAACAAGACTTTGTTTGGCTTACCAAAGAGTTAATGGCCGTGGCTGATAGGCATTGTCATGGGCGGATTATTAGCTTGCTAGAAGGTGGCTATAATCTTAATGCGCTGGCACGAAGTGCTGTTGAACATATCCGAGCGTTAGCAGGCTTGTGTTAGCCTGTCATATGGCGCCTGTGATTTACCTTAGGTAAGCTACTAACTTAACCTAAGCCTAAGTTAGTCTTTTCAGAATTTGATTAGGTAAAAGATTGTAAAGTAGGTAAAATGGTGACGACACCGTGTAATATATATAGCATTTAAAAATAATTGTCATAGGAGAATATTCGATGAAGGTCTTAGTACCCGTCAAGCGCGTTGTTGACTATAATGTCAAGGTACGCGTAAAAGCAGATCAGACAGACGTTGATATCGCTAACGTCAAAATGTCGATGAATCCATTTGATGAAATCGCCATGGAAGAGGCCGTACGTCTCAAAGAGCAAGGTAAAGTGTCAGAGATCATCGCGGTATCTTGCGGTATCGATAAATGCCAAGAAACTATTCGTACTGCTATGGCACTCGGTGCCGACCGTGGCATTTTAGTGCAGACTGATGAAGAGCTGCAGCCCTTAGCAGTGGCTAAGTTATTAAAAGGGATTGCTCAAAAAGAAGCCGTGCAGTTGATCCTTTTAGGTAAGCAAGCCATTGATGACGATGCTAACCAAACTGGTCAGATGTTAGCTGCTTTATTAGATAGGCCTCAAGCTACCTTTGCTTCTAAGGTTGAGTTGGGTGACTCTAGCGTCACAGTGACTCGTGAGGTCGATGGGGGATTAGAAACCGTTGAAGTACAGTTACCTGCGATTGTTACGACGGACTTGCGTTTAAATGAGCCTCGCTATGTTAAGTTACCTGACATCATGAAGGCTAAGAAAAAGCAGTTGGACATTGTTTCTCCTGCTGAATTAGGCGTTGATATCACTCCAAAAATCAAAACCTTAAAAGTGTCTGAACCACCTGCGCGTGAGGGTGGCATTACCGTGCCTGATGTAGATGCGTTAGTTGATAAGTTAAAAAATGAAGCGAAGGTGATCTAAGATGACGAATTTAGTAATTGCTGAACACGATAATTCTTCTTTAAAGCCAGCCACCCTTAATGCGGTAGCGGCTGCTGCTCAGATTGGTGGTGATGTCCATATTTTAGTTGCCGGTAAGGGCGCTCAGGCGGTGGCTGATGCAGCTGCTAAAGTTGCCGGCGTAACTAAAGTCTTAGTCGCAGACGGTGATAGCTTAGAGCAGTTCTTGGCTGAAAATGTAGCAGCTCAGGTGCTTGCAGTTGCCGTTGATTATAGCCACATTCTATTCCCGGCCACTGCAAACGGTAAAAACATTGCGCCTCGCGTTGCTGCTAAGTTGGATGTTGCACAAATTACAGACGTCATTGCTGTAGAATCGGCAGATACTTTCCAACGTCCAATTTATGCCGGTAATGCAATCGCTACGGTACAAGTTGATGGTGATACGAAGGTACTTACTGTGCGTACAACCGCTTTTGACGGCGTAGCAGCCGAGGGTGGTTCTGCTGAGGTTGTAAGTATTGACGCAGTCCCTGATAGTGGTTTATCCAAGTTTGTCGGTCGTGAGGTAGTAGAAAGCGATCGCCCTGAATTAACTGCAGCAGACGTCATTGTGTCTGCTGGTCGTGGTATCGGTGGCCAGGAGAACTTTGCTATTATTGAGAACTTGGCCAGTAAGTTAGGTGCCGCTGTTGGTGCATCTCGTGCAGCAGTTGATGCAGGGTACGCGCCTAATGATCTACAAGTTGGCCAAACAGGTAAAGTCGTAGCTCCGCAACTTTATGTTGCTGTGGGTATCTCAGGTGCCATTCAGCACTTAGCCGGCATGAAGGACTCCAAAGTCATTGTGGCGATTAACAAAGATGCAGAAGCACCAATTTTTGGTGTTGCAGACTATGGCTTAGTTGCCGATCTATTCCAAGCAGTACCGGAGTTGACTGAAAAATTATAATCTTCTAGGATTATAATCTTGAAAAATGGCCGAGATGTTTTTCATCTCGGCCATTTGCTATTACAATTAAATACTGTTTGTATTAGTTGTTCTTACATTTTTATTATCTTTTTCTAAGAAAAAACAAGAGTCTTCCCCATGCGTTCTTTACTTGCGATATCACGATTTTTTGACTTTGTAAATGTCAAAGTCACACAGCTGGTTATTTGGCTTACGCTGTTAATGGCTATTGTCAGTGCGATTAATGCCACTTACCGTAAGGTTTTTAATGACAGCTCTAATGCTTGGTTAGAAATTCAATGGTATCTATTTGGTGCTGTGTTTTTATTAGCTGGTGGCTATACTTTTTTAAAGAACGCGCATGTGCGTGTAGACGTTATTAATTCTCGCCTCAAAGAACGAACCCAAGTCATTATTGACCTCATTTGCGTGCTGTTCTTTTTATTTCCTGCCTGTGGTTTGATTGTGTATTTATCTTGGCCATTTTTTATGAAGGCTTATGTTACCGGTGAGATGTCAAATAATACCGGAGGCTTAATTCGTTGGCCCGTGAAATTACTTATCCCGATAGGCTTTAGTCTGATGATTACGGCTGGCTTATCTCACGTCATTAAGTGTGTTGCTTTCTTAAAAGGTATGGCACCTAATCCTTTGCGCAAGGATAAAAGCTCAGACGAAGAGTTACTCGAGGAGCTTAAAGAGGAAAGTGGAGGCAATAACAATAACAATAACGAAAAATAGGGGATTAGAAAATGGTTGAGTTTATTGTAGCCAACATGCCTCCGATTATGTTCTTAACACTAATCGGCTTTTTGCTGTTAGGATTCCCGGTCGCATTTTCATTGGCGGCAAATGGTATTTTTTATGCTGTTTTGGGGATTTTTTTTGGTGAGTTTAGTTTTCAGTTTTTACAGGCCTTGCCTAATCGTATTTTCGGTATCGTGCAAAATGATACCTTGCTGGCGGTCCCGTTCTTTACCCTGATGGGGCTTGTGCTTGAACGGTCAGGTATGGCTGAAGATCTTTTAGATACGATAGGAGAGATTTTCGGACCTGTGCGTGGGGGTTTAGCAATAGCCGTCGTATTTGTCGGTGCATTACTGGCGGCAACGACCGGTGTCGTGGCAGCATCTGTTATTTCAATGGGTTTGATTTCTTTACCTATCATGATGCGCTATGGTTATGACCGTCGATTAGCGACAGGGGTGATTGCTGCTTCGGGTACCTTGTCACAAATTATCCCTCCCTCTCTTGTCTTGATTATTTTAGCCGATCAGGTCGGTCGTTCAGTGGGGGATGTCTATCGTGGAGCAATGATTCCTGCCTTGAGTTTGGTCGGTATCTATATTCTTGTCGTCATTATTGTTTCATTAGTTATGCCTAAATCGGCTCCCGCGATACCGACACAGGATCGTAAGTATATGGAAGACAATGGCCGTTCGGGATTGCGTTCTCTGCTCATCACTTCAGTGATAGCCGGAGCCATTTCCTATTGGATTGATTTGCAATTTATCGCAAATGAAAACACGGCGACCGATGAGAAAATCGTCATTAGCTTATTGCTATGGGGATTGGTGATGTTTGCCTTCGCGCTGGTTGATAAGTATTTACGCCTGCACTGGTTGTCGCGTATTACGTCGCGAGTAGTGTTTGTGATGGTGCCGCCCTTACTGCTTATTTTCTTAGTCTTAGGTACTATCTTCTTAGGTATTGCGACGCCTACCGAAGGTGGAGCGATGGGGGCTGTAGGTTCCATCGTCTTGGCGTGGTCGCGTGGCCGTTTAAGTCTGCCATTGTTAAAGCAGGCAATGGAATCAACGACGATATTGACGAGTTTTGTTATTTTTATTTTGGTTGGCTCGACTATTTTCACCTTAACGTTTACAGGTTTTGGTGGTCAGCAATGGGTTAATAGTTTATTTACTGATTTACCCGGTGGCGTGTATGGATTCTTAATCGTTGTCAGTATTTTTATCTTCTTATTAGCCTTCTTCTTAGATTACTTTGAATTGGCCTTTATTGTCGTGCCCTTGCTGGCACCGGTTGCCGAGAGTTTAGGGATCGATTTAGTATGGTTTGCAGTGTTGCTAGCTGTGAATATGCAGACTTCATTTATGCATCCACCGTTTGGTTTTGCTCTGTTCTTCTTGCGTTCTGTGGCACCCAAAGAGGCCTATATCGATAAGATCACTAAAAAGCGGATTGAAGGTATTAAAACAACGGAGATATACTGGGGTGCGGTACCATTCATCATGATTCAATTATGTATGGTTGGTGTCGTATTAGCTTTCCCTGGCCTTGTGACTCACTACAAGGGGACAGCGCCTAAAGTAGATCCGACCACAATTCAAATCGGTATTGATAGTTATGGTAGTAGCTACGGGAATGACCCATATGCTAGCGATCCATTTGGTAGTTCCGGTGGCGATGCCTATGGTGCCGATCCTTATGCTGCGGATTCATTTGACTCTAATTCGGGCTCTGATGAGGGCATCAAGAGTGGCCCTGACGCTGAAGAAAGTAATTCATTGCAAAATGAGCATCAGCAGACTGACAGCAGAGATCCTTATGATATTGGCTTTCAATAGGGTGGGGTCATGACATACCGGACACGAGTAAAGTTTTGTGGAATCACTCGCTCAGAGGATGTTCGTTTAGCGGTTGACTTGGGTGCAGATGCCTTGGGTTTTATTCTGTACCCAAAGAGTAAAAGAGCCTTGAGTCTTGAGCAACTGAAGCCATTAGTAGCGTCTGTACCTGTTTGGGTAAGTTCAGTTGTTTTGTTGGTTAATTCAACAGTGACTGAAATCAATGAGGTGATTGAGAAAATAAGACCGAACTATTTACAATTTCACGGCGATGAAACAGCGGCGTTTTGTGAGCAATTTAACTATCCTTATCTTCGTGCCATAAGGGTAGGGGCCCCCGGTATTTCTACGCCTGAAGAAATAGCCCGCGTAGCGGCTCAATATCAACAAGCAAAAGCTTTTATTTTTGATGCTTATAGTCCGGGTTATGGCGGTGCCGGTATTAGTTTTGATACCGATTTATTAAATGTAGTCAGAGATCAGCAGGCTAAAGAAAAAATTATTATTGCAGGTGGCTTGCATCCCCAAAATATCCGGTCTTTTGTCCAAAAGTATCAACCATTTGGTGTGGATTTATGTAGTGGCGTGGAGAGTTCACCCGGTCACAAAGATCCGGTCAAAATGCAGCGATTTATGTCGGAGCTGGCACTTGGGCAAGCTCCTTTAAGAGTCTGATCTTAACGCTGTCGTTTTTCTGCATAAAATACCCCCGGAAAGTTAATTTTCCGGGGGTATTTTATGTAGTGCTGTAATGACCCAGTAAAAACCTGCTCAGGTCTTAATTTGATATTATGGAGAAAATTTGACCATGAGTACAGAGATGAAGTCAGAGAATCGTCGTTGGACAGCCAAGCGTAAAAGTGCGTTAGTGTTAGAT
>NZ_KB892338.1 GCF_000373745.1 Oligella ureolytica DSM 18253 | reverse complement strand
CACGTTCAAGCTCTTTGATACGCTCCGCTTGGCTTTGAGCTTGAATGTTTGCAGGAATGGTTTTATCAATGTGCTTTTTATGCCATGAGCGTAAGGTCTCAGGCGTGCAACCTATCTTTGGCGCTATGGCTTTGATGGCTGACCAGGTGGATGGGTAGTCGTCTTTAGCTTCAATTAGCATACGGACGGCTCGCTCTTTCATTTCAGGGGTATAGTTTCGTGTTTTCATTGTCGTATTCTCTCAGAAAAATGAGTCTCCGACAATCCCGGGGCGGTTCAAGTCTTAGCTTCCTCCAATGTATTTGCTTTTAGAAGAAAAATCACTTCATCTTGCTTATAATCTCTGTGTTCACGCCTTAATACACCATCCTCATCCACAAAAAAAGCCAAATTAAACGATGACAGTCCATCATAAAGAGCATTTATAGAAGAAATGAATCTAATTAGAATCAAATTACCTACCAAATGAAAACTCACATTTATTGAAGCCATTAAGGACAGTGGATCACGCTCATGCAGAAACCAAACTCTTTGCTCATGTTCAGTCGCAATCCCTAAAATATGTTTATCTTCATTATCGTTTGCTACGTTAGTTACAGTTGAGCCTTGCATTTCACTTAAGAACTTCTCATAGAAAGCTTTATCAAGTGATATACCGGGATTCGCCTCACCTATTTGTTGTAAATTCAACTCTACATCATCAGTCTCTTGACTAGAATAATCACTAGCTTTCATTAACTTCCGAATATGTTGACGATCTATCTTGCTGTTGGCTGTTAAAGGCATTGAATTAACACGCAACCATCTTGTGGGAATATGGCTTTCTGGCAGGTAAGTATTGAGAGCATTGATTAGATCATCAGGCCCAATATGAATAAACTCTTCATCAATCAATGTATATGCAACCCCCAACTCAGCATAACTTAAATCATCATCCTGCAATTCAACTGCAACGCATTGCTCAATGAAGTCAAGCATTAGAACTGCGTTCTCTATCTCTTTAGCACTAACTCGTACCCCTTTAATTTTGAAATATCCCTCTTCACGCCCCTCAAAAATAATCAACCCTGCTGGAGATAGTTTTCCCATATCGCTAGCCACATAGACTTTCTGATATTTTCCCCTTAACTCTATGTCTTTATAATCTTCGCATCTCAGCTCACCATCTACAATATAGCCATTAGATAAATTGATACCTGACATCGCAATCCGACCCAGCTCACCAACATCACATTCGCCATTCTGTTCATCTAAGATATAATAGTTATTACCACTCAACGCTACGCCATACGGTATAGAGCCATAGCGTACAATATCCTTGTCAATATCAATCTTGTGCCATATACTCCAAATGGTTGTCTCAGTTGGTCCTCCAAGAGAATATAAAGTAAGAGACAAATTATATGAACGTAGCATTCTGAGAGTTTTTTCTCTGATGTAATCACCGCCTTGTGCTAACAAACGCAAGGATTGTAGACTCTTAAAATCTGCTGCCATCAGCAGCATATCAACAATTGCAGGCACAGAAACCCAAATCGTAACCTCATACTTCTGCAACAAGCTAGACCAAAGAAAAGGATCTTTACTATTTTCTTTTTCGGGTACTATAAGTGTCGCACCAACTGTAAATGTGGCTAAAATGTCAAACAATGACATATCATGATAAAAAGGAGTCGCAGAGAAAATCTTATCCTCACTATTTAAATGCCACTCTTGTATCGTTTGCTTGATTGTATTATTAATAGCAGTATTATTAAGAGCGACACATTTTGGTAACCCTGTCGTACCAGAAGTATATAAGTAACAAGAAGGGGATTTTTCAGGCAAGAGGTTTAATCTTGGTTGTACAACATCTGCACAAAGCTGAATACTAGACGAATCAATGATTGTTATATCTAGCTTATTTTTAATAGTTTCTGCATCTATCTGAGCTATGTCACATATCACACCCCTAGCCTTAGCATTGCGTAGTTGATATACCATGCGCTCTATCGGGGCAGCGTTATCTAATGGAAACCAGACTACACCGGCAAATAGACTTGCTAATGCATAATAAACATATTCAAAACATTTCGGGAGCGCAATAGCGACAACATCTCCCTTATCGATATTATACTGACCTAATATATTAGAGGCTTGAGCTACATATTTACCCAAATCACTGTACGTAATCATGCGCTCTTGACTTGCCAAGGCTGGCTTAGTCATCATTGCATCAGTATATATATTCTCAAAAATTGCCTGAGCATATGATATTGACGTTTCACCTTTCTTTATGACGTCTGCTTGCACTGGAACCATAGGCAACTCTGTCAAGTTATCCTTATTAGCAAGCCATTTTAAATTTATAACAATCTGCTTAGCGATAGACTGCACAATCTCTTCTGACAAGGAAGCAACTGCATAATCAAGCTCTAATAATATCGTCTTATGGTTCAAATGACTTAAACGAATATCCAATGCTAATTGCGGTGTCTCTGTTGTTCCTCCTAAATAAACCACTCCTGCAATAGACTCATGAATATCCCAAAGCAATCCATTGGTAAAAGCTACAGGTAAAGGTAAAATCGTTTTTAACTGTTTGCTCAAGTACTGTATTGCATTCATCCCATCTGCAGCGGAAGCCAACATACCTAGTATGTTATCTTGTAAAGTACGAAGTTCCTCCAATAGAGAGCTGTTCTTCACATGATAAACAACAGGCAGAAATGCAGAATGATTACCCAACTGCTTATTAGCCGAATTCTTTGATGTTGGTATTGATATTACAAATGGTGTCTCCCTACCATTAAGATTGCTCAAAGCTTTTAAAATGGCAAATAAGTATGCACTATTTGAAAATACTCCGTATGGCATTACGCATTTATGTACTGCCTCAAATAAGTTTTTCTCTATACGCAAACTTACACGCTTCCGCTGTGTCCACATGATCGTTTCTAAATTAGACGACCAAGGCAACTGTATAACTGATTCAACCCCTCTAAAATAAAGCGGCCAGTTAGTCTCATCTGTTATTGATAAACTTTGATTTTGGAACGTATTAATTATCGCTAGAGATGGCCTAAACTCACCTGTCATTGCACACTTTAGCACCTCAGCAATGATTCTGGAGATAGCAAATCCATCTAGAAGGAGCCCATTAAAGGAAAAAGTTACTAAACTTTTTTGATTACCAGTTTCAACGAAAGTTAACTCATCTAATGCTATTCGCCATAAAGCGTCATGAACATCAAAAGGTTTAGAAATAAAGTTCTCAATCCTTTGTTGGGCTAAATCTTCAATTTCCCCAACAGTCACTTGACTAGTCGCACGTAGTAAATTACTCTCAATTGATTGATATTTTTTATTCGCAAACGATTGATTGTCTCCGGCAATACAAAACTGTAATAAAGGATAAGATGCAAACACCTTGGAAATAGCTTGTACAACTCGCTCACTTGAAGTCTCAAGTAAAAAACATCTCACATCCTGCATATCAACCGCCCCCAAAGGAAAGTCAGCTGTTCTACCCACCATGTAAGCTTGTTGCATGACATTTAAGGCTGATGTCATTTCCCTCTCCCTACACTAACCAGTAAATTCATTACTGTTTTGGCTACACGCAAAGAAAATTCGGGGTCCTGTTGATATAGATAAACTGCTAATTCATTAATTGAGCGCAATCGAAAAACATCAGCAATGCCAATTTTGGTGTAAATGAAATATTTATTTATTTCTATGACCACTTGGGTAGCCATTAATGAATTACCACCCATATCAAAAAAATCAACGCCTTTCACAGTTTTCACATCAAGATGTCGCCTCAATACATGTGAAAAAATAATCGAAACGACATTAACCACATCAATGGGTGCAAAACTTTGACTATCTAGCTTCGTATCAAGCAAGTTTTGTTCATCATCTCGCAGCACTTGTTCATAGTTTGCAAAATCCTTAATAGGTAGCACGACAATCTTCTTGGGAGCAAATTGACCAAGAAAGTGAAAGCTTAAAATATTATGTATTTCATGAACTGATAGAGGCTGATATTCTGCCGAATCGACTATTAGAGTTAAGTCAGTCTCCACCTTTACTCTACGGTTAAGAATTTTGGCAAGCAACTGTTGTAATTTTTCATTTGTCAGCCATTTGCCCGCTATTAGATGCTGCCTCTCAAGTTCATCTCCCTGAGTTTCATGGAAAGAAAACATTGATGTAGCCTGCTCTAAAGGCAAATTAATAGCATCTTGATTACTCGTAAAAACTTCTAGCAATCCTTTAAAAGTCTCAAACAGCACATTAGCAGCTTCGTAAGAGATCAAATCTTGATTGATATCCCAATTAAAACAAATTGAACCTCTTAAACGTAAAACCTGCACATCAATCGCAACATTTGCCCCTCTTGATACACAAAACTCAACTTCACCGAATGTTTTATGAATAACTCCCCCGAAAAGCTCTCCACTATTTAGCAAGTCGGTATAAACCAAAGGCGCTATTTCTTGTTTTCCTGTTTTAGATGTCAGATTTCTTAAAACCTCAACTCCGGAATATTCTTTATTTCCATAAAAACTGTTTGGGTCAGACAATTTGTTGATATTATTTAGTAAAGGCTCCTTGAAATTTAAATTAATATCTTGTAAGAAAAAATCTTCAACATAATCACTATCAGTGCCATCATCGTCAACAATATTTATAAAAAAAGGAAGATTTAAACGAAATCTATGCTCTTTACTGACTAGGCCGACAGCAACGCACAATATCGTTCTAAACATTGCTGACACCTCTAATCCATTAGCGGCTGCCAATTCATTTAGTTGTTTCCAAATCTCATGTGAAAGGCAGTAACAAATATTTTTTACATCCCCACTACTTTCGTTATAAAACTTCCAAGGCAAAGATGGTATTGAAGAACTGGTTAAATCAGCGTAACGCTCTGTTGTAAGCTCGGTCACTGGATAATTCGCTGTTATATTTGGAACTACCCATAAAGCATTAACGGCTGAGCTCTGATTACTTTGATAATCAATCGCAATTTTATAAATTAAACTATATAAATTTGCAGGATTGAGGATAGCCATATTAGCCATGAATACAATACGAACTACACCATTAGCTTGCTTCAGACAATTAATTATCAAAAAAACCGAATTATTTAGTGGAGTATCAATACCGTATTTTGCTAAATCACCAAGTGTTTTCTCTCTTCGTCCGAAGTTTGACTCACCCACCATACTCATGATATTCAGATGTAGAGATTGCGTTCCATCCTCTCTGGCTGCAAGTTGACCCTCTTGAGTAATCAGGTACTCAAATACGTCAGTATCATTAACTACCTCATGAACTGATTGCACAAACAAATCTAAATCTAGGTTATGTGCTTTAAATTCAATGTATATAAAAGACGTTAGACCGCTTTTTTGCGAATCAATCCATGCCGATAATCCTAGGTCAGTCATTTTTTTCATTTATCACCACCTTATCGCTTCACCTTACCGATCAGTGTGAAATCAAACTCACCAACCACATGCACTTCATCAGGCAGTTTATTTAAGGCAATATGCTGCTGCATTAAGTATTTCCTAACTGCAACGAGACTAAAATTTTCCGGTTTATCAGTGATTATCTGTACACATATTTTTTCACCCAATAACTCATCAGACTTGCCCTTGACCAATACATCTTTGACATCTGGGTGCGTATAAAGAAGCTCCTCAAGTTCAGTCGGCATAACTTTTTCACCAGCTCTATTAATGACTTCTTTAAGACGACCCGTTACGGTAATATTATTGTCCTTATCAAGAAATCCGATATCGCCCGTAATATAAAAACCGTCACTGGTGAAGCTATGTTTATTCACTTCATCTGGAGCAAAATAACCATTGATGGTGTAAGGCCCTTTAGTGGTAATTACACCTTCCTCACCCACACCTAAGGTATCTCCGTACTGATTGACAATACGAATTTCATCATAAGGTGATAACCGTTTACCTTGTGTATTAACTTGCGTTTCACGACTATCATCCAATCGAGTGTAATTCACTAACCCCTCTGCCATACCATATACTTGCTGTAAAAGAACATTCCATGTATCTAATAATCGAGTAGCAATCTCTGACGAGAATTTAGCTCCCCCTACTTGCACGACTTCAAGACTTGTCAAATCAAATCTGTCTTTCTCGGTAGAGTTAAGCCATGTTAGAACCAAAGAAGGTACGAGAGAAACTTGGGTAATTTGATGTTTTTCAATCAAGTTAAAGCATTCTTCAGGTGAACCATTATCTGCAATGATCAACGTTGCACCTGCATAGATTACACCTAAAAAACCGGGCGAACTCATAGCATAGTTATGCGATACCGGCAAGACTAAAAGATGTTTTGAGGCTTCGTTAAGACCTGCGACAATAGCACTCTCTCTGACCGAGTACAGATAATCATCATGTGTCCTGGGAATAAGTTTAGGTAGCCCAGTTGTGCCTCCCGATAACTGTAAGAAAGCGACAGTGCGTGAATTACTCTGGTTAAAATGTGGTTTCTCAAGTATGTTTTGGCGATCGAGATCACTGTACAATCGTGCTCCTTGCTGGATTGTTTTGACAATTTCCAAATCAGGCAGACTACCTTGAAAATGAGTAAGGATTTCCTCCGCAGAAATATCTGTCTCAGATTTTGAAATCTTCAAATATACTCTTGCTTGACTAAATTGTGCGATATTACCAATTTCATAAGAACGGTGACCATCAAGACAAAATATTGGGATCGCACCAAGGTAATATAGTCCAAACAATACGTAAAAAAACTCAAGAACATTAGCAGATTGCAATACGACTAGATCGCCTTGACGAATACCTTGCTCATACAGCCACTCACCCCAATAAAGAGCTTGAAAGTAAAACTCTTCATAGGATAATTTAGTATCGCCTTGAATCAAAGCAATGTTCTCAGCCTGTTTACGGCAGGACTTCTCTAAGAACTCAAAGAGTGATTCCCCTTGCCACAACCCCTCTCTCACATAGGTCGCTGCACGCTCTGCCGGATACGGTATAAATCTCAAACTGCCTTTAGTCATAATTAACTTGCAAACAAATATAAGAATGATTATCATTTGTATTCAAAACAAACTATAACAGTTTGTTTTGAGAATGTAAACCTATGAAGGCTCAAAGCCCCCTCTGTCACACTAGTTGTCTGATTTTCTGATTTTTATATTTCATGTAATTGAGGGAGCGGTTAGAGTCTTACAATGTCATCTTACAGCCCAGAATTTAAAGCGCAGATCGTTAAAAAAATGATGCCACCGAATAACCTAAGCGTGGCTCAAATTAGCCGAGAAAGTGGTATTCACGTATCAACTTTATATAGTTGGAAAAAACAGCTACAAGCNAGAGGATTTGTTGTGCCTGCAAAAAAATCACGCCCTGACCAATGGGATACCAAGACGAAGTTAGCCGTTATTATTCAAACGGCCAGTATGAACGAGGCCGAGCGGTCGAGTTATTGCCGCGAGCATGGCTTGTATCCCGAGCAGCTTGATGCATGGAAAGCCGCCTTCGAAGCCGTTGATATGGCAGACG
>NZ_KB892337.1 GCF_000373745.1 Oligella ureolytica DSM 18253 | reverse complement strand
TGCGTAACTCGTTACGCTTCGTCTCATGGAAAGACTATCGGGAGGTAACTGCTGATTTAAAGGCTGTGTATCAAGCGCCTACAGAGGACTTGGCCTTACTTGCCTTNGCGGAATTTAAAGACAAGTGGCCAGGTTATCACTCCATCGTGAAAAGTTGGGAAAACCATTGGATGAATCTACGTACGCTCTTTGAGTATCCTGAAGAGATACGACGTGCCATTTACACCACCAATGCCATTGAGTCTTTAAATAGCGTCATTCGTAAAGCTACTAAGCGTCATAAGATGTTCCNAAATGACGAAGCCGCTTTAAAAATGGTGTNTTTAGCCATTATGAATGCTAGTCAACGATGGACTATGCCAATACGGAATTGGCGCTCGGCTTTAAATCGGTTTAGTATAGAGTTTGGTGAACGAGTTACCGCTCACCTGTAGTAGTAAAGAAAATGGCATTTACACAAAAATATCTACAGGCTCTATTTTCAACGAAGTCTTTATCCTTAAACATCAAACTCACCATCAGCCCTGTATCTGCCAGATATAGTTTAAATTTTTCTAAATTCATAATGCTTGCTAAGCCGATGTTTGGGTCGTTAGCATAGTAAACGACAAGTACTGTTTTAGAGGCACCTAGCTCAGACAACTCATGCAAAATATCGGGAGCTCGCTCATGCGCCAAGACACTCGACACTTGATAACGGACAGAGTTTCTGCTTAGTTCGGCAGGAATCGCGTCAAACAACAAAGAAATCCTGCCGGTCGGGTCGATTTTATAAAAATCTTCTTCATATAAATGAATAATATCTCGCTTGACCTCATCGACTATTCTAAAATTATTACTTTCTATATAAGCTTGTACGGCTTGAGGCATCCCCCCAACCAGCATATACAATCTGGATCTAAGTAGCATATGGCGGTTTTGATCATCACCCAAGGCGATTCTCTTGCTAAAAGCCTGATGTAATAGAGGCACCGTCGTCTCATCTCCCAAAGCCCATAAAAACTCCTCAAAACCCATGGGATGCATTTCGATTTTTCTTTCTTCGCTAGGGATTAAAATTTTATCCACATTTTTTTTAATAGAAATCAGTGACCCTGTTTCAATATAATCATAACGACCGTCCGCCACCAGTTTTTTTATCGCTTGCCGGGCTAATGGGTTAAATTGCACCTCATCAAAAATAATGAGCGAATCTCTCTCATGCAGATCAACACCATACTGCAATTGCAACTGTAAGAATAAATAGTCTAAATCATTGATATCTTGAAATAAGTCTTGGATGTATTTAGGTGCAAATGCAAAATCAATCAAAATATACGATTTATATTCGCTGCGTGCGAAAGCTTCGGCAATCGTTGATTTGCCTATACGCCTTGCACCCTCAATTAATAGTGCCGTCTTGCCTGCTGAATTTTGTTTCCACTCTAAGAGTCGTTGATATATCTTTCTTTTAAACTCAAACTCACCCTATTTACTCAAATCCGCACTATTAATAGTGTCATATCACCATCGATCCGCATTTCATGCAGCACGCTAATCTCCTCAAAGATTAAAAATTTGGCTCTCAGCCTTAAACTTCCTACTCATACATACACCCTCAGTGAAGTAACAGCTTCTCCAAGTTATTATGATTCTATGCTTTGGTGGTAGAATGTGAGTCCATCAACTCACTAAAATTGATTATCTATTCAATCATTTACTGACAGGAGCAATTCTCATCATGGCAACCAAAAGCTATAAAGAGCTTAAAACAATACGGGACCTCATTCGTTACGCTGTATCTTGCTTTAACCAAGCTGAATTAAGCTTTGGCCATGGCAATGATAACGCATGGGATGAGGCGGTTTACCTTGTATTAGAGCGGCTCAATCTACCTTTAGAGCAATTAACTCCTTATATGGATGCTAGAGTATTAGAGAGCGAAAGAAAATTAGTCTTGGACTTAATTCACCAGCGCGCTGCCACACGATTACCATTAGCTCATCTCATCGGTGTAGCTTGGTTGCAAGGCCATCGTTTTCTAACCGATAAGCGAGTATTTATACCGCGCTCTCCTATTGCCAAATTAATTGCTCAAGACGAGCTTCGTCCTTGGGTACAAGATAGTGAAGCGTCAATGACCATGCTCAATATGTGCACTGGTTCTGGCGCCTTAGCTATTTTGATGGCCTTGGCCTTCCCAAGGACTGTGATTGATGCCGTGGACGTTTCCGAGTACGCGGTCTTATTGACTCAGCGTAATGTGGCTATGTACAAACTTGATGATCGAATCAACATCATCGAAAGCAATCTGTTCGACAAATTAAGCACCAAACGCTCTTACGACGTCATTGTATGCAACCCACCCTATGTCACTACTGAAAGCTTAAGACGCCTGCCGGATGAGTACCGACATGAGCCCTCACTTGCCCTTCACGGGGGCAAGGATGGCATGGATATCATTCGTCAATTCTTGAGCCAAGCGGCAAACTACTTAAACGACGAAGGAGTCATTATTTTAGAAATCGGTTTCAATAGAGATAATTTCCATGCTGCCTTTCCGGAGTTGGAGCCAATTTTCTTAGAAAATGAATATGATTCAAACATCGTTATTTTATTGACCAAAGAACAATTAAAAAACTATCAAGGATTTCAGTAAGCAATGATTAAAGCCCAAGGCTTAACCCTTCGTCGGGGCACCAAAGTTTTATTAGAAGAAGCTGAGTTTGTCATCAATCCCGGAGAGCGAGTTGGCATTGTCGGGAGAAATGGCGCGGGAAAATCCACTCTTTTCGCTTTAATTCAAGGCCAAATAGACCAAGACGCAGGCACCTTAGACATCCCTAATTCCTGGGAAATTGCGGCAGTTAGCCAAGACGTCTATGGACAAGAAAAAAATGCTCGCGAATTTGTTATTGATGGTGATATACGCTTGAGAGCATTACAACAAGCACGTGCCGAAGTTGACGAGTCTGACGGCATAAAGCTTGCCGAACTTGAGTCAGCACTCACCGATGCCGGCCATTGGTCAGCTGAATCTCGTGCTGAGCAACTATTAGCCGGCTTAGGCTTTGCCCCGGAGACTTGGGACAAAACAGTAAGCGAATTCTCAGGAGGCTGGCAGGTACGCCTATCTATTGCTCGCGCGCTCATGAAGCCATCTGATCTACTGCTACTGGACGAGCCTACCAACCACCTGGACCTTGATGCCATGGTGTGGCTAGAACGCTGGCTTAGCGCTTATCAAGGGACTGTTTTGCTTATTTCACATGACACGGAGTTTTTAAATAATATTGCTCGTATCATTCTGCATTTTGAGCAACATAAATTACAGCGTTACCGCGGCAATTATGAATCTTTTGTTGAGCAACAAGCTGAACGCCTGTCTCAGCATGAGCAGGCTTATGCCAAGCAACAAAAAGAGATACAACATATGCAGTCTTTTATTGACCGCTTTAAAGCCAAGGCGACCAAGGCCAAACAGGCTCAAAGCCGAGTAAAGGCTCTTAATCGCATGCAAAAGCTCGCACCGCTGCAACTAAGCTCAGGGATTAGTTTTAGCCTTCCACAGCCTGAACAAATGCCCGATCCGCTGATTATCATTGATAAAATAGACCTTGGATATGAGCCCACTCAGCCAATTTTAAAAAACGTCAGTATGATGATTAGAGCGGGAGCTCGTATTGGCATGCTAGGGGTCAACGGTGCAGGAAAATCTACTTTTATTAAATCGCTTGTGGGTGAATTAGAACCATTAAGCGGCACCATCAAAACCGCCAAAGGCGTTAATATCGCCTATTTTGCTCAGCAGCAACTGGACATGCTGGACCCACAAGCCACTCCCCTGTTGCATATGATTCGCATTGCTCCCAATGAGCGCGAGCAAAGCTTACGCGACTACCTCGGTGGCTTTGGCTTTATTGGTGAGCAAGCCCTCTCTAAGGTCGAACCTTTTTCCGGTGGTGAAAAAGCCCGTTTAGCCCTTGCTCTTCTGGTTTGGAAAAAGCCCAACCTCCTACTACTCGATGAACCGAGCAACCACTTGGATGTAGATATGCGTGAAGCCTTAGCAAGGGCACTAACCCAATTTGAAGGCAGCATCCTACTTGTATCACATGATCGGCACTTACTCCGTAGCACCACTGATGAGTTTATGATCGTCGCCGATGGCAGCATCAGCGAGTTTGATGGCGACTTAGATGATTATCAGCAATGGCTTACGGACAAAAAGGCGACGGAACGCCAAGAATCAACCCTTGCCAAGCAACAAGATCGCTTAGCCACCACAGACGAGAGTACACATATCGACCGCCGAGCCCGAAGACGCCAAGAAGCTGAAGAAAGACAGCGTTTAGGTATTCTCAAAAAGCCGCTGATTAAGGAACTGAAGCAGATTGAAAGCAAACTGGAAAAAGTGTCAGAAAGGCTTGAAGAACTGCAAAAGGCTATGAGTGATGAAAACTTCTATAGCGATGAGAATCGAGACAATCGCATTGCGCAATTAAGTGAGCATGGGCAATTGGAAGCGCAGAAAAACCAGCTGGAAGAACGCTGGTTCGAACTCACTGAAGACATCGAAAAAATCGATAAAAGCTAACAAAAACACATCATATTGATATAAAAATACCTTTAATAAAACACGCACTCAAGATTATTTGAAAATTTTTGTTTTACAAATCTAGTAAATATGGTATCGTTCAAGTGAATAAAATATTTAAGATTAAAGGTTAGCAAATCAATCTTTAATCGTTTTATTTTTAGCTGATATCCGTTTTTCTAAAAAACGTTGTAAAAGCTGATAAATACTAGTGAAAGTCATAATAGCCAAAGTGCTCAACGCTTGGTAAATTAACATGACTTATATTTTTGGAGGTGACCCTTATGCATAAAAAACTTTTACTTACAGCGACATTAGCCGTGTCTTCCATGTTTGCCACAGCGCAAGCAGAAAACCCTAAGTTTTTAAGTATGTTAACCGGTGGTACAGGCGGTACCTATTATCCCTTAGGTGGTGCAATCGCTAAGATTGTTAGCGACGAAACCGGCATCAAAACCGATGCTTTGTCTTCTAACGCCTCTGCGGATAACATCATTGCTTTAAATGACGGCGAAGCTGAAATCGCTTTCACACAGACTGACGTAGCAGCTTATGCGATTGATGGTATCAATAACTTCAAAGACAAGAAAATTGAAGGCATTCAAGCTCTTGGCTCTCTTTACCCTGAAACCGTTCAAATCATTACAACAGAAAAATCCGGCATTAAAACAGTCAATGACTTAAAAGGCAAAAAGGTTTCTGTTGGTGCGCCGGGTTCCGGTACCTATGTGAGTGCTGAGCAGATCCTTGAGGTTTACGGCCTAAACATGAAAGATATCCGCGCACAGCACTTAGATTTCGGTGAGTCTGTGGGTGGTATTCAAGATGGCAATATTGATGCAGCCTTTATTACTGCAGGTACTCCAACCGGTGCAGTTGAGCAATTAACAGCCACTGCAAAAGTCAATGTACTACCTATCGACGGCGAAGAAGCTAAGAAGCTTATCGATAAGTACCCTTTCTATGGTGTTGATACGATCAAAGAAGGTACGTATGGTCTAGCCAACGACGTTGAGTCTGTTGCCGTGTTAGCGATGTTAGTAGTACAAAAAGATCTTCCTGAAGATGCTGTTTACAATATCACTAAAGCAATTTATGAAAACTTAGATAAAATTGCACATGCTAAAGCAAAAGAAATTTCTTTAGACAAAGCATTAGATGGTATTGGATTCGACTTACATCCTGGTGCTAAAAAGTACTATGAAGAAAAAGGTTTAGAAGTTAAATAATTAAAAACATCTATTCCAATTAAAAAGTCGATAACAATAGTTATCGACTTTTTTTGAATACTATGCAACAAATCGTTTTTAGAAAAAAACAAACTTTTATCGGGATAGTAATTATCCTACTTGTAATTTTTACTGCATTAGTAATAATAAGATCATTATCTCACCAATCCGTATTAGTTTTTTCAGACCGCAAGACACAAGAAATAGAAGCTCTTTTACCTATTGAACCGGGCAATCGATTCAGTATTATTTTTGTTCATTCGATACACCATAAAGATGTTGTTGAAATATACCGCGTCAATGAACAAAATGAGATTGAACAAACAGACATTATTTTTGAAGAATTTGGAATAGGCATGCCATCAAATGCACCACCCGGTGCTCAGTTTGTCACTGAAAATGGCAAATACCACATCAAAAACCTAAACTTAATAATGCCTTCTATGATTATCCGAAATGGCAAAACAGTATCTAAGCATCGTCTTGTGTGGTTCGATAAAAATGACCAAGCGCACCAAGTGTATTTTAATGATTACTTTAAACCCGGCGCTTGGTTAGAAATTAAGGTTAAAAACTTACCACGTTATTTTTTATGGAAGGAGCCATTAATTCATGACTCAAAAATATCCAAACAAACCCACTGATCCTGATAAGGCACGAGACGTTGACTTTGCTGAAGAGGCAGAGCTAAACCCTGAAGAGCATGCAGCGTTATTAGAACAGTTTGATGTCGAATCACGTACCCGCCACCTAACTGGAATCATGGGAGGTATTGTCTTTGTCGCGTTAATTAGTTTCTCATTATTCCAAATTTACACTGGCGTCTTTGGGCAATTTACAGCATACATCCAACGTACAGTGCATTTAGGCTTCGCCTTATCGCTCATTTTTTTCTTGTTTCCGGCCAAACGCGGGACAGCAAGAAATCACGTCCCTTGGTACGATTTAATCTTAATTTTACTGGCGATTTTTGTTTGTGGCTATTGGCCAATGTATTACGAAACACTAGTAAGACACGTCGGCACCATTACAGGCGCACAGCTCGTGATTGGTTCGCTAGCTATTTTGCTGACACTCGAAGCCACCCGCCGTGCCGTAGGACTGCCTATTGTCATTATTTCAGTTGCGTTCTTGTTATATGCCTACTTCGGTCAATCGATGCCCGGCATGTTTGCCCACCGTGGTCTAACAGAGCACCAACTGGTTAAAGCCATGTTCTTTATCACAGAAGGTATTTTAGGCACGCCATTACAAGTGTCCTCTACCTACATCTTCTTATTCTTACTCTTCGGATCATTTTTAGTGCAGACCGGGGTAGGAAATTACTTTAACGACTTAGCAGTGTCTATTGCAGGTAAGCGAGTTGGTGGGCCTGCAAAAGTCGCCGTATTCTCGAGCGCCTTACAAGGTACTATCTCAGGTAGTTCGGTCGCTAACGTAGTCACTACCGGTTCCTACACCATACCTATGATGAAAAAGCTTGGGTATAACAAAAACTTTGCAGGTGCAGTCGAGGCTGCAGCGTCTACCGGTGGACAAATTATGCCACCTATTATGGGGGCAGCTGCATTCCTGATGATCGAGTTTGCCGGCGTTCCCTATTGGGATATTGCTAAGGCAGCCACTATTCCGGCCCTACTATATTTTTCAGGGATTTGGATCATGACCCACCTCGAAGCAAAGCGTACCGGGTTACTTGGACTTCCTGACGATCAGATCCCTAAAATGAAGGTCGTTTTAAAACGTATGCATTTGCTTTTACCGATCGTTATTATTGTCCTACTGCTTTTTAAAGGCTTTAGTATTGAAAGAACGGCATTATTAGGGATTGTTTCGGCGATTGTTGTATCTTTATTCCTCAAAGACACACGCATTACTCTTCCGAAAATCATTGAAGCACTCACCTCCGGAGCCCGTACAGCACTGGGTGTAGCGGCTGCATGTGCGTGCGCAGGGATCATTGTCGGTGTCGTCACAAAAACAGGCTTAGGCTTAAAAATGGGTAATGGCTTGCTGGATATGGCCGGCGTACTGGCATCCGGCAATTTGCAGCTCCAAATTTTACTCACCCTCATGTTTACTATGGTGACGTCTTTAATTATCGGGATGGGTTCACCCACAACGGCTAACTATATCATTACATCAACCATTGCCTTACCTGCCATTGTTGCCATTAATCATGTGTTGCCTGCTAACGAAGCAATTCCTATTTTAGCGGCGCATATGTTTGTGTTTTATTTCGGTATTGTCGCAGATATTACACCACCAGTGGCTTTGGCAGCCTTCGCGGCGACAGGGATTTCAGGCGGTGCTCCTATTCGCACAGCGGTTAACGCCACCAAACTAGCGATTGCGGCATTTATTATTCCGTACATGTTCGTCTTCCAACCACAGCTATTATTAATTGATACTAACTTTGTTGAAGTGATCATCATGTTAATAACAGCGATTACGGGGATGATTGCCATCGGTGCCGGATTAATCGGTTATTGGTATTTTAAATTGAATCCAATCCTGCGAATTATTTCTTTGGTTGCCGGTATTTGCTTAATGTATCCTGGTAGTTATACAGATATTATTGGCGCAATTATCTTTGTGATTCTAGTTGCTTATCAACTAGTACGTATTAAGGCTAATCCGGCACTTAAAAACAGCTAAAGATCATTTAATAACCTTAGCTACGCACTGTAATGACCCAGCACTTTCTGCTCACCTTATACCGCTAAAGCCTCTCTGACTTCAATGGGTGACTTCATGCCCAAGGACTGGTGTGGGCGTTGATGGTTATAAAATCCTATCCAGTCCGCTAACACTCGATTGGCATGTTGTATGCTCTCAAAACGCTGCCGATGGACACATTGCTCTTTGAGCGTACGAATAAAACGTTCAATCATTCCATTCTGTTGAGGGCAGTGTGGCATGATAAATTCCTGCCGTAACCCGTAGCTTCTAACCAAGGAGGTATAGTGCTT
>NZ_KB892336.1 GCF_000373745.1 Oligella ureolytica DSM 18253 | reverse complement strand
ATAGCACACGCCGCTTCCATTTCTTGCCCAAACTCTGGATACTGTTTTATTGCAGTAAGGAAGTTATTATCCACCGCCGTCCCCGCCGACTGCGCACCCTGAGCAAGATTGGCATCTGCTCCGGTGGTAGCACCCACACCGGCACCCACTAAACTCGTGATGCTGGAGATGGTCGCTTTTTCATCGGCGTTTAAATCGGCTGCTGCTTTACCGTAGAGGTAATGGGCAAGCACAGGGGCCGCGGCTTCTGCGCTGATGGCAGCCCCTGCGGCACTGAGAGCATTGTTACCCCCGTCGCTGCCACCGCTGCGGCGAGTAGGCCATGCGCGATTAAATGCTCGGTACTGCCTTCCCTATCGCTTGATTTAAAGTACTGCCCTATCTCTTTAGCAACACTCGGGCTAAGGGTGGCGGTCGCCATCCCTAGCGCGCTGTCGGTCGGTGCGCTTAAGCCAGCAGCAATCGTGCTAAGCAGTAAGGCCCCGTTATCCAGTTGTTGGCGTTTCGCGTCATACTCCGCTTGGCTGATACGGCCGGCTTCATAGTCGGTTTTTAGGCGATCAGCCGCTTGATTTAATTCCGCCTTGGCGCTTTGCACGTTTTGACTAAAGGCCTGTGACACCTCACGTTGGGTATCGAGTTCCTTTTGTAGGGCGNCCGCATCAAAGCGGTTCTCTAAGGCACCGCTTAAAGCCTCAGCGTTCTCGGTGGTCGTGGCGGTCAAGACACGCTCCGCCATCGCCTCGGCACTAAGCCCCGTGAGAAGGGTCTGTTTGGCCTCGTCCGTAATGAGGATGTTTTTCGTGTTAATGCCGCTGTAGGTCGTACTACCTTGGCTCTCGCTCTCCTGCCCAAAGCCTATACTGCCACTGGCTTCCATAGAGGCAAGGCCGCTTTTATCCGACGTGCTTTGGCGTTGGTTCAAGACACCGTCACCCGATCCGATACTATTAAAACCGCCGCTAGCACCCAGGCCGATACTACAGCAGAGATATTCCAGTAAAATTATTTTTTTAGTACTAAATTTATCAAAAATCTATATTTCCATACTAATTTTTGAAAATCTAAATATGAATAACCTATCAATTCTACAACATTTTTTTAGGGTAATTATAAGAGTCTGGAATTTGATAACTCTCTGGAATATCAGGAAAACTAGTACTATCAGCCCACAATACTCCTTCTATCTCATCTCTTAAAAAATCGAAAAAAACAAAAAGACGCTGTAAAACTCCACAAGATTTTTGTAAGAAAAATTTAGAGTTAATAATTCTATTATGTATAAAATCGCAATAAAAAAACTCTAAATTTTTACCTAATTCATTTATATTCTCAACTAAAAACTGATTTAAATCACCTTGATATTCTAAAGGGTATATTTTATCAAATATCTTTGTTTCTTCAAACAGAATCAATTTATGCATTATAGATTTAAATATATTTAAATCTACATCTAAATTTATTCCTTCCTTTTCAAACTTATTCTGATATTTTTGAGAGATAGGCATTCGTGTACTCTCTAAGTCGAAATGACTTTCAGATAATGACTCTAATAATAAATCCAGATCTTCATGAAGAGCATAAAACAAACTTGATATTTGCATCATGCTTCCACGCAAATAAATCATAAAAGCCTTAACAGCTACCCTGTCTTCTCTAACAATTGCTTCGTTAAGGCAGTTTAACTTAACGTTTAATTGCTCAAATAACTCTATAGCCTCAACGTTAATATCAATATTGAAGTTAGTATGAAAATTTTTATCGTCAAACTTTATTCTCTTCAAATCAAGAAAAAGTTTAATTATTTGCTTGATTTTTTCCAGATCTACAAATACTTTAATCATTTGAGTTTTCTACCCTTAGCCTTATTTGTTTTATCCACATTAACACTTCCATCCATGTTCAAGACATATTGAAAACCTCCCCTAGAATCGAACACTTCAATATGATTCTTATGCTGACCATCTAAATAATACAAATTACCTTTTTTAATATTATTACCCATATTATCATCAGCCCGATATACACTCTGACCTTGCACTATCTTACTAGTTTTTGTGGAATTGGCTTCTAATTGCTTCCCAAAACCTGACTGGCTAAAGAACTCCTTCATATTCCCAACTGCACCCTCATTGGCTTGATACGGCTCGCGAGACTTAGCCTTAACCGCCCTGCCGACAGAGTTCATAGCATACCCTGCTAATAAGGCATTTTCTAAACTTAATCCATAGCGCTCTTGTAATTCAAGAGCAAAGTTCTCCGAAAGAATAACCCCTTCAGCATCTCGCTGTACGATATATAACGCCATTAAATCGTAAGCCATTTTTATTGGAATATCTTGGCTTAAGGCATTCTCTAGCGCTTGTTTAACTAACAATGAGTCTGTAATTATGAACCCATGGTCCTGAGCACACTGTTCTGGGTTATTAGCGCAGTCACTAATCAATTGCTCTTGCTGTGAAATACTCAGTTGTTCGTATTTCTCAATAATCGGATTGCAATTTGCTTTTGTCTCGCAAGAATTAATTTCCTCAACCCAATCATTAATTTGCTTGACAGTAAGGTAGTTATTATCCACCGCCGTCCCCGCCGACTGTGCGCCTTGGGCAAGATTGGCATCTACTCCGTTGATACCACCCACACCGGCACCCACTAAGCCCGTGATGCTGGAGATGGTGGCTTTTTCATCGGCGTTAAGCTCAGTGGCTTCTTTACCGTAGAGGTAATGGGCTAATGCTGGGGCCGCGGCTTCCGCACTCATCGCGGCACCTGCGGCACTGAGGGCATTGTTACCCCCCGTCGCTGCCACCGCGGCGGCGAGTAGGCCATGCGCGATTAAATGCTCGGTACTACCTTCCCTGTCGCTTGATTTAAAGTACTGCCCTATCTCTTTAGCAACNCTNGGGCTNAGGGTNGCGGTCGCGATCCCTAGCGTGCTATTGGTCGGTGCACTTAAACCCGCAGCAATGGTACTGAGGAGTAGCGCTCCGTTATCCAGTTGTTGGCGTTTNGCNTCATACTCCGCTTGGCTGATACGNCCNGCNTCGTAGTCGGNNNTNAGACGATCGGCCGCTCGGTTTAATTCCGCCTTGGCGCTTTGCACGTTTTGGCTAAAGGCTTGTGACACCTCACGTTGGGTATCGAGTTCCTTTTGTAGGGCCACCGCATCAAAGCGATTTTCTAGCGCACCACTTAAAGCCTCGGCATTCTCGGTCGTCGTCGCGGTCAAGACACGATCGGCCATCGCCTCGGCACTGAGTCCCGTGAGAAGCGTCTGCTTGGCAGCGTCCGTGATGAGGAGATTCTTCGTGTTAATGCCACTGTAGGTCGTGCTACCTTGGCTATCACTCACCTGCCCAAAGCCTACACTGCCACTGGCTTCAGTGGACGCAAGACCGTTTTTATCCGAGGTGCTTTGGCGTTGGTCAAAGAGTCCGTCACCCGATCCGCTGCTATTAACGCCACCACTCGCACCCAGACCTACACTGCTGCCCTTAAACTCCGCATGGTTAGTAACATCACTTGCACTTAGCGTACCCGTACTAAAGCGGTTATTGCCAGCGGCTTCCGCTGCGGCCGTGGAGGTGATAAGACCACCAATTAATTCCGTGTGCTCAGCCACCTCAATCTGATAACCACCATCGCCTGCATAAATACCGGTTTTTTAGTAAATTGTATATTTCGATTTGAATCAATAGAAACCTGTTTCTAACAAACCATCTTGTTTTGCAAACTGAATAAACTTCTCTATTGCCTCAGGTTCTCGCCCCATTACATCGTCAAGGAGTTTTTCTTGGATTAGTGGTGCATAGTACAAACCATTATATCGGTTGGGGAAAAATGTCCATTGACCTTTCAAAACACTATCTACAATCTCAACCTCTCTTGAATCATAAATCATTAACCAACCACCATTGTCTCTTGGTAAGCCTAAAAAATAAGTTACATACTCTATTTTACCTGCGCTACGAAATACCTCCCCCCAGTAAATACCAAAGACCTCTATATTTTCACCATCTTCTTTATCATTAATCTTCATCTATTTTCCTTTCGACAATTCAACTCTATCCATTATTTCTAATTATTCTTTTGATGGTTTCCTCACGACAATCTTCATGTCATAGGCTTTATCAGTATGCCTGTTGTATTGGTAATGAATCTCTATTTGTTTTCCATCTGTGAACTTGCGATTAACAGTCATCTTCTGGAAACCTGCACTTTCTGGAAACCGAGGGTCATTATTCATACCAATCAAACCCTTACCTTTACTTGGATTTGAAGCCACCTCCTTCCAAAAAAGTTGCTCTCTCAAATCACTAAGTATTATCGATTGATTTACGTTGGCCGTTGAAATTTTTTTCGCATTAGAAACAGCTTTCAACACATTTGCATCGGTAACGCCTGCTTTAACCAACAGGGCCGTGTCCGTTAGAGCTGGCTCATAACCTATCCCTTTGGAGCCCGTACCAGCCACCGGTCTAAGGACTAAAGAATTAGGTGTTTTAAAACCCATCGACAGGGCTTCTTTAGCAAAGACAGGGGCCACCATCAGCGTACCACCCATCACTTGCATTGACCCATCCACTAACTGACCATCTGCAATAGCCGCTGAACCCAGTCCAATACTGTAGCCTCCTGCAGCAGCCGACACGCCCCTCACCACCGCGCCCACAGGACCCGTCATAAAATAAAGTGCAGGCTCTGCTGCTTTGGCAAGCTTCATGTCCATCGACTCATACACACCGACTTGTTGAAGAGCTTTGCTATAGAGTTCACTAACGTATGAATCCTCTACCTTGCCATCAGCAATGGGCATATCAAGAATACGTAGGGCAAGTTCCGGATCACCTCCTGATACCTGCTCCAATATCAAGCCTAAGGTCTGTGTTTCCTGAGGACTCAAGGATGAACTATCTGCTTGGTAGCGGGCAAGTAAGTTGTCCGCATAGGCATCTTTTTCAACTAAATCAATGAACTCGCGTGCTTCCTCTAGGGTGAGATCTCGTTGACCGAGACCAAGTACTCCCTTTTCAAGGGATTTATCCACTAACTCTTGACGTCGTTGATATTCTAACGGTGACAGCCAGTTATTATCCACCGCCGTCCCCGCTGACTGCGCACCTTGCGCAAGATTAGAATCTACTCCAGTAATACCACCCACTCCTGCACCCACTAAGCCCGTGATGCTGGAGATGGTGGCTTTTTCATCGGCGTTAAGATCGGCTGCTGCTTTACCGTAGAGGTAGTCCGCCAGGATCGGCGCGGCAGCTTCGGCACTCATCGCGACACCTGCAGCGCTGAGGGCATTGTTGCCCCTGTCATAGCTTTAGTCTAATTCATCATCCTCTATCTCACTCCAATAAGGGAGAGAGGCTCTACCTAAAAAGAAAAGCACAATTGTCCCAATTAATATAAAAACAAATCGTTCATAAAATAGAGCAAATATACCTGCAGCGATTGAATTAATTAAATACAATTCAATAAAAATCAATAAAAAAGTTAGGATATTCAAGCCATAAACTAACGATTCTGT
Organism: Oligella ureolytica DSM 18253; assembly: GCF_000373745.1. Classification (GTDB taxonomy): domain Bacteria; phylum Pseudomonadota; class Gammaproteobacteria; order Burkholderiales; family Burkholderiaceae_B; genus Oligella; species Oligella ureolytica. The sequence continues at coordinate 3,748 of NZ_KB892336.1, read as the reverse complement.
TTGTCGTAATTTCAGCAATTTAGAAAACCAAAATGCCAACCTACTATTAAGATAAACAAAAAGGTGGCTAATACCTGAAATTCCAAGAGACCACCCATTAGGCAACTTTTCACGAAATTTAATCATCATTACTCCGTAAAAGACTCGGCCAATCTGATTTTTGAATAAGAATCGCGTCATCCAAGCCTAACCACTTAGAAAAAGCACTACTAACTCCATCGCCTAAGAAATGATTCGTAATTTTTCCTTTATAATCTAAATAGTACTTACCTGCCCCTTTTACTCCGGAAGTATCTATGATTTTGATAGCCGATCTGTCTATCAAAACACCAACAGATAAATCATAAACAAGATTGGATAGCTTGTAGTCCTCATTAAGAAACGAAGAAGTACCAATTCCTCCCGCAACTGATTCTAATGAGGCCAACCCATACACTTTCAACCCACTACCTAATGAAGGAATCATCGTTATTACGCTCGGTGCAGCAGCCGCCGTTAGAGCGCCTGCTCCAAGCGCTGCCGAGGGAGCAACCATCCAGACTACTACCCCATCAGATACACCACTTTCATAACCAGCACCTGTCATATAATCAGTTAACTCACTTTGTAATTCCTCTGGCGTAATATCAGGGTTTTCTTTTAACTTAGCATCTACTAGAGAAGCTGCACCCGGCCCCCACTGATTAACACCAAATACCCCTCGGTAATCCGACATCCAATTATTATCCACCGCCGTCCCCGCCGACTGCGCGCCTTGCGCAATACTCGAGTCCGAACCTGAACTTGCACCCACACCGGCACCCACTAAGCCCGTGATGCTGGAGATGGTGGCTTTTTCATCGGCGTTAAGCTCAGTGGCTTCTTTACCGTAGAGGTAGTCTGCTAGGATCGGCGCGGCAGCTTCCGCACTCATCGCCACCGTCAGCCCACTTTGCTTATCGACTCGACGATAATGTTCGCTATAGGGTTGCTCGCCCGCTGTGATCTCAAGCGCCTGCCCCGTGATCAGCACATGTCCTTCTGGCGATGACACCGTGCTCGCTTCTTGGCTGTATTGACGACCCGCTTCAATTACCGTATCACCTGCCAAACTACCCACCAGCGTGCCGCGTAAGCGATTATCGCTACGCGCATGATCAATCTCCGTCGATTGACTGCCAATGGTCACACCTATGCCGCCCGCCCCAAAGACCCCCGAGCGCTTGGTTTTTTCATGGTAGTCGGAAAAAGCATATTCCTCAGCCCCAGCCAAGGTAATATCACGCCCTGCCTGCAGATACGTCCCCTCATCAGAAATCACACCACTGCCCGTGATACGAATATCTTGGCCACTCTGCAGCAGCACCTCACGACCCGTGACCTCACTGGCAAGCGCCTGCTCGCGGTCTGTTATCCAATGCATCTCTTTGGACTTACTACCAAAAAGACTGCGGCTCTTGGTGACATGGCGTTCATCCAGTTGGCTGCTTAAGGTCCCCGCCCCAATCGCTATGTCCTGTTGCGCACGCAACTGCACAAGACCGTCATCACTGGTAATCCGTGCGGCGGTTAAACGCGCGTCATTACCTGCGTCTAAGATAATGTCGCCCACAGTCCAAATCTCGGTACCGACATCTTGCCAGCGCTGCTCTTTAATATAATGACTGGCACTGCCCACGCTGTCTTGACGATAACCCTCAGTAACGGTATCTAACTGCAAATCACCACCAGCACCCAGGTAAGTAAGGCCATCGCGACCGCTATGACTGACAAGCGCCCCGGTCAACCTCATGTCCTTGCCGGCCGAGAGGAGTAACTGCGCCCCATCACCGCTCACATGAATACTCGCTAAGCGATCAATGCCCTGACGCTCGCCACTAAAGTGACTGCCATTACTACCGGCCACATCCGCCTGCGTATGGTAGGTGATACTCTTGATGCGCTTAAATCAAAGCGCATCCTTATAAAGCTCTGCGTCTAATAAACCATCCTGTATAGCGAACTGAAGAAACTTCTTGATTGCATCAGGGTCTCTATCGATGACATCATCAAGCAGCCGCTCCTCAATCAATGGAGCATAATATATTCCATTATATCGGTTAGCAAAATATGTCCATTTACCTTTTAAAACACTATCGACTATTTCAACCTCTTTTGTGTCATAAACCCCCAAAGCGGCATCTTGCGGTCCATATATCGCATAAAAATAGGTAAATACCTCTTCCTCTTTCGTGCCTTCATTTCTCATTCCCCAATAAATACCAAAAACATCTAAAATCACTGTACGATAACGATTAGTATATTTAATCTTCATTTATTTTCCTTTGCTAATACCATTATTGATTGAAGCCCCTGGTTGTAATATTGAACGTTGTGGCGTTTTCATTTTTATATCATAGGCTTTATCGGTATGTTTATTGTATTGGTAATGGATTTCTATTACATTTCCATCTGGTAACTCATGTTTAACTGCCATTTTCTTAAAACCGGCACTTTCCAAGAATCGTGGATCATTGTTCATCCCCTCTAAACCTTTACCTTTACCTGGATTTATAACAACCTGTTTCCACAAGCTCTGCTCCCACAAATCCCTAGGCACAGTCGATTCAATACCCTTGGCCGTTGAAATACTTTTCGCATTAGAAACAGCTTTCAATACATTCGCATCGGTAACGCCCGCTTTAACTAAGAGGGCCGTGTCCGTTAGAGCTGGCTCATAACTTATCCCTTTGGAGCCCGTACCAGCCACTGGTCTAAGGACTAAAGAATTAGGTGTTTTAAAACCCATCGACAGGGCTTCTTTAGCAAAAACAGGGGCCACCATCAGCGTACCACCCATCACTTGCATTGACCCATCCACCAACTGACCATCTGCAATAGCCGCTGAACCCAGTCCAACACTGTAGCCTCCTGCAGCAGCCGACACGCCTCTCACCACCGCGCCCACAGGACCCGTCATAAAATAAAGTGCCGGTTCTGCTGCTTTAGCAAGCTTCATGTCCATCGACTCATACACACCGACTTGTTGAAGAGCTTTGCTATAGAGTTCACTAACGTATGAATCCTCTACCTTACCGTAACCAATGGGCGTATCAAGAATACGTAGGGCAAGTTCCGGATCACCTCCTGATACCTGCTCCAATATCAAGCCCAAGGTCTGTGTTTCCTGAGGACTCAAGGATGAACTATCTGCTTGGTAGCGGGCAAGTAAGTTGTCCGCATAGGCATCTTTTTCAACTAAATCAATGAACTCGCGTGCTTCCTCTAGGGTGAGATCTCGTTGACCGAGACCAAGTACTCCCTTTTCAAGGGATTTATCCACTAACTCTTGACGTCGTTGATATTCTAACGGTGACAGCCAGTTATTATCCACCGCCGCCCCCGCCGACTGTGCACCTTGTGCAAGATTAGCATCTGCTCCGGTGGTAGCGCCCACACCGGCACCCACTAAACTCGTGATGCTGGAGATGGTGGCTTTTTCTTCGGCGTTAAGATCAGTGGCTTCTTTACCGTAGAGGTAGTCTGCTAGGATCGGCGCGGCAGCTTCCGCGCTGACGGCTGCACCTGCGGCACTGAGAGCATTGTTACCCCCGGTAGCAGCCACCGCTGCGGCGAGTAGGCCATGCGCGATTAGATGCTCGGTACTGCCTTCCCTGTCGCTTGATTTAAAGTATTGCCCTATCTCTTTAGCAACACTCGGGCTAAGGGTGGCGGTCGCCATCCCTAGCGCGCTGTCGGTCGGTGCGCTTAAGCCAGCAGCAATCGTGCT
>NZ_KB892335.1 GCF_000373745.1 Oligella ureolytica DSM 18253 | reverse complement strand
ATTGTGCTTCTTCCTAATTGCTAAACCAAGCAATACAAGCTTCGCTTGACGACCATAGCAAGGTGGACCCACTCCTTCCCATCCCGAACAGGACAGTGAAACGCCTTCGCGCCGATGATAGTTGGATTCGCTCCCGTGAAAGTAGGTCATCGTCAGGCAAATTACATCAACCCCCTGAAAGCATACGCTCTCAGGGGGTTTTTTAATGCCCGTAAAAAAAGAATACCATCTACTCGCAGCGCTTCGCTAAGTCTCCGCTGAACATATCCATTAATTCCCCCCTCAATACCACACTCGTGTGATGTTCATTTTCTAAATAAGCCAACTTAATTGGCTGTATAGACAAGTTTCTGTAGTTTTCCTGCCTTAAATTAATCCTTATTTGATAAATAATAATAAAGCAATAAATTAAATAAGAATGATTATCATTAAGTATAATATGATTAAATTATAAATTTTGTAAATGATTTTTCCCACTATTATTCAACAAAGAGGTCAAATTATGTTTAATAAACAATTTCTTATTTTAGCTGCATTGTTTTTATTCGCTACAGGCGGAGCACAAGCGCATACACCGTTATGTTCTTGCTATGACAATGGTGATGGCACAGTCGAATGTGAAGGGGGTTTTTCTGATGGTTCATCAGCTTCAGGTGTGCCTATGGTGGTTTATGGCCCGGATAATCAGGTGTTAGTTGAGGGCAAGTTAGACGCGAATAGCATTTTTATTTTCGATAAACCTGAGGGTGAATTTAAAGTGGTTTTTGAGGGTGGCGAAGGCCATACTGTGGAGATACCTAGTAGCCGTATCGTTGAGTAATGTGCTGCTGTATTTTTATAGGAGAAAAATATGTTAAAAAAAGTTATTACTACGCTTGCGGTGAGTTTAGGTATAGCGACAATAAGTGCACCGGCTCAAGCGCACTTTCAACTTATTTATACGCCTGAGGCTAACTTAGCTGATCCTGCGAATATTCCTTTGTACTTAAACTTTTGGCACCCAATGGAAAATGGTCATGTCATGGATATGGCAAAACCGCGTGAGTTTTATTATGTGTTTAGAGGTGAAAAGCATGATTTATTAGACACCCTTAAAGAGGTTACTTTTGAGGGTAAAGGTAATAGCGCTCAAGCCTTTGTGTCAGAGGCTAGGTTACAACGTAACGGTGATTATATTTTCGTAGTCGTGCCCGAGCCGTATTATGAAAAAAGTGAAGATATATATATTCAACAAATTACCAAAAGCTATGTGAATAGAGGTGGCCTTCCTGATGCGTGGGCTGAGCCCTTAGGTTTGCCGACCGAGATGCTACCTTATGTTAAACCCAATAATGTTATTGTCGGTTCAACTTTTACTGCTCAAGTGCTAAGTGAGGGCAAAGCAGTTGCCGGGGCAGAGATTGAGGTTGAGTACATGGTTGCACCGCCGGAAGTGGCTACGAACAAAGTAAGCTCAAATGACAGTGTTGAGGCTAAAGGTGGCTCAATCGTGGTGCTTACAGATGAAAACGGTATGTTTACTTTTGGCATTCCCAAGGCCGGTTTTTGGGGTTTTGCAGCCTTAGGTACTGGTCCTGAGGATCAGTTTGAAGGTAAGGAGTTAAGTCAGGATGCGGTTATTTGGATTCGTGCTGATGAATTAGAATAATCCGTTTTTGATGCAGTAGTAGGGGTGTCTTAAAAATGATTAAGATACCCTGAAATGCGTAAAGTTCTCTCAAGAGTAGTCGGGGAGCGGAGCAATGAGTTTTAATAAGTTAGCACGAATGAGCATGGATAATGATAAAGGTGGCGACGGGATTCGCCGGCAGCAGCGTGCACGCCATCAGCATCGGGGCGGTGCAGAGCAATCGGTGTCAGAGCTTCGCGTACGCTTATCAAGCGTCAAAATAGGTAGTCTCTGTCGTGTTTGTTCCGTAAGAATTCATGGTGTTATGCGCCGTCGTTTAATGGATTTAGGGCTTGTGCCTGACGCAGAGGTTTTAGTGTTGCGTACCGCGCCACTAAATGATCCGATTGAGGTTCGCGTAGGCAATGCTTATGTTGCTTTACGTCGTGAAGAGGCTGACAGTATAGAGGTGATCGTATTATGAGTGATAATGTTCAAACGATCTATAGCGTTAACAGCAAAGGTGCTGATGAACGCACCATTAATCCTAAAAAAAGCAAGATTTTAATTGCTATCGCCGGGCAACAAAACTCAGGCAAATCGACCTTGTTTAATGCGCTAACAGGGTTACGTCAACATATTGCTAATTATCCAGGTGTTACTGTTGATAAAAAAAGTGGCTATTATCAATTTAATGAGCAGAGTGTTGAGGCAGTTGATTTACCCGGTACCTATGCCTTGACTTCGTTTTCGCCCGAAGAGCGAGTAGCGCGCGATTTTTTACTCCTTGAACAACCGGATTTAATTGTTAATGTCGTTGATTCAGCAAACATAGAGCGTAGTCTGTATTTGACTTTTCAATTGATGGAGTTGGGGCGTCCTATGTTGATCGTACTCAACAAAATGGACGTAGCAGAAAGTTTAGGTTTAAAGGTTGATGCTGATAAGCTAGAAGCACATTTAGGTATTCCGGTCATCGCTACAGTAGCTAGTAAAGCCCACGGGGCCGTAGATTTAAAAAACAAAATCAGTGAAGTCGCTACACTAGCTAAGGTACCACCAACGATTGACTATGCTGAGTGGAATGCTGCAATAACTACCATAAGCCAATTGTGGTCGGTGGAAGCAGACTTGGCTGATTATCCATCGCGTTGGGCGGCTATCCAGCTGTTTGAGGGGGATGAAGGTATTGTTCAAACGCTTGATAGAAAAGCCCCCCATTTAAAAGAACAAATCATCCGGCGTGCAGCAGAAGTTACTCAGGAGTTAACCGAGAACACAGGTGAAACCGCTGCTGATGCGATGTTACGCTGTCGTGTTGCAGCTTCTCGGGCAGCTTATGCCATCGCTGTTAAGCATAGTGATAAAAAACGCATAAGCATGACCGAGCGAATTGACCGCATTGTGTTAAATCGTTTTTTAGCTCCATTAGTTTTAGTCTTGACTATTTGGGTAATTTATCAATTATCGATTGTGCAGGGCTATGAACTAACTTATATAACATGGCCATTCTTAGCGGGTATGCGGAATTTTGTTGCCAGTATTATGCCTGCGGCCGGCTTTCTGTTTGACCCCTTAGTCCGCGATATTGGTTTGTGGATTGTAGACTCCGCAAATACGCTTTTAAACTATGTACCGATTTTCTTTATTTTATTTGGCTTAATTGCCATTCTTGAAGATACCGGTTATATGGCGCGTATTGCTTTTATCATTGATCGTATTTTGCATCGATTCGGTTTGCATGGTCAGTCAACGCTACCAATGATTTTATCCGGGGTATTTGCCGGTGGCTGTGCGGTGCCGGGGGTAATGGCTACCAAAGGGATTCCCGATACAAGGGCACGGATGGCAACAATTTTGACTGTGCCATTTATGAATTGTATGGCTAAAATTCCGCTGTATACGCTTTTGGTTAATATTTATTTTCCAACTGAAAAAGGTATTGTTTTATTTTATATTTCAACCATTACAGTGATTGTTGCTTTATTGGTTTCTAAGCTTTTAACAGTATCGGTGCTGCGCAATATGGATACAGCTCCTTTTGTTATGGAGATGCCACACTATCATCTGCCGGGATTGTTCAGTGTGTTACGCCGGGCTTTTGAGAGAACTTGGATTTATATTAAAAAAGTCGGCACCATCGTACTTTCAGTATCAACCATTATTTATGTGTTGTTACAGTTCCCGGGTTTGTCTGTTGAGCAAAATGAGCAGTATCAACAGCGAGCTGAGACTGCAATTAGTCAGTTTTATGAAACATTACAAGGTAATTCTTATCTGGCTGTTGTGCAGGACCCCGAAAATCTGATAGCACTGATTAATGCTTATAACGATTTTCGTACCTATAAGCTGACTGCGGGATCACCGGAAAAAGCACGTGCCGTTGATGAGCGTTTTGAACGTGACTATCCGGACTATTTCCCTTTCTTTCAACGGGGGAGTACTGCTGACTCAAGACAGGCTTTCGGTGCATTAAGAACTTTAGATAATGCTCGTAAAGATATTCGTCGTGAGATGCGTGGGATTCGTATTGAAAGTAGTTTGTTGGGTCAGGTTGGTCGTGGTGTTGAGCACGTGACTCAATTCGCTAATTTTGATTGGAAGATTAACGTCGCTTTATTAACCTCTTTTGCTGCTCGAGAGAGTAGTGTGGCGACGCTTGGCGTGTTATTTGATCAGGATGATGATCAAAATATTCCCTTAGAAGAGCGCATGGGGGCAGAGCAAAAGGCACAAGGTTACGACTCCTTAACAGCAGTCGCTTTGATTGTGTTTTTTGCCTTGTACCCACCGTGCTTGTCCACCGTGATTATGATTCGTGTGCAGACAGGCTCTTATAAGTGGATGATGTTTTCTATGATTTTTCCTACCTTGTTGGGCTTGGTTGTAGCCAGTGTAATTTATACAGGTGGCACTTGGCTTGGTCTGAGTGGTTTGCAGGTATTTAGTTTGGTGTATTTCAGTTTACTTGCCTTATTACTGATTGTTGGTTTATACCCTAGCTCAATGAACCGTATAGAGGGGTATCAAGATGAATTCCAGAATTGATTTTGCTCAAGAAGCAAGCATTGGATTATTTGAATGGGCATTGATTATTGTTATAGTGCTCTTAGCAGGTATTTACTTATGGCGTAAATATTTTATAAAAAAAGGCTGTGCAGGTTGCGCAAGTAGTGATGGTAAATGTCCCAGCACATCTCAGCTAAAAGCTCCTAATAATGAGGAGGTATCATCTTCAATAGCAATTGATGGACATCAGCAACGTGAATGGCCATTGCGTCACGTAGAGGTGATTCCTCTGCAACATTTCCAAAAACATGAAGGAAAAAAAACTAAACATGGTGCTTAAGGTACTGATGTAGACTTTCACACTTTGTGTGCTGCTGATGTGTTGAGCATTTTTGAAGAAGTATATCTATTAGCCGGATATTAAATGCCTGAATTTGAAAGTTTTTTTTCTTTACTTCCCTACGTCAAGATTGCTCATCAATCAGCGGGGCGAGTACGTTTGAAATTTGCTCGTGATATACCCAAGGTAGAAATGCCATCGCTTTCAAAAGCCATGGTCAATAGTTTTATCGATGAGTTGCCGGGGATTTCGAAAGTTGGTTTTAAGACTTTTGCGCGTTCCTTAACGATTGAGTATGACAGTCTGCAAATTGCCGATACTGCATGGTCAGACTTACTGAATGGGCAACAGACTTCGGCCGCTCACGATTTAGAAGCTAAGCTGCGTATAGCCTATGCTGAGTTACAACGTTTAGTGGAGTTAAATAATGCTTAATTATGATGAGCGAATATTACGTACTAAAAGAATTGATCTTAAAGCCCCTTTTCCACCTTTACATCAGGCGGTGCGAATCGCTCTTTATGATGAGTATGAAGCACATGCTTTTTACTCGCATGTAGTAGAAGCGTTTGGAGAGCAAGCGCCTTTTTCCAATATTGTGCGCTCTGAAGAACGACATATTAAGCAACTCTATAAGCTATGTGAGCGTTTTGGTATTCCTCGTCCTTTCGACCCTTTTATGCAAGAGGTGCGGGTAGAACCGATTTGGTCAGCAAACTGTCTGCGGGCAGTTGATGGTGAATTGCGCAACGGGAATCTATATACATATTTATTGGGGTTTGTGGCAGAGCCTGAAGTTATTAACACCTTCCGACGCTTACAAAGTGCTTCATTAAATAATCACTTACCGGCTTTTCAGCAAGCGGCACAAGCTGCACAAATTCAAGAAAACTATCATCTTGCTCACGGTGTAGCAGCCAGTGAAGCGTATGTTAAGCATGGCCTGATTGCCGATTTTTTGGAAGGAACCTTAGCTCGTTTGGTAGCGCAGCATCCTTACGGTAAATTAGTGAGCCCTGTTATCCGCAACATACCACCCACTCTATTGAGTGGTTTGATAGTTGGAGGTGCAAGTGTTTGGCTTTATAAGAAAAGAATCAGTCAAGCTAAAGTAAAGGAGCAAAAATGACAAATTCAAATAAAAAGCATAGATATTATGCTCATAATCAAGCGAGTAGTGCTTGGACAACGAGCGATTACTTTATACGCGGTCTAGTCTCGGCGGGTTGTCTGGCAGTTGCCGGGGTTAGCGAAGAATCAAAATCAGCACCGGCAAGTGCTCAACGAACATTTAAAAAAGCGCTTCAAGGAGGTGTTGCGGTGGCTGCCGGTTACTATGCTGCCGAGTCTTGGCGTAATGGTCAAGCAGGCTCAGTATTAGTGGCTACTGCTGTGGGTGCGATAGGGGTTTTAGCCATTGAGAAAGCACTATTTACTCCTAATATTGCTTCTCGCGCTAAGTCCTTAGCTGTCGATAAGTCCTTAGCTGCCGATACGCCGCTTCTTGAGTTGAAAGATACTAAGGAACTGATTGAGACTCCACCACAAGTAGCAAAAAAGGTAGGTGCTAAAAAAGTTGCAACTAAAAAGAGTGTAAGCAAAAGAGTAGCTGCCAAAAAGATTGCCGCTAAGAGGGTACAACAAGCGGTTGAAAATAAGAGCGAAACGGCTGAGTAGTAGCCACCATAACAAGTGATATTGATGGGTGGTCTTTTTTAATAAAAAGCCATCAATTGATTAAAGTAAACAATATATCAGGAGAATTAAGTATGTCTTCAAAAGGTAAAAAACATCAAGAGAAAGCTTTTCAAGGTGCTCGCCAAGGACGCAATGCCGGTCAAGGACAATATGGCGGTGTACGGCAGAATTCAAACTACCAGGACTACCAAGATTATCAAGACTATCAGGACTATCAACAAGACAGTGGTACAAATTACGGGATTCCTTCTCAAGTTGGGACGCCAATCAATACAAACTTATCCGGTGCACACCAGTGGCTTTCTAACTTGCCAACTTCCTTTGGTGGCAATAATAGAACACAGTTTCTATTAGGCGCAGTGGTAGGTGGTGCTTTAGCTTGGACTTTAAGCAGCGAGCAGCGTCGTAATAAGATTTTAAAATCAGCCGTTGGCCTTTATAGTAATGTCGTTGGTAGTGTTGAGGAACTCGTGGAGCAAGTCTCAGATATACGAGCGGAAGTCGATCAGGAAAATCGTTCTGAATAAATGATAAGTTAGTGGGGTGGCTTCTATGGCAGGGGTAATAAGGCTTGAGGTTGTACATGAGATTCCCGGGCGAGTGCGCTGGCGCTGCGTAATAGCTACGGCAGACAAACATCACTATGCTTCACAGCTGGATAAAATGGTATCTTGCTTTGAGGGAGTTAAATCCGTGCGTTGGAATTCGCGCATTAACTCCTTAACTGTGCTTTACCATAGCGAACAGAATGATAGTGAGAGTCTGGCGTTGCAAATTTTAAATTTAACGACTAAAAACAAGAGTTCTGACCTATCTGAGCTTTCTTATGATGAGTCAAATCCGCAGGCGTCAGCCATAAAAAATGAGCAACCTCCTACTTTAAAGCCCGTGCTATTGAGTCTTTTATCAAGTACTGCGACTCAAGTAGTAGGTCAGCCTTTGAAATTGCCTATTAGTCTTGTGTCTGCTCTACCTGTTTTAAAAGATGGTGTTGAAGATCTATTTCGTAACGGGATTAACTCACATGTATTAGAGGCACTGGCAGTATCAATTTCTCTTTTCCGTAAGGACTATTTTACGGCGAATGCGACTTCCTTTATGCTGGCTATAGGTGGATATTTGGAACAAAATATTCAATACCGTTCTGATGAAATGCTGAAACATTTATTAGCGCCTAGTGCTAAGACGGTATGGGTTGTACAAAACGGTTCGGAAAAGGAAGTACCAATCAGTGAGTTGCAGGTTGGCGATGAAGTGGTTGTGTCTGCCGGGGAGCTAATTCCCATTGATGGTACAGTCCTTAAGGGGATGGCTTCGGTTAATGAGGCTGCCTTGACAGGTGAAAGTGTTCCGGTAAGCCGAGGTCACAAGGATAGAGTGTATTCAGGGTCTTTGGTGCAAGAGGGTCGTTTACACATTTATGCAGAAAATGTGGGGGAAAAGGCCTTAATCGCTCGGATCGCTAATTTTGTTCAATCAGCCTTAGATTCACGCAGTAACATTCAACTGGAAGCCACGAATATGGCCGATCGTTTAGTGCCACTCGTTTTAGCGTTAAGCGCAGTGACATATTTAGCTTCAGGTGATTGGAGAAGGTTGGCAGCGGTTTTACAGGCAGATTATTCCTGCGCCCTTAAACTGTCAACACCGGTAGCCTTTAAGTCAGCGATGTATGAGGCAGGTCGTCGTGGTGTTTTAGCTAAAAGTGCGACTGCTCTAGAGGGTTTTGCACGCGCTGATACCTTTGTTTTTGATAAAACAGGCACGCTAAGCACAGGGCAATTAGAAGTGACAGATGTTGTCTCTTTAAGTGCTACTCTAGACGCAGATCATATTTTAAACATGGCTGCCTCAGTTGAAGAGCATTCAATTCATCCCATAGCAGAAGCTGTCGTGCTTGCTTCAAAACAATTAAAAAATCCACAGCACTTTGATCACAAGGAAGTGGAGTTTGTTGTCGCGCATGGCGTAGTCAGTACTATTCAAGACAAGCGAATTGTTGTCGGTTCCCGTCATTTTCTTGAAGATCATGAGAACATTCCTTTAGAGCAGCATAATACGCTGATTGATGAGTTACACCAGGCCGGCAAGGCATTGTTATATATTGCCTGGGGTGGTGAAATCATGGGGATAATTGCTTTGCGTGACGGTATTCGGCACAATGCTAAAGAGACTTTAAAGCGCTTACGCGACTCAGGAGTTAAGCGCTTGGTCATGCTTAGCGGAGATCATCCTGAGCGAGCTCAGGCGGTGGGTGATGAGCTGGGATTAGATCTGGTTTATGGTGGTTTATTGCCTCAAGAAAAGTCTGATATCCTTAAAGACCTTAGTCAGAAGTATGGTTCAATTGTCTTTGTTGGTGATGGTGTTAATGATGCACCTGCCTTGAGTATTGCCGGTGTTGGTGTTTCAATGCACAATGGCGCTGATGTTGCGCGTGTAGCGGCTGATGTGGTTTTGCTTGAAGATGACTTTGCTCGTATCGCGGATATGCGAGAACTTTCTGTTATTACCGAGCGTTTAATTAAGAGTAACTTTGGTTTAACTGCTATTTTAAATAGCTCAATATTACTGGCAGCAGCCAGCGGTAAATTGCAACCGGTCGCAACTTCAGTGCTGCATAACGGTAGTACCATTGCCATATTATTAAGGGCATTTTTGAGGGCTAGATTACCAACTAAGTAGCTCTAGATGTCCTTTTAGTAACACGTTGACCGGCTTTCTAAGAACCCACAGAGGGCCGGTCTTTACAGTGAAAACAAAATGGCGGTTGACCAAGTACTGAACCTACAGGTAGAAAAGGGCTATTTGTTGAGAAGCTGATTCAAGCAGGTACCGCCAGTCCAAAATGAACACCTTAGCTAAGCGGCTTTGTTGTTCCCAGCTTTTTTACCAAGGCCGCAACATAGTCATCTTCAAAATCATGCTCTTTAAGCGCATTATGTAAACTCATAACGTAATCGCGGTTTGAGCCGAGAACACCGTTTGCTTTGTTAATCAGCGGGTAGATGGTTTCAATGCTGTCATCCTCTTCATGCAATTGATGTTCAGGATGGGCTCTGAAGATAATCGCCTCAACCCGACGACCATCTCTTAGTGCTAGCTCGGCCCAATCAGGACAGTACGAGCCACCAACCATCTCGCGTAGCCACACCATGAGTAATTCTTGTTCAAGCGTGTCTTCAGCAAAGCGTAAGGCAAGACCTTTTGTTTCACCGCCCGGTGTAAGCGATAGCATGCGTCCCGGCTGCTCAGGGCTACCGCGCCCAGCGATCAAGCGCATACAAAAACTACGTCGCCAACCTTTTAGTAGGGCAGGGACACTTTCCACAAAATGACATTGAGGATTCCAAATCAAGGAACCATAGGCAAATAACCATACCGGCTCATTTTTCGGTCGCTTCTCAAGAGTCGCCTTCATCGAATGAATGATTTGTTCTTTAGACCACCACTCAACGCCCGGCGTGCTTTTGAAAGACTGTAGGTAGTTGCCATTGGCTAGAGAATCACGGTTTAAGGGGCTCATAATCTGTATAAATTGGTGAGTTGAAGGCTAATTATACTATGGTGGCTAAAGCGTTTTTTAGCAGGGATTAAAAGTTTACTTGCTATTTCGCTATACTTATCATGAAAACTATTTTAAGACGGTAGGATTTGTTTTAATAACTTATTTATATTAAAATACAACAATCAATAGTTTGTTACTATTAAAAATATCAAGGAGTCATAATGACTGATTTACCCAAACATAAACTTTCTATGTCAGTATTAATGACGCCTGACATGGCAAACTTCTCCGGTAATGTCCATGGCGGGATTATTTTAAAACTTTTAGACCAAGTGGCTTATGCCTGTGCAAGCCGTTATGCCGGGCAGTACGTCGTTACCCTGTCCGTGGATCAGGTGATTTTTAGGCAGCCTATTCACGTGGGTGAGCTTGTTACCTTTTTAGCATCGGTTAACTACACTGGTAACTCTTCAATGGAAGTGGGTATCCGAGTATTAGCTGAAAATATCCGTACTCGTCAGCAGCGACATGTTAATAGTTGCTTCTTTACTATGGTAGCGGTGGATGATCATGGTCGCCCATTGCCGGTACCTCCTCTAACACCACAGGATGATATTGAAGTTTGCCGCTTTAATGCAGGTGAGCGACGCAGAAAGTTACGACGCGAAATGGAAGGTCGTCAAGACAGTATTAAAAAAGAAGCGCAGAGCTAGTTACTCTGCGCGTAGCTATCACGCTAATAAATACTCCCTCGCATGCGTACGAAACCCGGGGGAGTATACTAGACGCCAATATCAAGACAAATAATCTCACCACTTTTGCTTTTACCATTTGGCATAAAGTGTGCCGGTTTATAAGCAGCAAAGGCATAACAAAGATCGGCATCGAAAGTGTGCTCTGCCAATTGGCCACTATCACAGTTTAATCCGGTAGAGACATCTAATGTAATACGATAGGCCTCGGCCTGATTGGCTAGCGCCATAACACGGGCAACATGCTCAGGCAATTCACCAATATAGCCGGTCCCAAAGACGGCATCGATAATCCAGTCGACTTCGTCATTAAATAGGCTTTCGTCTGCATCGTCACTAAACTCGATATTAAATGGTGCTAGGCGATCTAAATTGAGTTGTGCCAGTTCAGATAGCTCATGACCAAGCACAAAAAGTAATTTAACCGAGATACTTTGCTCGGCTAGGACTCGGGCAATAACTAAACCATCACCGGCGTTATTGCCCTTGCCACAGATAATCAATACGCAATGTGGTTTTGCCAATCTGCCGTCATTAATACGCTTTAATAAATCCTTGGCGACACCTTGACCGGCATTTTCCATGAGCTCTTCAAAACTTACCCCTCGATTCACGGCCCATTGCTCAGCACGCCTCATCTCTGCAGCTGTATATATTCTTCTCATCGTTCTGCCCTTAGTGTTACATCATGATGTCATTATATTAACAAATGGCTGTTTGGAAGCATAATGTTTAACTTTGAAGTTTTAGCTTAGACGGCGAACGGTACGAAACTGATATACTCATATGTTTATGGTGCGTTAAGTTTGGAGGAAAAATGACTCAATCAGCTCTTACCCCGTTAGAACGCTTGAAGCAGAGTAGTGCAGAGGCATGGAAAGACTATATTCAGCATGCTTTTGTGCGGCAATTAGGTGCAGGGACATTGACCGGCGATGCCTTTAAGCATTATTTGAAACAAGATTACTTATTTCTTGTCCATTTTGCCCGTGCTTGGGGATTAGCGGTTTATAAAAGCCGCAATATGCGTGAGTTACGGCAGAGTTATGCCAGCTTAATGGCTATTGTAGATGTCGAATTTGACCTGCATATCGAGTATTGCGCTAAGTGGGGCATTACTGAAGCGGAGTTAGAGGAGCTACCCGAAGGGCGAGCGACGATGGCTTATACGCGCTATGTATTGGATGCCGGTAATCAGGGTAATTTACTGGATTTGCATGTGGCTTTAGTGCCATGTCTTATCGGCTATGCTGAGATTGCTAAGTGGCTGGAGGTACAGGACTTCACGTTGATGACGGAGTCTAATCCCTATTTGCCTTGGATGCAGATGTATTTGAGTAAAGCTTTTCAAGATGCTGCCAAGGCTGAGGCCGATTGGTTAAATCAGGCCTTGGCTCGAGTGGATGAGGACCGTTTTGAAGAGTTGGCGGCTATTTTTCGTGATGCCACTTGCTTAGAAATTGATTTTTGGCAAGCCGGTCTAGATCAAGCGGTCTGAACGGCAAGGGAAAGGCGTTGTAAAAGCCGTCTGAGTATGGGAGAAGCGTAGTTAGGCGCTATTTCGCTTAAAAACTCATTAAAATCCATGATTGCATTGGAGTCTGCTCGGTCACTGATAATTCTAAAAATAGCAAAAGGAATATCATATTCGTAGCAGACCTGAGCGACAGCCGCTCCTTCCATTTCTACACACAGGGTGTCGGGCATTTGTTCGGCAATTTGGTTTTGCTTTTCTAAGGCATTGACAAAGAGATCACCGCTGCCAATAAGACCGACATGGAACTGCGGTTTTTGGCGCTGGAAAAAGCGTTGCTTTTGCTCGGGTTTAAATGCTGTATCAAAATCGTTATCTAGATAATCAAGACAAGACTGCTTGATGGTATTGCTCAGGACATCGTCGCTATCAAAAAATGTTTTATTTAATAAAGGGACACTGAACTTTGGGAAAAGTGGGCTGGCATCTAAATCATGCTGATAGATTGAGCTGCCGATGACGATATCACCGATTAATGCATCCGGGTGCACACCGCCTGCTAGCCCGGCAAAGACAACACTGCGAACTCCAAACTTATTGATCAGCGTGGTTGCTGTGGAAGCTGCGGCGACTTTACCAATTCTGGAAAGGACGACGACATAGTGTTGACCGTCGAGTTGACCTTGGTAATATCGACGACCGGCAATGAGGTGTACGCTAACGCTTTCACCCATGTTTTGTAAAATAACGGCAATTTCCTGCTCTAAAGCAGCCATGATACCGATTGGTGCTTCTGTGTTTTTTTCTTCTAACGTAATCTCACTGTGTTGAGTGTGCATTGTAATGGGTTAATCCTTAATCTAATAATTATTGGTGGGTTGAATAGGGGCGTAAGCTAGGTGCTGCTTGGGTAGAAATCCCCTGTGCTGTGGCAGCCTCTTGTTCTTTTTTGACTGCATTAATAAAAGCGGGACGCTGCTTTAGGTGTTGCCAATATGCTTGAACACGCTCTGAGCACTGCGCCAGTAGCCCGACATACTCCGCAAGCATTAATGCGTAGCCTACTGAAATTTCGGCGATGGTAAAGCGATCGCCACATAAATATATTTTATCTTGTAATGCCTTATTCAGTAATTTCGTACGACTGATAAACCATTGACTATAATCCTTAGCTACGCTCGTTACTTGCCTTTCAGGCGCTTCAAAGTGTAGATAACGGAGGACTAGTGTTTGTGGAAAAGTCAGTGTGCTCTCACCATAATGCAAAAAGTTTAGGTAGTGGGGATAATCGGCTTCTTTTTCAGAAATAGCTAAACTGCTATCCGTGATTTTACTGACAAGGTACTGACACATAGCGACTGACTCAGTCATGAGACCATGAACAGTCATTAGTGCCGGCACGGTGCCTAAGGGATTGATCTCAAAAAAGTCTTTTCGATGCGCCCGTGGTGGAAACTCCAACATAATAAGCTCATAGTCTATGCCTAACTCTTCAAGTGTCCATAAAGGGCGAAAGGAGCGAGCGCTGACGCTATGATAAAGAGTGATTGTCGGTGCCATAGGTTTTCCAAGGTCTTGATAAAAATGGTTGCCCTGATAGTTGCAAAGAGTATGTGTAACACAGCTTATGGCTGAGGCTTTAATAAAAAGTGCCTAGCTAGTATAAACACCAGCCAAACCATATGGTTGATTATACTGTGGTTGCGAATGAGCATGGCGTATCGTTTTAAGTAGTGACGACCCTATGCTAAGATGTTGTGAGGTACTTATGTATTTGCCCGTAAAGTGCATAAGCCGTTTTGCTGAGTTAGCAGCAAGTTTGATAGTAACGAGTTGTTTTTAAGAGGTGATATGGATATGAAAAAAGTTCTTATGAGTGCTTTATTGGCTGGATTAATGACAACAGCCTACGCTGCAGATGATATTGTCGTAGATATGAAATTTGCGACTGACAAGGGGCCTGGAGAGTCTGCCGGTACCGTGACTATTAGTCAAACTGACTATGGTGCAATGTTTACTCCGGATATTAAGGGGCTTGAGGAGCCTGGCGTTCGTGGTTTCCACGTGCATGCTGTCGGCTCTTGTGATGCGACTGAAGCTGATGGCAAGGTTACGCCTGCCGGTGCGGCCGGTGGTCATTGGGACCCTGAGGAAAGTGGTGCCCACAAAGGGCCTTGGTCGGATGGCCACAAGGGTGACTTACCCGCTTTATATGTAGATGCTGAGGGTCATATTAACTACCCGGTCGTGGCCCCTCGTCTGACTGATATTAGAGAGCTTAAGGGTCTAGCACTCATGATTCACGTAGGTGGTGACAATTACAGTGATGATCCGGCACCCTTAGGTGGTGGCGGTGGTCGTAACCTATGCGGTGTGATTGAATAATAGGATAAATCAATCATATGACGCATCGAGAGACCTAAATCTTATTACGTTAGGATGAAATTAACCCCATAGAGTATTGCTCTATGGGGTTTAAATTTTAAGTCCTTACATTGTTTTTATTAACTTATCGTCGCCCGAAAATAAATGATAACACTGCGATTATTAAGAAAACAAAGAATAGTACTTTAGCGATACCAGCGGCTGTTCCGGCAATTCCACCAAAGCCCAATACAGCGGCAATTAAAGCAATAACTAAGAATACAACAGCATAATGAAGCATGGTTTTCTCCTTTTTCATAAGATATGAACTTTCACTTTAAAGTATTAAGCGCTTTTTAGCTATGATTAAATTGAAAATAATCTCTAGAAATTGTAAATTTCTTAGGATGATTAAAAACGCTTGCTTAACGTGTCATAATAATTTTTAACGTAATTTCTCGGGGGTGGCATGTTTAAAACAAGCTTTTGTGAGCGTTTTTCTGTTGATTATCCAATTATTCAGGCGCCCATGGCGGGAGTCTCCAATCCGGTACTGGCAGTCGCTGTTAATAAAGCCGGTGCGCTAGCGTCTTTAGGTTGTGGTGCAATGAGTGCTGCGGTACTCGATAAAAATATAACTGAGTATATGGCCTTAAGTGGCACCGATAAGACCCCTTTAATTAATGTTAATTTCTTCTCACACCAGGAAGAGCTGGTTGATGAGACGGCTAATGCGCGCTGGATTGAGAAATTAGCTCCTTTATTTGAACAGTTTGATGGTCAAGCGCCTACAACGCTTGAGGTGATTTATCACAGTCTGCTCACTGAGGAAGATGAGCGTGTTGCCGTGCTTTTAGACAAGCGGCCGCAAATTGTGAGCTTTCATTTTGGCCTGCCGTCGGCCTCTGTTTTACAAAAATTAAAAGAGGCAGGGATTGCGATTTTTGCCAGCGCCTGCCATGTCGATGAAGCTCAGCTACTCGAGGCGGCAGGGGTTGATTATATTGTTGCACAAGGCTATGAGGCCGGTGGCCATCGCGGGGTGTTTGATCCGGAACGTGATGAAGGAATTGGTACCTTGGCTTTGCTTAAACAAATTAAGCAGCATTGTAAAACACCGGTAATCGCTGCCGGCGGCGTGATGACAGGTCAAGAAATTTGCCAGTTGCTGGAGCAGGGAGCTGAAGCAGTACAGCTAGGTACCGCCTTTGTGCTGTGTCCTGAGAGCTCTGCTTCCGAGGCTTATCGCTCACAATTAAGGGAGCATGCTAAAGCAAATGCCGACACATTAGTGAGCGCTGATGTTTCAGGTCGTCCGGCACGTGGGCTTAGGACTAAATTAACTGACCTAGGCGCTCGTTTGACGCAGGTGGAAGGGTTAAAGCGGCCGGCATATCCTGTACTTTATGATGCAAATAAGCAATTAAATGATGTGGCGCTAAAAAAGAATGATGAGGGTTATGGTGCCTATTGGTCAGGCGCAGGCTTAGCGCGCATTAGAGAAATGCCGGCGCAAGAATTGATTTCACTGCTGGTGAGAGAGGCGACGCAATAGTTTAAAAATCAATACATCATCTCAATGACATAATAAAAATCGCCTCACTGATAGGGTGATAAGTGAGACGATTGATTGGGTGCTAGATTTTAAACTATGGTAATTATCTTAAGCAAATTTACCCGCTTGAAAGTCATTAAATGCAGCGACAATTTCTTCTCTGGAGTTCATCACAAAAGGCCCGTGTTGAACAATGGGTTCATTTAAAGGTTTGCCGGCAAGGATAAGCACACGGCTGTCATCAGTGGCGGTGAGATGAACACCGTCAACATCGGCATCATTGGCTAATAGAGCTAATTGGGTGGCTTCGATTGTCGTACCGCTAAGCTCGACTTGACCCTCGTAGACCACAATAAATGCATTGTGATTGGCAGGAATAGCCGTGCTAAAGGATTTACCTGCGGGTACATGAACATCGAGATAGAGCGGTTCGGTTTTGTCGCGCTGAACTGCTCCCTCGGTGCCATTGCTACGACCGGCAATCACGGTGATAGCGACACCTTCATCGGTGGTGTATTTAGGTAAATCAGCGTTTTGGTAGTCTTTGTACCAAGGTTTGCTCATTTTATCTGCAGCAGCCAGATTCAGCCAAAGCTGAAAGCCGCTCATGGTGCCGTCCTCTTGCTGGGGGATCTCTGAATGAACGAGTCCGCTGCCGGCAGTCATCCACTGCACGCCACCATTTTCTAAGAGGCCCTCGTTACCCTTGCTGTCACGGTGTAACATACGACCTTCGATCATATAGGTCACTGTTTCAAAGCCACGGTGAGGGTGATCCGGGAAGCCGGCAATATAATCGTCGGGATTGTCACTGGCAAAGTTATCCAGCATTAGGAAAGGATCAAGGCGGCGCTGTAAGTTACTGCTAAACAAACGAGTGAGCTGCACGCCTGCGCCTTCGCTGGTTTTTTGGCCACGATAGATTTGCTCGACCTGACGGGATTTGGTGATTGTAAACATGTGTACTCCTAACAAAGTTATTGAGTAACGTAATTGAGTACCCAATAGATGAGACCGATTGCCGAAAGTTCAAGTTTATCGCAGCACAAGGAGTCGAATAGGAGGGATTATCTTAGTTCGATTTTTTGTGTGCTAAGCTTAGTGACTACCTCATCAACAAGGTTGCTTGAGTGAATAGAAAAAGGGAGTTTATTATCCAAACTATCGAGGAAGCTTCCTTTTTTGCGGTATTCGATGATTTTATTATCGCCGGCTACTTGCTGCGGTGAACTTAAATCATCGAGCAAACCGATGCGCTTTGCTTCCTCGCCATTCCAAACGAGTCCTGAAAATAAACCTTCTACCTCTGTGTTTAAGCGTTTGCCACGAGATTCCACCACACGATCGATGAATTGTTGATGTGTGATATCCAGCTGAGTTTGCCAAAAAGCAGCTTGCTCTTCATGCAGCGGGCTAAAGGGGTCGAGGAAGTTTTTATGTTCGCCGGATTTGATCACACGGCGTTCGATGCCCAGTCCATCGATGGTATCGACCAAGCCAAAGGAACTGCTGATAACGCCAATGGAGCCAACAAGGCTGGCGCGGTTAGCGTAAATTTTATCTGCTGCCGCAGCGATGTAGTAACCGGCTGAAGCGCCTATATCATCAATATAGGCATAGACCGGTTTGTCATACAGCCTTTTAAAGTGTCGCACATCATCATAGATACGGCCGGCCTGAACAGGGCTTCCGCCCGGTGAATTGATACTGAGTAAAATGGCTTCGGCAGAATCATTTTTAAACGCTTTTTCTAACAGCTTATAAATATCATCCGCATTGGCCGTTTTATCGCTGCTAATAGCACCATTGATTTTAATCACTGCGAGGTGAGAGGAGCTACTGACGGTGTCGGTGATTTGTTTACTACCGGAGTTTTGAAAAAAGAAATAAATTAACATCACCACGAACAGCAGAAAAATCAGCGTACGAAATAAGCTGGTGAGGGTGCGCCACCTACGTTCTTTCATGATCTGAAAGACAACTTCATGCATTAATTCGTCGGTATTAAGCGATTCGTCATCTTCTGGAGGACGTTTCTTTTTGAAAAACATGAGTTACTTCTATCCTTACTGTCTTGCCAATCGGTTAAAAGGTGCTACCAATTCCTTAACTGCTTCAATAATCTCTTCGCTACTAGCGCGCCAAGGGTTAATGTCCAAGCCACCGCGACGGGTGTAGCGAGCCATTACAAAGAGCTCGTCGGGGGCGCATTGCGTCAGTAAATCGCAGTAAATTTCTTCAACGCATAGCTCATGGAAACCATTGTGCAGACGGTAGGACACGATGTACTTTAAAAAAGCTGCCGGGTCGATGGTTTTGCCTTTATAAGCAACAATGACCGTACCCCAGTCCGGCTGATTTGTGACTGGGCAATTAGACTTTAATAAGTTTGAATAAAGGATATTCACTTGAACAGAGTCGTCGCCAGTCTCATCTTTTAACTGAAGAAGGGAAGCATTGGGCTCATAAGTATCAATCTCAACTTCTAGTTCATCCACGCTAGTACCTGGGATATTGATAAGTTGGCAGTTATTCCATTCGTGACTTAACTTAATATCAACCTTAACCGTGCCACCACTGGCTTTGCTTAAGTCTTGCTCAAATAAAGCGACCACTTCCTCAGCGCTATTAAATTTACTTTGATTAAAAGAATTTAAATAAAGCTTAAAAGATTTGGACTCGATTAAATAGCGATTAGTCTGAGGAAACTCAAAAGAAGCAATCGCAACAATCGGTTTACCTTTGCTGTCTAACCAAGATACTTCAAAGGCCGTCCAGATGTCACCGCCAATCCAAGCGGGCGTTTTTTCGGCAGGTGAGCCTTGGCGCGTTTCAGCGCGAGCAATAGGAAATAAAAGAGTGGGGTCGTATTGCTCTGGGTATTGGGTATCTTGTCCTAAATTACTATCAGTGATTTTATTTGTCATTGCTCTTTCTATAAATCTGTATTACTTGCGCTTCAGCGCTTAACTTGCCATCGGCATTGCTAATGCTTCGCGTATCCTCTAAGTCAGGGAAAGCTTCTGTGTCAAAGGCGGTGTCACCTTCGGGGTTGTCCTGAAAATCAGGTGTCAGATTAACGAAATCGAATTGCTCACGGTCCATCAAATGGGATGGCACGATATTGGCCAAGGCTTTATAAGCGTTCCAAACCTTTTTAGGGCTGTCTTTTTCCCAGTCGCGGATCATGCGGTTAATCTCTTGACGTTTGAGATTTTCTTGAGAACCACAGAGGTTACAAGGAATAATCGGGAATTGCTGTATCTGGGCATATTTAATAATATCGCTCTCGGCGACATAGGCAAGCGGTCGAATCACCGTATGCTTGCCATTATCAGAAGCCAGTTTAGGCGGCATAGATTTTAATTTAGCAGCATAAAACAGGTTTAAGAAAAAAGTAGCCAATATATCATCGCGGTGATGGCCTAAAGCGATTTTATTACAGCCAAACTCCTCGGCTACTCGATATAAAATACCGCGTCTTAAGCGGGAGCAGAGTGAACAGGTTGTTTTGCCCTCTGGAATAACTCGTTTAACAATAGAGTAAGTGTCTTGGTTTTCAATATGAAAAGGCACTCCGATGGAGGCTAAATACTCCGGCAACACATGCTCAGGGAATCCCGGTTGCTTTTGGTCGAGGTTGACCGCTAATAGCTCAAATTTAATTGGGGCGCGAGTTTGTAAGGTGCGTAGGACCTCTAATAATGTATAGGAATCCTTGCCGCCGGATAAACAGACCATCACCTTGTCGCCATCTTCGATCATATTGTAATCAACAATGGCGTGAGCGGTTTCGCGGATGATTTTTTTGCTTAGCTTGTTGTTACGAATGCGTTCACGCTCGGAGATGTTTGGCTCTTTTAAGCTGGTAGTAGATTGGCTCATAGTGCTGGATGCTGTTAGCGGCTAATATTAAATTCGATGCCGACGGCATCACAGTCATCAAAGGCCGATGGCTTACTGATGCGAAGTTTAACTGCGACCACCTCATCGAAGTCTTTGAGTAGACGATTAGAAATCATCTGACCCAAGGCCTCAACTAAATGTACATGCTCACGGGTACATTCCTCAATAATAACTTGACGGAGCAGTCTATAATCAAGCACAGTTTTAATATCAAGATCGTCAACTTCTTGAGTTTGTTGTACGCTAATATCTGCGTCAACGTAAATGCGTTGGGTGTTTTTAAGCTCACGCGGTAAAACGCCGATACGTGCTTCAATTGCCAGGCGTTCAAAAAAGATGGTTATTGTATTCATAGTTTTTGTAAAAAATAATTAGGCTACATTTTAGTCTTTACACTAAAGAAATACTTGTATTTAAAAGGATTTGTCACAATGTCTCTTGCTCATAATCAAGTAGCAGATTCTCTTTATGATGCCATTATTGTCGGCGCCGGTGTTGCTGGTGTCACATGTGCGGTTTGGCTTAAGCGCTTGGGTTATTCAGTCTTGTTATTAGAGGGCAGTGAGCAGGTCGGTGGGATGTGCGCGCGCAATCCTTTTAAGGATGAGTGGAATCCTACAGCACCCGGTTTAACAGGTAAGGAAGTTGCGCTTAATTTGCTTGAGAGTTTGGCCTTAGCAGACATTGAGCCTTTGCTAGGTCATGAGGTTAAGGCGGTTCAGTTATTGGAAAATGGCTTTGCAGTGCAGGTAAAAAGTTCTGACGCTGCAGAGCGCTTTTTTCATTCTAAAAAACTGGTTGTGGCAACGGGTGTGGATTATAAAGAGCCGGTAGAGTGCGCAGGAAGAACCTTTGAGGATGTTTTAATTGGCGCAGGCGCACGATTAAATAACTACGACTTTAAGGACAAGCGAGTGGCAGTGCTTGGGGGCGGGGATAATGCCCTGGAAAATGCGCTGTTTGCCCAAAATAGAGGGGCCACGGAGGTCACTGTTTATGCGCGCACCTTGCGCGGGCAAGATCATTGGATGGAGCGACTGCGTGATGGGCAGGTGATTGTTGGAGATTATTTCTTTGACCCGGCAAAAAAAGAGGTCGCTGGCCAAGCCTATGATGTGATTTTGGTTTTTTATGGCTACGAGCCCCAAGCACAATGGATTCAAGGCTTAGGTGTCGGCTTTGATGACAAGAATTACCTGGAGGTGGATTTCGCAAGCACTGAAACGGCAGTCAGCGGTTTATATGCAATAGGTGAGGTGACGCGCCGACAGCATCCTTGCGTGGTGACTGCGATGTCCGATGGGGTAACGGCAGCTAAAGCTATCCAAAAGGCCTTGAGTTTGGCTTAATCGAGTGAGCAGGCTAGCCTGATTTTTTCGCTTTTGTGCCTAAATACGTCCCAACGCAAATGCAACGTATTTTTTTACGTTGCATTTGCGTCTCAATTTTTAGTACAATAAAGTTGGAGGTGTCGGCATGAGAGAAAACAGAGAATTAGAGTTTAAAGAGATTGTTAACCATTCATTTCTCAAAACGGTGAGTGCTTTTGCCAATTTTGGTACTGGTAAAATCCTGTTTGGGGTGAGTGATGATGGTCAAGTGATTGGTTTAGCGGATCCTGAGCAAAGCTGCTTAGCGATTGAAAATAGTATTAATGACAATATTAAGCCGCGACCTAATTTTTTTTTGAGTATCAATGCTGATAACACGATTACCCTAGAGATTGCAGAGGGACTCAGCAAGCCATATTTGTATAAGGGTAAAGCCTATCGAAGAAGCGATAGTTCATCAGTTGAGGTCGATCAAGTTGAATTAAAACGTTTAATTCTATTTGGCGAGAATGTATATTTTGAAGAGCTACCGTATTCTCATGATGTTCCACTTAGCTTTAATCGCCTTGAAGAGCAGCTTGATAAGGAGCTTAAGGTTCCTAAGCTAACAGAAGATGTGCTAAAAACGCTTGGCCTATACACAAAAGATGGCCAATTCAACAATGCAGCAGGTATTTTTGCTGACAAAAATACCTTTCCGGGTGTCGATATCATTCGATTCGGTCGCTCCCTTAGCGAGATTTTAGAGCGTCAGACTGTTGACTGTCAGTCGCTCTTATCCTTGTATGAAGAGGCGCTCATCATGTTTAGGCGATACTACCAATATCAAGAAATCATTGGCTCTAAGAGACAATTGGTAGAGAAGGTTCCGGAAAAGGCGTTTAGAGAGGCCTTGGTCAATGCCTTAGTTCATCGTACGTGGGATGTACAAAATCATATCCGTATTGCAATGTTTGATGAACATATTGAAATCCATTCGCCAGGTGGGCTACCTCCCGGGATTAGTGAGGAGGAGTATCTATATGGCTACGTTTCTTCTTTGAGAAATCCTGTTATTGGAAGCATCTTGTTTAGATTAAATTATATTGAGATGTTCGGCACAGGAATTAGGAGGATTAATGACTTGTACCGAGATAGCGAGCTTAAACCGTCTTTTAATGTGTCAGCTAATAGTATTCAGGTGATTTTACCAGTCGTTAATCGTTTGCCAGAATTAAGTACGGACGAGAAAGTGATTTTTGATTTATTGGCTGACGGTAGAAAGTTGGCAAGTAGTGAGATTGTCGCAGCAAGTGGTTTTAGTAAAAATAAAGTCATCCGCTTACTAAACGATCTAATTGACAAGAAGTATATAAAAGTAGAAGGTCAGGGTAGGGGAACGCGTTATAAGCGTTAACGCAGAGTGGTGATTTCACCCCTTATGAATCGCTTCACAAATTTTTGGTAGTTCTTTTATAAACCGCAATGTCGGACGATGCAAAATATCGACATCGACGGTCACTAATTGCTCTGTGCGTAGCTCAAGGCCGATTTTCTTAAATAGCTTGATGGCCGCTTCTTGTGCGCGTTCTTTGCCATTCGGATCGGTTGCGCTGTAGCCATGAATCACGATATCTGGCGTATGCAAAAGTAGCTCTTCGGGATTGACGATAAAGCTGGGCTGTTTGATATCAGCAAAAATATTTTCGGTATGACAGCCTTTGACCGCCTGGGCTAAAAATGTCATATCACTTAAGCTAAATACTGGTTGTTTGGAAATTAGGAAAAAGACTTTTTTAGGTGTTTTGTTTTTATTGTCCTCAACTAAGTTTTGCCATTCTGCTTCAATAGCATCTATTTTTGCTTCTGTTGCAGCACGTTTTTTCTCATCATGTTGAACGCGTGCTAACACCATGCGCCAATCATTAAATAAGGCCGGAACTGTATTGGGCAGAGAAGCTATCACGTCAATTTTTTTAGCAGGAAATAAATTGTCTAACTCAATATTGGACGTGAAGTGCAGCAAAATATTCGGCTGATACAGCAGAAGTAGCTCTTTATTGGGATTGAGTCCTGAGCCTATTGAGGGGGTGTTTTTAACTTCTTTAGGGTAGTTGCTGGCATCATCTCGCGCCACCAATTGCTCCTCTAAACCGAGGTCATAAACCATTTCTGTCATGTGCGGAGAGAGTGTGATGATACGTGGTGCGTCAGTAGGTTCTGCAACAGCGGCACCGTTGAGAGCGAGTAAATTTAAACCTGAAGCAATGATGCTCAGAAATCTTTTGAAGCGCATAGCCTACTCAATTTAAAAAGCGGTTTTACGAAGTGAAGCCTCGTAAAACCGCTTCCACAAGAACTTAATTAGTTCTTGGGTTGCCAACTTAAATTAACAAATATATTACTGCCTTGGCCACGATAACCGTGAACAGGTGCGTATTTCTTATCAAAGATATTATTCCAGTAGACTTGCGCTGAAAACTCTTTGCTCAACTGAACTTTAGCAGATAAATTGACTACGCCATAACCACCTAGTCGCGTGTTATTGGCTAGGTCATCGTAGCGTGCGCCGATGTGCATAAACTCGGCACCCAAGTTAAAACGATCATAGCTCTGCTCTACACCGGCACGATAAACTTGACGGGCGCGACGAATCAAGTTGTTATCAGTGATATCGTCCTTGGCATCCAGGAAGTCTGCACCAGCGTAGACGCGAGTGGTGCCAAAGCGAGTGGCATCAAATTGATGAGAAGCGGTTAAGCTAATGCCGCGAATCGTTGCTTTTTCTGTGTTGCTCGTGCTGGCAGGGTAAGAGCTGGTATCGTAGGTATTAATCAAATCACGATACTTTGTGTAGAAAGCACGAATGCTGGCGGCTGTAGTCTCATTGGCGAAACTGAGGTGAGCTTCAATGTTGCGTGATTTTTCAGGTTTCAAATCAGGGTTGCCCTGGAAGCCCCAGTTTAGTGGTGCATACATATCGTAAAAGCTAGGGATTCTAAAGCCTGTATTGCCTGCCAAGCCGACAGTGATGCTGTCAGTTAGATCAAAATCATAGGCCAAGCTACCAGTAGTACGGGAACCGTAATCAGTATAGTGGTCATTACGAACACTGGCTTGTAGGTGATGGCGACTTAAGAAACTGCCTTGATAAATCGCCCCAAAGGAATTGGTGTTGCGTTTATTCTCATCAAATTGAGTAGTAGAGCCGATGCGTTCTTTGTAGCCTTCATAAAACACAGAAACTACGTGCTCCGGTGCGACATGAAAGTCATTTTGCCAGCTAAAGCTATTTTGGTAGGTGTTGTTTAACGTATCACCCCATGGGCCATTGTCAAACATTGAGCTCTTGCCAAAGCCATAGCGTAGAGTGCTATACCACCAGTCAGTAATTTTGTTGCTGCTGCTGAGACCATAGACTTGTTGGCGTTGCTTAACATTAGCACCAACCGGATCGTATTCACCGGCATCATAATCGCCGCTGATATAGCCATTTAAAAAATGAAAACCAATCCGTTGCTCAGGCGCCCAGGTCCAACCAAAGCTACCACTTAAGCTATGCTGTTCGTAGCCATCATCATCCGGGTTGTAGTTGTACAGATTGTCTGGCGTTGTGGCGTTATGCCCATCAGATTTGGCGTATTGCGCGTGTAAGCTATAGTCAAAGGTGCCATCGGCGCCTGAGAAGCCGGCGCCGGTACGGATGGTACCCTCACTGCCAAAGCCAATATCTGCATAGGGACTAAAATCGCGCATCTGACCTGGTGTTAATTCAGTCACTAGATTGACGACCCCGCCCATGGCGCTAGAACCCCATAAACTGCTGGCTGAACCTCGTATCACTTCAACACGCTCAAAGGCGCGAGGATTTAAAGTGCCCCAAGGTATGCTATTACCTGCGACTGGATTATTAATCCGAATGCCATTAAGCATGATGAGGTTTTGATCACCCCAAGCACCACGGATAGAAATACCTGAGATAGTATGCGGACCACCGCTGTCGTACATCTGAATACCGGGTTGGCGTATCAGTGTACGTAAAATATTGGCATCATTGTTTTGGCGTAATTTGATGCCGTCAATCACCGTCACATCGCCAATGGCACGCTGCAGCGGTTGAGCATGGCGTGAGGCGACTACGACGAGAGTGGGTAATTGCTGAACGATTTCAGCTTGATTGTCTGTTGTGGTGGTTTGAAGGTCTTGTGCCATCACGGTAGGCGCAATAAAACAGGCAACGGCCAGAGCGGCCGCTAGAGGGGAGATTCTAAACATGGAACGTCCTGTGAATGTGCGTCCCCGCACATGTTAAAACAAAAATCAGGTAGATTGCAGGCTGGTGTCGGGCTTAAATAATGAGATAGGAGACAAATTATTCATTACCGTTGCGGGGGCAGCACAGTTTTGCTCAGTCCTATTGGAGTGGGTGGAGTGTGAGCATGCTGTTTCCCATTTAACTTACGCAACTAAAGACGTAGGTTCTAATAGTCGTAAGCACCCATCAATCATTTATGCATTGTAACAAAACTCGATGATTAGACTAGCTAAAGCCACTGTCCTGATAGGGCCTGTCTAGAAAAGTGGTGTTAAAAAGCAACAAAATGTATAAAACATGACAAAAGTAACTTTTGGCTTTAGTGCAGCTTAATTAGCAGCGTATTAACCTTCAAACTGAGCTTCCCTTTGTCTGTTGGTGGTGTCACCTGAGTTATAATGTGCGGTTCTAATTTGCTTATTTTATAAGGGTTTGTAGTGACTTATCCAGCTTTGCCATATCCAATTTCTTCCTATACTCGCGGTGCAGAATTTGCTCGTCGTTTAGCGACCGATAGTATTTTGGTGCTTGACGGGGCGATGGGGACGATGATTCAAACCTATAAGCTCGGCGAGCAGGACTTTCGTGGTGAGCGCTTTGCTAATCATCACAAGGATGTTCGAGGCAATAATGAGCTTCTCTCTTTGGTGCGTCCGGACGTTATTTCAACGATCCATGAGCAATACTTAGAAGCCGGCTCAGATGTTATCTGTACCAATACCTTTGGCGCGACGCGTGTAGCCCAAGGTGACTATGAGTTATTTGATATCGCCTATGATTTAAACAAGGCGTCAGCTGAGTTGGCACGTGCTGCGGCAGATAAGTACAGCACAGTTGAACATCCACGTTTTGTTGCCGGAGCATTAGGCCCTCAGCCCAAAACAGCGTCTATTTCACCGGATGTTAATGATCCCGGTGCGCGCAATATCACCTTTGATCAGCTAAGAGAAGCATATGCCGAGCAGTTG
The DNA here is from genome assembly GCF_000373745.1 of Oligella ureolytica DSM 18253. Classification (GTDB taxonomy): domain Bacteria; phylum Pseudomonadota; class Gammaproteobacteria; order Burkholderiales; family Burkholderiaceae_B; genus Oligella; species Oligella ureolytica. The sequence continues at coordinate 52,495 of NZ_KB892335.1, read as the reverse complement.
CATGGCTTACTTGATGGCGGCATTGATATTGTTTTGTTAGAGACCATTTTTGATACGCTCAATGCCAAGGCTGCTATTTTTGCCATAGAAAGCGTTTTTGAAGAGCGTGGCGAGCGTTTGCCCGTGATGGTTTCCGGTACGGTGACCGATGCTTCCGGACGTATTCTTTCCGGTCAAACGGTTGAGGCTTTCTGGAATTCAGTACGTCATGCCAGACCGATTACCATCGGCTTAAACTGTGCCTTGGGTGCCGCGTTGATGCGACCTTATGTGGCAGAGCTGTCAAAAATCTGTGATACCTTTGTCTGTGTCTATCCTAATGCCGGTTTGCCTAACCCAATGTCTGAAACCGGATTTGATGAAACCCCGGTGGTGACCTCTTCTTTGTTGCAAGAGTTTGCTGAGGCCGGTTTTGTTAACGTCGTGGGTGGCTGTTGTGGTACGACACCCGCGCATATCGCTGCTATTCGTGACAGTGTGCAGGGCTTACCTGCGCGTAAAGTACCCGAGATTCCTATTAAAACCCGTCTTTCAGGTTTAGAGCCACTTAATATTGATGAGGATAGTTTATTTATCAACGTGGGTGAGCGTACTAACGTCACCGGCAGTAAGGCTTTTTTGCGATTGATCCGCGAGGAAAAGTACGATGAAGCATTAGCTGTTGCTCGTCAACAGGTCGAAAACGGCGCGCAAATTATTGATATTAATATGGATGAGGCCATGCTTGATTCTAAGCAGTGTATGGTCAAGTTCCTCAACCTAATCGCTTCCGAGCCTGATATTTCACGCGTACCTATTATGATCGACTCCTCTAAGTGGGAAGTGATTGAGGCAGGTCTTAAGTGCATTCAGGGTAAGGCCGTCGTTAACTCTATCTCCATGAAGGAAGGGGTAGAGGAGTTCAAAGAACACGCCAAACTCTGTCTGCGTTATGGTGCAGCAGTGGTAGTGATGGCTTTTGATGAAAATGGTCAGGCTGATAACTTGGCACGTCGTATTGAAATTTGTGAAAGAGCCTACCGTATCCTCGTTGACGAGGTTGGTTTCCCGCCTGAAGATATTGTTTTTGACCCTAACGTCTTCGCAATTGCAACCGGTCTTGAGGAGCATAACCGCTACGCTTTAGACTTTATTGAGGGGGTCAAGTGGATTCACGAGAATCTGCCGCATGCACGTATTTCGGGCGGTATTTCTAACGTCAGCTTCTCTTTCCGTGGTAATGAGCTGATGCGTGAAGCGATTCACACGGTCTTCTTATACTATGCAATTAAAGAAGGCCTCACGATGGGTATTGTCAATGCCGGTATGTTGGGCGTTTATGCGGACTTGGATAAGACGACCCGTGATTTGATTGAAGACGTGGTTTTTAATCGTACCGATCCTTTAGGTAAAACTGATCCGGATGATGAGCGCACTAATACCGAGCGTTTGGTTGAGCATGCGGAGTCGGTACGTGGCAATGTCGCCCGCAAAGAAGAGGATTTGACTTGGCGTGAACAGCCTGTACGTCAGCGTCTGATTCATGCCATGGTGCATGGTGTGACCAGTCACATCGTTGAGGACACCGAGGAAATTCGCCAGCAAATTGAAGCGGCCGGCGGTCGCCCCATTGAGGTGATTGAGGGGCCACTCATGGACGGCATGAATGTGGTGGGTGACCTGTTTGGTGACGGTAAAATGTTCCTTCCTCAGGTCGTTAAGTCTGCCCGTGTGATGAAGGAAGCCGTGGCGCATTTGGTTCCTTTTATTGAGGAAGAAAAACGCCAAATTGAAGCGGCCGGTGGTGATGTCCGAGCCAAGGGTAAGATTGTTATTGCGACGGTCAAGGGGGATGTGCACGATATTGGTAAAAATATTGTGGATGTGGTTCTCCAATGTAATAACTTTGAAGTAATTAACATGGGTGTGATGGTGCCAGCTGCCGATATCCTCGCCAAAGCCAAAGAGGTTAATGCCGATATTGTCGGCCTTTCCGGATTAATTACGCCCAGCCTGGAAGAAATGCAGTATGTCGCTACCGAAATGCAGCGCGACCCCTATTTTGTTGAGCGTAAAGTCCCTCTGATGATTGGTGGTGCGACCACGAGTCGCGTGCACACAGCGGTTAAAATTGCGCCGAAGTATGAGGGCCCTGTTGTGTATGTACCGGATGCGAGTCGCTCAGTAGGTGTTTGTACGTCGTTAGTGTCAGACAATGTAGATGCCTTTATTGAGAAGCTGTCTGAAGAATATGAACTGGTGCGTCAGCGTCACGCTAATCGCAAGACGAATCCTCTTATCTCAATAGAAGAAGCACGAGCCAATAAAGTAGCCATCGATTGGGCTAATTACACCCCGCCAAAGCCAAAGTTTATCGGTCGTCGCGAGATTGTTAACTTCGATCTAAATGAGATTGTTAAGTTCTTTGACTGGGGACCTTTCTTTAACTCTTGGGGTTTGTTTGGTAAGTTTCCGCAAATTCTTGAGGATGAGGTGGTTGGCAAAGAAGCTAAAGAGCTTTATGAAAATGCCAAAGTTATGCTTAAGAAAATCGTTGACGGTCGTTGGCTGACTGCCAGTGGTGTGCTTGGTTTTTATCCCGCTAATACGATTAATGACGATGATATTGAGCTATATACTGATGAGTCTCGCAGTGAGGTGCTTCTTACTTGGCGTAACATACGCTCTCAGGGTAAAAAGCGACCGGGCATCTATAACAAGTGTTTAGCCGACTATATCGCTCCTAAAGAAAGCGGAGTTGAGGATTATATCGGTATGTTTGCGGTGACCGGTGGCCTTGGCATTGAGAAGCATGTAGAGCGCTTTGAGGCCGAAGGTGATGATTACTCCGTTATTATGCTCAAGGCACTCGCCGACCGCTTTGCAGAGGGCTTCGCTGAGGCTTTACACTATCGTGTACGTACTGACTTATGGGGTTATGTGCCTGAGGAATCGCTGGATAATCAAGAGATCATTGATGAGAAGTACCAAGGTGTCCGTCCGGCACCGGGATATCCTGCGTGTCCTGAGCACACGGTCAAGGCAGATATGTTTGAGGTGCTTGAGCCTGAAAAAATTGGTATGCATATTACTGAGAGCTATGCGATGATCCCTGCCTCCAGTGTGTCAGGTTTTTATTTCAGTCACCCGGAATCCTCTTATTTCAGCGTGGGTAGTATCGGAGACGATCAGCTGCATGACTATACCGAGCGTAGCGGCATTTCTTTGGGTCAAGCTAAACGCCAATTAAGTAGCGTCTTAGAGTAGGTTTTGGTTTTTACAGGTCATAGGGGTAAGTAATGGCTCAAGCAGGTTCAGTCAAGCAAAAGGAGCTAGGGGATTTTTTGCGTCAAGCACGCGCCAAAGTGACTCCCGCCATGGCTGGACTGCCTGATTACGGGCGTCGTCGTACGCCCGGTCTGCGTCGAGAGGAAGTGGCACAATTAAGCGGTATTAGTGTGACTTGGTATACGTGGATCGAACAAGGCCGAGATCTTAAGGTCTCGGCTGAGGTTTGGTCTGCCTTGGCAGATGCCTTGCACCTTAATAAGGTTGAGCGAGCCTATTTATTTCAACTTGCTCAACAAAATGACCCTGATCTGAAAAAGGCGTCAGCCGGCAGTTTGCCTTTGGCCTTGCCGAATTTAGTCAATCAAATCAATACGCCTGCTTATATTCTTGATAAGTGTTGGAATATTCTTTATTTCAATCAACAATTAGATGAGTTGTTTGGGCATTGGCCGGGTCAGCAAGTGCAAGACCATGCTAACTTGTTGCGTTTTATCTTTTTAGCACCTCTCAGTAGACAAATTATTGTGAACTGGGAGGAGCGTGCCCGCCGTTCAGTTGCTGAGTTTAGAGCGGATATTGCTTCTTTCATGGAAGAGGCTGAGGTTCGCGAATTTATTGATACGTTTATAGTGCATAGCGAAGAGTTTGCTCAGCTCTGGGGGCACAGGACAGTAGAAGCACGAGAGGGTGGGGCGCGTGGTTTTTATCATCCACAACGTGGCTACTTGGAGTTTGAGCAATTAACCTTCAGACTGGCGACTCACTTAGATTACAAATTAGTTATTTTAAGTTAGTATCAGTTAATTACGTGTGGTGTCCATGGAACAGCCTCCGGGATCCAATCGCTTACTTGGCGTCAGAGCGAACTCAGTGAAGAGCAGCTCAAAGCGCTGCTTATGCTATCTGCGCAGTTAAAGGGAAAATAGGGAGTATTCATGTTGTCAAGGCGACGGCCGTTATGGTGGTTCATGCTGTTGGTATTGCTTTTGCTGTTAGTGAGTATCGTCAGCTTAGTAACAGGCAAATACCCGCTGACCTTAGGCGAGTTATGGCAGAGTTTGATAACGGCCGGTCGTGCAGAAACTAATGCTGATATGGTGCTCTGGAATTTGCGTTTGCCACGGCTACTTGCCGGTATTTTAGTGGGTGCTTCTCTAGCAGTTGCCGGTGCAAGCTATCAGGCTATGTTTAAAAATCCTTTAGTATCGCCGGATATCTTAGGTGTTTCTGCCGGTGCCGGTCTGGGGGCGGTGTTTGCTATTTTTCTGTCCTTGCCGTTGGCTGCAGTGCAGCTGTTTGCGTTTGTAGGCGGTTTAATGGCGGTCGCTTTGGTGTATTTGATATCTCTGACGAGTCGGCAGTTTGACTCTACCTTGGTTTTGGTGCTGGCAGGCGTGGCGATCGGCAGTTTATTAGGGGCCGGGATTTCTTTGATCAAAATTCTGGCTGATCCCTATTCACAGCTAGCCACGATTACTTTTTGGCTCTTGGGTGGGCTTAATGCTGTCTCTAAGAGTGAGTTGTTATGGGCTTTGCCCTTTATGCTTCTGGGCTTGTTGCCTTTAATTCTATTACGTTGGCGTATTAACTTATTAAGCCTTTCCGATATGGAAGCTCAGGCCTTAGGCGTTAATACTGGGTTTTTACGGTTTCTGTTAATTATTTGTGCCACGTTAATGACGGCAGCCGCTGTCTCATTTACCGGTATTATCGGCTGGATTGGCTTAGTCATACCGCATGTTGCTCGTTTATTGGTAGGGCCTGAGTTTTCCCGTTTATTGCCAAGCTCTTTATTGATAGGCGCTGTTTTTCTCGTGTTAACGGATAATGTGGCACGTAATGCAGCCAGTATCGAACTGCCATTAGGGGTTTTGACTTCATTAATTGGGGCCCCGTTTTTCCTTTACTTGTTACTCAAAGGGCGTTCTCATGGGTAAACAGGTGGTTTTGTCGGCACGCGATTTGCGAATTGGCTATGGTAATAAAACGATTGCGGACAGTATCAGTTTTGAACTGGAAGCGGCTGAGGTCTTGTGTTTGTTAGGGCCTAATGGTAGTGGTAAATCGACGTTGTTTAAAACAGTGCTTGGATTAGTTCCCGCGCTTGACGGTCAATTATCCGTGTTGAATCAACCTCTGGCGCGTTGGTCACGACGACAATTGGCGCGACAAATTGCTTATGTGCCGCAGCAGAGCGTTTCTTTGTTTTCTTTTACTGCTTTAGATATGGTGTTGATGGGCCGAAGTGTCTATACAGGATTGTTCTCTACACCTTCAAAAAATGATAAGGAAAAGGTTTGGTCTTGTTTAGAGCACTTAGGGATTGAGCATTTGGCTGAGCGTTTGTTTCCGCAATTAAGTGGTGGTGAACAGCAATTAGTCTTGTTAGCGCGTGCCTTAGCACAAGAACCCAAAGCGCTGATCTTGGATGAGCCGACATCAAGCTTGGATTTTGGGAATCAAATTTTGGTGATTGAGCAGGTGCAGCAGCTGAAAAAGCAAGGTTTAGCTATTTTTCTTTGCACCCATCAGCCGGAACATGCCATGCGTATGGCCGATAAGGCTTTGTTGCTTGCCAAAGGAAAGGTGTTTGCACAAGGGGCTGTTCATGAGGTGCTTAGCATCAATAATTTGGCCACCATGTATGGTTTAAGCGATGATCGTGTGTGCGATTACTTAGAAACGAGCTTGTCCAAGTTTCAAGCCGATTGACACAAAAGGTGCGCTACCCAACGACTGTCAGCTCTGTTAGGCTTGTTAATCTGCCGTGCTTAGATGATAATTAGAGCGGCAATTTTCAATAAAACTTCGTTGGTTATAAAAAATGTCAAAAAATATATCTACCCTCGCCAATTCAGGTGGTTGGGGTGAACTCCTTAGCGGTAAAAATGGCTTGCGGACCATTGCTCTCTGCGGAGGGGTAGCTGTTCATGCGATTAATGTGTATATCGTAACCACGATTATGCCCTCCGTCGTTAGGGATATCGGTGGTATTAATTACTACGCTTGGATTACCTCGATTTTTGTGGCTGCATCTATTATCGGTTCAACCTCATCAGCGCGTTTGCTTGAGCAATTCGGTTTGCGTTCGGCCTATTTGCTCGGTATTTTTGTGTTTGTTCTTGGATCGATGGCATCGGCGATGGCGCCTTCAATGCCTGTTCTATTGTTTGGTCGAGCCATTCAGGGCTTAGGTGGCGGGGTCATGCTGGGACTGAGTTATGCGTCTGTGCGCTTAGTTTTTGCACCGCATTTATGGTCACGGGCAATGGCTCTTATTTCGACGATGTGGGGAGTGTCGACGCTGACAGGTCCTGCTATTGGCGGTCTTTTTGCTGAGCATGGTGCTTGGCGAATGGCACTTTGGTCTACCGTTCCGGTCGCCTTAATCGTGGCTTTTCTGGTATTTACTCAAGTGTCACAGCGTACTGACGCAAACAATGCGGCTCAAAAAAGTGAGGTGCCTTTAGTAAAAGTTCTCTTCTTAAGTTTTTCAGTGATTGTGTTATCGCTTGGTAGTTTAGGGGATTCTTGGCTGTTGCGAATCGCTTCGTTAGGAGGCGTCGCCCTGATTTTATATGGTATTGCCAAGAGTGACTTAAAAAGTAATAACCCATTATTGCCTACCGGAATGTATTCTTTGAAGCACCCGATTGGAGCCCTGTTTTCAGGGGTCGTGCTGTTAAGTATGGGAGTCACTACTGAGGTATTTATACCATATTTCCTGGAAAATATTCATGGCCTGCGTCCCCTGGTTGCCGGTTATATGGCTGCGATGATGTCTGCCGGCTGGACGGTAGGTTCTTTGTCCACTGCAGGTAGGTCGACTCAAACGGTGAATAAGCTGATGATTGTCAGTCCAATGATATCCGGCATGAGTCTCTTCCTGCTTGCTTTATTAATGCCGTGGCAGGGCTTAAGTGCAGAGCATCATGCGGCTTGGGCGATGATTTTTCCTTTGCTGGGTATTGGCATAGGGGTAGGGATGTCATGGCCACATATTTTGTCCCGTGTGTTAATTGCTGCAGATAAGGGTCAAGAAAACCAAACAACCAGCGCCATTACAACGGTACAACTATATGCCGTATCACTCGGTACGGCCTTGGGTGGTATGCTGGTTGCAGCGGCCGGTTTTAATGATGGCGATTTAGCCGGGACTCAGTCTGCTGCAGCAACGCTATTAGGCAGTTTTGCTATATTGCCTTTTATCTTTGTATTGGTGTCTAAAGCCGCTAGACAAGTCAAATGACAAGGCAGTCAGCTCATTTGGATGGATGGCGTCAAGTTAGCAATCGCGCTAAAAACGATTTATCTAGTTACAATTGCTTAATATTAAATGCTTTAAGCTTTGATAATATGAATCGTTTTGTTACTATTAAGAAGCTACCGGAAGGGGTAATTTCAGTCCATGCGTTTTTGTTGGGCAATTCTTCATTAGACTAGGAGAAATCTTATGAAAATCAAATCAGTACGTTTAGGTGGTATAGTGTTGGCAGCGACCTTGGCTGCAGGTTGTGCCACTCAGGGTGGTCAAACAGCAACAGGCGCAGGTATTGGTGCAGCATTGGGAGCCGGTTTAGGCGCTCTTATTGGTGATAGTTCCAAATCTGCCGGTATTGGCGCAGGTATTGGTGCGGTAGCCGGCGGTATTGTTGGTTATAACTGGGATCGTCTACGCGGTAATATTAACGATGCCGGCGGTCAGGAGTTGGGAATTACAACGACTCAAATGCCTGATGGCAGTCTAAAAGTTCTTATTCCGGAGGGCGCTACCTTTGATACCGGTAAGTATGATTTGAAGCCTGCATTATACCCGGTGCTTAACCAGGTAGCGGCTGAGATGCAGTCGCATCAGCAATTGCGTGTTAAATCAGTCGGGCACACGGATAGTACCGGTTCGGTCTCTATTAACCAGCCACTATCAAACAACCGCGCTTCTGCTGTGACTAATTACTTAGCAAGTCAGGGCGTTGCTCATTCTCGTATGACCGTTGAAGGTCGTGCGGCTAATGACCCAATCGCTTCTAATGACACGGCTGAAGGTCGTCGTATGAATCGCCGAGTGGAGTTGTTCTTATACGCGGTCGAATAAAGCGATTAAGCGTTACTTGACCTAGATAAAGGGCAAAGCAGTAGGTGGGCTTTGTCCTTTTTTGTGCTTACAATGATACCGTCTTTTTGGTAAAACATCACTTGGTGAACGGCTTGCCCTTGGGGGTTAAAGCTGCGCTCTGCCATAAAGGATCCACCATCTTTAAAGTGCAAAATGATACTGGAACAGCGAGTTCCGTAATCAGGACTGATAATAAAGGGGCTGCTAAGGAGCTTCTCTAAGTCGTCACTGACACCGGTCTTGGGTAGTAAGTCATCAGGTGCTTGCTGGTTATTAGCGAGCTTTTCAAAAATAAGGTTAATAAAGTCTTGAGTGGTGCTGCTTTCAAGATGTTTTAAATCGCTGCTGCTAATAGCGGTCAGATCAATGCCGTCAAGACTTGAGCCGAGTGCTTTGGTTTTTGGCCAGACGGTAAATAAGTCGGCGTTGGATAAGGTGTAGCTACCGGGACTAAGTTCGTAGGGAGCGTATTTAGCGGGCTGCTGAGCATCAATTTGCTTAATTAATGCATCATTAGCTAGGTAGTAGAGCTTTTTACTATCTCCAAAAATAAGATTAAAGCCATTATATTTTTCTAAGGGGCCTTGCTCTTTTATAAACTCAGTGAGTGTAGCAGGCGTGAAGCCGTGATGCCGTGCTTGCCAGCATAATGCGTTGCGCACCAAGGCACCGCGACTTTTGGCCTCGTTGCGTATCGCTAAGGGATTGCGAATATTGGTAATGAGTGCGACACCGCCTTGTTGATTGATTCCTAACCAAGTACCACCTGCCTCTAAGTCGCGTCCGGCGATGATATCCGGCAGATCTTCCCATCTAGTTGCAAAAGCAGTAGGGCGTGCGTGGAACTCATCGCGGTTAGCAGCGACAAATAAAGCAGCTTCTTGAGCAGGTTGAAATCGAATATAGGCGATGCACATTGAATGACTAGTCCCTAGCCTTCGGCCTCACGTAGCAGACCGTAGATTTTATCTTTGAGGGCTAACTTTTCTTTTTTCAGCTGTTCAATGTCCAAGTCGGCATGAATGGCTGTGGCTGCGTTTTTTTCCATGCGAGTAATCTTTTGGTCCAGCTCATTGTGCTGATTAAAGATTTTTTCAAAACGGGGGTCATCTTGGCGTAGCTTTGTGATGAGATCTTGATATTCAGGAAACATGGTTTGTCCTTTATAAAGATGGAGAGACGTCTGATAGGGTCTCTATATGGCCAGCATAAGTGCTAAAAAGATCGATAAATTAATAGCATCCACCTTTGTTTTTACCAAAAAATCTACCTAATGGTTGCTTCTTCTTCGTAATTCAGAACTTCTTGAATCGTATTGTCCGGATTCATAATCGCTACTTTGGGACGGTGATTTTGTGCTTCTTCATTGGTCAAGAAGACATAAGACATGATGATAACCACATCACCTTTTTGCACTAAACGAGCTGCCGCGCCGTTTAAACAGATGACACCACTGCCGCGCTTGCCTTCAATAACATACGTTTCGAGGCGAGCACCGTTGTTGTTGTTGACAATGGCGACTTTTTCATTGGCCAATAAACCGACAGCATCCATTATATCGCCGTCAATAGTTACTGAACCAATATAGTTCAAATCAGCTTCAGTCACCACAGCGCGGTGAATCTTGCTGTTCATCATGATACGCATCATAAATTTCTCTTGTAAAATAAATTAGTTAGAGCTCAGGTGTTGACTGACTATTTCAGTCATTTCGAACATATTAACCTGATCTTTACCAAAGATAGGGCGCAGTTTATCATCGACATTAATGTTACGACGATCGATAGGATCTTGTAAGTCGTTGGCCTTGATGTATTCCCACATCTTTTTAGTTACTTCTGTGCGTGGTAAAGGTTCGGTACCTACGATAATCGCTAATTCAGCGCTAGGTACAACAGGTTTCATAAAAGCAGCATTGGTTTTGTTAGCTGTTTTTTGGTGGTCATAAATTTTCTCTTTTTTAAATTTTTCAAAGGCAAAACTCCGCTTATGGCGGTAGCCTTTTCCGTAAAGCGTGATATTGTACGGTATTAAGTGTTTAAATTTTTTAAAAGTCGCATTAACAGTTAAAATGGCGACAAATGTAGATATGAGCTTTTTTGATTAGGAAATATTATGCAAATTACAGAGGATAAAATCACCTTAATCCAGCCAGATGACTGGCACCTACACCTAAGAGATGGTGAGGCCTTAAGTCATGTGGTGGCAGATACTGCTAAGCAGGTTAAGCGAGCCATTATTATGCCAAACTTAGTGCCGCCTGTAAGCACTACAGAGCAAGCATTGGCATATCGCCAACGTATTTTAGATGCACTAAAAGGCTCGGCTGCGGCCAAGGCAGACTCGTCGCTATTGGGTTTTGAGCCATTAATGACTCTGTATTTAACTGATAACACATCCCCAGAAGAGATTATAAAGGCTAAAGCGTCTGAAGTGGTGCATGCAGTTAAACTTTATCCGGCTGGTGCCACGACTAACTCTGATGCGGGTGTAACCGATTTATTAGGCCACTGCTCAGAGGTGTTAGAGCAAATGCAACAGGTGGGTATGCCACTTTTAGTGCATGGTGAAGTAACTGATCCTGAGATTGACGTGTTTGATCGTGAGGCGGTCTTTATTGACCGTGTGATGTTGCCGCTACGCCAGCTTTTTCCTGAGCTTAAGGTTGTTTTTGAGCATATCACAACCAAAGAGGGTGCCCATTATGTGCGTGATGCCGAGGGTCCAGTGGCGGCGACGATTACGCCACAACACTTACTCTATAACCGTAATGCTATTTTCACCAATGGTTTGCAGCCGCATTATTACTGCTTGCCCGTTTTAAAGCGCGAGGTTCACCGTGAGGCGTTGATTGAAGCAGCTACCAGCGGTTCACCACGTTTCTTTATGGGAACTGATAGTGCGCCACATGCTCGCTCACTTAAGGAGCAAACTTGTGGCTGTGCTGGTTGTTATTCGGCTTTCCATGCCTTAGAGTTATATGCTCAGGCCTTTGAGAGTGTAGGTAAACTTGATCGTTTAGAGGGTTTTACTAGCTTTTATGGACCAGATTTCTATAATCTACCTAGAAATACAGAAACCATTACATTAAAACGACAAGCTTTCAATATTCCAGAGGAGTTGCCTTTTGTTAATGGTGGCACCTTAGTGCCTTTGGCTGCAGGTACTACTCTGAATTGGCAGCTTGAAGCATAATTTGGAGTAAAAACGTGGCGATTGGTTCAGGTAGTAAAAGTATCGTCGATTTGCACCAGGCCGCAGAGGTCGATGACTATATCTATGATCATTTATTAACCGAAGATAAGCTATTTGCCGAGGTATTAGAGCGTTGTAGCCAACATCCTATTCCCTTAATTCATGTATCCCCTGCACAGGGTAAGTTTTTAAAGTTCTTGGTGCAGATGATGGGAGCAAAAAGAGTTTTAGAAATAGGCACGCTAGCGGCTTATAGTACCATCTGGATGGCCTCGGCCCTACCCGAGGATGGTCAATGCATTACCTTAGATTTTGATGAAAAGCACGTTGCTATCGCTCGCGACAATATTGAGTTTGCAGGTATGAGCCATAAGATTGAGGTGATTCAAGGTGCAGCAGTTGAAAGCATGGAGCAACTGATTGCTGATGGGGTAGAGCCTTTTGACTTTATTTTTATTGACGCAGATAAGGGTAATAACCCGAGCTATTTGGAGCTGTGCTTAAAATTATCGCGTCCAGGCACGGTTATCATTGGTGATAATGTGGTGCGTCATGGCAAGATTCTCGAAGAAAATCCTAAAGGCGCTAATATTAAGGGTCTAAAGACCTTCTTTGAGATGATGCGCAATCATCCTCAGCTTGACGCTACGGCGATTCAAACCGTTGGCGCCAAAAGCTGGGATGGTTTTTCAATGGCCATTGTTAAGTAGTTAATGAGCTTATTGGGGATCCTTGCTCTCAAGAAATTCCCAGCGCTCAAATAGCTTCTCTAATTCCTTGGCCAGTTTCTCGAGCTCGTCTTGGATCTCTTGTGCTTTATCTGAGCCATCGGCATAGGTATCGGGATCGCTGAGTTGCTCAGAAAGAGCCCCCTGCTTAGTTTCGAGTTCAGCGATTTTCTCTGGTAACTCGTCTAATTCTTTTTGTTCCCATGGGCTGATACGATTGCTACGTGGTGTACGTGGTTTTTGCTCTTCTGTAGCTTTGCTTTCAGAGGCTTCTGTTTTGGTTTTCTGAGGTTCAGCTGGAGCCTTTTCTTTGGGCTTATTTTTGGCGCTTTGCTCAAGCCAATCCTCATAGCCGCCGACATAGTCGCGCCATGTGGCATCACCTTCGTAAGCGATGGTTTGGGTGACTACATTATCTAAGAAGCTTCGGTCGTGACTCACTAAAAGCACAGTGCCTTTGAAGTCTTGAATTAGCTCCTCTAATAGCTCAAGAGTTTCAATATCTAAGTCGTTAGTCGGTTCGTCCATAACTAAGACATTAGCAGGACGAGCAAATAAACGTGCCATTAAAAGACGGGCGCGTTCACCACCCGATAGACTGCTGACAGGCGATTGAGCGCGTGCTGGTGAGAATAAAAAATCACCAAGATAACTCATCACGTGCTGACGCTTATCGCCAATCTCAATCCACTCACTACCAGGATTAATTACCTCGGTCAGTTTGGCATCTTCATCAAGCTGCTCACGCATTTGATCGAAGTATGCGATATTTAAGTTGGTGCCTAATTTGACTGTGCCTTCATTAGGCTCTAAGCGGCCTAAGATGATTTTTAATAGAGTGGTCTTACCAACGCCATTAGGACCAATTAGGCCAATGCGGTCACCACGTAAAATAGTGGTGCTGTAGTCCCTAATTACCTCTTTATCACCAAAGCGATGAGAAATGTTTTCTAGCTCAGCCACTATTTTGCCCGAACGATTGCCAGTATCAATAGCGAAGCTCACATTGCCTTGTTGTTCGCGGCGTTGTTGACGCTCAACCCTCAAGGCTTTGAGTCGACGTACACGGCCCTCGTTACGCGTACGGCGGGCTTGGATGCCAGTGCGAATCCACACCTCCTCTTGGGCAAGGAATTTATCGAAACGCTCTTGCTCTTTAGCTTCGGCGGCAAGCCACTCGGCCTTATGCTCTTGCCAGCGACTGAAGTTACCAGGGAAGCTAAGTAATTGGCCCCGATCTAATTCGACAATGCGATTAGTGACATTGTCTAGGAATCGACGATCGTGGGTAATAATCATGCAGGTTTTATTACTTTGTTTTACCTGCTCTTCTAACCAAGCAATACCTTCAAAGTCGAGGTGGTTGGTGGGTTCGTCTAATAAAAGCAAATCGGCATTTTCCACAAAGGCGCGAGCTAAGGCGATGCGTTTGCGGGTGCCGCCTGATAGGCCCTTAACCTTGGCCTCAGGATCTAGGCCTAATTCATCAATAATGGCTTGGGCGCGAGCGGGCTTAGCCCAATCCTCAGTGGATAAATAATCGCCCGTAATACTATCTAAAATAGTGAGCTCTGGATCTAAGTCGGGCTCTTGCTCTACCGTGATCACTTTAAGACCGCCCTTAAGCTGAATTTCACCATCATCGGGTTCAGTGCGGCCGTCTAGTAGGCGTAGCAAAGATGATTTACCTGCACCATTACGCCCAATCAAACCAATGCGCTCACCCTCAGCAATAATAAGATCGGCCTTATCTAAGAGTGCGTGGTGACCGTAAGAAAGACTGACTTTCAGAAGAGAAATAAGAGCTTGTCCGGACATATAAGAAGATAAAAATAGTAAATTAATAATGTTAATATGCCAATATTATATAGTAAGTGTGATTTCTAGGTGATAAGTCAATTAAGGTAGCGCTTAGCGTTTTAGTTATTAATGGTTTATTATTTGCTCATATTGTTGTATATTAAATGCATCTTTATTGTTATGATGAGATGTGATTGTTATATTCTGTAAGGTCAAAGTGAGTGTGGTGCTTATTGCTTATATACTAAGATGCTAATATAGAGACGTTTTATTTAGCGAGTCACAATTATTTTAGTAGCGGGTAGCTTAAATGATTAAGGAAGTTTTCAGATGATAAAAAGAATGTTCAGCAAGTTATTACTTTGCTTCTTAATGTTGTTTAGTGGATCCCTCTATGCGCAAACCATTAACTTTGACTTAATAGATAATAAAGGGCCAGTGACTCAAGAGAGTTACCCAGGTAAATACTTGCTCTTAGCGGTTGGCTATACCTCTTGTCCTGATATTTGCCCAACGACCTTATATGAGTTCGGGGCAGCAATGAAAGCGATTAAAAATCCAGATGCCATTCAGCCAGTGTTCGTAACCATTGACCCAGCTAGTGATGAGGTTAATCGTTTAAATGCTTATACGGCTTTCTTTGATAAGCGCATTGTGGGTTTAACAGGTCCTAAAGAAAATATTAAACATCTTGCTGATCAAATTGGGGCCACTTATGGCTATAGCCTTAACGGCAAGCCTATTGAGGATCCTGAGCCTGGAATGTCTTATGCGGTTTATCACAGCGCTTATATTTATTTAATTGATCCTGAGCGTGAAATTCTTGATGTATATGATTATCAAATCGGCGTGGATGGATTGGTTGAGGCTTTAGATGAGGTCTTAGGCGTTCCCGATTCAGAGTCAGGGGCTGAGTCTCACGACCGAGATGAGGTGGCAGCGGTACAAGCGGAGTCCCATGTCGCTACTGCTGAGGCTGCGAGTGCTGCTACTACGATAACTACAGACTGCGAATTACCAACGGGCTTTGTGCCGGTCAAAGAGCCCCATGATTTAGCCGCAGTAGTCGATTCTGCTCCTGAGGCAAAAGTGAGCCTATTGAATTTATGGGCTATCTGGTGTGAGCCTTGCCGCGTAGAATTGCCATTGTTAGATAAGTTTGCGACCGAGCAAGATAAGATGTCGGTTGTTGCTCTCAACCTAGGCGATCAGAAAGATAAGATTGCCGAGTTTTTTAAAATTCAGGCTATTCAGCACTTAACTCAACAAAGTACAGATGATGCTATGCTCTTACGCCGTTTAGGCGGTATGGGCTTGCCATTCAATATGTTATTTGTTGATGGTAAGGCAGTAGCCCTTAAAAACGGTATCATTCAAGAGACCGAAACGCTAGGTCGTTTTGCTCAATGTGTTTTACATTAAATGGCTCGGCACTTTTTACAAAAAGGAAGAAGTATGAGGAAAGCTTTAATTTTAAGCGCCATATTTATGGCGTTAACTCAAACTGCTGTTGCAGAGGAATCAACTACCACCGTTGATAATTGTGTGATTCAAGAGGTTTTACCGGGTAAGGACATGACAGGCGCTTTTGTGACATTCCATCACAAGGGACCGCAGGTTAATATCGAGTCAGCCGAGATTCCCAGCATTACGACGCACATTGAGTTGCACTCAATGGAGATGAAAGATAATGTTATGACCATGATCCCCTTGACTAGCCCTGAGCTTAATGAAGGTGTTAGGGAGTTTAAAAAAGGTGGTGATCATGTCATGGTTATGAGTATTCCTGAGGATAAAATGCCTAAGGTTGGCGAAACACACACCATGACATTTAACTTTAGCGATGGTACCAAAGCCAGTTGTGATGCTATTGTGAAGTCAGTCGATGAGATTATGCAAGAAGCTGGTAAGGCTGGAACGGCTGATATGGCTCATCAACATTAATTGGCATTTGTAAATTGTAGTTATAAGGGGGTATTGATTGTGAAAAGGCGAGATTTTTTACGCTACTCGATTGGTGGTGGTTTAGTTCTGGCTCAACCGCAGTTGCTTCTTGCTGCAAACAAAGAGCAACCCCTTTATAACCCGCATCTTTATAATCCGACTCGCCATCTCTTTATTGCTGATAGTGAGTCGTCTCAAATCACTATTTTCAACGTGATGTACGATAAGCACATTGATATTTTAAATTTCAATGTGCAACCAGAAACCATTGAGCTTGCTCGTGACGACTCAATGATGTTGGTAGGTAATAGCGAATCTACCGATTTGATTTTATATGATTTAAAAACGAGTTTACGCCGTGATATGGAGCTACCTTCACCTCTTTATAGGGCAGTGTATGTACCGCAATCTAAATTAGTGGCGATTGTCTTGCGCGATCATGTGGCAATGCTTGATTACCAAAAACGTCAATTAACTACATATGATGAACCGCCTGCTATTAGCGCACAAGATAAAGATAGCAAACAAGAGCCCAAAGTTTTATTTAGTTCTTATACTCGAACCTTTTGGGTATTAGACGAAAATAAGGCACAGATCTATCGTAAATCTGCTTATGAATCTGATGATAAGCCATGGCAAACCATTGATTTGTCAGCGCGCGCTAGTGTCAATTTAAGTGCTGGCTTTGATGGCGGGGTGATTACGCCAGGTGACCACATGATGGCCCTAACAACCAAACAAGGTAACGAGGGCTATGTTTATTATATTGATCAGGACAAGCTATATAGCACGGGGCCCATGGGTACCGTAGACTCGACTAGTGGTTCAATGGTCAGGCCTTATATTGATTCATCGTTTAAACGCGTTCTATTTGCTGATAGCAATGGCAATGTGGCCTTATTTGATTTCGATAAGAGTGAAAAGGCTGAGCACTTTAAGGTGGATTTTACGCCTCGAGAGTTCCGTACGGGTTGGTTAGAGACGACCTTGATTATCGGGGGTGATAGGGGCTTGCAGTTCCAGTCATTTAATGATTTAAATGATAAGGTGTTCTTTGAATTACCTTCAGGGGTTGTAGATATGTGGGTAACAGGCGATAGCAAAACACTCTATGTTACTCTCGAAGAGGGTGAGCCACAGGTGTTACGTTATGATATCCGCCGTAGGGTCGAGTTAAAGCCATTGTTAATTCACGGTGTGATCAAGGGGGCGGCCTTGCGTATGGGCAGCACCAATAGTATTTGCCACTAAATCATAGGATTCAATTCAGAACAAATACAGCCGCCTAAATTTTCCCCAAAATTATTAAAAATTGACGCAATATGATCTGAACTTTTGTTGATGGGTTAAACTCTAATCTATGGGGCAAGTCGGGCAATCGCGGGCTTAGGCACGAGGAAGGTCCGGACTCCACAGGACAGGGTAGCGGCTAACAGCCGTCCATGCCATCGGCATGAGGAATAGGGCCACAGAGACGAGACTGTTATGAGGGCTTAGTTTACTAAGCACACCAATGGCGACTTCCATTGGTTGTGGCAATGTATTTCGGTACTTGACCACGGCATAGCAGGGTGAAACGCGGTAACCTCTACCCGGAGCAACATCAAATAGGCATACGTGCTGCATCATGCAGCCAAGGGCGGTCCGTCCGAGTATGCGGGTAGATGGCACGAGCTTATTAGCAATAATAAGCCTAGATGAATGATTGCCAACGAGTAATCGTTTACAGAATCCGGCCTATAGACTTGCCCCACATTTCTTTATATCGATTTAAGTGTACATTTTTCACTATTCCCACTCCTTTGATTTTTTAGTCTGAAATTTCTCCATTTTCTTCTTTGAAAATACACTTTGCTCCCACTTTGAATGGTTGGAGCTAGGGGTTTTTGTGCCTCGTATACCACTTACTCGCACTTTTTTCTCTAAGTGATTGAGATTTAATTAAATAATACCTGCATGTACAGGCTTTATTTTTAGCTGTAAAAGCATGATTTTGCTTGAAATTTAATGAAAAATGTCATAAAGTGGTGTGAAAGGGTTAAGAAGTGGTATAAAGTGGGAAATTAAAATGACAAGTGGGATAGGATAGTGATTTTTCAAGGCAACCATCCATTAACGATCGACGTAAAAGGACGGATGATGATTCCGGCCCGGTATCGTGACGTCTTATTGGAGGAAGTCGGAGGTCAGCTAACCTTTACTTGTAATTTTGATGGTGGTTTATTGGTCTACCCCAGGCCTCAATGGGAATTAAAACTGGAAGAGATTATGAATCTACCCGCTAACCTTGCTTCGGTAAAAAGAACCCTTCTGGGTAACGCTTTTGATGTGGATATTGATAAAGCAGGACGAGTCTTAATTCCATCTCAGCTCCGTGAACGAGCTAAGTTGGAAAAAGAGGTGGTGTTGGTCGGTATGGGTCGTCATTTTGATCTATGGGATTCCCAGAAGTATGAGGAATTAGTCTCTATAGATTTAGAGGCCGGTCTGCCCGACGATCTGGGTGATTTTTCTCTATAAGAGCTAGAGATGAGTCAGGATTTTAGTCACACCACTGTTTTGCTTCATGCCACGGTCAACGCTTTAGTAGACCCGTGCTTCAATGCGAAGTCCAAAGCTGTGCACTCTCCACTGCCCGCACAGCAGAAAGACGGCGTATTTGTTGATGGGACTTTCGGCAGAGGTGGTCATAGCCGTTATTTGCTCAGCCACCTAAGCCCTGAGGCGAAGTTATTCGTTTTTGACAAGGATCCGGAGGCGATGAGAGTAGCCAATGAGCTACAAGCCGAGGATGCTAGAGTGATTCCTGTGCATCAGGCATTCTCTTCTATGCCAGAGGTGTTGGCGGAGTATGGAGTATCTAAGGTACAGGGCATCATGATGGATTTAGGTGTGTCTTCACCGCAATTAGATGACGCCGCTCGCGGTTTTTCATTTATGCGCGATGGTCCCCTAGATATGAGGATGGATACCAGTCGCGGCATAACCGCCGCTGAATGGCTGAATTCCGCCTCACTTGAGGAAATTAGAGGAGTGATAAAAGACTATGGCGAAGAACGGTATGCTTTCCAGATTGCAAAGAAGATTGTTGATCGCAGGCAATCCAACCCATTTCGTGGCACGCTCGAACTCGCCCAGCTCGTCGCTGGCGTCGTCAAGTCGCGCGAAAAGGGTCACCACCCGGCAACTCGCACCTTTCAAGCTGTACGGGTTCACATCAACCAAGAGCATGAGGAACTCGCACGCAGCCTCGCGTCAGTTTTAGATTTGTTAGGGACCTGTGGGCGCTTAGCAGTAATCAGTTTTCACTCGCTGGAGGATAGGCCGGTGAAACAAGCCATTGCTAAGGCATCCAGTCTCGATCCGGAGTTAGCTAAGCTACCATTGCGTGATAGCGAATTGCCGCAGGCGCGATTAATCAATCTTGGTAAGGTGCAAGCCAGTCGAGAAGAGGTTCAGCATAATCCTCGCTCACGCTCCGCGATGTTAAGAGTGGCCGAGCGTACTGCTGCCAAATGATCTTATAGAGGTTTGGCATGTATAGAGTATTAGTTTTTGGGTTAATTGCTTTTTTTGTTTATAGCGCAATCGAGTTGGTCAGTGCGCGTTATGAACAGCGTCAGCAATTCACACAAATTGAACGAGCAAATAGGGTTGAGCGTGAACTGGAGACTCAATGGAGTTTCTTGGAGTTGGAGCGAGCCAAATTGACGAGCTCGATGAGTATAAGAAGCGAGATTGAAGGCAAATTAGATATGCATTCGCCTGAGGTGAATGAAATTATTTATATCCGAGAATCCGAGCTTAGTCCCTTAAATGCAGCAGGTTCGAACAGGTAAAAAAATGAGATTTAAACAAGTCTTAAAGCATATTCAGCGGTCTAAGTCTCGCAATAAGCGTGGCTATCAGGCCCAGCCCCGTTTTTTTAATGAGCCTGTTTTAGAAAATAAATTTCCAAAATGGCGCAGTCTACTCGTGCTTGGCTTGTTTGTGTTTGGTTTTGCCCTTGTCGTAACTAAATCCTTTTACCATCAAGTTTACAATAATGATTTTCTGCGGACTGAAGGCGATAAGCGCTTTGAAGTAAACCAGACTTTACCTGCAAATCGTGGCCGCATTGAGGACCGAAACGGTGTTTTTTTAGCGACCAGCGTGCCCGTCAGAGCCGTGTGGATTATTCCTGAGGAGTTAAAAAAAGCCTCGCCTGAAGAGTTTGAGTTTTTGTCTCAGTCAGTTGACCTTTCTGTGGCCAGTATCAAAGAACGCATGGAAAATCATATGGGTAAAACCTTTGTCTATCTAAAGCGTCAGGTGGCGATGGACAAAGCGGACGCGTTAAAAGAGCAAAAGCTGCCGGGCGTCTATTTTCTGCCCGAAGTTAAACGTTCTTACCCGCAGGGCCCGATTACTGCGCATATCGTAGGCTTTACGAATATCGAAAATAACGGTATTGAGGGGATTGAAAAGCATTACGAAGAGCGTTTAAGTGGTATCGAGGGCAGCCGAACCGTATTGCGCGACCGCTTGGGTCGTGTGATTCAGGACGTGTATACTCAACAACCGGCGCAAGATGGTGAAAACGTTCGCTTGACCATTGATAGTCAAATCCAATATTTGAGTTATCAGGCCTTGGAAAAAGCAGTAGAACATCACGCAGCCGATTCTGGCGGTGCCGTAGTGATTGATATTCAGACCGGTGAAATTCTGAGTATGGTCAGTTATCCGAGCTACGATCCTAATGACCGTTCAGCACGTAAGGGTGGGTTACTGCGAAATCGCGCGGTGACTGATGTGTTCGAACCGGGTTCTATTATTAAGCCGTTTGTTGCTGCGTTGGCGCTGGATTCCAAAGCAATTTCATTAAATACCATGTTTGCTACCGGTAACGGCAGCTATCGATATCAGGGGCATACGATTACTGACGTGAGTCGTCGTAACGGTACCTTAAATGTAGCGGGTATTATTCGTCGCTCAAGTAATATCGGCATGACGATGATCGCTGAGCGTTTGCGCGCTGAGCAAATGTGGACTGTATTTAAAGCCTTGGGCTTTGGTACGGCACCGGAGATTGGCTTCCCGGGAATCGCAACAGGTACGCTAAGGCCGTGGGAGCGCTGGCGCTTAATTGAAAAGGCCACGATGTCTTATGGTTATGGTGTTTCCACCTCATTACTGCAAATTGCTCATGCTTACACTTCGTTGGCGCGCGATGGAGATATGATCAATTTATCGTTGATCAAAGATAATCAGCCTAAAAAAACCTTACAAATATTCAGTAAGGAAACTGCGCGCAACGTACGCCACATGCTAGAAGAAACGGCCGGTCCTAATGGGTCAAAAATTCAAGCGATGGTTGAGGGCTATCGTATCGGCGGTAAATCAGGGACTGCGCGTAAAATAGTCAATGGAAAATATAGCCGTAGTGATTATCGTGGTTCGTTTGTAGCCCTTGCACCTGTATCCAATCCACGTATTGTGGTTGCGGTGACGGTGGATAATCCGCGCAAAGCCGGTTATTTCGGTACGCTAATTGCAGGGCCGGCAACCGGTGAGATTATTAGTGGAACTTTAAAATATATGAGCGTCCCGCCGGATATCAATACCGGTCCAACATTAGAAGCCAAAAATATGAAGACCCAAGGCGACGCCACTCGTAGCTCGCGTGGATGATCGCTATGACAGCGTGTAGGAAGTTGTATGCAAGAACAGAATAAAGAAGTGTTAGCCATTGTACAGTGGCTCCGACAGCAGACTGAGCACGGAGCCGATCTGAAACTTGATTCCAGAGACATCCAAGCAGGGGATGTCTTTGTTGCGTCTAAGGGGCAACAAAATGATGGCGCTCAATATATTCAGGGAGCCATCGAAAATGGTGCAGTCGCGGTTTTGCTTGATGCAGATTCAGAAAAAATAGTAGATGCCAATATCCCTATTTTGTCGGTTAGCAATTTAAGGTCGCTCTTGGGTGAACTTGCTGATGAGTGGTATGGCAAGCCTTCTGAAACTGTTAAGGTTATTGCAATTACCGGAACTAACGGTAAAACCTCGTGCGCCAGTTGGGTTACACAGGCTCTCAATCTTAACAATACACCTTGTGCAACAATCGGTACCCTAGGTGTTATATTGCCCGACGGCACGAACCTTGGCGGTTCGTTGACGACGCCGGATGTGCTTAGTTTGCACCGTATACTGGCCTATTTGCGTGAGCAAGAGATTTATACTGTGACGATGGAGGCTTCTTCTATAGGCCTTGAGCAGGGTCGTATGGATGGTCTACGTATCGGGATCGCCGGTTTTACTAATTTGAGCTTAGACCATTTAGATTACCATCAGAGCATGCAAGAGTACGAGCGTGCTAAAGCCTTGTTGTTTACTTGGCCTAATCTGAAATTAGCGGTCCTCAATGCGGATGACGCGGCCGGCTTGCGCTTAGCTGAAAAGTCAGTTGCCAATTTGACCACAACCTACTCGCTGGATATGGGCTCCGCAGCCGATATACGTGCTTTGCACTATACATTCCATGATTACGGCCTTTCTTTTATGTTGCGCACTCCTAATGGCGAGACGCAGGTTATCAGTCGTTTGGTCGGTGAGCACAATATTTCTAATTTGTTATTAACCGTTGGCATTTTAGAGGGCTTAGGCTGGAGCTTGACGCGAATTAGTCGTACTTTAAGCAAATTAGAGGCTGTGGCCGGGCGTTTGGAAACCGTTGAACCTATTGCCAATTCACAAAATAAGCCCTTAGTGGTGGTTGATTATGCGCATACTCCTGATGCATTAAAGCGCGCTTTGCAGGCGATTAGGCCAAATGCCGATGCGCGTGGCGGGCGTTTGGTATGTGTTTTTGGTTGTGGTGGCGATCGTGATCGTACAAAGCGCCCGTTGATGCTTCAAATTGCTGAGGAGTTGGCTGATCTGATTTATATCACCAGCGATAACCCACGCACTGAAAAGCCGGAGGCCATTTTAGAAGAAATTGTGGCCGGTCTATCTGCACCTAATGCAGAAAAATTGGCCTTAGTGGAGAAAAATCGTGATTACACCATACTCCACGCTATCTTGCAAGCAGCCCCTGATGATGTCATTCTAATCGCCGGTAAGGGGCATGAGGATTATCAAGAAATTAATGCTAAGCGTCATTTCTTTGATGATAGGCAATGGTCGAGCCTTGCCTTATTAATGCGTGATGGTCTAAATATCAGTATTGATACGCGTAAATTAGAAGCCGGCCAGTTTTTTGTGGCTTTAAAAGGTGAGCATTTTGATGCGCATAGCCTGCTTAGCCAAGCCCAAGAGAAAAAGGCAGTGGCGGCATTGGTTTCAGCACCTAACAAGGAATTAGCCTTAGCTCAAATCCAAGTTCATGATACGCTTGATGCTCTGATGACCATGGCTAAAGCTTGGCGTGCGCAGTTTACGTTGCCGGTCGTTGCTGTCACCGGTAGTAACGGTAAAACGACCACCAAGGAAATGACTGCCTCCATCATGAAGGCTGCTTACGGTGATGATTATATTGCGACGCTTGGTAATTTAAATAACCACATAGGGGTGCCCCTGAGTCTGTTGAGATTACGTAGCCATCATCAAGTGGCCGTATTTGAGTTAGGAATGAATCATCCGGGTGAGATAGCCATTTTAGCCGATTTATGCCGCCCGACAGTCGCTGTGGTGACGAATGCGCAGCGTGAGCACCAAGAATTTATGCATACGGTTGAGGCGGTCGCCAAGGAAAATGGCTCAGTATTTGCCTATTTAAGTGATGGTGGCACAGCCGTTTATCCTGCGGCTACCGAGTACACAGCGCTTTGGGATGAGCTAAGCGCCACTAAAAAGTCCTTACACTTCGCAATTAACGAGCCCTCTGCTGAGCTTCATGCGACAGCGATAGGACATGGTGCTAAGGGGGCTAGTTTTGTGCTGACTGTTCATGACGAGGTACTGACGATTAATCTGCAAGTACAGGGAGAGCACAATGTCAGCAATGCGCTGGCAGCGAGTGGTGCTTGTTTTGCAGCGGGTCTGAGCTTAGAGCATATCCAACAAGGCTTAGAAAACTTTTCCGCGGTGTCGGGACGCTTACAAAGCTATGTCCTCGAAAACGGTACGCAAGTCATTGATGATAGTTATAATGCTAATCCAGATTCTGTGCGCGCAGCAATTGATGTGCTCAGTGCTTTGCCGCAGCCAACCGTCTTAGTCTTAGGTGATATGGGTGAGCTGGGTCCTGAATGGGCACAAATGCACCGCGAAATAGGTCAATATGCTCAGCAAAAGGGCATCAGTCATTTGTTAACCTTTGGTGAAGCAACCCAAGAAACAAGCCATGCTTTTGGTGAGGGTGCCCAGCATTTTGAGCTAATAGAACAGATAGGTGAGGCAATAGCTTTATTAGAACCGGCTGCTATATTGGTTAAAGGTTCTCGCTTTATGCAAATGGAGCGCGTAGTGCAGAATCTGTTATCAAAACAAGAAAGTAAATAGTAAGCAACGGGGAAGCTACTCATGTTACATGAGCTGTTTAAATATCTAAGTAAAGATTACAGTTTTTTTGCAGTATTTGATTATTTGACTATGCGTGCGCTACTCGCTAGTGCTACGGCGTTGGTGATTGGATTAATCGCCGGTCCTAAGGTGATACGTAAGCTATTAGAGCTCAAGGTTGGTCAAGCAGTTCGACAATATGGCTTAGAAAGTCACTTAGTAAAAGACGGTACGCCGACCATGGGTGGCGTATTGGTGCTTATCGCGATTGCGTTGTCGACCTTGTTATGGGCAGACTTAAGTAATCGCTTTGTCTGGGTAGTGCTTTTTGTGACCGTTGGTTTTGGTGCCGTTGGTTGGTTCGACGACTATCGTAAGGTGGTTTACAGAAATCCGGAGGGCATGTCATCAAGAGAGAAGTTCTTTTGGCAGTCAACGATTGGCGCAATTGCCGCTCTTTATCTGACCTTTGCTGTTGCCGCACCGGAAAATGCTGAGTTATGGCCTTTATTTAAAGAGTGGGTCATGAGTGGTTTTACCATGCCGTTGCCCCGACAAGCAGATTTAATTGTGCCGTTTTTTAAGAGCGTGAGCTATCCATTAGGTGTGTTCGGTTTTGCGATCTTAACCTGGCTAGTGATTGTCGGCTCGAGTAATGCGGTCAACCTAACTGACGGCTTAGACGGTTTAGCGATTATGCCGACAGTGATGGTGGGCGGTGCCTTAGGTATTTTTGCCTATGTCGTCGGTCGCGTGGATTATTCAGGTTATTTACTATTTCCTTATATCCCCGGTGCTGGTGAGATGCTGATTCTATGTGCGGCATTGGGTGGGGCGGGTCTGGCCTTCCTGTGGTTTAACGCCTATCCTGCGCAAGTGTTTATGGGGGATGTCGGTGCCTTAGCTCTTGGCGGTATGCTTGGTTGCATTGCCGTGATTGTGCGCCAAGAGATCGTTTTCTTTATTATGGGCGGTGTTTTTGTGGTTGAGACGCTTTCTGTGATGCTTCAAGTCAGTTGGTTTAAATATACCAAGAAGCGCTATGGTGAAGGTCGACGTATTTTATTGATGGCACCATTACATCATCATTTTGAGAAAAAAGGTTGGAAGGAAACACAGGTAGTGATTCGTTTTTGGATTATCACTATCATGCTGGTGTTGATTGGTCTTTCAACACTCAAGTTACGTTAATTTTTTCTAAAGGTCTGTTAAAACGCGGCAATGATGCAACAAAAAAGCTTGTCTCAATCACATGTATTAGTTTTAGGTCTCGGTGAGGCTGGTTTAGCCAGTGCGCTATGGTGCCTGCATGAAGGCGCTAAGCTGCGCGTGGCTGATACGCGTCAGGAACCGCCGGGATTAGCTGAGATTAAAGCCGCAGCCGCTGCCAAGTTCGATGCGCGGGTCTCTTACGCCTTAGGCGAAGATTGCTTGGCGTCACACACCCTAGATGGCATCGATTCTCTTATCCTTAGCCCGGGACTATCCCCTAACGAATCGCCTATTAAAGAGTTTCTACAAATGGCCGAAGCTCAAGGTATTGAGGTGATTGGTGAGGTGGAGTTATTTGCTCGTGCCTTGGTCGATTTAAAAGCGACTCGAGGCTATGACTGCGATGTTATTGCAATCACGGGGACAAACGGCAAAACCACCGTGACGATGATGGTCCGCGATATGTTGTTAGCTGCCGCTGTGCCTGCCATTGCCTGTGGCAATATTAGTCCTGCCGTACTAACCGCGCTCAGACAGGCCCTTGAGGCAAATGAGCTGCCTGAGGTTTGGGTGGTTGAGCTATCCAGTTTTCAAATGGCAACGGTACAGTCGTTACGACCCAAAGCCGCTGTTGTGTTAAACCTTAGCCAAGATCATTTGGATTGGCACCTCGGCTGGGAGGATTATGTCCAGCACAAGGCTAAGCTATTAGAGTTAAGCGAGATTAAGGTTGTCGCCCGTCCGGAACCGGAAGTGATGGCGATGGTGTCTGATGTTCAAGCAGTCGATGTGGTCAGTTTCGGTGAAGATGAGCCCCGACTTATCGGTGATTTGGGGATTCAAAATGACGGCGGTATTGCTTGGTTGACTGCCAATATGGATGAGGATGACTTTGATGTACCGCTCAGTGCTGCTGCCCGTAAGAAAAAAGAACAACTGACAATCCGCAGCAATGGTCGCCTGAAGCACTTAATGCCGGTAGAAGCGTTGCCGGTTAAGGGGCGCCATAATGCGCTTAATGCTTTGGCAGCGCTCGCTTTGTGTCGAGCCATGCACGTGAGCTGGGGGCCCTTATTACATGCCTTGACTAATTTCCAAGCAGCACCACATCGAATGAATTTCGTGCGTAATATCAACGGTGTGGATTTTATTAACGATAGTAAAGGGACTAATGTCGGGGCAACCTTGGCGGCGATTAATGGACTAGAGCAGCGTTTAGTCGTTATCTTGGGTGGCTTAGCCAAAGGTCAAGATTTTGGCCCCTTACAACAACCCTTAAAAGACAAGGCCCGTGCACTCGTTTTGATCGGCCGTGATGCTGAGCAGATCGAACAGGCGCTGGGTAGCACCGGTGTTCCGGTATCCCATGCGGATTCGATGGAACAGGCGGTCAATACAGCCATGGGTTTGGCCACCAGCGGTGACGTGGTACTGTTATCACCGGCATGTGCCAGTATGGATATGTTTAATAATTATATGCAGCGTGGTATCGCTTTTGCTGAAGCGGTGCAGGAGTTGGCGCTTGAGTACGGGGAGATCTAGATGGCTCTAAGCATGCGCGATCGATTCGTTCACGAGGGTGAATCAAGAGTTAATGAGGTGTCGCCTAATCGCGTCAAAATGCGCGATTATGACCTATTGCTTTTATCGATTATCGGCGTGATTGTGATATTGGGCCTAATCATGGTCTATTCCTCCTCCATTGCCTTGACGGACGGACCAAACAGTCAAGTGATTAAGTTTAATCGCTATTTTGTTATGCAGGCCGCCTTTATTGGTATCGGCTTTTTTGGCATGTTTACCGTCTTCAATATCAATATGGATAAGTGGGAGGAGCTGGCACTGCCATTTTATATTGTCGCGGCAATACTCCTGCTTATTGTATTGTTTCCCTTTATTGGTCGAGAGGTTAATGGTGCTCGTCGTTGGATTCCTTTGGGGCCGGTAAACTTTCAGCCAAGTGAATTGATGAAAATAGCGATGGTTGTTTACGCTGCGCGTTATGCGGTAAGACATCACGAAGTCATTGCCAGCCTCAAATTTATGGATGGCTTTGTTAGAGGGATCCTGCCTATTGCCGGGTTGATGGCTTTGGCTGTCGGTTTAACAGTCGTGGAGCCGGATTTGGGTGCGGCAATGGTGATAGCCTGTATTTGTATTGGGCTCTTATTCTTGGGTGGTTTACATAGTTTTTATTTAAGCACCGTCATTATCGCTGGAGTGGCATTGGTCAGCGTTGCCGTGTTTGGCAGCTCGTGGCGCTTACGGCGACTGCTGGCATTTATGGATCCCTTTAGCGAGGAGCATGCGCAGTCCTCAGGTTACCAATTGGTGCACTCATTGATTGCCATTGGGCGCGGAGAGTGGAGTGGTGTGGGTCTGGGTTTTAGTATTGAAAAATTGCACTATTTACCGGAAGCGCATACCGACTTTATTTTGGCCGTTATTGGCGAAGAGCTGGGTTTTGTCGGTATTACATCGGTCGTTATACTGTATTTTGTGTTGGTTTTTAAGTGCTTTAAAATCGGTCGTGTTGCGATCGCGATGGATAGGTTTTTTAGTGGCTTGGTGGCCCAAGGGGTTGGTATTTGGATTGGTTTTCAAGCGCTTTTCAATTTATGCGTTTGCTTAGGTTTATTACCCACTAAGGGCCTGACCTTACCGATGATAAGTTATGGCGGTTCCGCGATGGTGATTACATTAAGTGCGCTTGGTTTAGTCTTTAGAGTAGATTATGAAAACCGTCAGTTGATGCGTGGTCTGTCCATTTCCGGTGTGCCGACGCCGAGGTATATGTGATGAGTGATGAGATTCAGATGAGTTCGACAATCGCCCCAGACACCACTGATGCGGCAGTAGCCGCACCGACCATCTTGATTATGGCTGGCGGTACCGGCGGTCATATTATGCCTGGTTTAGCAGTTGCAGATGAGTTACAGCAACGCGGTTGGCATGTATATTGGTTAGGCAATCCGGACCGTATGGAGGGTGACTTAGTGCCTGCTCGTGGCTTTCAGTTGCTGCCGATGAGTTTTTCCGGGCTTCGTGGCAAGGGGTTGTCTGCGCTGTTGAAGCTGCCCTTTGCCTTGGCCGGTGCGCTAGGCGATGCGCGTAAGGCGTTTAAGAAGGTGAAGCCTAATGTGGTGTTGGGGATGGGCGGTTACGCAGCTTTTCCGGGTAGCCTGATGGCTTTTCTTAGTGCTAAACCCATTGTTTTGCATGAGCAAAATGCCGTGGCCGGAACGGCCAACAAGGTCATCAGTAAATTAGCTAAGCGTGTATTGACGGCTTTTCCAAATGCACTGTCAAACGGCACAGTAATCGGTAATCCGGTCCGTGCTGAGTTGTTGAATTTATCGATGCCGACAGAGCGCTTTGCAAACCGTGAGGGACCGTTGCGTTTGTTGGTGGTCGGAGGTAGTTTAGGCGCTTTGGCATTAAATAATTTAATTCCCCAGGCCATAGCCCAACTACCATTAGAACGGCGTCCGTTGATCACACACCAGTCAGGTGCTGCTCACCTTGAATTACTAAAAAATAATTATCAAGAAGCGGGTGTGGAAGCAAATTGTGTGGCTTTCATTGATAATATGGCAAATGCACTTGCAGAGGCTGATTTACTTATTTGTCGAGCAGGTGCAATGACGGTGGCAGAAGTTGCCGCCGTGGGTGTGCCGGCATTGTTTGTTCCTTTGCCGGGAGCCATTGATGATCACCAGACAGCAAATGCTCGTTGGCTAGCCGCTCATGGTGCAGCAGAGGTAAAGGCACAATCCGCACTCACTGCCCATTGGTTATCAGAGTGGCTGTTGACCAAGGATCGTGAGCAGCTGTTAGAGATGGCAAATTTAGCGCGAGCAATGGCGTTACCCGGTGCGACGCATGCAATTGCTGATGTGTGTGAGCAATTAGCTAGAGAATAAAATGAAGTATAGAATTAGAAATATCCATTTAGTAGGAATTGGCGGCTCAGGGATGAGCGGTATTGCCGAGGTATTGATTAACCAAGGTTATCAAGTCAGCGGTTCTGATCTGAATAAAACGGCGGTGACTAAGCGCTTAGAAGAGTTAGGTGCGCATATTTTTTATGAGCATGCGGCGGACAACGTCGATAGAGCAGAAGCTGATGTGATCGTCACCTCTACGGCAATTTCCGGTGGTAATCCGGAAGTGCTCAAAGCGCGCTCGCAAGGGATTCCTGTGGTATCCCGAGCGATGATGCTGGCTGAATTAATGCGCTTAAAAATGGGTATTGCTGTTGCTGGCACTCATGGAAAAACTACAACGACCAGCTTGGTCAGTAGCATTTTAGCGGCAGCTCAATTGGACCCTACCTTTGTGATTGGCGGACGATTAAACTCAGCAGGTACTAATGCCTACCTGGGCAAGGGCGATTATATTGTAGTGGAAGCGGATGAGTCAGATGCTTCTTTTCTTAACTTATTGCCGGTCATGGCTATCGTAACCAACATTGACGTTGACCATATGGACACCTATGGTCACGATGTCGCTCGTCTACGTAGTGCCTTTGTCGAATTTACGCAAAATCTGCCTTTTTATGGCACCGCTATTTTGTGTGTGGATGATGATAACGTCAAAAAAATCATCCCCTTTATTTCTCGTCCGATCGTTACCTACGGTATCGAAGAAGAAGCAGATTATCGCGCGACCAATATTCGCAGCGTCGGTCCGCAAATGCATTTTACCGTGCACAGAAGTTGTGGCCGTAGGCGTCAGTGCCCGCCGTTGGATATTGTCTTAAATTTACCGGGTCATCATAATGTGCTTAATGCATTGGCCGGTGTTGCCTTAGCGACAGAAATCGGCGTAGAGGATGAGGCGATTGTATCGGCATTAAAAGCATTTACCGGTGTGGGACGTCGCTTTAGTTTTATTGGCGAGATTGAGGTGCAGCAAGTGAATGGGGGCGGTACTTACACCCTCATCGACGATTATGGCCATCATCCTGTTGAGATGGAAGCGACCATTCAAGCAGCACGTGGCGCTTGGCCGGACAAACGTTTAGTATTGGCTTTTCAGCCACACCGCTATAGCCGTACTCGCGATTGCTTTGAAGAGTTTGTGCGCGTGCTTGGTTTGGCTGATGAGGTGTTGCTGACAGATGTCTATGCTGCCGGTGAGTTGCCGCTTAGCTTTGCTAATGGTGAGGCGCTATACAAAGCCTTACAGCAGGCCGATAAAGTGAAACCACAATTTATTCCGAATATAGAGGATTTACCGCAAGCCGTTCATGCGTTTGCGCGTAATGGTGATGTTGTTATAACAATGGGCGCTGGTTCAATCAGCAGAGTGCCTGCAAAAATATTGGAGACTGCAAATGGCTAATACAGAAATTAATTTCGGCAAGGTCGGTGTTTTATATGGCGGAGTGTCGGCAGAGCGAGAAGTGTCTCTAAATTCGGGTGCTGGCGTGCATGCTGCTCTACTCGAAAAAGGGGTGGATGCACACCTTTTTGATATGGCTGAGCATAGCCTTGGTGATCTGGAAGCAGCAAAATTCGATCGGGTGTTTATTATTTTGCATGGTCGCTACGGTGAGGATGGTTGTATCCAAGGTGCTTTAGAGATGTTGGGCATTCCTTATACAGGGCCAAGTGTAATGGGCTCCAGCGTCACCATGGATAAGATCATGACTAAGCGTCTGCTGATCGAGCAAGGTATTCCTACGCCTAATTACCATGTGGTACGCAATGCAGAAGATTTGCAAGAAGCGGTTGCTAAATTAGGTTTACCGATGATCTTAAAGCCTCCACATGAGGGATCAACCATCGGTTTAACTAAGATTCAAACAGCCGATCAGTTAGAAGAGGCGCTAGCTCAGGCTTCCCAGTATGATAAAGTGTTGTTAGCCGAACAATGCATTGTGGGTCGTGAGTTGACGGTGGCCGTATTAGGCCAGGGTGAGGATGCGCGAGCGTTGCCGATCATTGAAATTGTTGCACCGGATGGCAATTATGATTTCCACCATAAGTATCATTCAGATGATACGCAGTATGTGTGTCCGGCGGATTTGTCACCAGAGCAGACTAAAAAAGTTCAGGATTATTGCGTGCAAGCCTACCGTACTGTTGGTTGTGAGGGGTGGTCACGCGTTGATGTGATGCTCAATGCAAATGGCGATCCGTTTTTGTTGGAAATTAACACAGCTCCCGGCATGACAAGCCATTCGTTGGTTCCCATGGCGGCTAAAGCCGATGGTATGACCTATCCTGAATTGTGTGTCAATATTCTTGCCTCAGCTGACTTGAAAGTCGGCCGCAAGGGTTGATACAAAGCATAGTGTTTTAAGGTGTTGGTGTGATATTTTCGGATCCCCGTTTCATTAACCGCGTTGCCGGTTTTTTGGTGATGGTAGGGGTGTTGATCATGCTCGGAGGCGTTGCCTATCGAGTGATGCATTTGCCGATGTTTAATATCAGCCGTATCGTCTTGGAGCCTAAGCAGGGTGATGTGTTGTCGTACGCATCACCTGCTAGTATTCAGCGAACCTTAGATGGGCGAGTACAGGGTAATTTCTTTAGTTTGGATTTGCTCAAGGTTCAAGACGTATTAAGTACATCACCTTGGGTTCGTCATGTCGATATTACGCGTTTATGGCCAAATGGCTTATTGTTGCGGATCGAGGAGCACGAGCCTTTTGCTTTATGGAACGAAGAGGCCCTGATTAATACGTGGGGCGAAAAGTATTTAGCGAACAGAGGCGAGGTCGATAGTGTTGAGCGTTTGCCTCAGTTCTTTGGTCCGGACGGTTCGGAGGACCTGGTGGTGCAGCGTTATGCTGAGTTGATGCGTTGGTTGAGTCCGATCAATTTAAGAGTTAAAGAATTAGGTCTGAATGACCGCTATTCTTGGCGTATTTTGTTGGATAATAATATGACTTTAATCATGGGTCGTGACCCCGGCGCTGAAATTGCAAATCCCTACGATGGTGTGGGGGCAATTAGTTTTGCCGAGACGATTGAGCGCTTTGTTCGCAGTTGGCCGGCATTGTTGAAACGAATTGAGGGAAGGCAGATTGAGCGAATCGATCTCCGCTATACTAGAGGTTTTGCGATTACCTTTATCGATAGCGAAAGATCTGAACAGCCCTGACTAATCCGATAAGCAATAAGTGAGTTAATTGAAAAATGAGTCGAGACCACAATAAGGATGTAATTGTTGCCCTGGATATAGGTACTAGTACCGTTGTTGCTATCGTGGCTGAGTGTTTGCCGGATGGCCGTTACGAAGTGATTGGCGTGGGCCAGGCACTATCACGCGGTATGCGTAAGGCCGTGGTAGTCAATATCGAGCAAATTGTCGGCTCGATACAGCAGGCGCTCGAGGAAGCGTGCCTGATGGCTGATTTTCGTATTCGCGAGGTCTATACCGGCATTGGTGGTAGCCATATCAATAGTTTCAATTCAAGCGGCATGGTGGCGGTCGTTGACAAAGAGGTCAGCACGACAGATGTACGTCGTGTGCTGGATACAGCCAAAGCCGTAAATATCGCTAATGATCACGAAATTCTTCATGTGATCACTCAGCAATATACCCTCGACAAGCAGGAGGGTATTATCCAGCCTGTCGGTATGGCGGGGATTCGTCTGGAGGTGCGTGTACACATTATTACTGGCCTACAGAGCGCAACTCAAAATGTTCTTAAGTGTATTCGTCGTTGTGGTCTTGAGGTTCGTGGTTTAGTTTTCCAAGCGTTGGCAGCCAGTCAGGTTTGCCTCACCGCCGATGAAAAAGAGTTGGGCGTCGCCCTGATTGATATTGGTAGCGGTACGACTGATGTGGCCGTTTGGCATGGTGGAGCTTTACGTCACACAGCAGTTTTCCCGCAGGGTGGTGACCAAATTACCAATGACATCGCGACGATGTTACGTACACCAACACCTGATGCTGAGGATATTAAGTTAAATTACGGTGTTGCTAAAGCCAGTCTGGTGGATTCCGAGGAAACTTTCGAGGTCATTGGATTAGGTAATCGCGAATCACGAGAAATGGAGCGCCATATCCTTGCGCAAGTGATTGAGCCCCGAGTAGAAGAGATCTTGATGGGGGTGATGAGCGCATTGGCAGAGTCGGGTCATAAGGTCACCGGCTTGGTATTGACCGGGGGTACTGCTTTATTACCCGGCATTCAGGAGTTGGCTGAGGATATCTTTCAAGTGCCTGTACGGATTGGGGCGCCGATATATGATGGTAGCTTGTCTGATGTGGTTTGTGAGCCGAGATTTGCTACCGCGATGGGTTTATTAAGCTATTCGCGTATGCAGCAATATAGCCAGCATGGGGATATACCCAAAGAAGGTATATTAAAACGCCTTTGGCGCTTTATTACCAACAGCTTATAGTTTAGAATATAGTTTGCAGTGGAGTAGGGTGGAGATTTCTCAAAGGCAGTGCGAATCTCGCATTGGCTCTTTCTTTGAGATTATTTCCGTGTTTTCGATATAGGAAAGTAGGAGTCTCTCGTATGAGCATGGATTTAGGTTTTAAATTTGTTGACCAGGAGCAACCGGAAAACGGCACGGTCATCAAGGTCGTTGGTGTTGGTGGCGCCGGCGGCAATGCGGTCAATCACATGATCGCTAAAGGTCTTAAAGGCGTTGAGTTTATCAGTGCAAACACGGATGCACAGTCATTAGGCAGTTCTCAAGCAGATCACGTTATCGCTTTAGGTACCACCGGATTAGGAGCCGGTGCTAAACCTGAAAATGGTCGTGCAGCTGCAGAAGCGGCGCGCGAACAAATTCGTAATGCGCTAACCGGTGCTCATATGGTATTTATTACCGCTGGTATGGGTGGCGGTACAGGTACAGGAGCCAGTCCTGTCGTTGCCCAAATTGCTCGCGAACTTGGTATTTTAACTGTTGGCGTAGTGACTAAGCCCTTCGGTTACGAGGGTACTCGTCGTATGAAGGCAGCCGAAGAGGGTATTGAGAACCTAACCGACAATGTCAACGCATTAATCGTTGTGCTTAACGATCGCTTAGAAGAGTTGTTAGGTGAAGACGCCACGATGCAAGAGTGTTTCATTGAGGCTGATGATGTACTTCACAATGCTTGCGCGGGTATTGCCGAGATTATTAATGTCGAGGGTAATATCAACGTTGACTTTGAAGACGTGAAAACCATTATGAGCGAGCAAGGTCAAGCGATGATGGGTACAGCAGTCGCTTCGGGTGAGGATCGCGCTAAGAAAGCAGCAGAAGAAGCGATTGCTTGTCCGCTGTTAGAAGGTGTCGATCTCAATGGCGCACGCGGCGTGTTAATTAATATTACAGCGAGCACCAGCATCACTCAGCGTGAAGTCCGTACGATTAACGAAGTCATCACGGGTTACGCAGACAAAGATGCCGTTATTATTTCCGGTATTGCTCACGATGATAATATGGGTGATCAGATTCGAGTGACTGTGGTCGCTACGGGTCTCGGCCGAAAAAAGCCTGAGATCGTTGTTGATAATACAGAGCAGCATCACCTTCGTACCGGTACGGATGATGCCAGCGCAGCAGTCGATGGCCTAAGAGGTTCGATCGGCGGTTTTAATCCGATTCGTGCCGCGCGTGGTCCTCGCACTGGTCATCTCAATGTCGGTTTCGGTTTGTCAGGCGGTGGCGTCACCGATTCAGCTATCTCTCGTCGTTCTCTTTCGGATGATGAGCGTAATGATAGTGATGTCCCTGCCTTTTTGCGTAAGCAAGCGAATTAATCACCGTAATTGATTAAGTCGTTTAGAATAATCTGTTGACCTTGGATATGCATCACAATGATGTGATACTCAAGGATTAAAGAGATTGGGAACTACTAAATACCAATACTGTCAATAGGTCAGTATTGGTGTTTTTTTGTTACAAGTTTATTTCTTTTATTTTACTTCGTAAGTGATTGAGTTAATTGGTTTTTTATTTGCTTGAGCGAGTTAAAATAGCAGAATAAATTAGAACAAAATAATTTCATTAGATTTTTATAGAAGACTAGCCATGTTAAAACAAAGAACCATACAAAAGGCGGTAAAAACTATTGGCGTAGGTGTTCATTCAGGACATCGTGTTGAGCTTACTTTGCGACCTGCAGAAGCTAATACAGGGATTGTTTTTCATCGTATTGATACCCCCCAAGTGATTGATTTTCCGGCGCTAGCAGAAAAAGTCGGTAATACTCGCATGGCTTCCGTCCTTGTTAACGGAGAGCATCGCGTATCGACAGTTGAGCATTTAATGTCAGCCTTAGCCGGTTTGGGTATTGATAATATCCATATTGATTTGACCGGTGAGGAAGTGCCTATTATGGATGGTAGCGCGGCTACCTTTGTGTATCTGCTTCGCTCAGCGGGCATCGAAGAGCAGGATGCTCCTAAGCGTTTTATACGTGTCAAAAAAACGATAGAAGTGATCGAAGGTGAGGGCGATAACATCAAGTGGGCACGCCTTGAGCCTCACCCCGGTTTTTCTTTAGCATTTTCAATTGATTTTAAGCATCCGGCCATTGCTTCTACAGCAAATTTTGCTGAAGTGGATTTTGCCAAGGACTCATTTATCAGGGATATTTCTCGTGCGCGTACCTTTGGTTTTGCCCAGGAAGTAGAGTTGTTGCGTTCTGCAGGTTTAGGTCGTGGCGGCAATCTTGATAACGTCATTGTGCTGGATGAGTACCGGATTCTCAACGAGGACGGATTGCGCTATGAAGACGAGTTTGTAAAGCACAAGATTCTTGATGCGATCGGTGATTTATATCTTGCCGGTAAACCCTTGCTCGCCAAATACGTGGCTTGTAAGTCCGGGCATGATTTAAATAATAAGCTGGTGCGTGCTTTGCTGGCGCAACCCGATGCCTATGAGGTAGTAACCTATGAGAGCGAAAAAGCTAAAGCGGATGTGTTTAACCGTGATTGGCAGCTAGCCTAATTCACGCATTATTATTCTAATTATCCGGCTTATGTTTTAAAATTCTTTCAATTAAGTCGGATTTCGTATGACCTTCAGTTCTACATTATGCAGTTTTAAGCCGTGCTTATTCAGGTGTCGTGTCATGCTTGGCGCTAATTGCTTAATTTTTGCTGCGCAGGCATTGTTAGCGACTGCTAATTTGAGTGTGCCCTCGGTATAACTAATAATCAAGCATTGTTTTGTCAATTCTTTGCCTAGTACACTTACCAGTAGCGGTTGTAGTTTAAGAATGGTACGAGCGCGTTCCAGGACGGGACCCGTGGTTTTCTCCTGTTCCAGCCACTCCATTGCAGTTTGAAAACTCGGTGGTTTACGATAGTTACGATGTGATTTCATATTGAGGAAATAGCGTTGGCTAAAAAATTTGTATCACCGCGGCGAGCGAGACAGAAGACACAAAAAGTTTGGTCTTTTAGTATTACCGTGTTGTGTGTGTGTATCGCCCTAGTGTCCGGTGCTTTGTTGGAGCGGCATTATGGTTATCACCATGATAATAACCAGAGCGGCTCGCCAAGGAATCCGAATAGTTTACCTCAAAATCCGGCCCAACAGAATTTGATCGAGCATAGTCTGGGTCAGTTTGCTCAACAATTAGCTGAAGCTAAGATTACTTTAGACAATATCACTCAGATAACAGAACGAATCAGTCATAATTCATCCTTTAATCTTGGTGTAGAAACCAACACCTTTACACAGCCTAACTTGGGTGAACACGATCAACCCATGGAGGAGTTTGTCGATGAGGTTGGTTTTTCCGGTGAAAAAATCGGTAAAGAACTCGATTTATTAAAACAGAGACTATACCAACAAGAAAATCGCATACGGGCTTTAGATGTATTGATGCAGAGTCGTAAAATTGATTTAGACCGAGTACCTACCGGTATACCGGTATCAATGCTGCAGGCGCGTATGTCTTCGCCTTTTGGATGGCGCCTTCATCCTATCACCAGAACGTCAAGATTGCATGCCGGCTTGGACTTTGCTGCCCCAAAGGGTACACCTATTTATGCCGCCAGCAATGGTGTAGTCAGTAGTGCCGGCTATGTTAATGGCTATGGCTATTTGATCGAAATAGACCATGGCGCAGGAGTGACCACGGTCTATGCTCACAATAGCGAAAACTTAGTCGAAGCAGGTGATATCGTCAGCCGTCGCCAAATGATTGCTCGTGTAGGCAACACAGGCAACTCTACCGGCGCCCATTTGCATTTTGAAGTGCGACTTGATAGTGTACCGATTGATCCGATGCTCGTGCTGGGCAAGGATTTGTCTGATATCCAAGCCCCTGCCGGCGGTTCTTTATTAGATACACTAAAACTTCTTAGTCAAGAGTGAGCAATATTTCTCATAATATCTTGATTACAGTCAACTTGCCCTCACATGAATTGGGCTATGGGTTAAACTGTTGAACTGTTGCCAATTCATCGGTGGTTTAACCTTTAATCACCAAGAGATTTTTATAATATTCACTACACAGACGATATGATTTCCATTTTTAAAAAAATCATCGGTAGCCGTAATGATCGACTACTTAAGCAATATAAACGGACCGTAGCCAAGATCAATAAGTTAGAGCCTGAGATGCAGGCGTTGAGCGAAGATGAATTAGCAGCTAAAAGTGTTGAGTTTAAGGAGCGTTTAGCGAATGGTCAGAGTTTAGATGACATTCTGCCTGAGGCTTTTGCTGTGGTGCGCGAAGCGTCAGTGCGTGTCCTCGGTATGCGTCATTTTGATGTGCAGATGATAGGAGCTCTGGCTCTACACCAAGGCAAGATTGCAGAGATGCGTACCGGTGAGGGTAAGACACTCATGTCTACCTTGGCGATTTATTTAAATGCCTTGGCCGGCAAGGGTGTCCATGTCGTTACTGTCAACGAATACCTTGCTGCGCGCGATGCTCACAATAATGGCCGCTTATTCGAATTCTTAGGCTTGAGTGTCGGTGTAGTGACTTCAAACCAAAGTAATCCGGATAAAATCGCCGCCTATGCAGCGGATGTTACGTACGGTACTAATAATGAATTCGGTTTTGACTATTTGCGCGATAACATGGAGTTTCGTGTTGAGGACCGTCGTCAGCGAGGCCTTAATTTTGCGATCGTCGACGAGGTTGACTCCATTTTAATTGATGAGGCCCGTACGCCATTAATTATTTCCGGACAGGCAGAAGACAATACAGATCTTTATAAGGCGATGAATGTGGTACCGGCGATGATGAATCGCATGGCCAGTGAGCCACGCCCTGATGAGCCCGAGCCCGAAGGTGATTTCTGGGTAGATGAAAAGGCACAACAAATTCATTTATCAGAGGCCGGTCACGAAAAAGCCGAGCATATTTTACAAGATCTCAAGATTCTCCCTGAGGGGCAGTCTTTATATGATCCGCGTAATATCAGCTTAGTACATCACTTGATGGTCGCTCTAAGAGCGCATAATCTATTCCACCGCGATCAGCATTATGTGATCCAAGATGGTGAAGTGGTTATTGTAGATGAATTTACCGGTCGTTTTATGCAGGGTCGTCGCTGGTCTGATGGTTTGCACCAAGCGGTTGAAGCCAAAGAAAATGTTGATATTCAAAATGAAAATCAGACCTTAGCATCCATTACCTTCCAAAACTACTTCCGTATGTATGAGAAGTTAGGCGGTATGACCGGTACAGCAGACACCGAAGCGTATGAGTTCCAACAGATCTATGGCTTAGAGACGGTGATTATCCCGACCAATTTGCCGATGATTCGTCAGGACCAAAACGATCAAATCTTTAAAAACGATGAGCAGAAGTTTGCCGCTATTATTAAAGACGTACGTGATTGTTATGAGCGTAAGCAGCCGGTATTAGTGGGTACAACCAGCATTGAAAACTCTGAGCTTCTTTCTGAAATGCTCAAGAAAGAGGGTTTACCACACGACGTTTTAAACGCTAAGCAGCACGCTCGTGAAGCAGAAATTGTAGCAGAAGCGGGTAAGCCGGGTGCTATTACGATCGCGACGAATATGGCCGGTCGAGGTACTGATATTGTGCTGGGCGGTAGTATTGAGAAAAGTATTAACATGGTGATGGCCGATGATTCCCTCGATGCGGAGCAAAAGAATGCGCGCATTGAGAAGATTCGTGAGGAATGGAGGCCAATTAACCAAGAAGTCAAAGCATCAGGTGGTTTACGTATTATCGGTACCGAGCGCCACGAATCGCGACGTATCGATAACCAGTTGCGCGGTCGTGCCGGTCGCCAAGGTGACCCCGGTTCTTCACGCTTTTACTTAGGTTTAGATGACCCGTTGATGCGTATTTTCGCGGGTGACCGTGTACGCGCAATTATGGATCGTTTAGGTGTCGATGGTGAGCCTATTGAAGCGAAAATGGTGACCCGTTCCATCGAATCTGCACAACGCAAGGTTGAGAGTCGTAACTTCGATATCCGTAAGCAATTACTTGAATTTGATGACGTAGCCAATGAGCAGCGTAAAGTAATTTACAGTCAGCGTAACGAAGTGCTCGAGTCAGACTCACTTAAAGAGATGCTGACGAATCTTCGTCATGATGCGGTGACGGAACTAGTGCGACAGTACGTACCTGAAGAATCGATGGAAGAGCAATGGGATCTTACTACCTTAGAAAATGTCCTCGCGACGGATTGGCAGTTGCACGTGCCGGTCTCACAGTGGGTCGAGGAAGATAGTAATTTAGACGATGAAGGTATCTTAACACGCATTATTGAGGCTGCAGACGAGCAAAATCAAGCAAAAATTGAGCTGGTGGGCGAGGAATCTTGGGCTCAGTTTGAGCGCTCTGTGTTACTCGATCGTATTGATGGCAGCTGGCGTGAGCATTTATCGGCTTTAGATCATTTACGTCAAGGTATTCACTTGCGTGGTTACGCACAAAAAGACCCTAAGCAAGAGTACAAAAAAGAAGCCTTTATTTTATTCTCACATATGCTTGACCGCATTCGTGATGAAGCCGTTAAGATTCTTATGACGGTTCAAATTCAAGCACCGGAACAGGTGACTGAGGCCCAAGCACAACAACAGCAGACGGCCGGAGTACAAAATGTGCAGTACCATCATGCGGACGCAGATGAAGTCCTAGGCGGCGACAAACCGGCTTCGGGTGTAGAGGTGAATGCAGAGGGTGATGTGTCTGCCGGTGGTATTACCGTCAAGAATATGATGCGTCATGTTGGTCGTAACGACCCTTGCCCGTGCGGTAGTGGTAAGAAGTACAAGCAGTGTCACGGTAAATTGAACTAAGACAAAATTAACACCTTATATAAAAAGTCCACGATATGACAAGATGCATATCGTGGACTTTTTGTATGGTGATTACAATTACATCAAGAAGATGGTCGCCAATCCTAAGAAGATGAAAAAGCCTAGGGAGTCAGTGGCAAAGGTTAGCAGTACTGAAGAACCTAAGGCCGGGTCTTTGTTGAGACGATCACGTATCAGTGGAATCAGCACGCCGAGCGTTGCGCCGACCAGCATATTTAGCACCATGGCACTTGCCATGACCAAGGCGATTTTGATGGAACCCGAGAAAATCCAAGCAAATGTGCCGGCAATGAAACTGCCACCAAGGCCTACGCAGAGAGTCACAAAAGTTTCACGCTTTAAGAGATTTCGTGCATTTTTTTGATTAACACGACCAACAGCCAACGCACGAATCACCATCGTCATGGTCTGATTGCCGGAGTTGCCGCCAATCCCCGCCACAATAGACATGAGAAAAGCCAGAAT
The DNA here is from genome assembly GCF_000373745.1 of Oligella ureolytica DSM 18253. Classification (GTDB taxonomy): domain Bacteria; phylum Pseudomonadota; class Gammaproteobacteria; order Burkholderiales; family Burkholderiaceae_B; genus Oligella; species Oligella ureolytica. The sequence goes on along the minus strand of NZ_KB892335.1, from coordinate 11,048 downwards.
CACGATGTGACTAACGGTGTCTTCAAAGCGAGAGGCGACGAGTGATGCGACGGACGCAGTCATTAAGTTAATCAATAGCCAGGGTGCGCGATTGGGAATCGCTCGACGGACCGGCACAAAGATATCCTCTTCTTGTAGACCCGCTTGAGATAGTGCTTGTTCATTGGAATCTTCACGAATCACATCAACAATGTCAGTGATCGTGACGCGACCAATTAGGACATTGTCCTCATCAATGACCGGTGCTGATGCTAAGTCATAACGTTCAAAAGCAGAGGCTGCTTTGGTGTCTTTGGAGTCCGCTTTAAGGGATAGATAGTCGGTCTCCATGACATCTGTGACCGATTTTTCGGATTCATTAACTAATAACGTGGTCAGTGGCAGGACACCCTTTAATTGGTTTTCTCTATTAACGACAAATAGTTGGTCAGTGTGCTCAGGTAGTTCGCCCAGCATGCGTAAATAGCGCAGTACGACTTCGAGGGTTACATCTTGGCGGACCCGTACGATTTCGAAGTCCATGATGGCGCCGACTGTGCCTTCCGGGTATCCAAGTGCTGAGCGAAGCTGTTCGCGCTCTTCATCTGTTAAAGTTTTTTGAAGCTCAACAACTACTTCAGGCGGTAGGTCGGGTACTAGGTCAGCCAGTTCGTCTGCATCTAAGTCTTCTGTGGCCGCGATGATATCCTCTTGGTCCATCTCGGCAATCAGCTCTTCACGAATCCAGTCTTCTACTTCGAGAAGAATATCCCCATCGTGATCTGTATGTGCAGCGTTCCAAACCTTGATACGTGCTTCAGACGGTAATGACTCAAGAATAAACGCAATATCGGCCGGGTGTAGGTGATTGATTAAATCACCTAATTCCGCAGCATGCTTGTGTTCTAAAACTGTTTGAACTAATTCTGCTCGTTCGGAGCTACCCTCTTGTTGAGCGAGGATGTTTTCAACTAACTCTTGCTTTTTTAAAAGTGTATTGATCTCTTCGATAATTGAGTCTTGGTTCTCATGATCAAGCCGTTTAGGGATATTGATTACCTGTGGCTCATCGAAGGAGTCCATGCTGCTATCGGAGATTTCCTCAATGTTGAGGTCAAGTTTCTCTTGTTCTGTAGTTCTATTATCGTTATTTGAATTATTGTTAAGCATTTGAACCGTAACCTTCTAATATTTTGTGTTGCGAGGAAATGGCTTAGAGCTGCTGTCTAATCATCTCCCCAAAGGCTGTTGCGATGTGTTTGTTGGAAGCGATGATGTTGCCGCCTCTGGGCCAGTCTTCCTGCTCATAAATATCTTCTACGATACCACCTGCTTCGCGGACTAGCAAAGTACCTGCACACACATCATAAGGCGCCAGGCCCATTTCCCAGTAGCCATCAAAGCGACCGCAAGCAACCCAAGCTAAGTCCAAAGCGGCAGCGCCGAGGCGACGTATGCCGCGCGTGTGGTGGATGGCCTCATTGAAGCCCCTCATGTACGATTCCTCAAAAGAGAAGTCTCTAAACGGCACGCCGGTGGCTAATAATGAGTCTTCGAGATGCCTGCTTTGAGAGGTGTTAACACGCTGGCCATTTAAGAAGCAACCGTCTTGATGAATTGCACTAAACATCTCCTGGCGGTTAGGGTCATAAACGACGCCGATAATAGGGGTATTAACCGCCAAAGGCTCTGTGTTGGGGATAAGTACCGTACCGGCGCGCGCTACTAGGCCGATTGACACTGCATAATGCGGTATCCCATGTAAAAAATTTGTGGTGCCGTCTAAGGGGTCGATGAACCATGCAAGCTGCGCTTGATCCAAGTCAGAAGAGGTGCCGCTTTCCTCAGCTACAATAGCAATGTCTGGGGTCTTCTCTCGCATGATCTGTAGAATAGCTTGCTCTGCATCTCTATCCGCTTGTGAAACGAGGTCATTTTGAGATTTATGATCAATCGATAGTTTACTACGATCCTTGGCATAAACTGTCAAAATAGAGGCTGCTTCCTTGGCGGCGGTGGTGGCAGCTTCCAGTGCGTGGTAAAAGTCAACTTTAATGTCTTGCATGAGTATATTTCTCCGAAGGGCCACAAGGTATAGGCTGGTTCTGAAAAGAAATTTCGCTGACCATCCACTTATACGGCATGTATGATGCAGAATAATCAACAATTATACTACATGTTTTTTTAAAAAAATTATTAATAAAGTTTGGCAAGAACTGGGTCACTTTATCTCTCGTTTAAAAATTTATGCTTAAAGAATTTAACCTGTCTCCGGCAGTGGTTGCGCTCGACTGTCAAGCGTTAACCATAACATCTCCGTTTAATACCCTGAGCTTAAGTAGTGCTTGGCTCAAGGATTGGCAGCAACGAATCGAGCAAGAGTGGCCCAGGGTTAGGGCGATGTTGCAAGACAAGGCGTTGATGCAAGTGATGCTGGAGGGGGAGAGCGCGTTAGTGTTGTTGCCTTTGTTAATGGTGCAGCAGCATGAAGTCAGTCTGCACGCCTTATATAGCAATAATATCGTTTTTTCTGCACGTGACTGGGAGCAGATAGCGCATTTTTATCAGCTGTCCGGATTGGCGAATCCGTATTTCGATGTCGTTTTTACTCATCTGCGTCTTCATTGGCCTTTGGCCTTGCCGGGCGTGCACAGAATAGACTTTGCTGATAAGCAGGGTAGCCTAACGCTGGGTTTTGGGGAGCCAAACTATTTACAAAATCAATGGCATTGTTCTATCGATCTGTTTGTGCGTGATGAAGCGATAGAATCATCGGAGCATAGGCATTGGCCATGGGTTTTACGCTATGCAGCCGTTAAAAGTTATTTCCTCATGGACAAAGCACAGTTTGAACGTGAAGAGTTTGTCGTTGCGACAAAAAAAGCCGGTATGCAGTTGGTCGATTCCCAAGCGCTTCGTCCGCATATGCAAAAAGCTCAAAAAAATAAAACTAACACCATGGCGATCATCGGTGGTGGTATCGCCGGCGCCGGGATTGCGGGTGTGATGCAGCAGCGAGATTGGCAAGTAACGGTATTTGATCCGATGTTCAGCGAGTCTAATGCCTGCAAGCATAAAAATCACTTAGCCGCTGCTATGACGCCATTTATCTCGGTTGATGATAACCATAAGTCACGTTTGAGTCGTGCGGCCATCTTGCGCGCTTTATATCATTGGCGAGACTTTCCGGATGAGGTGATCGTATCTCGTGCCGGTAATCTGGAGGTTAATCGTAATAAGGGCTATGGCAAGGATATTACCATTGCCGTAGACACGTTGAATTTCCCGAGGGAGTGGGTGCAACGACTGAGCCCTCGGGAGGTGTCGGAGCGTTTGGGCGTTGAGCTAGAGGAAGAAGGCATTTTTTGGCCACAGGCTCGACTCATTAGTCCGGAGCAATTATTAAAGTACATTTATACGCATTTTCCTGTGCAGCAACGCAGCCAAGCAGTCGCTTATGTCAAAAAGCACACAAATTCTGAACATTGGCAATTATTTGATGCAGACGATAACTGCTTAGGCAAGTACGAGCAGATTGTGATCGCGAACGCAGCCGAGTGTATGTCTATTTTAGAAAAAAGTGATTTGCTCCAACGCCAAACGATGGCTGGTGAGTTTAAAGCCGCTATGCCTAAAGTTGAAGAGACCATGCACTGGATGGGGGGTGAGGTGATACATATCGCGGCGAACAGATTACTGCAGGTGCCAAAGGTTGCTTTGGGTGGTCAAGGCTATTTCTTGCCGCCTACGGTGGATGGCCTGTGCGTGTTAGGTAGTACCTATCGGCATGGAGAGCAGGATCCCGGGATAAGTCTCAAGGGGCAAGAGGTGATCAGAGATAAAATACCGCTTGCTTTAGATGAGTTAACGTCGCCAACCGTCCGGTTAGAAGAGGGGTGGTCAGGCGGTCGAGCCGTCGTACAAGGGCGATTGCCGGTGATTACAGAATTGGACTACGCACGAGGGGTATGGTTGGCGGTGGGCTATGGCTCACATGGACTGACTTGGAGCAGCTTTGCCGGGGATATCATCGGCGCTATGCTGGATGGTGAGCCTGTCCCTTTGGAAAAAGAGTTAATCAAAGCGCTTGGGCTTCGATAGTTGCGCAATCATGAGCTTGGTTTAGTTAGTATGGCAGTCGGATAAATGACATGAATATGACTAATTCATGAGAAAAATGGGGGCGCTATTTTAATCCTAAATATGAATAAAAATCAATTTCGGTTTAAATTTTATGAAAAAAAAGTCATAATAGTAGACTATAAGCGGACAATTACCTCAGAAAAATGACATAAGTCCACATTTATCAAAATTTATAAAAGAGAGTTGTGTGATTCAATTTGAAGAGTTAGCCCTAGTTAGCAAACAAGGCCATAGCGTAGAGTTTTCAACCGGTTACCAGGATTATGTACTACGTATTGAGGCTCAAGCGCCCGGTGTCTTTAGATTTTGCTGCGGCTCCTTAAAAAGTTTATCCCTTTCCGAAACCAATGAAAGAGCCAAAACACGCCAAGAGCTCTCGGTGATTCCAAATGATCAGCCGGCTGAATTGGTTGTTGTAGAGCAGGAGGGCTCTTGGCTATTAGCACAAAAAGATTGTGCTTTATTACTCTCCACTCATCCTTTTTCCCTGAAGCTATTAAAACCGACTGCCCTGCAGAGTGAGGTTGATGCTGAGGACGCAGACGAGCAAGAGCGCAGTCTTGAGCAAGATGCAATAGCGGCCTACGCTGATGCTGAGGTGTTGCTTCAAACATCAAGCGCTTATGATAGGTCTTTTGTTTTTGATGAGTCTTGGGCGCTGATGCTTGATTTGCCTGAAGAACAGCCGGTGTATGGTTTAGGTGCGACAGATCAAAATTTTAATCGTCGCAGCGAAGAATTTGTCTCTGATCTGGCAGCGTTTAATTTTGCTCCATTGGCTTGGTCTACTCATGGTTGGGGCTTGTATCTGGATGGCTTAGACCGCAGCATACACAGTGTTGCTGCGGCAGATGATGCGCATAGCTATCAACTTTACACGGATAATAAGTGCTTTGATTTGTATTTATTCAGCGGTGAGCCCTTAGTCATTTTTGATCAATACACGGCACTGACAGGCCGCGGCGGTCAGCCGACGTTAGACGCAATGGGCGTTGGTTTAGAGCAATTAGACGGGCAAAGTGATGAGGAGTTTTTAACCTTTGCCAAGCAGTTGCGTGACCACGAGGTTTCTATTAATACGCTGGAGTATGCGTGGCCTGGCTTGGCGGTGATTGATAATGACCGCTTAAGTTTGGATTGGGATGCTGAGCGTCTCGAGGCCAATACTCGCGCATATTTTGATAAGTTAAAGGACAATCATTGGCATGCGATTGTACCTACTTTTCCGGCCATCTATGTGGGTACGCATCTTTTTGAAGAGCTTCAAGACCGTGGTTGGATGATCATGGATGCCGAAGGTGATGCACTGCGCTTTTCCGGTACCAAGCACACGGGTGGTAAGGACTACGGCTTATTGGACCTAACTTACAAAGATGCTTATAACTTTTGGCGTGACAGACATCAGCAGCTACTCGAACATGGGCAGTCTCTAAAAACCACCACAGCGATTGTTGAGCTGCCTGATGAGGCCAGTGGCCGCCATAATGAAGAAGGTGCACTACTGCGACAGCTTTTCCCTACGCTTATGGAGCAGTCTCTCTATGACGGCATTTCAGCAGCTACCACGCCGCCTGAGGGGGTTGTTGTACATGATCAAATGAACATTGCCAGTCAGCGACGCCCTTATCTTGAGCTACCATCTTTTGAAGGGTCTTGGGATGGGCTCAACAAGCTTTACCGTACCTTGATTAGTGTGCAAAATAGCTGCGTGCCGTTTGTTAAGCATCGTATTGGGCGTGCGGGTGACGAGCCGATGGAGGCAGATTTATACCTTCGTTGGTTGGCTCTTTCTACCTTTAGCGGTAATTTCTCTTTTCATGCCGAGGTAGAGCAACTGCCGATTTATTATGATGAGGACACACAGCATCTTGCCAAGCAGTGGCTATCTTTACGCTATCGCCTTATTCCTTATGTCCTTGGTATTATTGAGGAGGGCGTGCGGGGTGGGCAACCTATTCAGAGCTCCATGCCGTTGGCCTTTCCTAATGATGAGATGGCGGCAGAGTTTGATCAGCAGTTTTTATTTGGTCCGGCGGTGCTAATTGCGCCCATCCTGGATGAGAGTGGCTGTGCGATTGTCTATTTGCCTGCGAATGAAGCTTGGTGGGACCTAAACACCGGTGAGCGCTACGAAGGTGGTCAGGTCTTAGAGTATCATTGTGGATTGGACACGATCCCCGCTTTTGGTCGTGAAGGGCATATGTTGGCCGTTGGGCCGACTATTGCGCATCTGGGCGAGATGAACTCGGCGCGTTTGTTGGATGAGATTTGGTTGTTTGGTATGCCTCTTCATAATCCGGTGGTGATGCGTAATAAAATTCGCGTGATGCAGATGCAGGGCTCAAGCTACATTAAGGGCTTAGAGGGTTTAAAGATTCTCCCGACCGACGAGTTAGAAGTAAAGCGTCGTGGTGCCGAGGTCAGGATTTCACCTGTCAGGTAGCAGATGAGTCACTATAAAATTTTTCTTGGTATTGCCCTGCTCGTTTTATCGACATGGGCACTATCAGTTCAGGAGGCAAGCGGTAAGTGGTTAATGCAAATCAGCTTGCCTCTTTTTTGTCTGCTGTTTTTTAGATTTGCTGTGCATGTGGTGTTGGTGCTGGCGATTACCTTGCCTAGCAAAGGTTTAGCTATTTTTCATAGCACAAGTTATAAAACGCAAGTTATTCGCGGTCTTACCACGATGGTCACGACCCTGGCTATTTTTACGGCGTTGTCCTATTTACCTCAAGCAGAAGCAACGGCTATTTATTTCTTAGCACCTTTACTCGTGCTGTGTGCTGCTCCTTGGTTTCTGGGTGAGGCCTCTCGTTTACATCGCTGGGTTGCGGCTGTGGTTGGCTTCATGGGCGTTTTATTGATAGTGCGGCCCGGGGCGGGCTTAGACCCCGTTGGCGTGGCTTATGCCTTGTTAGCGGCTTTTACGATTGCCATGCAGTTTATCTATACCAAAAAGTTGGCTGCTGACGATTCACAAACTACGTTACTGTGGACCGGTATTGTCGGTTTACTTGGCGGTATCGTGTTAATGCCTTTTCACTGGGACGAAAGCATGGCCGCCTTGAGGGATTTCAGCTTGTGGCAATGGTTGCTTTTAATTAACGTGGGATTATTTGGTACGTTAGGGCATTTATTACAAATAAGAGCGTATCAACATGCGCCTGCTTCTTTGCTTGCACCGTTTAGTTATTTTCAAATTATTGCGGCAGCAGCGCTAGGATTTGCAATTTGGGGGCAATTTCCTGATGTCTGGGCGTGGGTCGGTATTTTAATCGTGTGTGGCAGCGGTATTGCAGTGACAGCGGTTGAATGGCGCTATAATCAAAAAGCGTTGAAGTTAGTAGAAAAGATAATTGAAGAAAAATAGCTAAAACTGTTGTTTAGTTGTGAAAAATACACACAAATTAGCTGTTTATAAAAAAATGACAAATTGGTGTTGACAGTGTTACGCAAATAAGTCATAATTTTAATCTTTCGAGGGGCTGGTAGCTCAGTCGGTAGAGCAGCGGACTTTTAATCCGTTGGTCGCGGGTTCGAATCCCGCCCAGCCCACCAGAAATAAATTAACGTCTTATAGGATTGCTCTATAGGACGTTTTTTTATGCCTGCTTTAGAGTGGTATGGTTCTGTTGGACACGTAGGAGTGTGCCTGAGGTATATTCAAGTTTATGGTGTGTGTCGCTTAGTCACGTTATGGCAAGCTATTGAAACGACTGGTAACATCGGTCTAGGTAGGCTTTAAACGAGCAGGCTGCTTATGTTACCTTAATTGGTTAAACAATTTCAGAATCCATAAAGGGGTAGTAGCGTGTTCGATTTTTTCAAAAAGACGCCACTAAAGTTGGCAGGTTCAATCCATGTAGGAGCGTGGTTTCAGCCGTTATTATTGATTTTTTGTGTCCTTATTTTTTTGAGTTCTGATAATGTGGCACATGCCGTGACTGAGACAGCAACTGTTGCTTCTTCGGCGCAACTGGCGGATCTGTTGGAAAATGAACAAACACGCCAACAATTAATTGAACAATTGCGAGGTCAAGTCGCTGAAGAGCCGGTGGCAGACAGCGCGACAGAGACGACGGAAATCGATGACTCTTTACCCAGACGGGTAGCGGATACGACGCAGCTTTTTCTTACTAAAGTACTGGATGACTTAGGGTATACAGCAGAGACGCTTGGTGCGATGGTGCGTGGCGAAGCAGTTGGTAACGTCACCATGGCGGGTTGGAAGACCGTTTTACTAAGGTTTTCTCTCGTAGTGTTTGTTACGGTGATTGCCTTTATATTTACCCGTTTAGTAGCAGCTCGGTTTTTTTCTCGAATCAATCAATGGACCGTTCAATCACCTAAAGTATCTAAAAGACAGCAGCATCGCGTTAATGAATTATTTTTATTGCGAAAAATGACTGCCATACTTGGCGCATTCGTTATTGATGTGGCGGCTATCGCTCTAGCGGCTATTGTTGGTTATGGTGTGGTTATGTCACTTGCCGGGCCGGGTGGTGTCGCAGGGATGTTTGAGTCTCTGTTTGTCAATGCATTTGTTGCGGTTGAGCTTACTCGGGCCTTAGTGCGGGTGGTCTTTGCTACACGTTTCCCTCGTTTGAGGCTGTTTACGATGTCTGATGAAGTCGCGCAGTATTGGAATAAATGGCTGACTGTGCTGGTGGAAGTAGTCGGATATGGGATGCTAGTGATTGTGCCGGTCGCGACGCTCATGTTCGGTGCGGCCTTAGGCAACATGATTCGCTTATTGATTATGTTCGGTGTGTTTATTTATGCGATTAGAGGCATTTGGAAGCATCGAGTCGAGGTACATGATCGTTTTATGCAGCGTGCAAATCAGGCTTCGGTTGCATTTTTTGGTACCTTGATGCGCTTGTTTGCCAAGGTATGGCATTTTTTAGCCATTATTTACTTTGCTGTTTTGTTGGTGGTAAGCCAGATAGATCCTGTTAATGCGCTTCCCTTTATGGCTCAGGCGACAATGCAAAGCATATTGGCGATTGTCATCGGGTTAATTGTATCGACGATCCTGACGGCCATACTCAGTCGACGGGTGCGTTTGTCTGATGATTTGCGAGCTAAGTTGCCTTTACTTGAAGAGCGTATTAATTCATATATACCGGCGATGCTTAAAGGCCTGCGCCTGCTGACGCTTGCTGTTGTGGTGCTGGTGATCCTTGACGCCTGGCGTGCGTTTGATTTAACAGCTTGGTTAAGTTCGGCTTCAGGGCAAGCAACCATTAATATGGTCGTTCATATAGGTATCGTCTTGTTAATTGCGTCGATCAGTTGGAGTGTCATTGCCAGCATCATTGAAGGCCGTCTAAGCGGAACGGGTGAGTATGAGGCGAGTGCGCGTGAAAAAACCTTACTCTCACTCTTGAGAAATGCCGTATTGATTGTGATTGTGACCATGACAATATTAGTGCTGCTGTCACAAATCGGCATTAATATCGGTCCGTTACTTGCCGGTGCGGGTGTTGTGGGTTTGGCGATTGGTTTTGGTGCACAAAAGTTGGTGCAGGATATTATTACAGGCATTTTCATTCAACTTGAAAATGGGATGAATGTAAATGATGTCGTTGAAGCGGGCGGAGTGTTTGGTACAGTCGAAAAAATGACTATCCGTTCGGTGGGTATACGCACCTTAGATGGCGGTTATCATATGATTCCTTTTTCATCGGTTGATGTGGTGGTTAATCACATGCGTGATTTTTCTTACCATATGGGTGAATACACGATTGCGCATCGAGAAGATGTGGATCATGCCATTCAACATTTACACCATGCATTTGATGAGCTGATGCAAGATGAGGTACTGGCTCCCGAAATTCTTGAAGAAATTACTATCCCCGGGGTTACTGCCATTAATGATAAGGGTGTCACTATTCGAGTCTTGATTAAAACGACACCCGGTATGCAATGGGCTGTGCAGCGGGGTTATAACCGCTTGGTTAAAAAGCACTTCAACGCAGCCAATATAGAGCTGCCATATCCACACACGGTGGTATATTTTGGTCAGGATAAAAACGGCCACGCTCCTGCTGCTAATGTACAGTGGAGCAGTATGGACAAGCCAAAGCAAGCGCCTTTTAGAAGAGGTCATGCGCCTGCTGCAGGGCATACGCCGGGTCATTTAGCACCTGCGGTTCAAGGCTCAACAGATGTATTGGGTAATGAATTAGAGCAGGTGGTGCCGGATGATGAAGAGCAAAAGGATATTTAACTGACGAGATATAAACTTTATGCCGTCATAACATAATAAAGGCCACGGTAATAAAGTGGCCTTTATGTATTTAATATAGAGTTATTTCCTAACTGCTGTACCGCATTCGGGCACGAGGGCTAGAGGTAGGGTTAATTCATCAATCCAAGCCTGTAGCTCGACATGGGCGGTGGCTATTTCGTCGTCTTGACGAAGAGGGTGGATATAATCCGCCCACATCAACATATTTAGAGATTGTAATAGTAATCCCGGTGCATGACTGAACATACTCAATTGGCGTAACTCAGCAAAAGAGTTGTCGCCAGAGGCAAGCGCCTCAATTAATGGTGTAAAAATCTCTTTGGGACCAGTGATTTTACCGATTGGGGTGCCAAATATAATGGCACCTGCTTTAGTTGACATCCTCCCCGCCCTAAAGAACGGGGATTCCTACGGCGTTCAGGCGACCATCGCCTGACTCGCTTCGGTGGGTTCTTGGCCCGACGCCCTTACCTACAGGCGAAGTCTCTGCACAAGCTAACCGGGCGTGTCCCGCCCTTAANACATTGATCGCGCCGACTACGTCAGCGTTTTCCTCAAAATCACAGTCCATACACTTGAAGCACGCTTGGCTACGCCTATTCTCCTTGGCAACGTAGCCGCAGCAGGGACAAGTCCGGCTGGTGTTTCTGGGGTTCACAGCAAGGAGCTCCCC
>NZ_KB892334.1:4150-9272 GCF_000373745.1 Oligella ureolytica DSM 18253 | reverse complement strand
AGTGCTGAGGCGTGTCAAGAAACACGTCAGAAATGGTATGACCTTTCCGTTAAACAAAGCGGGTTGACCGAAGAGGGTGTGGTTGCGTGGCATGAGAAACTGGATGCGACGTTTAAAAATCTGTACGCTCAATGTCAAGGTGATACGTCGTGCGTGGCGTACCTAGATTTACAAAAAGAGTCTGCAAGCATTACGCATTTAGGGTTACACGAAGAATTAGGTGTCTTAGGCATTAACCTGAAACATACACTGGACATTAAGCAGGGGAACTGGGGTACGTTGGCATTAGATGCTCTGGCAGATTTTAGTTTTGTTCCTGCACCATCTTTGGTTAGTCAAGGTGCAAAACTTATTTTGGTTAATAAATTAACTCAATCGAGTGTGAAGTTCAATAAACAAGCATTAGTGGCTATTCGAGAGTTGCCAAATGGGAAGGTTGTGTTTTTAGAAACTGGGCAAGTAGGAGTAGCAGGTATCAAAGATGCAGGATTGGCACATATTGTGAAAGAACATGCAGGTGATTTTGCCAAAGTTGGTATTAAGGAAAAAGATATACCTAAGGCAGTAATGGATGCAGTAAATCATGGGAAATTTTTAGGTTATCAAGGAAAAGGAACAGGTAGAGCTATTTATCAAGTTACTGTAAACGGTAAAACTCAAAACATTGCTGTTACGGTTGGTAGCAATGGATATATTGTTGGCGCTAATCCTACTAGTGTTGGGAGATAGTATGAAAAAAATTAGATTAATGCCTGATTATTTTTGCTCACCTATATGGCACAATGATGAAATAGAAGTTGGGAACATTGATTTGGATGAATTGCCTATATCTAATCAATTGAAAAAAGAGTTGTTATCGTGGGCAGATTTATTTGACAAAGGACTTAATATGGATGACCCAAGTAATTCGTATTGGGAGGAATTTGATTATGAGCAATTTATTTCTATGGGGAGATCATTATTATTAAAATTGCGAACAGAATTAGGATCTGAATATCAGGTTGATTACTATTATGATTAGTAACAAGCATTTTGATTTATCAAATAAAGCTTTTAAATTAAACAAACAACATTTTTCGCACAAAGATCATTCAATAAAACAATATTAGCATCTGTTTTTGCCGGCGGTGATTTGCAGTTAGATACCGTTACTGAGGGTTATCGTCAAGACAGTGTGGGCAGTTGATGGATGCGCCGGTGGCCGAGGCGATGGCTGATCGTGTCTTTACCGCGACAACCACCGAGAATGCCGAGGCCTTAAGTGGTGCCTTAGAAAATCGCTTTGATGCGGTGGCCCTACAAAAAGAACTGGATACCCAACGTGAGGTGTCACAAGCCTTTAGCCAAAATGTGCAAAGCGCAAAAGCAGAGTTAAACCAAGCGGCTGATCGTCTCACTGCCGACTACGAGGCCGGCCGTATCAGCCAAGCGGAGTATGACGCCAAACGCCAACAACTGGATAACGGTGCCTTACTGCTTAGCACCATTGCTGCGGGCTTAAGCGCATCGACCGACAGCACGCTAGGGATTGCGACCGCGACCCTTAGTCCAAGCCTTGCCAAAGAGATTGGGCAGTACTTTAAATCAAGCGATAGGGAAGGCAGTACCGAGCATCTAATCGCGCACGGACTACTTGCCGCCGCCGTGGCGGCCACGGGGGGTAACAATGCCCTCACAGCCGCAGGGGCTGCCATCAGCGCCGAAGCAGCCGCCCCAGTGCTCGCCCATTACCTCTACGGCAAAGAAGCAGCTGATCTTAACGCCGATGAAAAAGCGACCCTCTCCAGCATCACGAGTCTCGTGGGTGCCGGTGTGGGTGCAAGTTCAGGTACGGACTCGAGTATTGCGCAAGGCGCACAGTCGGCGGGGACGGCGGTGGATAATAATTGGATGTCTGATTACCGGGGTATATTTGGTGTTAATCAGTGGGGACCGGGCGCAGCTTCCTTAGTAGATGCTAAGTTAAAAGAAAACCCTGATATTACGCCAGAGGAATTACAAAGTGAGTTAAAGGATTATATGACAGGTGCTGGTTATGAAAGCGGTGTATCCGATGGGATAGTTGTCTGGATGGTTGCTCCTTCCGCAGCGTTTGGAGCAGGAGCAACAACGATGATTCCTTCATTGGGTACTGGGCTGAAAGTGTATGGGGTCATTGCCTCAAAATCGGTAGTAGGGGGTGTTAGAGACTCTGTAGTGCTAAATCAGGACTACAAGTTGTCTAATCTTGCTTATGATTCATCTGTTGGGGTTTTAATAGACGGCTCAGTAATAAAAATCATAGATGCTACTGAGGTAAAAAAATTAGGATATAACTATTTAACCCTTAAAGGAAAAGTTACGAATCATTTTTTAGGCGATGGAGTTAGTAGTGCAATTTCTAATAAGTTAGGTTCGAAAGATGCAACTCTTGTTCCAAAAACAAATTGGCCAAGCCTTTTTTGGAGCAATGATGATTAAGTTTCGCGAAAAAATGCCTAAGGGGTCGTCTGCTGGAATTTCGGGGACTAGTAATCTTTGTGTCTATTTTAATAGTCTCTTAATATTAGGAATTGTTAAGCTACTAAAAATCCGTCAAACCGAATCATTGGCCTACGGTAGTTATATTTTAACTTTCTTATTAATTTTTATTGAGATATACATAATTAATTCTATTGCTTCAGGCACATTTGTTTTCTTTTATAAGAGAGTTTTTGTTTTATTTCTCCTGACTGTAGTGACTTTTTATTTTGGCAGAGCCTCTCTTCCTTATTGGAGTGAGACAGAAGGTGAGGAAGCAGATTAAAGTTTTTACGATGGTAGTTTAAGCTTTAATCATCACAAAGGAAATAGGAAAGTACGTCGCCGTCAAAGCCGCCCCAGTCCTTGCCCATTACCTCTACGGCAAAGAAGCAGCCGATTTAAACGCCGATGAAAAAGCCACCATCTCCAGTATCACGAGTCTAGTGGGTGCGGGTGTGGGCGCTACCACCGGAGCAGATGCTAATCTTGCGCAGGGTGCACAGTCAGCGGGGACGGCGGTGGATAATAATTGGATGTCGGATTACCGAGGTATATTTTGTGTTAATCAGTGGGGACCTGGAGCAGTTTCCTTAGTAGATGCTAAATTAAAAGAAGATGATGTTACGCTAGAGGAAATAGAAAGTGCATTAAAGGATTATATGACAGGTGCTGGTTATGAAAGTGGTGTATCTGATGGGATAGTTGTCTGGATGGTTGCTCCTTCCGCAGGGTTTGGAGCAGGAGCAATAACGGCGGCTGTTACACCTGGCGTAATAACGATGATTCCTTCATTGGGTACTGGGCTGAAAGTTTATAGCTTAGCAGCCTTAAAATCGGTTACTGGAGGGGTAAGTGAGTCTATTGTGTTAAATGAAGATTATAAGATATCTAATTTAACTTATGATTTGTCTCTAGGGGTCGTGGTAGATAGTATTGTTCGTAAAATGGTTGACGCATCTAAGCTAGGTAAAATTGAGTCAGAATATCTAGGGGCAAAAGGTTTTGCAGTTAACTATTTTTTAGGTGGAGGAGTGAGTAATGCTCTTCAGCAATCATCAAATATTCAGAATACTGTAATTTTAAAGAAATTGAATTTATATGACTTATTAAAAGGTTCGGATGATTAAATATAAAGAACGTCCAAGTGGCTGGACAATGGGTATTAGTGGTCTTTCCTATTTAAACAATTAAAAATTCAACCAAGTTGCTTTCTCTGTCATGCTGTTAGGATTGGGACTTTTTTATTAATTCTTATTGAAATATATGTAATCAACTCATTGGCATTAGGAACCTTTAGATTTTTGTCTGAAAGATTTTTAGTGCTATTTCTGGTAACAATAGTTTTTTTTTATGTTGGAAAAAAGGCTTTGCCTTATTGGGATAATTCTAAAAAGGATGAGGCGAATTAATTAACTAATTGTATTTCTAAAAAACAATAATATTTTTAAAGATTCTTCCGGTTGTCATAGTCATGTGGGTAGCCTTGGCAGTCTCACGAGCTTAAGCGCCGGTGGTTCGACCACTTTGGCAGAAGCCGCCGGTCATAACCGCTTTAGCACGGGTACCTTAAGCGCAAGTGACCTTGCCAACCATGCCGATGTCAAAGGCAGTAGCATTGGTCTTGGTGCGAGTGGTGGCGTTAATAGCAGCGGATCGGGTGACGGTGTCTTTGACCAACGCCAGAGCACCTCGGATAAAAGCGGTCTTGCATCTCTGGAAGCCAGTGGCAGTGTGGGCTTTGGGCAGGTGAGTGATAGCGAAGGTAGTACGACCTACAGTGGCATTAACACGAAGAATATCCTTATCACGGACGCTGCCAAGCAGACTCTCCTCACGGGACTTAGTGCCGAGGCGATGGCTGATCGTGTCTTTACCGCGACGACCACCGAGAATGCTGAGGCCTTAAGTGGTGCCTTAGAAAATCGCTTTGATGCGGCGGCTTTACAAAAAGAACTGGATACCCAACGTGCGGTATCACAAGCTTTTAGCCAAAACGTGCAAAGCGCCAAGGCGGAATTAAACCAAGCAGCCGATCGCCTCACTGCCGACTACGAAGCCGGCCGTATCAGTCAAGCGGAGTATGATGCTAAACGCCAACAACTGGATAACGGAGCCTTACTGCTCAGTACCATTGCCGCGGGCTTAAGTGCACCGACCGACAGCGCGTTAGGGATTGCGACCGCGACCCTCAGCCCAAGCTTTGCCAAAGAGATCGGGCAGTACTTTAAGTCAACCAATAGGGAAGGCAGCACCGAGCATTTAATTGCGCACGGACTTTTAGCCGCAGCGGTAGCGGCCACGGGGGGTAATAATGCCTTAAGCGCGGCAGGTGCAGCGATGAGTGCAGAAGCTGCCGCCCCTATGCTCGCCCATTACCTGTATGGTAAAGAAGCAGCCGATCTTAACGCCGATGAAAAAGCCACCATCTCCAGCATCACGAGTCTAGTGGGTGCGGGTGTGGGTGGTATCACTGGCACGGACTCGGGTATTGCGCAAGGCGCAAAGTCGGCGGGGACGGCGGTGGATAATAATTGGATGTCGGATTACCGAGGTATATTTGGTGTTAATCAGTGGGGACCGGGCGCAGCTTCCTTAGTAGATGCTAAGTTAAAAGAAAACC
>NZ_KB892334.1:0-4140 GCF_000373745.1 Oligella ureolytica DSM 18253 | reverse complement strand
TGGTGTATCCGATGGGGTAGTTGTCTGGATGGTTGCTCCTTCGGCAGCACTTGGTGCAGGAGCAACAACGGCTGCCGTTGCACCGGGCGTAATAGCGATGATTCCTTCATTAGGTACTGGGTTGAAAGTGTATGGATTAGCTTCATTAGAATCAGTTACTGGTGGAATTGGTACTTCTTCATTTCTTAATGAGGACTACAAGCTATCTAATCTTGCTTATGATTTATCTGTAGGTGTTGTAATAGACAGCACAGTCAAAAAACTTATAGAGAAATCTGCAGTGAAAGGAGTTAGTAAGCGATATGTAGAAACTAAAGGAGCAGTTACGAATCATTTCTTAGGCGATGGAGTTAGTAGTGCCATTTCTAATAAGTTAGGTTCTAAAGATGCAACTCTTGTTCCAAAAACAAATTGGCCAAAACTTTTACGGAGTAACGATGATTAAATTTCGTGAAAAATTACCGGACGGATGGTCTCTTGGTCTTTCGGGCATTAGTCACCGTTTTGTTTATCTTAATAGTAGGTTAGCATTTGGGGTTTCTAAATTGCTGAAATTACGACAAACAGAATCATTAGTTTATGGTTTGAATATTCTAACTTTTTTATTGATTTTTATTGAATTGTATTTAATTAATTCTATCGCTGCAGGTATATTTGCTCTATTTTATGAGCGATTTATTTTTATATTAGTTGGGACAATTGTGCTTTTCTTTTTGGGCAGAGCCTCTCTTCCTTATTGGAGTGAGAGAGAGGATGATGACGAAGACTAAAGTTTTTACGGTAGTAGTTTAAGCTTTAATCGTCACCAAGGAAATAGAAGAGTATACCGCCGCCCCAGTCCTTGCTCATTACCTCTACGGTAAAGCAGCAGCCGATTTAAACGCCGATGAAAAAGCCACCATCTCCAGCATCACGAGTCTAGTGGGAGCCGGTGTGGGCGCAAGTTCAGGTACGGACTCGGGTATTGCGCAAGGCGCAAAGTCGGCGGGGACGGCGGTGGATAATAATTGGATGTCACCGTTAGAATATCAACGACGTCAAGAATTAGTGGATAAATCCCTTGAAAAGGGAGTACTTGGTCTTGGTCAACGCGAGCTGACCTTAGAGGAAGCACGTGAGTTCATTGATTTAGTTGAAAAAGATGCCTATGCGGACAAGTTGCTTGGGCGCTACCAAGCAGATAGCTCATCCTTGAGTCCTCAGGAAACACAGACCTTAGCTTTGATATTGGAGCAAGTATCAGGAGGCGATCCGGAGCTTGCTTTACGTATTCTTGATATGCCCATTGCTGATGGCAAGGTAGAGGATTCATACGTTAGTGAACTCTATAGCAAAGCTCTTCAACAAGTCGGTGTGTATGAATCGATGGATATGAGGCTTGCCCAAGCAGCAGAACCTGCACTTTATTTTATCTCGGGTCCTGTGGGGGCTGTGGTGAGAGGCGTTTCAGCGGCTGCGGGAGGCTACAGTATTGGACAGGGTTCAGCGGCTCTAGCGGATGGTCAGTTAGTGGATGGCTCAATGCAAATGATTGGTGGTACGCAGATGGTGGCCCCTGTCTTTGCTAAAGAAGCCCTGTCGATGGGTTTAAAAACACCTAATTCTCTAGTCCTTAGACCGGTGGCAGGTACGGGCTCCAAAGGGATACGTTATGAGCCTGCTCTAACGGATGCAGCCCTCTTAGTTAAAGCAGGCGTGACTGACGCCAATGTGTTGAAAGCTGTTTCTAATGCGAAAAGTATTTCAACGGCTAAGGGTATTGAATCGACTGTGCCTAGGGACTTGTGGGAACAGAGCTTGTGGAGGCAGGTCATTATAAATCCAGGTAAAGGTAAAGGTTTGCAGGGGTTAAATAATGATCCACGATTCTTGGAGAGTGCCGGTTTTAAGAAAATGGCAGTTAAACATGAGTTACCAGATGGCAATGTAATAGAAATTCATTACCAATATAATAAATATACCGATAAAGCCTATGATATAAAAATGAAGTCGCCACAACGTTCAAGATTACAACCGGGTGCTTCAATCAATAACGGTATTAGCAAAGGAAAATAAATGAAGATTAAATATACCAATCGTTATCGTACAGTGATTTTAGATGTTTTTAGTATTTATTGGGGAATGAGAAATGAAGGCACGAAAGAGGAAGAAGTATTTACCTACTTTTATGCGATATATGGACCGCAAGATGCCGCTTTAGGGGTTTATGACTCAAAAGAGGTTGAGGTGGTTGATCCGAGGTTAGAGGGTGAGTGGGTTTATACTGGAAACATGAGGTTTAATGGGGTATGTTATGCGCCTTTAGCTAAAGAGCGGCTGCTTGATGATGTCATCGATAGAGACCCTGAGGCAATCAAGAAGTTTCTTCAGTTTGCTATAAGGGATGGTCTGTTGGACGCAGAGCTTTATAAGGATGCGCTTTGATTGAAGGCTGACATCCTAGTTATATAGGTGATTGAAACGGCTCGTAATGGTAGCCTTGGCAGTCTCACGAGCTTAAGCGCCGGGGGATCGACCACCTTGGCCGGAGCGCAGGTCTTTGGTGAGAAGGTGCAAGTCAAGACTCCGACCCTTACCATTCAGAGCGTACAGGACACCGCGACCTATGAGGGTAAGCAGCAGAACATAGGAGGACAGCTGACGGTGGGTTATGGGGTCTCGGGTAGTGCGAACTACCATCGCTCTTCACTCACTGCTGATTACGCAAGCGTGACCGAGCAATCGGGTATTTATGCTGGGGACGGTGGTTATCAGATTGAGGTAGCCGAGCACACGGACTTGCGAGGTGGGCTAATCACCTCGACGGCGGCGGCGGAAGCCGCTGGTCATAACCGCTTTAGCACGGGTACCTTAAGCGCAAGTGATGTTACTAACCATGCGGAGTTTAAGGGCAGTAGTATTGGTCTTGGTGCGAGTGGTGGCGTTAATAGCAGCGGATCGGGTGACGGTGTCTTTGACCAACGCCAAAGCACGTCGGATAAAAGCGGTCTTGCGTCCACTGAAGCCAGTGGCAGTGTAGGCTTTGGGCAGGTAAGTGATAGCGAAGGTAGTACGACCTACAGTGGCATTAACACGAAGAACATCCTGATCACGGACGCTGCCAAGCAGACTCTCCTCACGGGACTCAGTGCCGAGGCGATGGCTGATCGTGTCTTGACCGCGACGACGACGGAGAATGCTGAGGCCTTAAGTGGTGCACTAGAGAATCGCTTTGATGCGGTGGCCCTACAAAAAGAACTGGATACCCAACGTGCGGTGTCACAAGCTTTTAGCCAAAACGTGCAAAGCGCCAACAACTGGATAACGGAGCCTTACTGCTCAGCACCATTGCTGCGGGCTTAAGCGCACCGACCGACAGTGCGCTAGGGATTGCGACCGCTACCCTCAGCCCAAGCTTTGCCAAAGAGATCGGACAATACTTTAAGTCAACCGATAGGGAAGGCAGTACTGAGCATTTAATTGCGCACGGACTTTTAGCCGCAGCGGTAGCGGCCACGGGGGGTAACAATGCCTTAAGCGCCGCAGGTGCAGCGATGAGTGCCGAAGCTGCAGCCCCAGTGCTCGCCCATTACCTCTACGGTAAAGAAGCAGCCGACTTAAACGCCGATGAAAAAGCCACCATCTCCAGTATCACGAGTTTAGTGGGTGCCGGTGTGGGCGCAAGTTCAGGTACGGACTCGGGTATTGCGCAAGGTACGCAGTCGGCGGGGACGGCGGTGGATAATAACTACCTTACTGTCAAGCAAATTAATGATTGGGCTGAGGAAATTAATTCTTGCGAGACAAAAGCAAATTGCAATCAAATTATTGAGAAATACGAACAACTGAGTATTTCACAGCAAGAGCAATTAATTAGTGACTGCGCTAATAACCCAGAACAGTGTGCTCAGGACTATGGGTTCATCATTACAGACTCATTGTTAGTTAAACAAGCGCTAGAGAATGCCTTAAGCCAAGACATACCGATAAAAATGGCTTACGATTTGATGGCGTTATATATCGTGCAGCGAGATGCTGAAGGGGTTATTCTTTCAGAGAATTTTGCCCTTGAGTTGCAAGAGCGTTATGGGTTAAGTCTAGAAGATGCCTTATTAGCGGGGCATGCTGTGAACTCTGTCGGCAGGGCAGTTAAGGCTAAGT
>NZ_KB892333.1 GCF_000373745.1 Oligella ureolytica DSM 18253 | reverse complement strand
CTTTCATCGGACTACCATTATCTGAGTGTAAGATGAGCTGGTCTTTTCGGATTCCATGTTTCAGACACGCCTTGCTGATCAGAGTCGCTGCGTGTTGAGCCGACTCTTCTAGGTGAATCTCCCAACCAGTAATCAGACGACTGTAGATATCCATCGTCATATACAAGCGATAGAACTGCCCACGAACTGCACTCGGTAGATAGGTGATGTCCCATGACCATACTTGGTTGGCTGCCGTGGCTACCCACGACATAGGCTTAGGTACCTGTCGTGGTGGCTGTGCTCGACCACGGCGATTTAGCTGGCCATGCGTTCTCAAGACTCGGTAAAACGAGGATTCAGACGCAATATAAATCCCTTTATCAGCCAATTTAGGNACGATTTGAGAAGGTGGCAAGCTTTGATATTCTGGCTGATTACATAGGGCAAGGATGTGATGCTTTTCCTCTTGCGTTAATGCATGCGTATAGTGACGATTATTCGTCTGTCGACGCTTATCGGCCAAGTCGTCACCTGCCGCTTGCCAACGCAATAACGTACGACAACTAATGCCTAGGATGTCGCACGCTTGATGGCGTCGTGCTCCCGCCTTAACAGCTTCTTCAATTAAGTTCACGGCTACCTGTTTCATCGGCTCAGGAATCAGTCTTCCTCGTCGTTGCCCCAGATAGCCCGGGCTTTTTTTGATAAGGTNAATAAGGCAGCCGTTTCAGCTAAGGCCTTCTCCTTGCGTCTTAATTCCTTTTCTAGCTGACGACTCTTTTTACGCTCAGCCGCTAAGACCGCCTTAGTCACAGGCCCTGCCTCCATATCGAAGGCTTCAATCTCGACCCGCCAAGCATCTAACTGCTCAGGATAGATACCATGCTCGCGACAATAACTCGACCGCTCGGCCTCGTTCATACTGGCTGTTTGAATAATAGCGGCTAACTTCGCCTTGGTGTCCCATTGGTCAGGACGTGATTCTTTTGCAGGCACAACAAATCCTCTGGCTTGTAGCTGTTTTTTCCAACTATATAAAGTGGATACGTGAATACCGCTTTCTCGGCTAATTTGAGCCACACTTTGGTTATTCGGTGGCATCATTTTTTTAACAATCTGCGCTTTAAATTCTGGACTGTAAGATGACATTGTAAGACTCTAACCGCTCCCTCAATTACATGAAATATAAAAATCAGAAAATCAGACAACTAGTGTGACAGAGGGGGCGCTGTTTCACGCTCACTTTTTGTATGGTATAAAAAGGCATGGTCCATCGGGTCAACCACCCATTCTTTGACTGCCTGCTTCAGGTCCGAAAAATCAATCACCATCCCCTATTTGGGACCTTCCTCAATTAAGGGGCCACTGACCTCAACCTCTAATTGATAAGTATGTCCATGCAAGTTTTTGCATTTACCATCGTGACAATCCAACATGTGGGCAATATCAAAGCTGAAGGTTTTAACAATTTTCATAGCTTGCCTCCTTAGTCGCTAAGTACTCACGTAAACCGTCATTGCGCAGCACACAACTAGGACATTCGCCACAACCGCCTTTTACACCTAAATAGCAGGTATGCGTTTTCTCACGTACGTAGTCTAAATAACCGAGTTCATCTGCCAAGGCCCAAGCCTGCGCCTTAGTCAGATTCATCAATGGCGTATGAATCTGAAAATCATAACCCATGGAAAGATTGAGCGTGACATTCATGGACTTTACAAAGACATCACGACAATCGGGGTAACCGCTAAAATCCGTCTCGCTCACACCAAGATAAATATGCTTAATACCCTGAGATTTTGCATAAATCCCGGCATACATTAGGAATAAGGCATTACGCCCATCCACCATGGTATTGGGCGGACCATCTGCTGTTTCTTCAATGGTTGCTTGATCGTCCATCAAGGCATTGCTGGTAATTTGACCGATCAGTGATAAATCCATGACCGTTTGCTTAACGCCCAAATCCTGAGCAATGGCTTGCGCACAATCCATCTCAATCGAGTGGCGTTGTCCATAAATAAAACTGATGGTCTGAACTTGATTGGGCCCATACTGAGCCAATGCCTGTAATAAACAGGTCGTTGAGTCCTGGCCACCTGAAAAGATGACCAGTGCTTGATCTGAAAATGACATGATAAATTTCCGTAGTTTTAGTTTCGTTCAAAATCGAACGGCGCGGGAGGATTCCGAACCGCGCTGGGGGCTAGTATACTATGTTCAGCCAAATGATAAAGCATCAATTAAAAGCAGCGAGCCTAGCCTCAGTTTTTTATACATACACCATCTTGAGGTTTAACCCTTCATTTATTCTCAAGCGAGTCCATTGAACCAAGCTATTCCAGCAGATAATCACTAACACCGGAACTAAGGTACCCCCAATCATATAAATCGGCCACGAATAGCCCGACACATAATGAGTTAACACCTTTGTTTCAGCGATATCGTATAAACCCAATTCAAAAAACACAATATCGATAAGGACAAAAACCAAGATGTGAAAAGACATCACGCTCTTGGAGTGAATGCCGACCAACTCAAACAAAGGCATTTTCTCTTGACCTGCCAATACCTTCGAAATAAATAGAACCGCATAAATACCGATTGATGCCGTGATGAGATGGACAAACCAATCAACCCGATAAATGCTCCATACCATGCCCATCGACGCACTTAACTCATACTCTTTTAAAATATAAAGTAAACAAAAGGCCACCACAAATCCATAAAGATTGGTCATTTTAAATAGGTAAGACCTAACAAGGTAACCTAGAAGAATAAAGGATGAGGCCACTGATACTTGAGAGGCGATATTTAAATAAAAGACCTCCGTCTCACGATAGGCCGGAGATAGAACCTCTATCCCAACATAAGCAGCTAACATGGCCATCGCAAATACCAAGACATTAGCCATTCGCTTTGATGGAGTAAACAGGTTACTCACTTTAATCAGTAGTAAGCAGGTCAATGAGCCCAGCATATAGGCAAAGAGGAACCAAGCGACAACAAAATAGCTCCCCCCGTGA
Source organism: Oligella ureolytica DSM 18253 (assembly GCF_000373745.1). Classification (GTDB taxonomy): domain Bacteria; phylum Pseudomonadota; class Gammaproteobacteria; order Burkholderiales; family Burkholderiaceae_B; genus Oligella; species Oligella ureolytica. The sequence continues at coordinate 6,275 of NZ_KB892333.1, read as the reverse complement.
AAATTGGACTCAATCGGATAAAAACACTCTCAAGCAATCCGCCACGCCAAAGCGACGTATAGCCAATTGGGTAAAACAAATGGATAAACCAAATGACTGCCCCTATCAGCGCATAAACATACACAATATAAAGAGCATGCTTTTTGACTAGACCCACACTATGTTGATAGAGACTTCGGAACTCATTAATAAAGACACCGCCCAGAAAGAAAAACAGTGGCATATGATACATATAGGGCTGAAAATAATTAAAAGGCACGCCACGAAAATGCCCAATCACGACGGTAATAATCCCTATCGCTTTAGCATAATTTAGTGCAGTTGATTCACGGTCGTTAAAACGATGTCTTGTATAAGAGGTTACTGTTGTATTCATACCTTGGCTACAGAGTAAGATGATTTACTATCAAAGCCTAGCAATCAATACTACCCTTTGCTGTAAAACTCTGTGTACAAATGTCCCTCTTTGGTACCTGTTATTTCAAGAGGATAAAGAAAGTCGCTACAAAACTAATCTCGCAACACTCACGACACCATCAGTGAATCCTGTAATGAACGAACAGTCGGTTGAGGTTTTTTCAGTGCCTGTGCCAAATCATCATCGTCCTAGGTAATCCCCCCACTAATTAGTAGCAAAACTTAGATAATTACTGAGAGTCAGTCTTTTCTGCGTCTTTAATCTTCAGAGCTAGCTCAATGATTTCATTTATATATAACAGATAACTGGAAACTCTTTTTATCCACATAGCTCCTAAAGAAAAGCCTAAAAAAATCATTGCACTAAAAAATACTATCGCTTCAGTCACACTAAAAGAGAGTAAATCAATTGAGAAAATTTCTTTAATATTTTTGAATCCAATATTTTCATCAAAAAAAGTAAATGACATAGCTAACAGTGAAATAATTGCAGTCTCTTCACCAAAAAACGTCTTAATTCTTAAGTTTATTCTTTAATTTTTTTGTAATATCCAATAACTTGTATAATTCAGTTGTTCGTTTAAAAAAAAGCTTAAACTCTTTGCATTATTTTCATCATGCTTAATTTCCTCTAATAGTTCTGTTAACGTAACCTTTTTCCAACGAAATAAATAATGTTTTATCTCTAAAAAAGCAGGGGCTATCATGCATAACAGCCCCATTAAGTTCACTAATAGATATAACAAAATAAGAACATATCCTAGTTTTTTCCCAGGATAAAAATAATATGCTAGTGCAACCGCAGCAAACAAAATATAAATAATTATTGATACTTGATACAAACCTTTGTAGCTATATGCTTGCTTTATTTTATAGGGCTTTATATCACTTAATTTATCTAAAACTTCTTTTATTTCGCACATATAACTCCCCCCTACTCAAACCCCTCCGGATTCCCCTTCTGCCACTTCCAGCTATGGCGCATCATGTCCTCCAGTCCATACCCTGCCTCCCAGCCTAACTCATCCTTCGCCTTAGCAGGATTGGACCAGCACTCAGCGATGTCACCAGCACGTCGCTCAACTAGCTTATAAGGTACGCTCACACCGGTCGCTTTCTCAAACGCTTCAATAATTTGAAGAACAGAGTATCCCTGTCCAGTACCAAGGTTCCAGACATGGCAACCTACCGCACCTTTCAAGTAGTCTAGAGCGGCCAAATGCCCCTTGACCAAGTCAACGACATGAATATAATCACGCACGCCGGTACCGTCTACCGTTGGGTAGTCTGAACCAAAAACCGATAGTTGCGCCAACTTACCGATGGCGACTTGAGTCACGTAGGGTAATAAGTTATTAGGAATGCCGCTTGGATTTTCACCGATTAAGCCACTCTCATGTGCACCGATGGGATTAAAGTAGCGTAACAGGGCAACTGAAAAATCTGCTTCAGCCACGACAAGGTCTTGCAATATCCGCTCAACCATCAACTTAGACATGCCATAGGGGTTGGTGGGTACACCGATAGGACAATTTTCAGAGATAGGGACGGAAGATGTCAACCTCATTTGAGCCACTTTTCAAATAATTAAGTTATTTTCTCAATCACTCGTTGTAATGTCGGGAAGTTGACTCCTTTTTCAATTGTTACCTGATCGGCATCGGCTGGAACGGGGTTAATTAAGACCTCAGTCGCTGGCATCTGCACCTTAGGACGCCCGTTGCTAAAGCGTTCTGGATGACGCTCATACATGCTATTCAAGGCAGACTGTTTGGTTTTGGCCAGTCTGACATAATCACCACTAAACGCCTGATACGGTGTCAATCCACCGAGACTACTATGGTGATGATCGTGGTTGTACCACTGCACATAGTCTTCACACCAGCGCATCGCATGGTCGTAACTCTCAAAGCGACGTGGGTAGTCCGGCTGATATTTCATGGTTTTGAACTGAGCTTCACTCATGGCGTTATCGTTACTTACCCGTGGACGACTGTGGCTAGCGGTAATGGCTAGCTCACCCAGTAAATCAAGGTAGCAGTGAGCGGTCATCGGTACACCCCGATCCTGATGGAGTGTTAGGCTATTGGGTTTAATGCCATAACGGTCGTATGCCTCAGCAATCAGTTGACTGGAGAGTGCGCTATTTTCCTTACGAGACAGCATCCACGCTACGATATGACGGCTATACAGATCCATCACCACATACAATGATAGATACTCACCACGTCGCTTGGTGGCTAGCTTCGCAATATCCCATGTCCACACCTGATTGGGTGCAGTATCCAGTAGCCGTGGCGTCGCCTGAGGACTAGGAGGTCGTTGCTGACGACGCTCACCGTTGAGTTCCTCCTTACGTAATAGGCGGTGCATGGTGCTAATGGAGCACAGATAAATCCCTTTGCCTAATAAGCTGTAATACACCTGAGTCGGTGGCTGATCGTGATATTCCTCACTCGTCAACACCGCTAGCACCTCGGCGCGCTCATCGGCTGTTAAGGCGCGGGGTTGTTGACTATCCTTACGCTTCTGACGATAAGGACTCACGGGTCCACAGAAGTGATACCGAGTACGGGTAGCCCGTAAGGTATTGCGCCAGAGTGCTAAGGCCTCACACGCAGCACGCTCAGAAACCTCAGCGGGCAACGGAGTTTCCACTAGGTTTATCATGACTTCTTGTCTTCCAAGCTGTCCAACAGTGCTAAGGCTTTTTTTTGGAGCATCAGGCAACCGTCTTTCACCTTCATTTGGTGGTGCAATCGTTCCACTTCTTTCTCCAGCTGCTCAATGCGTTTTTGCTCGGCTGTCTTCTTAGGTACAGGACCGGGGGCTGATTTCGATAACCCCGCCAGACCATCTTCGGCTAACTCTCGTCGCCATTGAGCCAATTGATTTGAGTACAGTTTTTCACGACGCAGCAGCGCACCTAACTCACCGTGTTTGCAGNCATCGGCTTGCTGTATGATGGATAGTTTATACTCGGGCGTAAACACGCGACGGGTGCGTTTTTCTAAGGAAGGATTCGGCTCCACTTTGGATTCGATCGGTGTCACTGGTTTTGGCATAATGCGCTCCTGATTGCCCTGATTTATATGTTATCTCAAAATCAAGTGGCTCAGGTCTATGTTGACATACAGGGGGGATTTCTTCTGGGTCACCGTAAACGGTAGCGGATGAGCTAAACACTAATCGCTTCACACTGGCATCACGCATTGCTTCGAAGAGTACTACACTGCCACTGACGTTATTATCGTAATATTCCAGTGGCTGTTGTACACTCTCACCCACCGCCTTCAAACCAGCAAAATGCACAACAGCATCAATTTCGTGTTGTTTAAAAACATCATCCAGCAACGCACGATCCCGTATGTCCCCTTCAATCAGTAACGGTCGTTTTCCGGTGATTTCCTCAATGCGCGATAAGACTAAAGGTGAACTGTTACTGAAATTATCAATAATAACAACCTCATAGCCAGCCTGAAGCAATTCAACAACGGTGTGCGAACCGATAAAACCGGCACCGCCAGTAACAAGAACGTACATAATTTCAACGACCTTTTAGCCAATAAACTCAAAACCCAAATACTACTCTTCTGACTTCATAGGTACATACTCAGGAACCCATTTCTTCAGTCCAGCACGCACATCTGCATCAGACACGGTGTCTTGCTTGAACCAAAGTTGTAGGCTTTCATAAAAGTCCTCAGGCACATCACGCGAGCGCGCAATACGTAGTTTGGGATGGGGTGTGTCGCGAGTTTCTTCACTATCAGTGAGTAGCTCTTCATAAAGCTTTTCACCTGGGCGTAGGCCAGTAAACTCGATACGTATTTGATCTTCTGTAAAACCGGATAAATGAATCATATTACGTGCCAGGTCAACAATCTTAACTGGTTCACCCATATCCAATACAAATACTTCACCGCCCTGTCCCATGGATGCGGATTGCAGTACTAACTGAGCGGCTTCGGGAATGGACATGAAGTATCGATTAATATCTGGGTGAGTCACGGTGACTGGACCGCCACGCGAGATTTGCTCTTTGAACTTTGGAATCACACTACCCGTACTACCTAAGACATTACCAAAGCGGACCATGTTAAATAGTGTTTTACTATTTTTAAGGTGTAATAGCTCACAAACCATTTCGGCCATTCGCTTGGTTGCACCCATCACGTTGGTCGGATTCACGGCCTTATCAGTAGAAATCAATACAAAGCGCTCAGCCTCATATTGCATAGCGCAAGAGGCTACGTTAATCGTACCCATTACGTTATTGCGCACTGCTTGCCAAGCATTCCCCACCTCCATCAGGGGTACGTGCTTATAGGCTGCAGCATGGAACACGAGTTGAGGCTTCCATAGGGAGAAAATCTCATTTATGCGGATTTTGTCTTTAACGTCACCGGCTAGTGGCACCAACATCACTTCCGGATGATTATCTCTAAACCACTGCTCAATTTGGTACAGCGCAAACTCACTGGTTTCTACAAGGATAAGACGCTCAGGGTTAAAACGACTAATCTGTCGACAAAGCTCACTTCCAATTGAACCACCGGCACCGGTTACTAAGACGGTCTTGCCTTTAATCATGACTTGGACATCGTCAGCGTCAATACAAACTGGTTCTCTGCCTAGCAAATCCTCAATTTTAACGGGTCGCATCATGTTAATCGCTACACGGCCACTCATCAACTCTTGTAATCCCGGTACCGTATAAACACTTGCCCCAGCACTGGTTGCCAGCTTAGTTACCTTTCTAAGTACATCACTGGATGAAGTGGTAATGGCAAAAATCACGTGCTTGGCATCATGCACATCAAGCGCCTCTGGCAACTGTTCTAAACCACCTTCAACACGGCAGCCTAATATCTCCAGTCCCCACTTGGTACGATCGTCATCAAGCAAGGCAACCACATTCCACTCATGGGTACGCTCTAACTCACGGACTAACATGGCGCCAGAGGTACCTGCACCAATGATCACAACCGGCGTACCCTTACCCGTATCACGACCATAGTTAAGGTATTCCTTATAAAGTCGCCATAAAAAGCGACCGCCACCCATCATAAAAAGCAACAATAAAGGATATAAAATAATGATCGAGCGTGGTATTTGTACGTAGTTCTGCGCAAAGACGTCAATCAATACTAACAGTAGAAAAGCGATACCCACTACCTTGGTCACCTTAACCAAGTCAGGCATACTAGCAAAAACCCACATCCCTCGGTACATGCGTACCCAGCGACAGGCTACAAGTTGCGTCACTAATAAAATAACTAATAGTAAAGAAAATGGCTTATATAAAGAAACAATATACAAGTCAAAATTGAACCGCAATAAATGCGCCCCTAACCATGCCACTACAACCGCTAAAAGATCGTACAAGAAAATAAGGGTGGAGCGGTAACGCCGATTAAATGCCACTACAATCTACCAAGAAAAAAGAAACTTATATCAGAACACTTGAATTATAAACGATGAAAGAAACTTTCTAATGCTTATAGCTATAATGAAGACTATCTACAACATAAAACTTAAAATCTGAAGATATTAAATCATGAACCAACACGCTCTCTATGTCAGGATAGTTGTCACCCTCTAAATTTAAATCAAGAGAGCGGTAAGGATACTATTTATGGGCCGTTATTCACTAGAGCGTAAGAACGCAGTGATCAATAAATTTCATAGTGACAACACATTGAGTCTTAGCGAACTAGCTAGGCAAGAGAGCATTCCTACCTCAACCCTTTATAATTGGCTGAAACAAGTCAATTTAGTAGGTAATGCCATGTCAAAAAAACGCAATTCGGATAACTGGTCTGCTGAGACCAAGCTGGCGACTGTGATAGAAACCG
>NZ_KB892332.1 GCF_000373745.1 Oligella ureolytica DSM 18253 | reverse complement strand
AGAGGCTATGCCATTGACCCAATAGGACTGCCTTAAACATGGCGAGCACGGGATAACTCGGACGACCTTGTTGAGTCGTCAATCGACGCTGCTTTTGTGAATTGAGGTAGCATTCAATCGGTCGCCAATCAATCACTTGATCTAACTTAAGTAACGGAAAACGATCAAGGTGTTTGGCAATACGGGCTTTGGCGGTTTGTTGAAAGAAACTACTCATAGGACTAAAGTAAGAATGCAAGAAAACAAGCTATATTTTAGGAAGTTTGAGGGGTTATTGCAAAGGTCTCAGCCTGCCTCCAGAACGGGTTGCGGATAGGCTTTTAAAAAATCTGCGGCTGAAGCAAAGGCTTCGACTCGCCACTCTAAGTCTTCTAATAAAAACACCAATGAACGACGGAAAGCATCGTCATCATCAATGACAAAAATTAGATTATTATTAGCGACTTCCATGAATGTCCTTAAATAATGCAGCGTGTATTGAATAAGATTGATGACTTAAGGATACCTTGCTAATTACTGGTCCGGCAAACTCAAGGTAAAGACAGCACCAGTTAAGATGTTGATGGCGCTGCCTTTAGGTAACAAATCAACCTCCAGCTTACCACCATGGACTTCTGCAATAGTTCGACACACTGATAAACCTAAACCCAAGCCTTCTGCTTTACTCGTGTAGAAGGTATCAAAAAGATTATCATAGGCTTCTGCCGTCAGACCAGGACCATTATCTTGTACAGTAATATGCACTTGTTGCTCAGACTGCCATAAAGTCAAATGAATGATTTGCACCTCAACCGCCGCTTCAATCATCGCATCATAGCCATTTTTCAACAAATTAATTAAAGCTTGTTGAATCTGCACCGGATCCACTATCAGCGTTTTGTTATTTTCTAAGGTATCAAAACTCAGCACTTGGGGTGGTAATGACAACATTCCGCTAAATAATTGCACCGCTTCGTCACAGACCTCACTAATCAGAACTTTTTCAAGTCGCATTGGACGTTTTCGTGCAAATGCCCGCACCCCTTGGATGATATTGGAGCTTCGTTCAGTCTGTTCAATAATTTCTTTTGTCGCCAAACGTAAATCTTCCTCACTTAAACGCTGTTTATCTAAGCGACGCAAAAGACTGCGAGAATAATTACCAATGGTCGCCAAGGGTTGATTAAGCTCATGTGCTAAGGTGCCAGACATTTCACCTAAAATAACCAATTTAGTCTGATGATTGGCTTGTTCTTGTACCTCGTTGATACGGTCTTGTAAGGCCTTTTGATACTTTAAGGCCAATTCCAAGTCTTCGGTTCTTTTACTGACCAAATAACGCACACGTGCAGTATACAGTCCACCACAAGCGATTAAAAACAAAACCGCTGCCAAAAACCACCAATAGCGTTTAAAATAATCGGCTAACAATGTATCGTTCGCACTATAAACGCCCAGTTCCAACTCTTTAAATAAGTCATCTAGATCCTGCGTATTGGCCAAAACCGACCAATACGTTGCTCCATTACCACTATCATACGGCGGTAATAACAATAAACTTTGGATGATATCGCGGGTTTGTCTTAGTTGATCATTTTTAACCCCGGCTAAAACCCAACCAGGATAAAGGCGTGTGGTGACTACACAAGGAAAATTGATATTATCTTCGGCCTCGATCACTTCAAAACGCGTCTGCCAATTAGGTAGACTTTCTAACACACACGCTCGCAATACGCCTGTATCTGCTTGGCCGCTAGCCACTGCCTCGATCACATGGCTCATCGGAAAGCCGACTGTTAGTAACTCCATTTGCTTTTCAGGATAGATATCACGGGCCCTGAGCTCTCGCAGCATCACTTGATAACCACCAAAAGCCTCTGTATTGACAATGGCCATACTGCGTCCCGGCAAGTCTTCAAAGTGTTGAATATCTTGATTACCGCGTCGCTTAATCAGTACCGAACCCACGCTATAAGGAGATAATGTGTCGCTAGCGTAGACTTGTGACAGCATATTATTGATGCCATAGTCATAGTGCAATGAAGAATAGAGTCCAGGGTTTATAAGCACATAGTCCACGGCTTGATTACGTACCATGTCGATGATTTCATCATGCTCTGCGGGGATTAATTTAAACTCATACTGAGGTAAGCTCTCGCTTAACCATTGCACCGTGGGTTGCCACTCTTCTAGTGTGTGCTCACCTCCCAAATAATTTTGCGCAGCAATGCGGATCAGCGGCATATTGCTTTTTTCTGCCTCAGAGCTAAAGACGGTCTTTATGGTGCTATCACGCTCGCTTTGAGCGTATGCCGTACTGGCGATCGCGACGGCGCTCAGCCAAAACTTAGCTAAAACAACAAGTAATACAAAAACAAGATGCTTGCGTAACAATAACCCAAAACCTTCCACCGAAAACCACCTCTGAAGCACCCCCAAAAAGAGGTCTTTTATCATATAAAAAGCGTATTTAACTCAACAGAGCTTAAGGCTTAAAGGTGCCGATAAAGATCGCCGGGTCAACCCGCTGATTATTAAGACTGACGGTCCAGTGTAAATGCGGACCGGTTGAGCGACCGGTACTACCGACTTTACCGATCATCTCACCACGGGAGACCACTTGCCCTTTGACCACATCAATCTCTGACAAATGGCAGTACATGGATATCAGACCTTGACCATGATCGACAAACACCGTTTTACCATTAAAGAAATAATCACCGACAATGGTTACCACACCATTGGCAGATGCTTTAACCGGCGTGCCTTGAGGCACTGCAATATCTAAACCCGAGTGTGAATTACGCTCTTGACCATTAAAGAATCGACGCACGCCAAAGGCAGCGGAATAACGACCACCATCTACTGGACGGTCTAAAATGACATTACTTGGGATAGCTGCGCGAAACGTTTTATAGGCTGCTGTTTGCTCAGCAGCTTCGCGACTATAACGATCTAAATCGCTTTGTGATGGCGTCACGTGCTTATTAGAACTTAGTTTAATATGCTGTTTCTGATACTTTTTCGACTCAACGTCAAAGCCGACAGATTCGCTTGCAGCACCATAATTAACAGTCATGGTGTGACGTCCGGGATTGTTTTTTTGACCAATGCCCACTATCGCTAAGTAACCGCCAAACTCTGCATTGGGAACAATTAAGACAGAAGAACCGTTAAACGTGGCTGTAGGCACCACACCACGATCTTCTAAGGGAAGAACGGCAACACCGCCCGGAACCGGACGGTGTAATTGCCTTTCAATATAGGATTGGGCTAATTGAGCCCAAGCTGCCGCACTAAAAACTAAAGAAATTAAACCGGCAGAAATAACCGTAGTAACACCTTTCTTAAATGCTTTCACCAGCCTGAGCCTCCAAAACCGCTATCACGTCAAATTAATGATTTTCCTTGGCGAGGTTAATGGTGTATTTTGGAATCTCAATCACCAAATCCTCATCCTGAACAAAGGTTTGACAAGACAAGCGTGATTCAAGCGTAAGGCCCCACGCCTTGTCTAACATATCCTCTTCGTCATCTGTCGCATCTTCTAGGGAATCATATCCCTCTTTGACAATAACATGACAAGTTGTACAAGCACAAACCATTTCACAGGCGTGCTCCATCTCAATGCCATTGTCTAAAAGAATCTGACAAAGACTGACATCAGAGGGGACATTTTCTATCACTTTACCTTCAGGACAAAGTTCCTCATGGGGTAATACGGTTATTTTACGCATCTTTTTGATACTCCTAAACTATAACTCTTCAACCTTTTTACCGGAAAGCGCACGACGAATACTACGATCCATACGCTTTGCCGCAAAACCATCAGTCACATGACTGAGACGCTGAATTTGAACACGAATCTCATCGGCATCCTCACCTTGGACCAGGAGACGCAGACGCTCTACTTCCTCGCGGATTTTGGCCTCTTCCTCAGTATCTAATAAATCGCTATCTTCATTAAGAGCTGAGACGATTGATTCAATTAAACGGCCACCGTTGACTTGTTGCTCACGTAGCGAACGCTGCTTAGCGTCCTCTTCGGCGGATTGCATGCCCTCACTTAACATACGAGTGACTTCGTCATCTGATAAACCGTAAGAAGGCTTAACCGTAATATGGGCCTCAACGCCCGAAGTTTTTTCGCGTGCCGAGACATTTAACAAACCATCGGCATCTACTTGGAACGTGACACGAATACGTGCAGCGCCGGCCACCATGGGTGGAATACCACGCAATTCAAAACGAGCAAGCGAACGACACTCATCAACTAACTCACGCTCACCCTGTACCACGTGAATACCCATCGCTGTCTGACCGTCTTTATACGTAGTAAACTCCTGAGCACGTGCCACCGGAATTGTACTATTACGTGGGATAACCTTTTCAACTAATCCGCCCATGGTTTCGAGACCTAGGGATAAAGGTGTTACGTCAAGTAATAACCAATCCTCACCGGGCGATGGATTACCGGCGAGTTTATTTGCCTGTAACGCAGCACCAATGGCAACCACCTGGTCGGGGTCGATATCTACTAAAGGCTTCTTGCCAAAGAGATCGCCAACCATCCCGCGGATAATCGGCATACGAGTTGCGCCACCAACCATGACTACCCCTTGGACATCAGAAGCCTTCATATCGGCATCACGCAAGGCTTGCTTAACCGTATCAAGACTTTTTTCGACCAATTTACGCGCGATATTCTCAAAATGCGAACGCGGATAATTTAAATCGAGATTAAGACCATTGGATAAACTGAGTTTAAAAAACGCTTTAGTCTGAGTGGTCAAACGCTCCCGCATCTTACGCGCATGAGTTTTTAGTAAGCGCCAATCCGCGTGCGTCAGATCATCTGTGTTGTGGTGTTTTAAAATATCAGCGACAATTAAATCATCGAAGTCATCGCCACCTAATTGTGTATCACCACCCGTCGACAACACCTCAAAGACACCCTTGCTTAAATTCAAAATTGAAATATCAAAGGTACCACCGCCTAAGTCATAGATAGCGTATAAGCCCTCATTACCACGGTCTAAACCATAGGCAACAGCAGCAGCTGTTGGCTCATTGAGTAAACGCAACACGTCTAAACCGGCCAATCGCGCGGCATCGCGAGTCGCCTGACGCTGTGCATCATCAAAATAAGCCGGTACAGTAATCACGGCCCCCACCAGGTCGTCACCTAATGAGTCTTCTGCTTGCTGACGTAACTTCGCTAAAATTTGTGCTGACACCTCAACGGGACTGAGCTCCCCATGCAATGTATTAAAACGCACAGAGCCTTCACTTTCGGACAGTTTATAGGGTAGATTCATCCCTTTCGCTTCCGCATAGCCTCGTCCCATTAGACGTTTAATAGAGAAAAAGGTATTTGCCGTATCAGAACTTTTGTTTTGCATGACGGCATGACCAATCTGCACCTCGTTATTTTTTAAATAACGGACAGCAGAAGGCATGCTTTTTCTGCCCTTTTCGTCAGTTAAAATCTCTGCAACCCCACTACGAACCGCTGCAACCAACGAATTTGTCGTACCCAGATCGATGCCTACCGCCAAGCGCCGCTGATGAGGCATAGGGGACGCGCCCGGTTCAGATATCTGTAAAAGTGCCATAAATAATAATTTTCTTTTTAAATTTCTTGCTTGAGCTAATCTAATTGCTCTTTAATCTCACGACGAAACTTATCGATAAACATCCATTGGCGCAGCTTCTCAACAGCACCTGACCAATCCTTTTGCTGATCAATTAAATCACCCATTTCCTGATTTAATACATCTGCTTCGCCTTGAACCTGCTGCATTAATTGCTCTAACGCCTCTTGATTGCCTGCCGCGGCATCTAAGTCCTCGCGCCACTCCATTTGTTTGAATAAAAACGCCGGGGGCATTGAGGTGTTGCTTTCGGCTGCAACATCCATCCCTTGCTGCTCACAAAGATAAGTCGCTCGCTTAATAGGATTTTTTAAGACTTGATAAGCCTCATTGATAAGACTGGCCCACTGCATAGCCACACGCTTTTCTGTATCAGACGCAGTAGCAAAGCGATCGGGATGCACCTGTGACGATTTAGAGCGCCACGTCTGCTCCAGTTCGCTGATATCAATCGCGAACCGGGCAGGCAACTCAAACAATTCAAAATAATCTTGATTCACGCTATATCCCTAAATAGCTTAGATAATGTGCCTATACTGTAAACGATTCACCGCAGCCACAGCTGGCCTTTTCATTAGGATTGGTAAATTTGAAGCCCTCATTGAGGCCTTCACGTACAAAATCCAGTTCGGTACCGTCAATATAGACTAAGCTCTTCGGATCCACAAAAATCTTGATATTGTGGCTCTCATAGACTTGATCATCATCTTCAGGCACATCGACGTATTCTAGCTTGTATGCCATACCGGAACAGCCTGTCGTTTGTACGCCTAAGCGCAAACCTAAACCATTACCACGCTTATCCAGATACTTCTGAATATGCTGAGCCGCTTTATCTGTTAATGTGATTGCCATAAATTAACTCACTCGTTTAAACTTCAAAATAACTCAGCTTCTAAAAAGAAGTCTACCCGATAGCGCTGTTAAGCACTATCGGAGCCTTTGAACTTAATCGCTTTTTAGATTAGCTGTTCTTTTCTTTGTAATCCTTGACTGCTGCTTTAATCGCATCTTCAGCTAAGATTGAGCAGTGAATTTTAACAGGAGGTAGTGCTAGTTCCTCTGCAATCGCCGCATTTTTAATTTCCATCGCTTGGTCCAATGTCTTACCCTTGACCCACTCGGTAATCAATGAACTGGACGCAATTGCTGAACCACAGCCGTAGGTCTTGAAACGAGCATCTTCGATGACGCCGGTATCACTCACTTTAATCTGTAATCTCATCACGTCACCACACGCTGGTGCGCCTACCATACCTGTACCAACACCTGCTTCTTCCTTGTCGAAAGAACCAACGTTACGAGGATTTTCATAATGGTCTAAAACTTTATCACTATATGCCATGACCTTGCTCCTTAAATTAAATAATGTGTATGGTATTGATTAGTGAGCTGTCCACTCAATCGTACTAAGATCAATACCTTCTTTGTGCATATCCCAAAGTGGCGACATCTCGCGCAACTTGGTTACCTGGCCTTTAATTACGCTAATCGCATAATCTACTTCCTCTTCGGTGTTAAAGCGGCCAAGCGTAAAACGAATTGAGCTGTGAGCTAACTCATCATCACGGCCTAATGCACGTAATACATAGGAAGGCTCTAAACTGGCAGACGTACAGGCAGAACCACTCGATACTGCCAAATCACTAATCGCCATCATGAGAGACTCACCCTCAACATAGTTAAAGCTGATGTTTAAGTTAGCGCCGATACGATTTTCCATATCGCCATTAACATAAACCTCTTCGATATCTAACAGACCTTGGTATAAACGGTCACGTAAGGCACGGATACGCTCATTTTCAACCGCCATTTCCTCTTTGAGAATGCGGAACGCTTCACCCATACCGACAATCTGGTGAGTCGCTAAGGTACCAGAGCGGAAACCACGTTCGTGACCACCACCGTGCATCTGAGCCTCTAGGCGAATACGTGGCTTACGGCGTACGTATAAAGCACCAATACCCTTAGGGCCGTAGGCTTTATGACCGGATAACGATAATAAATCCACTTTGACCTTTTGTAGGTCGATTTCAACCTTACCGGCAGCTTGTGCGGCATCAACGTGGAATACCGTTTTGTTGGCGCGGCAAAGCTCACCGATGGCCTCAATGTCTTGAATCACACCGATCTCGTTATTAACCCACATAACCGACACTAAAATCGTATCCGGACGCATGGCAGCTTTTAACTCTTCAAGGTCAATTAAGCCATTGCTCTGAACATCCAGATAGGTCACCTCAAAGCCTTCTCGCTCCAATTCACGCATCGGATCTAGCACTGCTTTGTGCTCTGTCTTGACTGTAATTAGATGCTTACCACGAGACTGATAAAACTCGGCAACACCCTTGATCGCGAGGTTATCAGACTCGGTCGCACCTGATGTCCAAATAATCTCACGTGAGTCAGCACCGATAAGATCTGCAACTTGCTGACGTGCTGTCTCGACTGCTTCCTCTGCTTCCCAGCCAAACGAGTGACTGCGTGACGCCGGGTTACCGAACTTTTCGTATAACCAAGGTACCATCGCATCTGCAACGCGCGGGTCAACCGGCGTAGTCGCAGAGTAGTCAAAATAGATAGGTAATTTTACTGACATTAATAACTCCTGTATCAAACGGCACTCGACATGATGCCACTTGTCTGATCGCGCATCACTACTTCTGAGTGACCCATCGATTTGTTTTGATTATTTAACTGGCGCATACGCTGCTTGTCCACTAAATCCTGTAGGGATACTGCATCTAAAAAATCCACCACATGACGATTTAGATCGGTCCAAAGCTCGTGCGTCATACAATGACCCGACGTCGCTCCGTCTTTGCCTGTATCGCATACTTTTTTGCTACCACAGGCAGTCGTATCGACCGGCTCATCAACCGCAAAAATAATATCTGCAACACTAATATCTCTCGCATAGCGGGCTAATAAATAACCACCGCCAGGCCCACGTACACTTTCGACTAATTCGTGACGACGCAATCTACCAAATAACTGCTCTAGGTAGGATAAAGAGATATTTTGCCGCTCACTAATGGTCGCCAATGTCACCGGCCCGCTGTGATAGCGTAAACCTAAGTCAATCATGGCGGTAACGGCGAAACGACCTTTTGTTGTTAAGCGCATATATTGCTCCTAAACTAAATCCCACTAATTTACTCAAGTATACGAATAAAAAAATCCTGTTCTAAATCGCAATACGAAAGCTAAGAAAACATCAATACCTGAGTAATTTACTCAAGTATAACAAGTACTATACTAAATTACTAGACTATTAAGACGATAGATAAAACTAATTGATAGTTTATGTGGTGTAAATACAAAAAAGCGGAGTGACGGCCCAAAGCCGAGCCATGTGAGCATATACCGAATGGACAGCGAGTCGCTCGGTATATGCATGGATGAAGCAACTAAGCCACTTGATAAGACTTAGTTCGACGACTAACAACCTCAAAAACACCCTGGCAGGCATCCTCAAGATAGTCGAGCATTTTGTTGAAGCTATCCAGACCACCATAAAACGGATCAGGTACTGTCGCTTCCTCGTAGTCATTGGCAAAACGCATAAGCAACATCAACTTGTGATGCAAAGGACGCGGACATATTTGCTGCATGTAGGAAAGATTTTCCCAATCCATGGCTAAAATGACATCGTAATCACGAAAATCCTCTAAAGTGATTTGCCTAACTTGCATATCACTTAGGTCATAACCACGCCTGCGACAAACAAACTGCACCCGACCATCGGGCGCATCACCTAAATGGTAATTATGAGTTGCCGCTGAATCCGCAGAGATAGTATCAGACAAATCCGCTTCCTGTAACATATGGCGTAAAACACCGGCTGCTCCCGGTGCACGACAAAGACCTCCCATACTTACAAAAAGCACTTTTGTTCCCATATTTACTCAATATCTTTAAAAAATTGTAAAAAAATTATGACTTGATTTGACAAAACTAAAGGAAGATATTATAAGCCATTTCATGACAAATTTAAAGGGCTATTTTTTCAACCTTTTCGCTAAAATGCTATTAAAAACGCAAACTTAGTTATCTTTTGCTTACAAAACAGCCCTAACTTAACAATTAATTAATTATTTACCCAAATGCGCGGAAAGCCTCGTCGTTTAGGGCGAGGGTGAATAGCGCGGACGGCAACGCCGTCCTTTGAATCTATGGTGGCGTTTGCTGTTGCTCGATATACTGTCGAATGATTTCAATCGGCGCGCCGCCACAGCTTCCAGCAAAATAACTTGGCGATCATAAAGCCCCTTTCCACAGTTTCTTTTTAATGTTGGGGTAGTTCTTTTGTCGGATAAGAAGACTGGATATACCCTTTAGGCTATTAACCAGTTTTGATATAGCAACTTTGG
>NZ_KB892331.1 GCF_000373745.1 Oligella ureolytica DSM 18253 | reverse complement strand
AATCCACGCGCCTGCGTGAGGCGCGACAGCTAGGCAAAGGCATCTGCTCAAGCGAGTGGAATGTTTCAATCCACGCGCCTGCGTGAGGCGCGACTATGATTGTAGCACCGGTGAAGGTGTATTACTAGGTTTCAATCCACGCGCCTGCGTGAGGCGCGACGTTTATTATGAGTAAGATAATGTTTTACGACATTGTTTCAATCCACGCGCCTGCGTGAGGCGCGACCAAAGCTAACTAAGGCGCAATTTATTACTTTATTCGTTTCAATCCACGCGCCTGCGTGAGGCGCGACCTTAGATGAGCCTTTTAATAGACTCACATGGACAGTTTCAATCCACGCGCCTGCGTGAGGCGCGACGTTAATATATCTCACTACTTCCATGACGATAGTAGTTTCAATCCACGCGCCTGCGTGAGGCGCGACATTGCTCGTTATTTATAACGCTATATAATGTATGTTTCAATCCACGCGCCTGCGTGAGGCGCGACGACATACGTTTCTATAGCTCACCAAAGAATAAGCGTTTCAATCCACGCGCCTGCGTGAGGCGCGACAGAGTATGATTAACTAAAACTGGAGTAAGAAAATGTTTCAATCCACGCGCCTGCGTGAGGCGCGACTTCTCAGACTTTAAAACCGCTTTTGATAAGATGGGTTTCAATCCACGCGCCTGCGTGAGGCGCGACGACCATGGATTCTTTTCGGTTGTGTTTGATAATGGGTTTCAATCCACGCGCCTGCGTGAGGCGCGACTTGCTAGAGGAGCTGACAATAAACGATTTTTATCAGGTTTCAATCCACGCGCCTGCGTGAGGCGCGACAATGAGCAATAAAACCATAATCGACCAAGTAAAAGTTTCAATCCACGCGCCTGCGTGAGGCGCGACGCTCATCGAGTGGGTAAAGTCAGTAAGCTTTTCGGTTTCAATCCACGCGCCTGCGTGAGGCGCGACAAAAAGAAATATATTGTACTGCTTACTATGCTATGTTTCAATCCACGCGCCTGCGTGAGGCGCGACATACCTAGCTGCACTACACTGCTAAGCCCACTGTGTTTCAATCCACGCGCCTGCGTGAGGCGCGACTATTTAATGGGGTGGAATTGCCACCAGGTATTACCGTTTCAATCCACGCGCCTGCGTGAGGCGCGACTATGCGTAGTTACAAGGGTAAAAAACCACAAACCGTTTCAATCCACGCGCCTGCGTGAGGCGCGACCGCATTATTATAACTTGTTAAAAAACAAAGAGAAACCAAATTAATTCCGCTACCTAATGGAATTAATTAAAAGGATTTAATTATTAAATATAAAACGAATATTTTTTATTTAAATATCAGTAAGTTGCGTTACCGCTAACCTCATTTCACCAAAAATGGTGGATAAAACTCAGTATCACCACGGATATGCCTAGCTAATAACGTTGCTTGGCAATGCGGCAACAAACCTAGAGGTACTTTTTCTTGTAAGAACGGGTGAATAATTTCAGTCTGTTTTCTTTCTTGGTAAATAGTTAGTAGTTTTTTTCGGGAATCTTCTTTTAAAAACATAGCACCACTCGCCTCAGTAACAAAGTCCTTCGCTTGAATTTGCTTACGGTTAATTACAGTTAAGACTAAGCGGTCGGCCCAAAATGCTCTGAATTCCTCTAATAAGTCTAGCGCTAAACTGGGCCGCCCAGGTCTATCTTGATGCAAAAGTCCAACAAATGGATCTAAACCAACACCATATAGTGCCGAAATACACTCTTGAGTTATTAGTGAATAGACAAATGACAACAAAGCATTTACTGGATCAGTTGGTGGTCTGCGTATACGACCACTAAATAAAAAATCCTCCCCACGCAATAGCTGATTGAAAATAGAAAAATAGCTACTTGCAGCCTCACCCTCTATACCCATCACCTCAAGAACATTTGTAGCACGTTGTACACGACGCAAGCTATTCTTTAACCGTTTGACTGCGCTTTCTAACTGTAAGTTTTCACCATGATTTCTTAACTCTCGTTGTAATACATTACGACTATTAGCGATTTTAGCAGCAACGAATAAACGTGCCACTGCAACGCTTTTCTCAGGACAATCAGCCCAACGATATTGAGCTCTTCTTAATAAAACATTACCGTTTTTTCTTCCTTTTACCCTCGCTAAGAAACGTCCGTATTCGGTAAAAAACACCACCCCTATACCTTCATCTGCACAATAACCCATTAAAAAAGGAGACATTGATACTTGGCCAAAACAAAAAACATTTTCAATAGATAAAGAGGGAAATTGAGCAAGTTTTTCATCACCTAGTTTAATAATAAGTGTTTCACGCTCTTTATGTAAATAACTACCTTGCCGCGTAATATAAAGCGTATTAAGAAATTTTTTCATCTTCAAAAAGCTCCTTAATATAATTGATAGACTTATCATTTCGGTAAGTATCGGGTTGACAAAGATTTTTAAGCGAACAAGCTCGACAACGCTTTTTATCCTCAGTAGGTGGTGGTGTTGACCCTTCCTGCCTTATTTTATAAGCTGATTGAATAATACTTATAGTATGCTGACGTAGTTCAATATCTATAGATACTGTTTCACGCTGGCGGGTTTCCCAGTACCAGATCGCACCTTCAGTTACATTTGTTTCCTGCATCTCCTCAACACACAGGGCTTGAGCACACAATTGGAGACGATCCCAGTCTTCAACTTTGGGCTTCCCTCGTTTGTACTCGACAGGGTAGTACTTAAGTTGCTCACCTAAATGGACTTCCAACAAATCCATTTTTCCTGTGATTAAATACTTCTCAGAATGTAACAAGACTGAACGTTCATAGCGAACTCCTTTGCGCTGTTCTGGTTGGCCACCATCTATACGTTCGTGCAGACGACGGCCATCGGCAGTAAAATAATTTTCTTCCCAAGCTTGCTCCACATGAATTAACGCAAATTGCCTAGGACAATAGGCAAAATGCTGTAAGGCAGAAATCGGAAGAAAATAAGTATCCATTTAGAATACCTCTTGCACTATCACACCTGCAGGTATAGCACTGTCAATCGTGATTTCATAATCTGCAAAGCTACGTGCAGGGCTACCTTCCTCGCCATCTAATCGAGAAGTTTTAACCAAATCAAATAATTTATGCGCTGGTGCATTACCCATAGCATTATCGTGTTTGAATACAATTAGCTTACGTGCTGCCATCTCCCCACGAGCAGCAGAGCGGTCATGCTCAAACATATTGGTTAAAGCACGCCAAAGTAGTTGTAGGTCATCTTCAGTAAAATTGGTTTGTTCCGCAAGTTTTGCAGATATAAAACCATGTACTCTGTACAATCCATAAGGCACTATATGCTTGCGTCCCATAGTTCTCTCTTTCTCTAGGTCTTTTTCATTAGTAACCGCCATTCTGGTAATGGATATTTCCATTGGCACAATAGGATCAATAGAATTAGCAAAAGCTAGCTGTAAAGGACCGCGTACCTGACCTGCGTTGACTTCAGTAGTCATTACAGCGCCAAAAGCGCGTACATCAAAAAAATTGCCACACATCCAGGCTGTTAATTCTCGCGCTTTTTCTATATCTTTAGGCAGCTTTTTTGCTTCGTGTTTAATATTCAGTGCGTCGTAAGCTTTTTTATGTTGATTGTTCAGCACCGATTTTTCTTGTATATAAATTTCAAAACCAGGCTCATTTTCTTTTTCTAGCGCAACATAATTGCGTATTTTGCGCTTTAGACAAACATCTGTTACTAGTCCTTGATTAGTTTCAGGATCAAGCCTTGGCATATTCCCTGCGTCAGGATCACCATTAGGGTTTCCATTAGTTACATCAAAAAAGTAAACAAATTCGTAACGATTTTTGATAGCTGTCATTATTCTTTATCCTCAAATAAGTTTTCTAATTCATTATTTTCTTGCTTTGTAAAAAAAGCTTGTCGTTGTTGGTAGTAACCTAAAGCAAACTGTCCTTGTGCTTCTATACGTAAGCTTCTAGGGAAATTAGCACCAAGGTTATCAAGCACCTCACCAATAGTTTTTTCACGATTTACAGCAAGACCCGGATTATCTTTACGTATTTTTCCTAAATGGTTTTGAGTGTTCCGCAATAACATTGGAAAAACGTGTGCGGGTGTTGCCGATGCAGCACCATAATAACGGTCACGGATTGTGGCATTTACATTGTTACCCAAAGCGTCTTGTTGTATTTTTTCAAGTGCAGCAAATAGGCGACCTAGCAAATAGCCAGGCTGTTTATTAGTGAAATCTAAACTCACGGGCATCTCTCCTGTAAACTTGGCTGTTTTAGTTAAACGATTAAATCGGGTTATTACCGCTTTTATTAATGCGACACGTAGGCCTATTACCTCGCCATCAGCACGAAAGCGCATTAGCAGATTGCTTAACAAGCTGTAAGGGTAAGCATTACCTGTTAGCACAGCTCGAGTTATTTCACCTGCTAAGTGTGAAGGGATATCTTCATTCTTTGGTTTACCCTGACGTATAGGTGCTGTGGTTTGCAATAAACGCCAAATAGCTGGTGGAGTTAGCCACGGCAACGGCTCTATCCTTAAATCCTCATAATGCTGGGCAAGGCGTTTAGCAAATACTTGCAAAGAGTCTGTCTGCCAAAAGCGAATAGAAAGACGAGCAGCATTTGGTGCAAGACCTAGAACAAATATCTGTATATCATCCGTTAGTTCTTTATTTAAATCAGCTAATGGTCGACCTTGACGAACAGTATCTAAAGCTCTTCTAAGCTTTTCAGCTTCTTGCTCATCTTTTGCTTCAGGATCCATAAAAGCTGCAAACAGGTCTTCACCTGCCTTTATAGAGGTTGGTGATTTTGCTTGAGCCCAAAAAACCACCGTGGCATCGCCTAGTTTTAATCTTTGCCGATTATTAATATCGCGGCGCAAAAGATAATTAAGTGCTGTAGTGTAAGCAAAAACAAACTCTTCACCAACTGGCGAGTTATCACCTTGTTTCTTTCCATAAGATTCAAAAGCATTCTGGTTAAATGAAACGATAGCTGCACCAGAGCTTTGAGCATTGTCTACACCTCTTATTGAGTCATGGAGCCTCGCAATCGGTTCCAACTCACCCGAGATTAAACAAAAGCTTCTCGACGCTTCACCTGTTGCTGAATTTCTAATATACTCTAGATAAATTTTCTTTATTGAATTGCGTTCATAAATATACTCAAACTCCCCATCCCCCTCAATTCTGAAAGTGATATTAGAATCAATAAACTCATCAGCTATTACAGAAAAACTGGAGGTTTCGTACAGTTTTAGTGGATTCCAATTATTTACAAACTTAACTAATGCTCTAGAACCGATATCTTCACTGCTTCCTAGTAGTGTTAAATGGTGCTCCTTAAAAGAGTCATATTGTTCCTGAAGCCTATCAAGCTGTTCTTTTGTTTTTTTATCTAAAGATTCGTTAGCTTGAAAATTGCTACAAAAATCTGATTTTTTATACTCTTCATCAAAAACCTTACTAATACCTAGTGAATAACTAGTCTTATCCCAAAAACTAAATGGTTT
Organism: Oligella ureolytica DSM 18253; assembly: GCF_000373745.1. GTDB lineage: Bacteria > Pseudomonadota > Gammaproteobacteria > Burkholderiales > Burkholderiaceae_B > Oligella > Oligella ureolytica. The sequence goes on along the minus strand of NZ_KB892331.1, from coordinate 4,563 downwards.
TAAGACCCTGCCAGGCCTGCCGAATGCAGCCGGCACCATATATGTTTTTGCCTTGGGTTTTTTATTACTCAAATCTCGTAAATCTTCTATATCAAGAAGATTGCCATCTAGGTCTAGAACTAAGCAAAAATCTAAGCGTTCACTACTAAACCCTGGTTTAGCAACTTGGGAATTGACTTTGTTAGATAAAACATCGTAGTAATCACTCAAAGCTGCAAGTATCATGATTTCACCTCTTGTGCTGAAAGCTCAGGTACTTCTATCAAACCATCACGCATAACAGCACGATAAAATAAAGGCGTATTACCGTTAGCGAAGTCTATATCGTGCAGCATCCAGCCTAAGTCCTTCTCCCCTTTCAGCTCTAATGCCGACTCAAACTCTTGATCGTTTTGTACTAGCTCAAAATAGGCTGGGAACTCACGATTGCCCATGCAAGGCATATGAAAGTATTGCCCACGTTTAGCACGACGTTTAAAGATATCCAAATGTTTTCCAGCATTCTCATCAGTGTTAACTTTATCTGTCAGCTCAAAGTGAGCGGTAATTACATAAGCAACATCACGTAATAGTGTAGTCGCACGTTGTTGACGATCATCTTCAATAAACTTTGTAATTCCTGCTGTACTTTTGTCTTTTATCCCTTTAGTAATACTATTAACCGGTAATTTTGAACCCAATTCATTACGCCGAATTGATTCAAAACGAATAGGATTTAATACTTGGATACTGTCAATAACCCAACGTATTGCTGGCTTCCAGTGAATGGCTTCTAAAATGCCACGCGCAGCTGAAGGGGTTATCACATCGTAAGAAACACGCTCTGCTTTCATTTCAGGACGTGTAAAGCAGGCTCTGTCTCCCCAAACTAAAAGTTTTATTCCATAATTCATATTAGTCTCTATATTCTTTAAAACACTAAACTCTGTGCATGTATAAACTCGGGGGTTTCCCAGTGCAAACCATAATCTGCACTATATAAATCCGGGCTTTCAAGTCTCATAAACTGCTCTCCAAATCGCTCTTCACCCACAGCATATAATGCACCGCTTTTTTTCAGTTCTTTAAATGCCCGTTCGGGTATTTGCACTAAGTAAGCTTGTAGCTTTTTAGCAGCTGAAGGTGCGAACTCTAAGTCTTTGAGTACAGTTTCTACTTCCGAGCGTATTTGATTAGTACCAGGTATAAAAGGCACTATAACCGGCATCATCTTCGACTCTATAAAACGAAACTCTTGTGCTAACGTTTCAAAAGGTAGACTTGCAGGACATGAACTTGCTAATATTCCTAAAAGGTTCTTAGCATCTAGTTCTTGATCACCTCTTTGCCAATAAAGCTGCTTAAAATAATCTTCTACCGCTTCTAAACTTAATAAATCCTCACCATGTTTACGCGCAACGCTACGAAACACTTGAGCAAATTGTTCTAACTCTGGCGGCGCAGTCCAGTCTTCGTTTAAAGTTGCAAAAACACGGGTTTCACTTTGGTTTATGCCTCTTAAACCTTCACGATTACAACGACCAGCAGCTTGTGCTATAGAATCCAAACCTGCTTCAGCCCTTAGCACAAAAGGAAAATCAACATCTACCCCTGCTTCAATTAAAGAAGTCGAAACAACTCTGCAGGATTTACCCGCTTTCAAACGTTGACGAATTTCTGCTAGTACCTCACTACGGTGCTTAGCATACATAAGTGTAGTGAGGTGATAGATACCTGGCAAATGCTCTATAGCTTGATATAAAGCTCTAGCATGGCGACGATTATTTACAATGCACAATAACTGTTCGTTTTCTTCAAACTCTTTTACTAACTCTTCATCGGACAAGGCTCCAACATGACGAACACTCACACGTCTTAATTTTTCATAAAGCTCGATGGGGTTAGGCGCTAATTCTTTTACATTTTCAAATCCATGCAAAAAACCTTGCTCTTTATTTAGTGCAGGCTGTGTAGCTGTACATAAGACTAGACTAGTTTTATAATTTAAAGCCAACTCATCTAATAAGGTTACACAGGGCCTCAGCAACTTAAGTGGCAAAGTTTGCACTTCATCTAAAATAACCACACTATTGGCAATATTGTGAAGTTTTCTGCAACGAGAGGGCCTGTTGGCGAATAAGCTTTCAAAAAATTGAACTGAGGTGGTTACTATGATAGGAGCGTCCCAGTTTTCCATTGCTAGACGGCGTTTTTCTTTAGACTCCAAGGCTTTACTTCCATCATCTTCAAAGGCACTATGATGTTCTAAAACAGCATTCTCACCTAACTCGCCAAAAGCTCCGCGAAAAACAGCTGCGTTTTGCTCGACAATACTTGTAAATGGAATAACATAAATTATGCGTTGCATACCATGTTTAATTGCATGACGCAATGCGAAAGATAATGAGGTTAGGGACTTCCCACCGCCTGTAGGTACGGTTAGAGAAAACAAGCCAGAAGGCTGGTCCGCTTGTTTCTGTACATGCTGTAATATTTCGCTGCGCAACTGCTTAACTTGAGTGTCTGGTTTAAAACTATTGAGCAACACATCTAGTTTAGTGTTCAGCTCAACAAGACTAGAGTAGGTGTAGGCATCTCTTAAAGGTCTATTTTCTACTTTTCTGTAAAAATTATCTGTATCAATAAAATCAGCATCAACTAAGCAAGAAAAAACCATTCGAGTAAGCAAACTCAACTGAAAACGCCCACGTTTATTTTTAGGTGTAAAGCCACTGGGTAGCCCTAGCTGGCTTACTAAACTGATCTCCTCTTGCCAAGCATCACATAACACGGGTAGCTCATTGGTTAAACGCACATCTAGACTTGATTTTTTTTGTTTTCCTGAATATTTTCCGTTTGCCAAACCAGCGTGATGGCCTGCAATGGTATAGGCCAACAATTGACCCATTTGTGGGTAAATCTCTATCGCTTTTTTAGCTCCCCAAGTTGAATGGTCTACACGCACACCACCCTCCAGCCTACCTTGGAACTCTTGAGTGTACTTACCTAGATCGTGCAGAAGTCCCGCTGTCCGTGCATGTTCTTGAGCATTAAAAGCACTAGCAAAATTTGCAGCAATATCACCAACACTAACCAAATGCTCTTGCAGAGCTTGCCAACTTGTTTTTGGTTGACCTTCAACTGAATGGGCATAAAATTTCATGTTTTGCATCTTTATAGTTACTTACAAACAATTACTACTAATCACATTACTTACGTTTAACAAAAACATCAATACTGTATAAATACACTGTAACTAAACCTGACAGCATCGCGGCCAACTATGCATTATTTAACTAAACAACCATGGTTCAATGTCTTCTTTGTTGACGATGATCAGTTGTTGAGCTTTAGCATCAGCTTCATAGATTCGGGGATTTATATTGAGGAGCTGTAGCTTATAACTGACTAAACAGGCACGAGTTTGAATGTTAAGTTGTCCATTGTGCATCCCGTACTCAAACTCTATAACTTGTCGCTGTTCGTTAGTAAGACGTGGGTCTGGCGCAATAGTAATAGTAACGTTTGTATGCCAAGCGATATCATCCTCAAGTGCAACTGAACTTTTATCTAACAACTCGCCCGCACCTTGAAAACGACCAAGCACGAAGTCACGAAACTCTCGACTTTTTTCGCACCATGCGCGTAGGTGCCAGCGTTGACCTGTATTAATTAAATGATACGGCACTATGATGCGTCCTTCACGATTCGGGTTATTGATCGATACGTAAGTAACTTCAATTCGTCGACCGTTGCGTAACGCTTCTATCAGTGGCCGCATAAGCTCTGGAGAGACATGTCGCGTAGGCGGTGTTAAACAAACATTGGCGGGAATTGCCTCATAATATGCACTCTGGCCGGTAATCCAGTTTAGATATTCACCTACTTCACAGCTGATCTGCTTTGGATAAAACTTATTGGTGGGTCGGTAGTTTTTTTCACGACTGTGGTACTCTAACGCCTCTGGGTTAACCGACATAAAATCAGCTAACTTTTTGCTCGCTTGCTGTCTGCTGATACGGTTAATTCCGGCCAATTGGGAAGGCTGTACTCGTCCTTCCCAATACGCCAACAATTCAATGAGCCAACTGAACAAGTCGTACTTTCCGTTATATGAATTCTTATACACTTCATTGTGCTCCTGCATCACCTTTAATACTGAAAACACCAGATATATTGATTCATCATCAATATCTTCACCCGAAGACCAGAATAACAACTTTTTAAAACCTTCGAATTTCGAGAAGAATAATCCCCATTTTTAGCATCGGCTAGTAGTAGAATTTTAATTTACTTTAAGAGACCTTTGCAATAACCCCTCAAACTTCCTAAAATATAGCTTGTTTTCTTGCATTCTTACTTTAGTCCTATGAGTAGTTTCTTTCAACAAACCGCCAAAGCCCGTATTGCCAAACACCTTGATCGTTTTCCGTTACTTAAGTTAGATCAAGTGATTGATTGGCGACCGATTGAATGCTACCTCAATTCACAAAAGCAGCGTCGATTGACGACTCAACAAGGTCGTCCGAGTTATCCCGTGCTCGCCATGTTTAAGGCAGTCCTATTGGGTCAATGGCATAGCCT
>NZ_KB892330.1 GCF_000373745.1 Oligella ureolytica DSM 18253 | reverse complement strand
AAGGATCGTCACGAGTACGCCAGTGGCGTGGCTGCGATGACTTAGGCTGAAGTTGGTTATGATCAATGCGCCTTGCGCTGCGTTCAGAGATGCCTGCTTTAGCAGCGGCTTCTGCTTGAGTGTGTTTCTTTCTAAAATCCATATAACGCTTAACTTGTTGTTTAGTAATCTTACTACCAGACACAGCAAAACCCTCCGTTTTAACTGTGTCTGACCTTAGCAGATTAACCGGCCAACATAATTGTCGTCACGCCGGTCAAGTTAATTGTCGCTCTATACTCTTCAAAGAGTTTAGCTTGTAAGTCAGGAAGCTGTTCGCTGCGCTTAGCAAAGTTGATGCGTTTAAGCACCGCTAACTCCATTTTGACCTTCTCGTGGGCAATACTGAGGAGCTCATAGGACTTTTCTTTTTGACTAACGACTGCTTGTGCTTCAAGGAGTTGAGTCTCTTTTTGACTAACGACTGCTTGTGTCTGGATAAGCAGGACATCTTTTTGACTAATGACTGCCTGTGTCTCGGCAAGCAAGGCTTCTTTATGACTAACAACTGCTTGTGTCTGTGCTAATAAGGTTTGTTGCTGCAAAAGAAGTTCGCGCAGTTCCTCAGCACTTAGGCTGGATAGGTCAGATGGAAGAGAAGAAAAAGAAATCGGCATAACGCATAGTATGCCTCATGCCGAGTAGAGAAGCGATCCCTAAAAGATCTAATTGACAAATCAAGGGGAATTAGGTCACAAACAGGCTAAGAATAACGAAAAACACTTGCCTCACCAACCCGATGCCAAGGCAGACCTAAGACTAAGGCATGCAGCTGTCCCGCACTCAGTTGTGGGTTACTTTGCACACCAGTGCCATGAAAGCTACCCTCGTGTAAGCGTCGTGTACACAACCACGTACCCATCGCATCATGAACCACCATTTTAAGTAGCGTTTGCGTACGATTCATAAAAATATAGCCTTCATGCGGACCGACTTGACCAACAAGCTGGATCGCCTTAGTCCGTAGCGTATCCCTACCGGCTCGTAAATCCGTGGCTTGACTCATTAACACGACCTTGTCTAAAGTCAGTACGGAAGGAATTTGCCGTTGATTTGCTAAAAGCAAAGAAGAGCCAGCTTGAGCATAAAGGTTGTAACTGGCTTCGGTCTCCATGTAGTGATGCATTTGATTCTCCTAAGGTTAACAAAACCTTAGTGTTATCTATTTTGGAGAGAATAAATACATGTGTTCACCGAACGCTTACCAAGCTCACTCTTCCAGTCAGCCCATTCTGGTGGACAGTTATAACACACCGCACGCTCTTCAGCTTGTACAGATGAAACGGATAAAAAGCTAAGGACTGCGGCTGTAGATAAAACAACACGACGTAATTTCAACACAATGGTCACCTAAATAATGAGGGTTTTTGAAGTCTGTGAGATACAGACAAGGGCTCTAACATTTAGTACCATTTTAGAAAAAGAATGTGACAACAGTATCTAGTCACAGGCTAACCATGTGGTAATCGTGCTTGTTAGCAGAAATAGGACAACAAGAACTATAGCTACTTACAGTGACGAGCTATTAACCAAACATGTCATTACTTCCATAGGCATTAGAGCCAAAGACAATGTAGGCCAACAGCTCTATGCTTTAAGAAGTGAGTTAATAACTAATTTATCGTAATGTTAACTTCTGTTCACACAACTCATAGACCATAGCATCTCCTTCTATATCACTTTCATGGTGAGTTACGATAATGTATGGCTTATTAAATTCAACTAAAAGAGACTTTACCAAGGCGATTTTAGTTCGATCAAGCTCATGAAATGGCTCATCAAGAATAAAAATATCTGGCTCTCTGACAAAAACTCCGGCAATTGTGACAAGACGCTTTTCTCCACCGGAAAGATTATCAATTGAACGATCTTTAAGGTGAGAAATATTAAGCATTTCTAGCGTTTTGAGCGCCTTTTGGGCAGCAATTTTAGGATCTATTTTCTCAGCCAATAATGAAAAAGCGGTATCTTCGATCACGGTTGGCGCTAAAAACCATTCAGAGCTATCTTGTATTAAATAGCCTATTTTAAGTCCCTTTTTTCTAGTGATGTCACCGCTTTTTTCATCATTGAAACCAGCTAAAATTTCAAGTAAGGTACTTTTACCGCTACCATTTTCACCTACGATATAAACTCGTTGGCTCGGATAAATTCGAAACGCTACGTTATTTAAAAGCTTCCTTTCTTTAATGCTAACGTTAAGTTCCTTAACTTCTATCAAAGCATCCATACGGCTCCCTTTATAGCCAGCACTAACATAACAAGGACGATAACTAAGATATCACCAAAATTTATTCTATCTTCTGTTTCTATAAAGACAATATCACCGCTATATCCTCTTATACCCATCGTCTTATAGATTCGATACGACTTATCGAGCATATCGCAAACCATCCTGGCCAATGCGCCGGCATACGCCTTATAAAATAGCAAACCACCATTAACTCCCCGAATTTTTAAAATCATGGGGATTTTAAATGCCGACTTCAAAAGCAAATTAGTTAGTTTTGAGCTAATAAAAACAATCGAAATAAATTTTCTCGAAAACTTTAATTTATAAAAACCTTTTAATAAAAACCACTCATCCCTACCAATAAAAAAGGAAAGAGTCAAAAGTAAAATTAAATTCGATCGTATCATCACCACTTTTGCACTCTCATAGTCGCCATTTAACACATAAGAAACGGCGACGAAGAGAATAAAAATATTTAAGCCAAACAACCAAAATATAAGCTTTTTCCTATCTTTTGCAATCAAGAAAAAGGCTGCAACAGGTGCTAAAACATCAACCACACCAAAACTACTGGCCCCTACAACACAAATGTCATAGATAGTTAATAGTAAAATATAAAGAGCTGGCTTCATATAAGCTGTGGTTTATACTTGAGTATGAAATGCAGCATAAACAACGAGATCAATCCTTCAATCACCATCAATGGAATATTAAAGATTAGGATCGCAGAGGTAGCATACTCAAGATCGGTGCTATTGATATAGAGCATAAAAACTAAGAGCATTAAGCTACAAAGCACGGGTAATGCACCACCAATAAAGAGGATCGCTCCTGTGGTAAATCTCGATCCTCCTCGCTTAACGGCTTTTCTTAAAAAGAACCAGAGAACAACTGGGCAAAATGCCATGATAAAGGTATTTACCCCGAGTACTCCGAGCCCCCCAAAACCAAATAGTAGTGCCTGAAAAAGTAGCGCTATCCCTATGGCTAAAAACGCATAGACTCCGCCGATTGCTGCCACAACACCATTAAACACTAAATGCGTGCTAGTTGGACCAATCGGAATGTGAATAAACGAACCAATAAAAAATAGCGCTGTCAATAGAGCGACTTTGGGGATACCCTCACTATCCAGCTTATAGAGAGCATAGCCCACAACGGGTGCGGTTAATACCCAACCAGCCACTAAAATTTCAGGTTTTAAGATGCCTTCAGCGATATGCATTTATGCTTTTCTCCTAGACTTGAGCAGTGCTAAAATACCAAAAAGCCCAAATATTACGCCTAAACTCCCCAAAATACCGATGTATTTCTCGAATGGCTGCTTTTCAAAGGTAACCTCTGAGGCCATCGCATTGGCATCTATGGTGAAGTCCGCTGTGTGTTCACCATGGTCACTTCCCGCTGAAATCAACACTCGATAAGTACCATCCTCAGGCGGTAAAAAGGCAAAATTCCCACTCTCATCCATCCTTGCTTCTTGCATAGGTAACGCAGAATCACCCTTATAAATTTCGAGCTTAGCAAATCTAGCAGGACTATTCGCAGCGAACTCGGCATGGATGACAATCGCCTCAGCCTTATAACTTTCGTAAAAAACCCCATGCGCATGGGCAGATAAAGGCACAAGGCTAAAAAGTGTTAATATAGCGAAAAAAATTCGTTTCATTTACTTAACCCAGAAAGAAATAGAACTTTGAATAAATAAAGTTTCCGCCTTAGGATCGTTAAATAATGGCTCTTCAAATGTAGAAGCGAGGATATTTAAACCATCAAAATTTACTGGCAGATAGGCGATACCGAATTCATTCGTTTCTTCGCTGAGACTATCCGTATTATTTTCAAACGCCACCCCACTAGCAGGCTTACCATCTTTTAAAACCAAGACGGATAAATAATCACCTTTCTTAAGCTTAGTCACATCACTCAAGGCAATCACTTCATATTTTAAGCCGAGTGGTGCCAGCATTTTTTCATTCCACTCATAATAGGTTTTACCCATTTTGATACTACTGATCGCACCAAAGACAATCCCTTCGGCCTCTATTTTGTCCCCGACAACAAAACCAGCGTTACTATCCACCCAATAGCCGGCATCATAAACCGAGACCATTAAAGCGGCTGTTTTTTCAGTTAACACTTCTGGCGCTTTCTCTGTACCGCGATTATATCTAATCCCTGTTCTTACCTCATTTAACGCCTCATCATAGCCTTTGACTTGGATGAGTTGTTCAGGCTGATAAGCCTGATACCCATCATGAGCCCAAAACTTTACCTCGTATTTATTTGAACCAAGGTCCTCGGTTAACACCTGATGCGCCATTACTGGTGTCGTGGTTAAACCAAAAATCAATGCTAGTTTTAATAATTTTGATGACTTAAACATGTCAATATCCTATGCTAATCACTTTGAAACACGTGATAAATTTAAAAACCAAAAATTAGGGAATAAATATGCCACTACCTTAGCCTGTCGAGCTGACTAAGTTGGACATACACATCTTACCACAACCATTTAAGCTGTGGTAGATGCGTGTCGAACTCACTAGTAACTAATGAGAAGCTTATCAAGCCCAACTAACTCATAAACAATCTAAAATCAAGTCTTTCATGAGCAAACATCGCTAAATCAAGTTCATGATGAGTCGCAAAAATTCTATTATTTGAATTTAAGCTAAAAAACCCATTGTCGATACTATCTTTAGCTATCTCTCTTGATTTTTGAGCTGTCTTCTTAGCTAACACCTGATTTAAAAACATCAATTCATTTGATTTTTTATAAGCTAATGGAACGGCTCTCGTGGCGTTTATGGTCAGCGTTCTAAGCGTTGCATAAGCATAGTTTTCCAAAAAATCACTATGACTCAACAACGCAAAAACGATCGCTGGATTAGCAAACTCATCCCATTTAAAGGCTGCGTTTTTATACCACATGATATTTTCATCATGCATAAACTCAGTATTATTAAGGGTTGATCTTGCCATCTCTACCTGAGCTTTGCGATTCTCAAAAGACGAGATAGATGCATTCGCTGCTTTAGCCAGTTTTAAAAGACTTAGTCTTTTATCCTTCAACGCATGGGCAATGCTATAAATAGCACCGTCACTCTCAGCAAATACATCTAACATATAGCTCTGAAGCCACTTTTCGTAACTAGAAATATCCTTTAAGTCACCCCAAGAAATGTAGCTCTCAAATCCAAAACTATGAGAGTATCCACCATTAGGAAATGCACTATCAAAGAGAAATTGACTTTTCATATTAATGATGATGACTAGCGTGTTTAAGAGGGTTAGAAACCACTAAATTCTCTCTCGTGAAGGGAATATTATGTTCATCCAACCACTGAGCGATGAGATAGTCATACTCAATAATCATCGCACCTTGCTCAAAAACTGCTGGCGCATGTCTGTTGCCTATCGAGTGTGCGGCAAATGCCATCGTCACGATATCCTCTGGTTTAATCACTAGAACATCTTGCGGTAAACACTCGAGAACAAAGACTGAGTTTTCATCCTCGGCAAGCACATCACCATCTTTTAAGATAGTTTCAGTGCTTAAATTAATACCAATATCAACGCCATTATCACTCGTTAAGCGGACAACTCTTTTGAGTCTATCGTCAGCACTTATCTTAACCTTGTCGATCGCTTTGCCTTTAGTGTCAAAGTCTTTGACATTTCCTAAAATTTCCTTGAGTATCATACTTAAATTTTTCCTAGAATAGATAGTATCTTTGAGCCATTGGCAGTTCATCAAGTGGTTCGCTATAGATCAGCTTGCCCTCAATTGTCACTTGATAAGTCTGTGGGTCAACTTCTATGTTTGGCGTAGCGTTATTTAGCTTCATGTCTTCTTTCTTAGCAGTTGAGGCTCCCTTAATAGGTAAAACCTGCTTCTGAAGACCATATTTTTCAGCTACATTTTCATCAATGGCCATTTGTGCCATAAAGCTGTAGCACGTTTTATATAAAGCCTTACCATATGCTCCGTACATTTTTCTATGAATGACGGGTTGTGGCGTTGGAATTGAAGCATTGCTATCGCCCATTTCAGACAAAATGCAAAATCCAGCTTTTAATACCATTTTGGGCTTAGTACCAAAAAACTTAGGATCCCATAAGACTAAGTCAGCAAGTTTGCCTACTTCAATACTTCCCACGTACTCATCAACACCTGCTGCAATGGCTGGGTTAATAGTGTATTTAGCAACATATCGTTTAATACGATGGTTGTCGTCATGCTCACTGTCACCTTCTAACGCACCAAGTTGTACTTTCATTTTGTGGGCAGTTTGCCAAGTTCTAGAGATCACCTCACCGATTCGACCCATCGCTTGGGAGTCACTACTAGTGATTGAGATAACACCTGTATCATGAAGAACGTCTTCCGCACCGATGGTCTCTTTTCTAATCCGACTATCAGCAAAGGCGACATCCTCTTTAATGTCTTTGCTCAAGTGGTGACACACCATCAACATATCTAGGTGCTCTTCAATCGTATTAACCGTGAACGGTAAAGTTGGATTAGTCGATGCCGGTAAAACATTTGGCAGTCCTGCCAGTTTAATGATGTCAGGCGCGTGACCACCCCCTGCACCTTCCGTATGGAATGTGTGAATGGTTCTACCATTGATCGCTTTTTCTGTATCAGCAACAAAACCATACTCGTTTAACGTATCCGTATGAAGTCCGACAGAAACGTCACCGATTGCTGCTGCTTGTAGTGTGTACTCTAATGCACTTCTTGTCGCACCCCAGTCCTCATGGATCTTAAGACCAGCGGCACCCGCTTTTAATTGCTCTAAATTCACTTCAACATTTGAGCCGCTTCCCTTACCGTAAAGACCGATATTGATAGGAAGGTCATCGGTCGCTTGAAGCATTCTTTCAATATGGAATGCACCAGGGGTACACGTAGTCGCTTTGGAACCATCATTTGGACCTGTACCACCACCAAATAATGTGGTGACCCCATTACTTAATGCTTCATCTACTTGATCAGGGTTAATAAAGTGAATATGCGTATCAACACCACCCGCCGTCACGATAAGGCCTTCTCCGGCTAAGGCTTCAGTACTAACACCGATAACAAAATCAACGTCATCGCTAATATCAGGGTTGCCACCTTTACCGATTGCGTGAATTTTACCGTCTTTGATACCTATATCTGCTTTATAAATGCCGGTATAGTCAATAATAAGGGCATTGGTAATAATAAGATCAACTACCTGCTCATTGTCTCTGGTGACTCGTGAGTTTTGACCCATACCATCTCTGATGGTTTTACCACCACCAAATTTACTCTCTTCACCATAGGTTGCGAAATCCTTCTCAACCTTAGCGAAAAGCTCTGTATCAGCGAGTCGTATACTATCACCTGTGGTTGGCCCAAAATGTGCTGCGTAGTCTTGTCTTTTTACTTTAAACATCATTTAACCCCTTATAGTTTTCCATCGATTAAGTTATTTAGCCCATAAACTTCTCGTGTACCAGCCAAGTCTATAAGGTTCACCACTTGAGTAACTCCTGGCTCAAAACGAACTGCTGTGCCAGCAATAATATCAAGTCTTTTTCCTCGTGCTTTTTCTCTATCAAACTCAAGGCCTGTGTTTACTTCGTAAAAATGAAAGTGAGACCCTACTTGTATCGGTCTGTCGCCACTGTTGGTAACTTCTAATTCAATGCTTTCTCTGCCTTCATTGCAGATAATATCGCCATCAGCGTATATGATTTCGCCTAGTTTCATACTTTCACCTTAAACTATAGGGTTATGGATAGTAACGAGTTTAGTGCCGTCTTTGAACGTTGCTTCAACCTGAACCTCATTGACGATATCCGCAACACCATCCATGACATCCGTTTTGCTGATCACGCTTCTTCCAGCATCCATTAGCTCACTCACGCTCTTGCCGTCCCGAGCACCTTCTAAAATAAAGTCACTAATAATAGCAACTGCTTCAGGACAATTTAGCTTAACACCTCTCTCGAGACGCTTTCTAGCAACAACGGCCGCATAACTTAACAAGAGTTTTTCTTGCTCTTTTAATGTCAACTTCATACATTCTCCTTCAAGAATTGATTTTTGAGCTCATCTATGTAGTTCATAGCTGAGTCGTTTTTACTACTAGCTACCCTAACCACAGTCACCTTATCTATCTTGCTCGAAAAGGCTTTTAAATCACTCTCATCTACATCTGGAATATCTAACTCTTCATTCACAATAACTAGCGTGTAAAAATACTCATAATTAAAAAATGAGTTAAGATTTTGACGACTATCATAGTGAAAAAGATCATTAAGTTTAAGACTAGAATTTATATAAATTCGTAAACTCATATTCGCTTTGAAGCATGCATCGGCATATCCTATAAAGCCGCCATCAAGGTAGAAAAGCTGAGCCCCACTTTGACAAAAAATGGTCGTTTTACTACTAAAATCGGCATCCTTATAAAAAATATTTGCATGATTATAAAAAAGCAACTTTGAACGCTCATCAAGATTTATCAATGTCTTAAGCTTTGATGCCCCTTTATAAACCTTTTGATTTGACTGTGAACTCAATACAGCGTTGCTATTTTCCATTTTAAAGTTTTGTGAGTAGTTGTCACCACCGACTAATCCCCCACCCAACGTACTTAAATAGGCAAAAAACCGATTATCATCTTCGTCTCGTGCTTTTCCATAATCCACGGGCAAACTGATAAGCCTTAAAGCGCCTTTTTGATAATGCTCCTTTAAAGCACCATCTTTGATCGTTGTTTTTAAAACACTCATTACAGATCTTTAAACATACAGTTTTTTTCTATCCACTTAACGACATCTTCAAGGCCATCATCCGTTTTAAGATTCGTAAAATAGAAGTCTTTTTCTTTTCTAAAGTTCTTAGTATCACTTTCCATCACACCTAAATCAGCACCTACATAAGGGGCAAGGTCAATTTTATTAATGACAAAAAGATCAGACTTAATCATCCCTGCACCCGCTTTGCGTGGGATTTTCTCACCTTGAGCAACGTCAATGACATAAATACTGAAATCCACCAAATCAGGACTAAAGGTAGCGGCTAAATTATCGCCACCACTTTCTAAAAAAATGATATCTAAATCAAATGTATCCTGTAAGTTGGCAAGTGCATTCTCATTCATGGAAGCATCTTCTCTGATCGCCGTATGTGGGCAACCACCCGTTTCCACACCAATGATCCGATCTGTCGGTAAGACGCTATTTTTAGCTAAAAACATGGCGTCTTCTTTGGTGTAGATATCGTTTGTCACGACACCTATTTCATAGTCCTTACTCATGACTCGAACTACTCTTTCTATCAACAAAGTCTTGCCAGCACCTACAGGACCACCAACACCTATTATGATCGGTTTTTTCATACAGATTCCTCTTAAAGAAAAACGACTTAACCTCAGTTAAAACGTCGTTTTCTATTATTTCTCAATTAATTTAACCTACTTAAAATTATTGATGCAAGAACTAAAATATCAATAATTTAGCTAAATATAATATAACTTTAAAGATGTTTTGCATATAGCACCTACATATTCTACGAAATTTAACATTAATTTGAATTTATAAAGTGATTTAGTTTGATTTATCGCAAATTCAGCTATTTTGAGACCTTTGCAATAACCCCTCAAACTTCCTAAAATATAGCTTGTTTTCTTGCATTCTTACTTTAGTCCTATGAGTAGTTTCTTTCAACAAACCGCCAAAGCCCGTATTGCCAAACACCTTGATCGTTTTCCGTTACTTAAGTTAGATCAAGTGATTGATTGGCGACCGATTGAATGCTACCTCAATTCACAAAAGCAGCGTCGATTGACGACTCAACAAGGTCGTCCGAGTTATCCCGTGCTCGCCATGTTTAAGGCAGTCCTATTGGGTCAATG
>NZ_KB892329.1 GCF_000373745.1 Oligella ureolytica DSM 18253 | reverse complement strand
AGCTTGGTCTCAGCAGACCAGTTATCCGAATTGCGTTTTTTTGACATGGCATTACCTACTAAATTGACTTGTTTCAGCCAATTATAAAGGGTTGAGGTAGGAATGCTCTCTTGCCTAGCTAGTTCGCTAAGACTCAATGTGTTGTCACTATGAAATTTATTGATCACTGCGTTCTTACGCTCTAGTGAATAACGGCCCATAAATAGTATCCTTACCGCTCTCTTGATTTAAATTTAGAGGGTGACAACTATCCTGACATAGAGAGACTTAGCTAATGCTTTATTTCATGATTTACGATTTACTGAACAGAATGAAATAATTGAAGATTTTGTGCTAAATCAACAGCCTTTTAAAGAGTCATCTATTTTAGTGGTTGATGATAATTTTGGTTGTGGTTCATCTAGAGAGGCAGCCGTTTATGCATTAGTTGAGTTTGGTATCAAAGTCGTTATAGCTCCTAGTTTAGGTGATATTTTTCATAATAATTGCCTTAAAAATGGTTTATTACCAATTGTTTTGGAAGAGCAAGATTTTGACTTAATTCGTGAGCTCATGGCTGATAACGAAAAGTTGTATTTATGTGTTTCTTTAGAAAAGCAGCTTATAAGTGTTGAAAAACAATCTTCTAAAGGACAACAAATAACTGTACCGTTTAAGGTTGAAAGTTTTTGGCGAGATTGTCTGTTAAAAGGATTTGATGATCTAGCCTTGACTCTTTCAAGAATGGATGAGGTTTTAGCGTTTGAGAAAAAATATCAACAATCCTATCCATGGCAACTTATTAACGCTCTTAATTAGGAACGAAGATGGTCAGTATTAAAAACAAATCTGAACTTAACACAGAGTTACTTGTTGATGTCGTGATTGTTGGTGCAGGAGCTGGGGGGCTGACAGCTGCCTTGTCTGCTAAAGATGAAGGTTTGGAGGTGTTGGTTTTAGAGAGAAATAACACACCTATTGGTAATACTTCGTTATCTGCTGGATTAATTCCAGCTGCAGGCACCGAGCTTCAAAAAGAAAAAGGAATAGTGGACTCAGCTGAGTGCTTTGCGCGTGATTTAGAAAGAAAAGCTCAAAATCAAAGTAATTCTATTGTAGTTAAGGCTGTGGCTGAGGCTTCAGGACCCACTATCGATTGGTTAACAAATCAGCATCGTTTGACCTTGTCTTGTATCGATAGTTTTACCTATCCAGGTCATTCGGTTTGTCGGATGCATGGTCCTTTAAGTCAGTCCGGAGCGGATTTGCACTCAATGTTACTTAACGCCGTAGATGGGGTTGGCGTTGATGTCTTAATGGAGGCTTTAGTTGAAGATTTATACATTGATGACAAAAAAAATATTGTCGGTGTGGGTTTTACAAGACCAGATGGTTCATACGAACAAGTTGCATGTAGTGCTTTGATTCTTGCATGTAATGGTTTTGGCGCAAACCATAAGTTAGTAAAAAAATATATACCTGAAATAGCGGATGCAGAATACTGTGGGTATGAATTAAATGTTGGGCACGCTTTGTTATGGGGACAAGCTTTAGGCGCTAAATTAGCCGATTTGACAGCTTATCAAGGACATGCTTCGGTATCAGTTTCTCATAAGGCATTAATAACTTGGGCAGTGATAGCTCAAGGTGGTATTCAGTTAAATATAAACGGTGAGCGTTTTGCTAATGAAGTACAAGGTTATTCAGAGCAAGCAGCACAAGTTTTATTACAACCAGAACAAAAAGTTTGGAATATCTATGATGAGCGTTGTGAGCAAGCTGCGTTAGCTTTTGAAGAGTATCAAGAGTTAAAAAAAGCTGGTGCTATTAAAGTAGCTGAATCAATTGAAGAACTGAGCAATTTGACAGGTATCGAGTTAGAACAGTTAAAGGAAACCTTAAAACAGGTTGAGCTTTACTCTCAAGAAGGGGGTGATCCTTTAGGCCGAGAATTTACTCAGCCAGCATTGCAAGCGCCATACAGAGCAGTTTGCGTAACTGCAGGGCTGTTTCATACTCAGGGTGGGTTAGATATAAATAAAAAAGCACAGGTATTACAAGAAAATGGTGAACCATTTCACAATTTATTCGCTGTTGGCGGTGCTGCTAGAGGTCTAAGTGGAAGGGAGGCTTCTGGTTATCTCTCAGGTAATGGGCTTTTATCAGCAGTAGTGTTAGGTCGAATTGCGGGCCTATCAGTTAAAAATGTGTATTTAAAAAATTAGGAGATAGTAATGAGTAGTTCATTAAAGCGTCGTGATTTTATGAAGTTTGGTGTGGCGGGTGCCGTTGCTACTGCGTTTCCCAATATTCTTAAAGCAGCTGATGCGCCCACTATTAAAATCGGCATTTTACAGCCTGTGTCGGGCCCTTTAGCGATGGATGGTGAATATGGTCGTTTAGGGGCTGAGCTAGCAATTAAAAACATTAATGAAAACGGTGGTATTAAGTCTCTAGGAGGTGCAAAACTAGAGATGGTTTTCGCGGATGCGCGCTCAACTCCTGAGGTTGCCGTACAAGAAGTTGAGGTTTTGAAGTCAAAAGGTGTTGTAGCGATTGTTGGTGGTTTTTCTAGTGCTATCTGTTTAGCAGCGAGTCAAGCAGCTTATCGTCATAACTTACCTTATTTAGTCGATGTTGGAGTTACGGATCAGATTATTGAAAGAGGGTTGAGCAATACTTTTCGTTTTAGTCCCGGATTCTCTATCGTAACAAAATCAGCTATTGATAAGTTAGTTGAATTAAATAATGGGATAGGTAATCCTGTTAAAAAAATTGTTTTAGTTCATGAAGACGGGTTGTTTGGATCAGGTATGGCTAAGCTGATGGCGGAAGAGTTACCTAAGCATAATTTCGAAATTTTGGACTCTATTTCACATCCGACACCAGCTCGAGACATTTCAAACGTTGCTTTAAGAATTCGTTCATTACGTCCAGATTTGATTATTCCATCTTCTTATTACGCTGAAACTGTTCTATTGTTACGTACTTTGGCACAACAGCGAGTTAAGTTAAAAGGTATTTACTCTGTATTAAACGGAGCTGCTTCCAATATGAGGTTTGTTCGTGAGTTTCCTGCAGCAGCCGAGTTTATTATGGATTGTAATCATTGGGATGATCCTCATAAAGCGCGTGCTGCTGAATTAAGAGCACAAGTTAGGAGTATGAACAAAGAATGGATGTACAACGTGCCATTAAATTACTCAAGTGTATTGTTGTTGGCCGATGCTATAGAAAATGCAGCTAGTGTTGATAGTGACGAAATTATTGAATCATTAAAAAATTCGACATTCGAAGATCATGTAATGCCATATGGACCAACGCAGTTTGTTAATGGTCAAAATATGGGTGCTCAGCCTGTGGTGACGCAGGTGCAAGATGCGGAGGTTAAAGTTATTTCTCCTGAGCAATTTGCTAATGCTAAGGCGGTATTTCCGATAAATGGATAGCAATTAAGGAGCATGATGGGATGTTTTCGATCAGTATTATTTTAGAGTCCATTATTAATGGTTTGTTAACGGGATCAGTCTATGTGCTGATTGCGTTAGGACTGACATTAGTGTATGGGGTACTCCATATTATTAATTTCTCACATGGCGCTATGTTGGCCTTTTCAATGTATTTGGTTTATACATTAAATCTATATTTTGGTTTAGACCCTTATGTCCAGATACCAATTCTCGTTCCATCATTATTCCTTTTGGGTTATTGCATGCAGCGATATATTATCGGTCCTGGGAGTCATGGTAAAGATGAGAATATTTTGCTAATTACTTTAGGAATTTCTATTGTTATTGAAAATGTGTTGTTGGCAACGTTTCGTTCGGATATTAGAACGATTCAGACAGATTACTCATTTGATGTATTTGAAGTTGGCTCTTTTATTTTTTCTCAGGCACGGGTATTTGGTTTAGTAGGCTCGTTATTGACTGCAGTAGTTCTGTGGGCTTTTATGCGTTCCACAGATACTGGTAGAGCAATCCGAGCTGTAGCTAAAGAAAAATTAGGAGCCCATTTGGTTGGTATAAGAGTTAACCACATTTATGCAGTAACTTTTGGTATTGGTTTCGCTTGTTTAGCGATTGCTGCTTGTCTATTATTACCGTCATTTTATGCTAGCCCAAATGTAGGCGGTGCGTTTGTATTGATCGCTTTTACTGTTGTGGTTTTAGGAGGGATGGGCTCTGTGGTGGGTGCTGTTGTTGGTGGCCTTTTAATAGGGGTAATAGAAAGTTTAAGCGGATTATTTTTGGGGGAGAGTTTAGGGCAAATTGGCATCTTCCTGACTTTTATTTTGGTTTTACTATTTAAACCAACAGGTATTTTTGGAGTAAAGGCATGAAGGTAAATAATTACTACGCCATGTTTGGGCTGTTGTTTTTATTATTAATTGTTCCCTTAATTTGGCAATCAAGCGCAGCTCTTAATTTTCTAACTTTTACTTTAATAATTTCAATAGGTGCTATTGGTTGGAACGTCTTAGGAGGTGTAGCCGGGCAGGTTTCTTTTGGACATGCTGCATTTTTTGGCGTGGGAGCTTATTTTATTGCGCTTTGGCAAGTTAATTTTGGACTGCCAGCGTGGCTAGGATTCATCTTCGCTATTGGTGCGGGAATGGTTGTTGCTGTAATTATTGGCTATCTGTCGTTTAGGGCAGGTCTGCGAGGTTCTTATTTCGCCTTAGTTACTTTGGCTTTTGCAGAGGTATGCCGAGTTTTAGCAAATTCTTTCTCGTTTACTGGTGGGGCATCTGGTCAGCTTTTGCATATCGATTATGGGTTTAGTTCTTTACAGTTTGAAAATCCTTTGTATTTTTATTTGTTTGTCTTAGCACTATTGTGTATTGCTTTATCTATTGCAATGAAGATTAGTCATTCTCGTCTAGGAGCACAATTAATTGCTATTAAAGAAAATGAAGATGCAGCTAAGGCTTTGGGAGTTGATACTCTGAAAAGGAAGTTACAGGCGATAGCGATTTCGGGTGGACTGACTGCTACAGCTGGTGCTTTATACGTTCAATATTTCTTATATATAGATCCCATAATTGCATTTAGTCCAAAAATGTCAATTGAGGTTTTATTAGCCACAATGGTTGGTGGTCTGGGCTATGTATTAGGGCCTTTGGTAGGAGCGTTTTCTTTGCATATTTTAGGTGAAGGAGTCAAGCTGTTTGTGGGAGATATACCGGGCGTTGATATAGCTATTTATGGTTTAGTGCTCATAATAGCGGTAAGTTTCTTGCCGAGAGGATTATTAAGTCTCGTTGAAAAATATAGTTCAAAAAAAGTTGAAAAGTAGGAGGCATGATGTTAGAAGTAAAAAATGTTGTGATGAAGTTCGGTGGGCTAACAGCTATTGATCATGCTTCTCTGAAGGTTAAAAAAGGCAGTATTACAGGGTTGATTGGTCCAAATGGAGCGGGTAAAACAACCTTGTTTGCAGTGACTTCAGGATTTTTGAAACCAACTGATGGGAAGATAATCTACCGAGATAATGATATTACTAAGTTACCTAGTAATGTTCGGGCGGAAAAAGGTATCACGCGGACATTCCAAATTGTGCAACCTTTCGCTGGATTAAATGTTCTAGAAAATATTATGGTGGGGGCTTATTTGCGTAATGTTCACCGAGAAGACGCGAAAAAGAAAGCGATTCAGATCGCTGAGCTTGTTGGATTGACAAGTTATCTTGAGAGGTCAGCCCAAGATCTAACCGTTTCTGGGCGCAAACGTCTTGAGGTGGCTAGAGCTTTAGCGACTGAGCCGGAGTTAATACTTCTCGATGAGGTATTAGCTGGTCTTAACCCTTCGGAGTTGAGAGATATTATTCCTGTGATTCGACAGATACAAAGTTCTGGTATCACGATTTTAATGATTGAACATGTGATGCAGGCTGTTGTGAGTTTATGTGATTATGTTTATGTTTTAAATCAAGGAAAAATGATCGCTGAAGGAGTGCCTTCGGATGTTGTTGTAAATCCTGTAGTGATAGAAGCTTATTTAGGGCAAGGAGCTACTAATCGTTTAGCGCAAGAGGCAAAATTAAATGCTTAAAATAAAAAACTTAAAAACTGGCTACGGACCGACTGAAATTTTACGTGGTATTGATTTAAATATTGCAAATCATGAAATGGTGGCTGTGCTAGGTGCGAATGGAGTAGGCAAAACGACATTAAATATGGTTTTATCTGGCATTCTTCCTATATGGGATGGGGAGATTTTTTTTAATGGTGAACCATTGCCTAACAAATCGGATGCGATTGTAGATGCTGGTTTGATTCATGTTCCAGAAGGGCGTAAGATTTTTCCGAATTTGACTATACGAGAAAATTTGATGCTAGGCGCGTATAAAAGAGGCAAGAACAATATTAATAAAAATCTTGAATACATATACGAAATTTTCCCTAGATTAGAGGAACGACAAAGCCAGTTTGCGGGGACATTATCAGGGGGAGAGCAACAGATGCTAGCGATTGGTCGAGGATTGATGGCGGAGCCATTATTTTTAATATTAGATGAGCCTTCTCTTGGTTTGTCGCCGTTAATGGTTGAAGAGATGTTTAATTTGATTGTGAAGCTGCATCAAGATGGATTGCCGATCATGTTAGTGGAACAAAATGTTATTCAATCCTTAGAGCACGCAGATAGAGCTTATATTTTAGAAAATGGCAAAGTTACTATGTCAGGGGACGCTAAAGAGATTAGTCAGAATCCAGAATTACGACAAGCTTATTTAGGGATGTAGGAGAGAGTAGTGAGTTTAAAAACATGTTTTCATAACAAAGAACTAGTATTGGCGCCTGGTGTTTATGATGCTTTTAGTGCATTAGTTGCTAGTAAGTTTAATTATAAAGCACTTTATGTGTCTGGAGCAGGCATTGCTTATACTAAATTAGGAAGACCTGACGTTGGATTAGTCAGTATGACAGAGGTGGCTGAGTCGATCCGTTTTATTGCCGATCGAGTAGATACACCACTTATTGTTGACGCTGATAATGGTTATGGCAATGCTTTGAATGTGCAGAGATGTATTCGATTGTTTGAGAATTCGGGCGCTAAAGCTATTCAATTAGAGGATCAAAGTTTACCTAAAAGATGTGGTCATTTGAAAGGTAAATCGCTAATCAGCACACAAGAAATGGTTGGAAAAATTAAAGCAGCTGTCGATACTAGAAAATCTGATGAATTATTGATTATAGCTAGAACAGATGCAATTTCTGTTGAAGGCTATAATCAAGCGATTGAAAGAGCGTCACTTTACGAAGAGGCTGGAGCTGATTTATTATTTATTGAGGCGCCGCAAAATCTTGAGCAATTAAATAGTATCGCAGAGCGATTCTCCGGGCAGATTCCACTATTAGCTAATATGGTCGAAGGAGGGGATACACCAATTTTAACAGCAGAAGAGCTTTATGATATAGGATTCAGTTTAGTGATATTTCCTGGTGGAGTTGTCCGAGCTATCTCTAAAACATTAGAGCAGTATTATGCGTCATTGAGTCAGCATGGAAATAATGTGCCATTTGCAAAAAACATGAATGACTTTAAAGAGTTAAATCTTATGTTAGAAACTGATGAGTTATTAACATTATCTCAAAAATATGAGTAATAGCTGTGCGTGAATGTTTTTAAATTCATTGTTTTACTGTGTATCGATAATATACAGTAAAACAATATAATTAAATCTTTTAAGTATTTGGTCTAAAAAAGTTTTTTCAGACACGTTTTACTTCTGGTATCCAGCCTAAACATGCTGCAAAACTAAGAGCTCAGCTTTTACTTTTAGATTCGAAGATGAAAATGCCTATGTTGTTGACTATCAAGACTATCATTAGGAGAGAAAAATGAGAATGTACAATCTCAGCTATTTGCTCAGTATGAGGGCCAGGCACATCAATCGCTCCGTTGTAATATTCTAAAAATTCTTCACGACAGCGTGCCAATCTACCGCCAACCCGTGCGCCGAAATCAGCGCCTTTGGGGTATCCTGATAAAGTGGCTTCAGGGAAGACGATTAGTTTTGCTCCCAGATCGCTTGCTTCCTGAGTTTTTTACAAGTTTAGCGCAAGTTGCATCTCGATCAAATGGGATGGATGACATTTGTACTACTGCACGCATCATATCTGCGTATTTGTGAGCTAAAGCAGGAGCTAAGCCATGAATTGCGTAAGCACCTGTTTTATCTTTAATCGCTTCAATAAACGTTTGATGTTCTGGCATATCTCTCATTGCCTGGTTAAGTGAATAGCTGTCTCCACGCATACCTATAATTGAATTTCAAGGGAAAGACCATAGGCGAATGGTGATTGCGAGAGATCCAAGTGTACTAATGGAGTATGTTGCAGCTAGACGGCAAATGGTTATTGATATGCTGCCTCAATTACGTTCTATGTATAACCATGCGGCAGGAAAATTATGGCAATACTGTTGCTCTGATTTCTTCAAAGCGCGAAAATTATGGTTTGATCATCGAGAGTGAAGAGTATGCAGCTCATCAAGGAATGCTGTTTGAGGCAGTTTGGATGGCTAGCGAGCCAGCATAACATGAGAATAGGTTATAGAGAGTCAAGTTAATCGTCGCTCTAGAGTCGATTATATCTAGTCATAAAAACACCTTAATTGCGTCATAAAATCTTCATCGTTCTTATTCTACAATGGATATAATCTATTTTCATAACGTTTAAGTTGAGTTAATGAAACTATTATCAGTACTAATTCTTAGCCTCTGCGCTGTTCAATCGGTCTATGCCAATGATGAACGTAGTTGGATGGTGAGTGGTGATGAGCTTATGTACAATTTAAGTGCTAATGAGTCAAGCCAAAATTTAACGTTAGCGCCGTCTCTGTTAAATGCTCGGGCTCAAGGCTATATTGTGGCAGTGATGGACTCAAGGGATTGGTGTATGAAGGGGGAAGTTTTGCCTCATGATGTCTACGATCGAGTGTATAGCTATTTAAATTCTCTTGATAAAGATGTCTTAAGTATGAATGCGAGTGAGCTTGTTAATAATGCGTTAGAAACTTATTGCGAATCTTAAATTTACTCATTCACTTTTTTACCCATTTGCTAGGTTCGAATCATGGGGTAATCACCCCATTTTTAATAGCAGTTGGCAGTAGAATTATTTAATTTATGTGATGTAATTTTTGCCTCGGTGTGATGCCACCTAATGCCATGTTGGGGCGTTCGTTATTATAAGTCCAGAGCCAAGCAGTCGCTCCGTGCTGAACTTCTTCTAGACTGTTAAAGGGATTCTGGGTTAACCAGTCATAACGTACCGTCCGATTATAGCGCTCGACATATGCGTTTTGCTGTGGATTCTGAGTGTAAATCAACGTGATATGCCGCTTAGCTGCCCACTCTAGGAGTGTTTTACTGATGTATTCTGGCCCATTATCACATTGTAGGTACGCAGGCTTGCCCGCCATCCGATGATTTGGTCCAACACTCTCGTGATTCGTTCAGCAGGCAAAGAGAAGTCTACTTCGATGCTTAAACCCTCATGGTTAAAGTCATCCATTACGTTAAATAGACGCAGCCAGCGACCGTCAGCCAGCGGGTCATGTATAAAATCCATCGGCCATACTTGATTGATCGCAATAGCAGTACTGAGTGCCTTAGGACTCTCATGTACAATACGTTTCTTAGGTTTGATACGCAAGTTTAACTCGAGTTCGTGATAGATTCGCTAGACTCGTTTGTGGTCCCACTTAAAGCCTTTCATGTTACGTAAATACAGGAAGCATAGGTCAAAGCCCCAGTTACGTTGAGTAGTAGTCAACCGAATCAACCAGTCAGCAATGACCTCGTTCTCATCGGCTTGTTTAGGCTGGTAGTAATAACAGCTTTGGCTGATGCTAAACACCTCGCATGCCACTCGTATGCCCGCTCTAAATTGCGTGACTGCGTGTTGCGCCATCCCTTTGCGTCGAGATGGCGTTACCACTTTTTTAGATGGCCTCACGAGCGATCTCAGCCTTCAGACGCTCTTCGGCATACATCTTTTTAAGAAACTGATTCTCCGCCTCAAGTTCTTTAAGGCGAGACATCATGGAGGCACCCATGCCATCGTATTTAACCCGCCACTTGTAGAGCGTGGCGCTGCTCATACCATGCTCTCGGCACAGCTCCGGCACAGGCGTACCGACTTCGGCTTGTTTAAGAATCGCCATGATTTGGCTGTCGGTATATCGTGATCTTTTCATTGAATTTCCTTTATAAGGAATTCTACTTCTAATTGCTATGGTTGAAGTGACCCCATAAAGTTGGACGGTTAGTTTTTATAAGGAGGACTGATTTCTGTATTGCACAGGACTCAGCCCCTTTAGTTTTGTACTTACTCTTTCATGATTATAGTAGTAAATATACTCATGAATCCGTTTCTCTAACTGTTCAATGCTAGTAAATTTTTCACGATAGAACAATTCACATTTAAGTGTACCGAAGA
>NZ_KB892328.1 GCF_000373745.1 Oligella ureolytica DSM 18253 | reverse complement strand
CTTACGGTGTTACGGGAAATACCGAGCTCATCACTTATTGCTCTAATGGACTTGCCTTGTTTATGTAATACGTGAATCGTCACGACCATCTCCTGAGTTAACATAAGCGGCCTGAAAAACCGCTAGTTTATTAAACTAGTGGGTCAATATTCAACCGTTGATCATGGGTTATTATTACATTGGTGCCAACAAGGATGTTCTGTCGCGCCTCACGCAGGCGCGTGGATTGAAACCAGCGGATAGAAACAACGCTCACGGCTTTGGCTCGTCGCGCCTCACGCAGGCGCGTGGATTGAAACTAGCGGCATTGATCCACAGTCAGCTATGCGGCATGTCGCGCCTCACGCAGGCGCGTGGATTGAAACATATTTTTACTCATAAAAATTGCACTCCAATTATGTCGCGCCTCACGCAGGCGCGTGGATTGAAACAACACGATCGGTAGGCGCATTGGCGCGATGACGCTGTCGCGCCTCACGCAGGCGCGTGGATTGAAACAGAAGATTGTGGGGATACCTTTGCCCGTGTTACGTCGCGCCTCACGCAGGCGCGTGGATTGAAACAATCGCTTTTAAATAAGGGTCCAGTATAGAACGTCAACTACTTTGTCCGGCGCATTGACTCATCATTTTTGCTACTTTCCTTAAGTAGTTGCCTCACGCAGGCGCGTGGATTGAAACGGCTGTAGTCTGGATATGTTCAGGCTTGAACTTAGTCGCGCCTCACGCAGGCGCGTGGATTGAAACTTCACTACATCGTTTGTCTCCATAAAGTGATTTAGTCGCGCCTCACGCAGGCGCGTGGATTGAAACATCTTAGGTGGTTTATTAGCCTTTATTGCTTTCGTCGCGCCTCACGCAGGCGCGTGGATTGAAACCTGGCACTCTCGTTTTGTCGGAAAAGATGACGTGGTCGCGCCTCACGCAGGCGCGTGGATTGAAACGCAAAGTGCTTTTTGAGCAGCATGGACAATCCGGGTCGCGCCTCACGCAGGCGCGTGGATTGAAACAGAAAAAAAACATTGTATCTATTTTTGTTTTGTGTCGCGCCTCACGCAGGCGCGTGGATTGAAACTTCACTACATCGTTTGTCTCCATAAAGTGATTTAGTCGCGCCTCATGCAGGCGCGTGGATTGAAACAGGTTTAGCGATGTTAGAGCAAGTAACGACCGCAGTCGCGCCTCACGCAGGCGCGTGGATTGAAACAGAGCTACCAGATGTTAGGCGTGTAGAGGTTTACGTCGCGCCTCACGCAGGCGCGTGGATTGAAACTTCCGCCAAGCCAGTGCGAGTAATTACATCAACGGTCGCGCCTCACGCAGGCGCGTGGATTGAAACTAATTTAGTTAGCTCCTGTCTTCAGCGTTTTTCGGGGTACCCGACTCATCATCTTTTAAATCAATGGTTTAAGCTAAGAACGAGAGTGTCTTAGGGTGTCCTAACGCTGAATACTGGAGCCATGGATTTGCTAATTTCAGCAATCTAATTGCTCAGGCTTGATATTAAGTGCCTTTGCTATTTTTTTCTAGTTGATAATGTAGGGTATAAAGAGTTTTCAAGCTGGAATATGCAGATTGAGAGATGCCTAAGTTTTTGGATGCTTGAGCTTGAGTCATGCCTAGATATTCTCTCCATGCTTTTGCAGGCGTATAGTCTTTGTCAAACATAAGGTCAACTATTTGATTTGGTACGCCATGCTCAAGATTGATGATACTTTGTTGTATTAGTTGTAAGTAGTCCGCATAAGGAAGAACTACATACTCAGGCTCACCCTGTTTTTACGGATTATTTGCTGGTTAGTATGTGCGTTCATCACGTTTTTTTACGTTTGAGCAGTAAGGCATATCAGTTAGTAAATTAATTTTTTCGAGGATAAAGCTTATGAGAGGGGATTTTCAGCAATCGTCTCACCGCCCTAGGCTGATAAATTATCTTATTCATTGATTTACTATAAGATGATTATAAGATTTTCGCAGATCTATAAGTAAAACATAAGTTTTCTTTGTGAAGTTATAACGGCAGCCTATCGATAATTTCTGTGGCTAGAACCATTTATCCTCTCGAAATGACTATTTAAATTGTTAAATTTAAGCTAGTGAGTTTTGGGCAGTCCCTTGTATGGAGCGACAATTAACTTGTCCGGTCGTATTGACTCATACCCAAATGCCACCGAACTAATTGTGGTTGACCTTCTATGAATCAGTCTTAGCTATAGCCCTTAGCTAATCTCTTCATCAGAAGGTTTTTTGTGCGCCCTTGGGTGTGCCGAATCGTAGACTTTTGCCAGATGCTGAAAATCTAATCGGGTATAAATTTGCGTGGTGGAAATATGGCGGTGCCCTAAGAGCTCTTGTACTGCACGAAGGTCTTGCGCAGATTGCAATAGATGACTGGCAAAGCTATGGCGCATCATATGGGGATGAATGGAGGAGTCAGCGCCGGTTTTGATAGCCATTTCTTTAAGGCGAAGCTGTACTGAGCGCGGACTAATCCGTTTGCCTCTGACACCTAAGAATAGAGCGGCTTTATCACTGTCGTCTGCTTGGGGCGATAAGCAGCTGTGGCGTACTTCTAACCAATGGCGGATCGCTTCAGCTGCGGTTTCACCCAAAGGGACGATACGTGTTTTGTTGCCCTTACCAACAACTTTAATTTCTTTTTCTGTTAAGTCTAACCAACCTTGGGACTCATAGCGCTCAGTTTTGTAATAGCAGTGATCTAACTGTACGAGTTCCGAGAGTCGTAGCCCGCTACTATACAGCACTTCAAACATCGCTACATCGCAAAGACTTTTAGGTGTATTGTCGCTAAGTTGTTGGCCGCGATCTAAAAAAGTGGTGGTTTGGTCGACCGTCATGGCTTTAGGAAGCGCACGAGGAATTTTAGGTGTTTTAAGATAAGCGGCAGGATTGACTTTTAAGTCACTTTGAGTGCTTAGCCAGTGATAAAAAGATCGCCAAGCCGCTACAATACGCGCTAAAGAACGAGGGCTATAGTCGCGCGCATGCAGACGTGCCACTGCGCTACGTAACAAATCATGGGTGAGCTCAGCGAGCTTTTTATCCGGAAAAAGCTCAAGTAATAAGTTTAAATCGCGTTGATAAGCGGCAATGGTGTGTTCAGAGCAACGCTTTTGGCTGCGCATATACTCTAACCAATTGCTAAGCTGATCAACGCTGGTTTGTTGAGACATTTTATTTGTCGCTAACTAAGGGCAATAAGTCACCATAGCCAGCTGCTGCCATTTCCGCTTTAGGAATAAACTTCAATGATGCACCATTGATGCAGTAGCGTAAACCACCGCGATCACGCGGACCATCTGGAAATACATGTCCTAGGTGAGCGTCTGCGACACGGCTACGGGTTTCGATGCGCTGCATATTATAGGTAGTATCAAGGTGCTCAGTGACTACCTCCGGCACGATAGGTTTTGTAAAAGACGGCCAGCCACAACCGGAGTCGTACTTATCATCTGAACTGAATAAAGGCTCACCACTCACAATATCAACATAAATTCCCGGCTCATAGAGGTTGTCATAGCTGTGGGTAAAAGCTCTTTCGGTCGCGTTTTGTTGAGTGACTTGGTATTCCAATGGGCTCAGCTTTTGGCGTAACTCCTCATCTGATGGTACGCTGTAATCAGCTGGATTAATCCGGATTTCACTCTTTAGATTTTGCATGGTTTGGGTGTTTTCACCGCTTTTCATTTCCAATTCAAACTCCTCTTTTTCTAATGGTTGATCCACTAGGTTTAAGTCAACATGGCAATACCCGTTGGGATTTTTTGCCAAATAATCCTGATGGTATTCTTCGGCGACATAAAAAGCATCTAACGCCTCATTTTCAACGACTAAAGGCTTTTGCCATTTGCTTTGTTCACGGGCTAGTGCAGCGGTAATTAAAGCGGCATCAGATGCGTCGGTGTAATAGATGCCGGTACGGTATTGGGTACCGCGATCATTGCCCTGGCGGTTGAGACTGGTCGGATCGATGATACGGAAAAAATGGCGTAAGATGGTTTCTAAGTCAACGCGCTCAGGGTCGTAAACTACTTTGACCGTCTCTGCATGACCGGTTCCCATGTAAATTACCTGTTCGTAAGTCGGGTTTTGCGTATTGCCATTGGCATAGCCTGAGATGGCGTCTAAAACGCCGGGAATGCGTTCAAAGTAAGCTTCTACACCCCAAAAGCAGCCGCCGGCTAGATAAATTTCTTTACTGTTCATAAGATTGGACTTGTCCTTTTGTTGTTGAGCTGTGTCAGTACTCGGTCTATAAAAGGTGGGGGCGGAACGTTGAATATCAAAGTCTTTATCTGCGATTAGGCCTAAGGCCTGCTCTTTGGTGATATGACCTTTGATCACGCGCTGTAAACGACCTTGTGCGTCAAGTAAAGCCCAGCTGGGGTAAACCGATACACCGATTTCACGAGTTAAATCACCTCCGTCATTGACTAACACCGGTAGATGTTCAATATTAACCCCCTGATACCATTGCCTAAAATCCTTTGGGCTCTGCTCTTTTAAATAACCGGGAGACGCGAGAGTGACAATATCGGTGTTGGAAAAATCGGGGTCCAGCCGCCAATCACGCGTTTCTTCAAGTGTTGCTAAGCAAAGAGGGCACCAGCTAGCCCAAAACTTTACCAAGGTAGGGCGGCTTGTTTGTAAAAACTCAGTGGCCTTGACTCCCTGAACATCATTGAGTTTTTCGAGACGTGGGCCGAGATGCTGCTTTGTGCTGAAGCTAAAACTTTGAGCGGGCAAGCTGAGTACTGTTAAGGTCAGAAATAAGATACTTAGAAAAAAGTGAGGTATTTTTTGCACCATGACTCTCCATGCATAAGTGCAATTACGCACTTATTGGTAATAGGTTGGCTCGTCCGGATTGGGACGAGTTTTGAAGCGCCGATGAACCCAATAATATTGACTTGGGTCACGCAGGATCAGATCTTCAATCAACTCATTAACATACGTCGTTGCTTCTTCGACCGATCGACCTCCGAGAAAGTTCTCTAGTGGTGGTAGAACTTCTACTTCGTAATGGCCGGTTTGTCGATCCCAATAACTATAAATCGGAATAATTGTGGCCCCCCATTTTTCTGCAAGTACAGCAGTCGTTGGTAGGGTGGCGACAGGGATGTCGAAAAAAGGAACAAAGATACTACCCTTGCGGCCGAAGTCCATATCAGGTAGGTAATAGACCGGGAAGCCTTGCTTAAGATATCTTAGCATGCCTCGTACACCGTCTTTACGCTCGATTAAGTGAACTTTATTAAAGCGTGCCCGACCGTCGCGAATAATTTTATCGATATCGGGCTGGCGTTGGGCTGTATAAATCGTTGCGCTCTCCGGCACAATCATTGTCATACGAGAAGCGGCTACATCTAAGCCGACAAAGTGTGGCGCTAAAAGAATAATCGGTTCTTTATTGTCCATCGCTTCTTGTAGATGATGGAAGTTTTTTAAATTCACCTGCTGTTTGATTTTTTCTTCATCACCATACCAGATAAAGCCTCTATCCACGATGCTTTGACAAAGAGCGCGGGTATGTTGCTTTTGCCACTCTGTGCGTTGCGCTTGTGTTGCCTCAGGAAAGCTCAATTCAAAATTCTTTTTGACAATAGCAATACGTCGCTTCATGACAAGCGGGGCAATGAAATTTAAAAAAGCGCCTACTCGTAATCGATTTTTTAGGGATAAATTTCCTAAAAAATTAAATAAACGATTAAGCACTTTGTAGGTAAAAGAGTGACTCATAGTGATGAATTTAAAAAGGCACCGCTACTTTCTCAATATTTCAATAGCTATGCAATGTAGCAGTATACAACAAGGCCAAGTTTGAGCTAAATCAAAACAGGTAAATTCTATCAGCTATCACTCTAATAAGGTTGCAAATGATAATCATTATTGATATATAATAAATAGATATATTTTATATATATCTTATTGTGTAAAAAGAGGAAAGACGATGAGTTTTCAAGAGGTGAGGGGTTCGGAGTTAGGTTTTGTCGTGAAGCCTTTAAGTCGAGCGGTTTATTCAGGGTTTTGGCTGATGAGTTTAGGGCTAGTCAGTGTAGCGTTATGCAATCAGCCAGCGTTGGCCCAGGAGGAGTCCACGGCAGCTGTTAATGAACCGGTGGCTCTACCGGCGCTTAGTCTACAAGTGGATGCAGCACGCGGGCTTTCTATGCCTAGGACCCCTGCTGCTTTAGAGCAGTCATACAGCGCAACTGCAGGCGGTGCCGGCGCATTTAAACCTAATACGACAGGTAGTCAGGCGACTTTAAGGGATCTGATCGGTCATCAGCCGGGGGTTACCTTATTGGATTTCTTTGGTGGTAATGACCACCCAGTGATTTCAATCCGAGGGTCAGGTATTCAGAGTCAGCCGATGTCACGTGGGATTAATTTATTAGTGGATGGCTTGCCGTTAAATGATGCAGATGGTTCTTTTCATATGGGCATGTTGGAGCCACGTAATAGCAGTATGATTGGCGTACGTCGTGGTGCCAATGCTATAAATCCAAGCTCTCAGACCTTAGGGGGAGAAATGGACTTTCTCAGCCATACCGGTGCGACTGAGACTGGTGCTTTAAGCCTTCAATATGGTAGCGATAGCACCACAGCTGCCCGATTTGCTATTGGCCGTGCGTTTGATACATGGGACTTTCATGTAGCGGCCGGTGATCAGCGTACCGATGGCTTCCGCGACCACAGCCGTCAACGTCGTCAGTCGTTTAGAGCGAATTTAGGTGTGTATGGTAGTGGTTGGGAAAATCGCACGTGGCTTTCTTATACTCATCAGAATTTTGAAATTCCGGGCCCGCTTAGTCGTGATGCTGCTCTAGGTGATGATACTTACAAGGGGACGACCAATAACTTACCTATTAGACCATTGCAGACCGATCCACAACGACGCACGGAGGGTTGGCGTTTAGCGAATATGACCACCTTGTACTCAGGGGCTTGGACTCATAGTATCGGCGCTTATCTTCAACGCACAGACGATCGTTTTATGACGCCGGCTCAAGTATGGGAGATGGATTTAAACACCTTGGGTTTGCAATATATGGCAGATGCACAGTTCGAACGTTTCTCCTTTGGTGGTGGTTTGAGTTATAGCTACTCATCCGGAGATTTTGATGTGTACGGTAATCCTAATCAGCCGATGATGCCGGTGCAACAGATGCATCACCAAGAGTATGGCGTCAAAGCAGACAACTTAGTTGCTCAAATCCGTGGTGCATGGGAGTTGGTGCCGGACTGGACACTTAGCGGGCAGCTGCGTTTTGTGCATACAGGGCGTGACCTACATGGCCGACGTAGTGGCCTAAATGGCTTGCAGTCCTTGGCTGATAGTTGGAGTTGGTTGTCTCCTAAAGTTGCTTTATCGTGGGAACCCAATGACACTACCTTGCTTTTCGCTAATGTCAGTACAAGCCGTGAAGCTCCGACGTTAAGAAATATGGTGCAGTTTGCAGGGCCCGTTGGGGCACCGGTGTTGGGGCCTAATGGTCGGCCGATGTTCAGACGAGGATTGACATATGTACGAGAATTGGAGCCACAACGTAATCTCAGTTATGAGATTGGTGGTCGAGGCTTATTTAATCAGCAATACGGCTGGGATTTTACACTCTATCATGCCGATATCGAAAAGGAGTTGATTAGCTACTCACCGGACGGTTCTAATACCTTCGTTTATAACTATGAGGGGGATACGCGTCACCGTGGTGTCGAGTTAGGCTTAACAGCTAAGTGGGATGTCGGCGCTAACGGTAACTTAGCGGCACGATTAGCGTATACGTATAATGATTTTACGTTCCGTGACGGTATGTATGCGGGGAATGATATTGGTGGCTTACCGCGTCAATACCTGAGCCTTAATCTGGATTATCGTTATAGAGACTTTACCTTTGGCGTGAATAGTCGTGGTGCCATAGGCTCATCGTATGCAGACCACGCCAACACTCAGAAGATGAGTGGCTATTTCATCTTAGGCGCTCATCTGAGCTATGACGTTGATAAAGACTCTAATGTTTATATTCAAGTAGATAATATAACGGATAAGCGTTATATCTCGTGGACTACCACACCGGCTCAAGGTACAGAATATCAAGATATGTACTTCCCGGGTAATGGCCGTACGATTACTGCCGGGGTTAATTTTAGGTTCTAATCCCAAACAGAGTAACTCCTAGAGTACTAATGTCTGCCAGTGAATGCGCGCGATTGGGAGCAGTGGTTGCCTTGACTGCAGCCACTCCTCTCTGCTCTTTGATTTGTTAAAATAGCCTAATTTATTCCCTTTAGAGCGGTGATATGCGATTTTTTCTATTGATTTTTCTTTGTGTGGTCGTGTTCTTTTATGTGTCATTTAACTCCGAGACCAAAAGGACAGATGCGCTTTACGAGCGTGCTGAGACGGGCGATGTCATGGCCCAAAAGCAGCTGGGTGCCCAGATGCTGAGTGGTGGTGGCGTTGTTCAAAACTACGCTGAAGCTGAGCGATGGCTTCGTCAGGCTGCGGAGCAGGGTGATGCTGAAGCTCAGGGTCTATTGGGTGTGATTTATCAAAATGGCCTAGGCCAAGAGGTCGATAATCATGAGGCTTTTAAGTGGTTCAAGCTATCTGCTGAGCAGGGGCTGCTGGAGTCGCAAAGCTTTTTGGCGGCTATGTACGAAGAGGGTAGAGGGACGGCGATTAATTATGAGGAAGCGGTGAGATGGTATTCACTTGCCGCAGATAGGGATTATGCTATTGCCCAAAATAGCCTAGGCATGATGTACATTGTTGGGCGTGGCGTGCCTCAAGACTATGGCAAAGGGCGTGAGCTAATTCGTACTGCGGCGGCTCGCGGTTATCCCAGAGCTCTTTATAACTTGGCCTATATCAATGAGCATGGGGTTGGTGGTGATGTTGATATGGATAATGCCATTAAATTTTATAAACAATCAGCGACACAGGACTATGCTGACGCTCAGTATCGACTAGCTATGCTGCACTTAGAAGGCCTACATGTGGAGCAAGATAGCGAAAAGGCGCTAACATTCTTTAGCCAAGCTGCTGCACAAGATCATGCAGCAGCAAGCTATGAATTGGGGCAAATGTATTTACAAGGGCGAGGCGTACAAGCGCAGTCACAGCAAGCGCAAGATTATTTTAATAAGGCCTGTGATTTGGGTGAGGAAAGAGCCTGTGACGCCCTACAATCAACGATGTTTACTCAATAGTTTAGCGGCAAGCGGTGAGGTAATCATTTGAATAACCGCAAAAAAAGCTGCCGGTATGGCGATTTCTCGGGGTAGGTCTGAGGCAACCACAAAGGCTGCAGCGATGCTAAATTCTTTTTTACTGACAATAAAGAAATACGCAATGAGCTCCTCTTTATCAGTAATAAAAAGCTTAGTGGTGTAGGCCAAGGCATAGCCGATTAAATTAAGACTAAGCGCAGCCAAGGCGATTATTACAGCATACCAACCATAATTAATAATGGTTTCCGCATTGGGTCCGACCACGGATAGTAATAAGCATAAATACACGACGGACCCCAAAGCTGCGTAGCTATGATCATAGCGCATGATTTGTTTTGGGAAGCGAGTGCGCAAATACACCCCGGCTATGGTTGGTACCACCACAATAAAGATTAATTCCACAATAATCAGCGTGACAGGAACCGCCAGTTCTACACCGGTTAGCAGTAAAAACAAAAAAGGGACGATAAAGGGGGCGAGCAGGGTATTGACTGCGTTAAGTACCGCAGCTAAGGCAACGTTACCACGCGCTAAAAGTACTAATAGCGGAGCGGATACATCGGTCGGTAATGTGCCCAGCAATGTTTGTCCCGTTGCCAGATGACCACTGCCAAAAAATAAACGACCGGTCAACCAGCCGGCGAGCGACATTGGGCCATAGACTAAAAACAGCGCCCAGAGCTGGCGGTTAGGTCGTTTTAATACCAATTTAACCGCTTTGGCATCAAAGGTGAGGCTAATCACAAACATTAACGTGGCTAATAATACACCAATGTATTGTTCTAGAAAAATACCGGCAACCGGCCAAATTAGGCCTAACGCAGCAATTGCAATGGCCAGAAACAAGAGATTAATTTCGATGAAGTTGAGTAGAGAGCGCATAAAATGATTGCTTATGAGGTAAGCCACAAAACTAGCCAAGGTGGCAGTTTCCATGCCATTAGCGCGGTTAGGGCGATCAGTGCAAAGGCAAAATCTTTGGGTGTCTGAATGGTGTTAAACCATGCATAGCGATAAAGAGCAGCGAGTAATAGACCGACAACCGCCGCATTGACACCCATGAGAGCGGCTCGGATAGGCCGATAGCGACGAAGTTTTTCCCAAAATGGTAATGCCCCGGCGATTAATAAAAAGGAGGTTGACATCCTCCCCGCCCTAAAGAACGGGGATTCCTACGGCGTTCAGGCGACCATCGCCTGACTCGCTTCGGTGGGTTCTTGGCCCGACGCCCTTACCTACAGGCGAAGTCTCTGCACAAGCTAACCGGGCGTGTCCCGCCCTTAACACATTGATCGCGCCGACTACGTCAGCGTTTTCCTCAAAATCACAGTCCATACACTTGAAGCACGCTTGGCTACGCCTATTCTCCTTGGCA
>NZ_KB892327.1 GCF_000373745.1 Oligella ureolytica DSM 18253 | reverse complement strand
ATCGTGAGGTTTTGCTCGTAGGGCATTCTCCATGCCCCCAATGGCCTCCTCAATCCATCCTTCAATCTCGGAAGGGGATAAATCATAGGCCCGACTTGCTTCCGAAACGGTGGTTTTACCTTTAAAAACATCTAACACTAACGCACTTTTACGCTTGGCTGTCCAACGACGATTCTCTGACTTCATCTCTGTACTCATGGTCAAATTTTCTCCATAATATCAAATTAAGACCTGAGCAGGTTTTTACTGGGTCATTACATATATGCAGACTGATGTCCGGATACTGGCGCAGCAACTCTTGCATATCGGCTTGATAAATCGTGCAGATCTCAGAAGCTTGCGTGACTTCGGCGTAGGAATCTTGGGCAGCAGATGAAAACAGGTTCTCCCCGGCAAAATCTCCGGGTCTCAAAATACGCACAAGCTGCTCTTTACCCGACTCTGACAATCGATACACCTTAACTTGTCCCGTGTGCACAATAAATAGCTTGTCTGACGGCTCGCCGGCACGATGGACAAACTCGCCTCGCTCATACACTCGCATCGCTGCCTTATCTGCAATGATAGCCAATTCGTCATAAGTTGACATCCTCCCCGCCCTAAAGAACGGGGAGGATGTCAACAAGACACCATTACGTGCACCGTTACCAATACCTGCAACCATAGAGACAGGAGCTGAGATAACTAGAGCGCCGGGACAGGCAATAACTAAGAAGGTGAGTGCAATTTCGGCGTTACCTCATATTAGATAGACCAAGATGGATAATATAACAATCGCCGGCGTGTAAATCTGCGCGAATCGGTCCAAGAACTTTTGAGTAGTGGTTTTGGATTCTTGCGTCTCTTCAACCATTTCAATGATCTTAGCGAAGGTCGTGTCATCACCGACCCGATCAGCAATCACTTCAATATAGCCGTTATCAATCATCGTCCCGCAATTGCCAAAAAAACAGTGCCGGGCTCCTTCTTAACTCGCCTACCGAGATATCCGGGGTATGAGTGGCGTGTCGCAGGATCTGATTTAGTATCGATTGCTGATGTCCTTTTTGACGTGTTTGATTAAGAGTGATAGGCACTGCTTTTAGTGAATAAACTCACAACTTAGTTTCTAGCCAAAGGGTTGATTGCTGTATTGTACGGGAATCGCTCTTTGGCTTTTACCCCTGTTAACTATGAGTTCAATCTTGTCAGCTGACAGTCAAATGGTTATGATTATCATTAATATCTATTTGAAGTGGTGCACTGCAATTTAGTGTTAATCTACACTAACAGCCATTCAATTGGCATTAGCTAACCAATAGGAGGTTTTATGTCTTATACATTACCTGATTTACCTTATGCTTACGATGTATTAGAGCCACATCTTGATGCACAGACGATGGAAATTCACCAGACTTACATCACTAATACTAACAACGCACTTCAAGAAGCCGGCTTAGATTTCCCTGCGATTGAGGAGTTAGTTTCTAATCTTGACAAAGTACCTGAGAACATCCGCCAGTTTGTTCAAAACAACGCCGGTGGCCACGCTAACCACAGCCTATTCTGGCTTGTTATGTCACCTGATGGCGGTGGCAACCCTAACGGCAAAGTAGCTGAAGCTATCGATGCTGATTTAGGTGGTTTTGATGCATTTAAAGACGCTTTCACCAAAGCAGCCGTTTCTGTCTTCGGTAGTGGCTGGGCCTGGTTGAGCGTTACCCCTGAGAAGAAGCTTGTTGTTGAGAGCACCGGCAACCAAGACAGCCCTCTCATGACCGGCAATACACCGATTTTAGGCCTTGACGTTTGGGAGCACGCATATTACTTGAAGTTCCAAAACCGTCGCCCTGAATACATCGCTTCTTTTTTCAATGTCATTAACTGGGATGAAGTTAATCGCCGTTATGCAGAAGCCATTGCCTAATTAGTATTTTATGGGCGAAGCAAACACGCTGATTAGCCAAGTGCGGTATCAAGCATCATCATCAATACAAAGCCGATAATCAAACCGCTGGTAGCCCAGCGCTCATGGCCTTTGCGATGTGATTCAGGAATAATCTCATGGCTGACAACAAAGAGCATCGCTCCGGCAGCAAAGCCTAGGCCCCAAGGTAATAAATTGGCTGAACCCACAACAGCAATCGCACCAATGACCGCTGCAATTGGCTCAATGAGTCCACTCAGCACACCAATCAATACGGCAAACCATCGATTGTAGCCTGCAGCTAATAAGGCAACAGCCACCACTAAACCTTCAGGGATATCCTGAATGGCAATACCTACGGCTAAGGCATTACCGGATACCTCGCCAGGCACACCATAAGCCACGCCGATTGACAATCCTTCCGGGATATTATGCAAAATAATAGCAAACACAAATAACCAGGTGCGGCGCAATCGACCGGCATCCGCGGGCCCTTCTCGGCCTTTAATAAAATGCTCATGTGGCAGCACGTGATCTAACAGCATCAACGCTCCGGCACCAATCAGCATGGAGGCACCAATAATACCGCTCGCAACCCATGGACCGCCACCCATAACTCCCATGGACTTGACTGCGTCAAGCCCCGGTATGATCAAAGAAAAGGCACAAGCAGCCAGCATCACACCGGCACCAAAACCATAGAGTGTGTCTTGGGTACGCTGTGATAAAGTCTGTGAGAACAAGACCGGTGTCGTACCAATGGCAGTCGCTAACGCTGCAATTGAACCGCCAATAAGTGCGCGTAAAACGACTGGATGCTCATGCATATAATCCCACAGCTGCTGTGAAATTAAGATAATCACTGCGGCATAGATCAGCAACCCTACCCACAATCTAATACTATGCCTGACACTGACGGGGCGCTTAAGCTTGGATAAGGGTGCCGATTCACTATGAATTTTATCTTTCATTAATTAACTGCATTCCTGTATCAATACTGTCTGTAGTAGTAGCTAAAAACAACCGTACTATTCTAACAATAATTGCTCATGCTAATGATTGATATTTTTGAAAAATTTAATAGTTCAAATAAATTTAAGTAGTAAATGCACGCATTGCAAGCCCAATTAATTAATTGCTGTTAAACCAAATGGATAAGGACTTTCCGGCATTGCTCGCACAATATTTTGTACAGCTGACTGAACCAGCTCTTCGACCACCGGATGATAAAAAGGCGTTGCCAACAGCTCACGCGCTGTCATTTTCTGAGAGATTGCCAATGCTAAAAACTGGGCAATATGTTCGGCCCTGGCACCCACCATGGCTGCACCTAACAATTTCCCGTCTTTTTTATCGGCATAAATGCGTAACACACCTTCTTTTGAAGAAAGGATACGGCTACGACCATCGCTTTTTGAATAGGCGGTGCCAATCAGCACCTCGTCTTCATTTAAGTCATTAAAACCGGCACCCACGCTAATGATATCAGGCTGAGTAAAAGCGATCGCTAAAGAAGTCTTACGCTCAAAGGCCTGCGCTACCTCACGACACGCATTAAACCCTGCAATCGCCCCCTCAGCAGAGGCTTCATGCATTAAGGTGCGATGGGCGTTAGCATCACCCACTAGATAGACCGGATAATCTTCTATTTGTAAGGTATTAAGATTAAATTTAGGCATACCATGCTCATCCAGCTTAAAACCGGCTTCTGCCAAATTCAACTGATCAATATTGGGACGACGACCTAAAGCGACCAACACCTTATCCACCCTCACTTTATTGTCCCCACTCACTAATTGCACTCCCTGTTCAGCGGCCTCTAGTCTGGCAGGTTCTCCTAAGAACATGGGCAAATCTTCTGCAAAGGCTTGCTGCGCATACTTTGCAACTTCAGGATCACGAATGCCGCCAATGGTCTCTGCCATATCAGCACCCACCACCTCAACCCCCAAGCGCTGCATTGCTAAACCCATTTCCAAACCAATGGCACCTAAACCAAGCAGACCAAGACGTTCCGGCAACTTCTCCAGCTCAAAAAGTTGATCGGTAGTTATTAAATAGTCACTAAAAGAGGTTAAAATGCTCGGCACTACCGGACGGGAACCGACGGCAATAACCACTGCCTTGGCTTCAATACGCTGTAGACCGTCTTTGTCCTCAACTTGTAAGACGGTAGGCTCAAGAAAGCTAGCCTCACCCATCAGCAAATGCTCACCGGCCGACTTAATGGCATTATCGGCAGCACCACCGGCAAAACCATCTCGCATGCTGCGGACTTTTGCCCAAGTCGCTGTACGATCAATCACTAGCTTTTCAGTCCCTGAAATACCATATCGCTTTTGCTCTTCACGCATAGACCATAATTCTGCGGCATGTAAGGCAACTTTTGAGGGCATACAACCGACACGGGCGCATGTAGTTCCTAAGGGTCCCCTATCAATCAAAACAAAGCTTTTCTTCGCACGCTTCACCTCGCGCAGCGCATATAAACCGGCCGTACCGGCACCGATGATAGCGACATCAACTTGACGTGTTTTCATGATTAACCCCTTTCTTGAATAATGATCTATAAATTAGATAATGCTAATATATATTCTACCTTTAACCAAGCTCATCTGCAAACGCTTTTGTCACAAGCCCAACGACTTCCTGTGCCTCAGTAACGCTGTCACCATGAAAAATAACCGCTTTACCTCCGGCCTTTAGAAAGGGTTCAACACTTTTAGAGCGGTCATCTAAGAGCAAGGTGTTTGCAGTGGCGTAACGTGCTTTATGCTCACTTTTATGAACAAAATTAGCAACCACCTCACCTTCTACATACTCCGCCAACCAAGCTTCCTTTTGCTTAATAACCCTCTCCGGGAATAATTTACCAACAGAGCTGAGAATTTCAACCTGATAGCCCAAGGTCCTTAACTCCGCCAAGGCATTAACCACCGGCATAAAGGGATGCAGATCCCTATAAAAGTCGCCCTCGCCGTCAATCACTTTTCGGTACACTTTTTGTTCTTTAGTCGAAAAGGCATTGTATTGACTGTAAGGCAGCTCGGGAAACAATTTTGTAAAGCCTTCGACCCAATCAGCCAGCACTCCATCCATATCGAAATAAACTGTCTTGACCATGCATAAGCCCTTTGATAAAAAGATAATTTCTTAGTCTAGATTCTAGCTTAAAGTTCATGCGCTCTCGAAAGTTCTCCAACTGATTGAATAAATAGCTCGTAAATAGCTCGCTTAGCTCTGTGGTGCCGTCATAAAAGTTAACCAACTTTCTCAGTTTTCGCGCTTATGTCTGCACAGAAGTGACTCAAAACCCTAATCGCCTAGCTCGTGTCCAAGATTTTATCGCTCAAGTCATAGCTTCCGACGTATTATTGCCTACCATAGACAAAGGATTTTCACTCGATGATGTCGTTGAGACTCATCAATATTTGGAGTCCAAGCAACAGTTTAGGAAAGTTATGATGACTGTAGATTAAGCTCAGCCCAAACCAACAAAAAGAAAAGGTGAAGCGAGATAACACTAAACGTCACTCGCTTCACCTATAAAACAATGAATCAGACAAGCTATTCACGACCGATCATGGCAGTGTTCAACTCTTTTTCCGGCCCAACAACCAACAATAACTGCGCTCCGGCCGCACCTGTTTTGGCGAAGTGAGCTGCATTTTCGTGCGTGAGAACAAAGGCACCACCCACCGGTAGTGTTTCAAGCCTACTCTCGTCGTATTCACTGCCCATAGCCAGTTTCATATCACCTGCTAACACAGTTACAATCGCTGCTTGACCCTCCTGCATCGCACCGTGCGGTGGTAGCTCTACATTTGGTGGATACCATACGCGTATAACGCGCACCGTACCCTCTCCATATGATAACAACACCAAGGCGCGCGAACCGCTAGCAGAAGGTTCGCCGGCAAAATTAGCTGCTTCTTGTGGGCCATGTAAAACCATCTCTTGGGCCGAGGCAGAAAATGCAATAGCCACACTGCTGATCATCGCCAGTCCGATTAATAATCGTTTGAAAACACTTGCATATCCATGACCACTAGACTGAGGATGAGCAGATCGTGACTTATATATACTTACTTGCTGCATGACTTTATTCCATTACTTTAAATGATAACGATTCTCAATCATAACATATTGTCAACGGCAATTTAAAAATGACCCCCGGGAGGTGCGGATCTTTTCTTGGACTGGTTTATGACTCAATTAATCCCAACTCTTGCCGATACTGGATGGGGCTTTTATAACCTAGTGATTGCTTAATGCGCTTTTCGTTATACCACTGAATATAATCATTTACCTGTTTTATCAGCTCTGATATGGAGACATTGCTCCAATCACGATTATAGAGAAATTCATTTTTAAATCGACCAAAAAACCCTTCACAAGCGGCATTATCTGGTGAGCATCCTTTTCTCGACATCGAACGTACAAGCCCTGACTTTTCAACAATTCTCATCCATTCCGGCCAGCGATAATGCGCTCCTCGATCACTATGTATGATTGGCTTTTGTTCGTCTTTCAGAGTGGAAATCGCACTGGTTAACATCGTATTGACTAACTTTGCATTAGGACTAGTTCCTATCGACCAACTGGCAATCAAGCCGTCAAAGCAGTCCACAATAGGGGATAGATAAACTTTTCCTGCCGGTATGCGAATTTCAGTAATGTCTGTTAACCATTTTTCATTAGGTGCTTTTGATTTAAAGTTTCTTTTTAAGAGATTCTCCGGTGCAGGATTAAACTCGCCGCAGTAAGCATTAAAGCCTTTTCTTCGACTGAACGTGACTTTTAGATTTTCTTCTGCCATCAGCCGCCGGATCACCTTTTCTGAAATCACGATATGTTGCTTTTTTAATTCACTAACAATGCGTCGATAACCATAACTTTGATAGTTCTCATGAAATAGTTCGACCATTTTAGCCCTAACGTCTGCGTATTTGTCACACGTATTTAATCTGCTTTTATTATAAAAGTAGGTGCTTCGAGCAAGGTCTACCGACTGCAACAATATGAGAAGGGGGTAGTCGTTTTTTAGGGTATCAACAAGCTGAGTTTTCTCACGATTTGTTAGTTTTGTTTTGTCGATACCCAGCTCTTTTTTTAATAATTCATTGCTTTGAACTAAGATGTCATGCTCCATACGGAGTCGCTTGACCTGCTGTTCTAGCGTCTGCTTCTCTTTAAGTAAATCATCATGCTTGATATTTTTTTCTTTATGGTTGAATCACTCATAGCTCGCATCTCCTGATTGGCAAGTAATTGATTCTTCCAATGGTATAGTGTTTGACGACTAACACCAACCATATTTGCTATTTGTTTTACCGACCCTTTCCGGGCTTGGAGAGTAATCACCGCTTGAGTCTTTTGTTGACGGTTAAAGTTTGCTGTCTTAGTAAGATGGTACTCTGACTTAAATAGCTCAGGATGTTGTTCCTGTAACCATTTACGGAGCGTTGCTCGACACGGATAGCCAAGGCAGCGTGCCGTGTACGTAATATTGCAACCATTATCAAAATAATGACTTATTGCGTTTGTTTTCTGTTCAGCCGAAAATAACGTTTTTTTACGTTCATACCCTTGCGGTAAATCACCATGAAGCTGATAGGTTTTAAACCAACTTTTTAACGTGTTCTTAGTGGGATAACCTAAGGTTTGAATTGTTAATGCAGTGCGTTTCCCAAGTTTGATATAAAGCTTAACTGCTTTTATCATTTGTTCATATGAATACATGATCTACCTATCTAAAGTAGTCCAAGTTTTTGTCCGCACCTCCGTTTTAATGTTCGGTAGCGTCGCTAATTTAAGTAAGGTGCTCTGCGACCTAAGCGCTTTAGCATTTAGTTCTTCAGAAAGGAGCTTCTCCACAAAGTCAGCATAGGTGCCTTCCGAGTTTAGGTGATGTTCAGCCACCTTAGACCAGACTTCATCCATGGCATAAAGACCTAATTGCCGACACATGTCGGCAATGCGTTCAGATTGTAAACTCATGGCCTTCTCCTAAGAACAATGCATCATAGGTGGATAAAGGATGCTGTAAGCTCTCAATCGGCATTGGCATTTTATTTGACGAACGCGTAATGACCATATTGCCGGTTCTTATCGGCAACGGCAATAAGGCCACTTTCTCCTTGATGAGCCGGTGATTAGGTGTCTCTTGTGTTGTGCCATGTACGCGAGCATTGGCCACGCTCGTCAACCAGTGCCCAATACGACCATTGGCTGTTGGCACATCCAGCTTGAGTCCCTCGGCACGTAAACTTGCCTGCAAAGGCACG
The DNA here is from genome assembly GCF_000373745.1 of Oligella ureolytica DSM 18253. Classification (GTDB taxonomy): domain Bacteria; phylum Pseudomonadota; class Gammaproteobacteria; order Burkholderiales; family Burkholderiaceae_B; genus Oligella; species Oligella ureolytica. The sequence continues at coordinate 3,338 of NZ_KB892327.1, read as the reverse complement.
ATAAAGCTGCCCTTTAAGTAGCGATTAAATCGTTCCACTTTACCCTTCGTCTTAGCACGATAAGGACGACATACACGAGGCCGGAAACCATACTCCTTGGCCAGCAGAAGTAACTGAGAGTGCCAGCGGTGTTCACCAACACCATACGCATCGCGTTCTAAAATAATGGCTTTAGCATTATCAAATAATACCTCTCTCGGTACGCCACCAAAGAAGTCAAAAGACTGCTGTAGCCCCGTTAACCATGATTCACTGCGTTCATTATCAAAGAAGTAGACGTAACTCGCTCTGGAATAACCTAAGGTCGCTACAAACGCTTTTAGTGGCTGCCCCTGACGACGGATAATTGTAAAATCCACCTGTAATTGCTCACCGGGTTCAGTCTCAAAAAGCACCAAGGGCTCAATTGAGGCAGCGGGCTTAAATTGAGCAACGTAGTCGCTCAGTATGCGTATCCTGCCGGGATAGCCAAGCTCAACAATCTCCCGATACAGTACCGCTGCCGGTATCCAATCGGGTGAGGCGCTTTGGATACGTTGCTGAATATATGGCTTATAGGGTTCGAGTTTGCTCTCTCTGTTTGAACTTCGCTGATACTGTGGCACAGTCGATTCTTCGTTAAGATACTTCTTAACGGTGTTACGTGAAATACCCGTTTCTCGGCTAATCGCTTTGATCGATTGCCCCTGTCTTTTTAACACCTGTATGGTCACAACCATCTCCTGAGTTAACATAAGCGGTCTGAAAAACCGCTAGTTTAAAAACTAGGGGGTCAAAATTCAACTGCCGATTGGGGGTCATTATTACATTGCCGATAACAATATATAAAATATACATCTATTAGAATATAATACTCTGAGAAAAATTCAGAGCGTAGCGTGCTAAACCTCAGTGGCTTGGTCTAAAGCCTGTCTAATCGTTTTACCCAATAGCGGCTTGTCAGACGCTCTATGTACATAGCTTAACAAAGTCATTTACCTCCCTCGAATTTAATTTTCTGGCTGTTTCGATTATGATGTAAACAATACCTTTGCTATTGATGCTTCTTTAAAAGCATTGATATTTTCTGCATAGACGATTTCATTAAAAATAACAATTGATTTTGTTTATGTTTACGTTAAGGAAAACAATAAATGACTAATATCACTATTTACCATAACCCACGCTGCGGCACTTCTCGCAACACCTTAGAACTCATCAAAAACGCAGGTTTTGAGGTTGAAATAATTGAATATCTCAAAAATCCACCAAGCAAAGAAACGTTAAAAAAGTTGGTACAGGATTCCGGTCTGGCTATGCGCGACTTTATGCGCAAAAAAGAAGCGATTTACCAAGAGAATAATTTGGACGACCCTAAATGGTCTGATGATGAATTACTTGATTGGATAGCAAAAGAGCCTATCTTAATGGAACGCCCTGTGGTCGTGACCCCAAATGGCACTCGCCAATGTCGCCCTAAAGAGATTTTATTTGAAATTTTGCCTGAGGCAAAGGTGGGGTAAGAAGAGTTATTCAAAAACTCATAATGAACCATCTTTTATAATTGATCTTCGTTCATGCCACACTCCTAGTGAGCTTTGTGAACTCTTACTTAGCTTGACTAAATGAGCTATATCCCTTAATATAATAACTAATATGCTCGGCGCCTCTTCATGGATTTACTCTAGGTACGCGTCGGCTCTCATTTCCACTTCCAGATATCCCACTCTTCCCAACCCTTTACCAATCCAAAGTCTGCTAAGTTAAGGATGAACTTCTTCTTGGATGGAAACTCATTAAGTACGTCTGAAAAACGCTGCGACCAGCTTGAATTAGGGCAAAGCACTTGTAGCATCTGTTGCATAAAACAAAAATATAAAAAAGGCCGTTGATTATTTAATAGCTCCCAACAATCTACATTTTTGGGTACAGAAGAACGCTCTAGCACGTTAACATTCCACAAGCGACTGTGGTGTGCTGAAACGTTCCGTATGAAGTTCAAACCACGTAGCCAGCTAGCAAAGTTCTTACCCCTCTCTACTCCATATTTTTGAGCAATACGATCTCGGTCGCCTAACTTCATGCCTGAATACAACTTTGACAGCATTCCAAAATCCCACACCTCTATTGCTACCCAAATCGGTAGTTCACCTCCATACACTCGCTTGTGATGTTCAACAAAAGACTCTCGTCGTGAACGGTTAAGTTGTTGATTATATTTTTCAAGCCATAATTGGTATTCTGTTTTTCCAGTATTATGTCCGGTTTTTAAGGGCTGTTTAGTGAAACTTCCATGCAAATACTTTGGATTTTGATGTGCACAAGGTTCAAGCTTTCCCAATAGATAAGCCACATCAACTCGTACTGCTCACTCAATACGCTCTAACGCGTCTAAAGCGAGTAATCGAAGCTTAGCATCAAAAATATAGAGCCGAACAGCATCCTCAAAGCGACTCCCGTCTACGAACTGGTCTAAACGAATAGGTCTTTTCTGTCGTGCTGAAGCACTTTGATTGATCAATCGCATAGGATACCAATAACCACTCAAACGATAATAACCAATACGCGCTAAATATCTTAAAGCTGCCTCATCATCCTCGACTTGAAGGCCTCGTCTTTTAAGGATTTGAAGTTGCTCGGGGTAAGACTGCCACGGTTTAACTCTATTCATTTTTAAAATTATTTACTCCAAATACTTTTCCACTAATCAACGAGCCTGATTATAGATTTGCATCTGTTCAATAAAACGAGAAAAACTCGACAGTAGCCTAAATACTTGCTCGTTCCGGAAAGCTCTCTGCTTATCCACACTCTTTAAATACTCACAGATAAGCTAGCTCAATGATTCTACTATCATACCGTCAAAACAAACTATATCATTCCAGTCATTATCGCTAATACCATCAATTGGTACGCCTAACTAGGAGCAGAGCTGTAAAAAACTCCCCACATCCTGATCTTTCTATACCAGCTCATTTATAATCGAGTGGTTTTCCTACTATTTTACTATCGGGCTAGCGGCCTGAGTGATAGCCCTTTAATATATAAAGCCGGCTAACAATATGCTCATCGCCTACAAAACCAAATTAACAATGCTTTTAAACACTGCCGACTTCAACCTTGATTTAGGTCGACTTAGCAGCAGCGTTGATAGTTTCAAATAGTCGTGAGGTTTTGCAATCATAACTGCCAACGTTTTTGACATCCTCCCCGCCCTAAAGAACGGGGATTCCTACGGCGTTCAGGCGACCATCGCCTGACTCGCTTCGGTGGGTTCTTGGCCCGACGCCCTTACCTACAGGCGAAGTCTCTGCACAAGCTAACCGGGCGTGTCCCGCCCTTAACACATTGATCGCGCC
>NZ_KB892326.1 GCF_000373745.1 Oligella ureolytica DSM 18253 | reverse complement strand
TGCATCTGTTGGTACAACCGGTGATTCATACGATAATGCATTGGCTGAAACGGTTAACGGGCTTTATAAAACAGAGGTGATTGAATATTTAAAACAGCAGTGGCGGGATGCGTGTGATGTTGAATTAGCAACCCTTGAATGGGTCGATTGGTTTAACAAAACTCGCATTCATAGTACGATTGGTTATGTGTCGCCTTTTGAGTTTGAGAGACGATACTATGATAGTCTTACTGAGTCAGACAAAGTTGCCTGACTCAAGCAATCCACTCTCCGATATACTCGGGGCGGTTCAATTGGCAAACCAGCTACCCCTTGTATCTCTAGCAGGTGATTTTTAATGAAAGATACATATTCTCAAGCTACGACTGTATGTAATCAAAATTTAAAACAATTGTCAATTAGTTACTCCTAATACTGCCTAACACTGTTTATTTATATACATTTTGTCACATACTCTGTTGCATTTATGTACAAAACCTCTCCCCAAGGGAGGGCAAACCCTAGTTAATATCAATGAGGCTGCAAAATGATGATTGACTCATCATTATTAAATGACTATGGGAATCAATGGCTTATGTTGTATGCTGAATTATCACAATTTTTTATGGTTTTTAACTGGATAAAATAGCCATTATCTGCTCTCCCAGTTTTTGCCAAGCATCCATCTTTTCTTCACGATAATCATAATGCAGATAATGTCGCCTGACTCGCGAACCACCGATGATATGATTTTGGCAACGATCGATAACATCTAAGTTAATTCCCAACGCTTGCATCATCGTTGCGCCGGTACGCCGTAAATCGTGAGGCGTCCATTTTCCATGAGCACCGCCTGCTAGCACTAAATCATTATTAAAAGCACGACCGCTTAATGGTGCTGTAGATTTTTTGAAGAGTGCCTGACGATCACCCACCTGCTTTGAGACCGACTTTAGGCAAACATGCGTTTCGATTGATCGGAGATTTTTTGATGGAAAACACCACGCTGAATAGTCGGTAATTTCTTTTAATGATTTAAATAAGCCATGCGTATAATCCGATAAAAACACATAATGCTCTTGCTTTTTATGGCGAGTTCCTTTGACATTGGCCCGTGGAATAAACTAGACTCTGGTTTCTAAATCCACGTGCTCCCAACGCGCTTGCAGCAATTCACCGATACGACAAATAGTGCCCAGACAGAGCCATAAAGCAATTTGTGATTTTTGAAGTAAGGCACGATGATGATGGGTTTTATCAGCTACCGCTAAATTACCCTCATTCATACGCTGAAAAATAGCATGCAGTTCACGAATCTCAGCAACAGACAAAATGCGGTCACGCTCGTCCTCATAATCCGCAGGCAATAATTTTTTAATATCGACCAAATCACATGGATTACCATCCTGCATTAAGCGACGCCAGGGCTTTCGCCTAACACCCCAAGATAGCATTTGATTGAGATCGTTGTAGGCAATCACCACTTGACGGGTAATGCCACGCTCACGCATTTGGCGTAACATGGTTAAGATATGTTGTTCATTTAAATCACTGATCGGTACCTGACCAATCACCGGTAATACATCTTTTGCAAATAAACGCGCCAGTTCTTTATTGTTATCTTGTCGTGCGACACCGTCTCTAAACCATACATGGAATAGCTCTTGCACGGTAAGAAGTTTATTAACATGCGCTTGAGTAGCCAAATGGAGCGCATTTTTAAATACGTTTTGTTGCTCAATCAAGAGTGCTTTTGTCGCCTCTTTCGGATCAATACCATTAGCAATCAGCGTGCGGATTCGGTAATGTTCGGCACGAATTTCAGTCAGTGTTTTTTTAGGCCAAGATCCCAATGCATAGTCTTGCTTTTTACCATGCAGCCACACTTCATAGCGAAAAAGAACGGTCACACCCCGCACTCCTGCACGTACTCGTCCCGTAATACCACCTGGCTCCCGAAGCATTTGTCCGTGGTTACCGGGAGTTAAGATTTTAAGTCTCGCGACATTGATTTTGTTCATCACGTGTTAATTCGATTTTTAACTTTACCCCATGCTTTACCCCAGTTTTACCCCATGGAGGAGATGCAGTAACCACCAGCAAATTAAGTTAAGAAATGCACTATAGACCTGATAACTCACCTGCTAGAGATACAAGGGGTCGTCACATAAGACCGAGCTTCTTAGAATAAAGCAATTCAGGACAAAACGTCTATTTCAATTCGTCATAATTCGTGTCTTGCTAGCTTCCGTATCTACCAAATACACAATTTTTAACGCTATCTAGGGCGCGCACTGACAGCAATTGCGCGCACCATCAGAGTATGCTAAATTTACAATACTCTTTAGCGTATGACGGAATACGTCAGTCGGGTGATTAGCCAGACTCAAATTGATTGAACGGGTTTAAAGTTGCGTGATGTACGCTTTCTTAGCTCGTTCCTCGCCAAGAAAGCGTACATCACGCTCTTTCAAGTAAAGAGTAGGCTCAAGAGTTTGCTCTTGAGCTTTTTACCTAAAACCTATAAATCGTTTCATCCAGAGGAGTTGATAGTGGCAATTGTTAGCTTCCTTGCAACACACCTTGACATCCCTGAAGATCAGGTTGAATCGATTGTACAGCGTGCACCACTACTCTATAAAGTCTATAAAATTCCTAAGCGATCCTTTGGTACTCGTACCATTGCACAACCCACACCCGAACTAAAAAAGCTGCAACGCGCTTTTTTACTCACTAAACCCTTACCGGTACATTCTGCTGCCATGGCATACCAACCCGGCCTAAGCATTAAGAAAAACGCGCTGCATCATTTACACAATAAATATTTATTAAAACTAGATCTACTCAATTTTTTTAACTCGATCACGCCTGACATATTGTGGCAAGAGTGGAAGCAACACTTTGAAATTCCTCCCCCTAAAGAAAAAAAGCACATAGAAAATCTATTGTTTTGGGCGCCACAGCGAAAGCCAAACACTCACTTAATGTTGAGTGTCGGTGCACCAAGCTCTCCTAACCTCTCAAACTTTATTTTGTATCGTTTTGATGAACGCCTCCAAAATCTGTGTAAAAAACTCAATATCACCTATACCCGTTATGCCGATGATCTGACGTTCTCAACCAATACTCGTTATGCTCTTTTTAGCATACCCGAGCAGGTAGCAATGCTATTAAATGAATTGTTTACAGGCCGGATTAACATCAATAAGCGCAAGACGATTTTCACGTCCAAGGCTCACAACCGACATGTGACCGGAGTTGGACTTAGCAGTGAAAATAAATTGTCGCTAGGGCGTGCTAAAAAGCGCTACCTAAAGCATCTCGTGCATCAATTCACGCTAAGCTTATTAGCAGACGAGGAAATCTCGCATTTACAAGGTTGGCTTGCTCACGCGAAGCACATTGAACCGACGTTTATTGAATCACTAACAAACAAATACGGTCAAGACATAATACATAAAATTTTTGAGACTAACCATGACTAGTAAGCACTCCAATACGTCAGGCCTAACCAATCTCCGTCTTAGCGCTGAGCGAGGCAACTTATTATCTCAATTCCAACTGTGTCAGTTTTATCGTCAAGACACAGCCAATAGCCACAGTGACATTGAGCGTGTTAATCAGCAAGTTCGCCACCTTAGAGATGAAGCAGCCAATTCTCACTTAACACTGGATCAACTATCACTACAATCATTTAGACGCTATCAAAGCTTACAGATTAAATTTGATCACAATCTAACCATTATCGTAGGTGAGAACGGTACCGGCAAAACCTCCATTGTAGAGTCAATTGCTAAGTTACTCAGTTGGATAGCCAGCCGCGCCATCAAAAGCAATAATTCCGGCAGCCATATTACCGAGAGTGATATACAAACCTCGGCCTGCGATTATGCAGAAATCGCCGGTAAGTTTGAGCTTAATAATAAGACATCCTTTGATATTTCTCTTAGCCGACCGGTTAAAGGTTGGGCCGGTAAAATTTCTTCAGAACTCCAAGTCACCACCCTCTTGGGGGAAATGTACCGTGAACTAGCCGCCATTAATAATGAGCAAGAGCTACCGGTCTTAGCTTTTTACTCTGTTGAGCGCTCTGCCCTATCCTTAGCTGACAAAATTGACGAAACTCGTTTAATAAATCAATCAAGACATCGTTTTGATGCTTATGAAGACGTATTCAGAGATCAGTCTAAAAGCTATTATTTCATTCAACAATATATTGTGCTGAATAATCTTGCAGAGTCAGGCAAAGCTTCTTATCACAAGCATTTACAGTTTGTGAATAAAGCCATCGAGTCAGCCGTTCCACATATATCCAATCTCCACATAGACAGAAGTGATGGTTCCACGGTAATTAAATTAGATAGCTTTGGTCAGCGAATTAACTTTACACAACTTTCACAGGGACAAAAAACACTTGCCTCTATGGTTGGTGACTTGGCTTTGAGAATGGTCAGTCTCAACCATACAATGGCTAATCCACTGTACGCCTCAGGTATCGTGCTCATTGATGAAATTGATTTGCACCTGCATCCGAGCTTACAACAAAAAATCATTCCCAATTTACAAAAGACCTTTGAAAACTTACAGTGGATTATTACCACTCATAGCCCTCATGTGCTCTCTACTGTAGATAAAGAATCTATTCGCATTATTCAGTTTAATAAAGAGACGGCCGCTATCAGGACACCGGAGTTTCAAACCAAAGGTGTTATTAGTTCTAGTGTCCTAGAGCAAATCATGGGAACTCACGCTATTCCGGAAGTTGAAGAGTCCGAGTGGATCCGCAAGTATCAAAGTCTAATTCAAAATAAATTGTGGGATTCCAAAGAAGCTGAAGAACTATTTGATCGCTTGCAAACACACTTCGGTCACCATCACCCTGTGATTGACGAGCTCAAGGGCTTGCGCCGTTTAGAAGAACTTAAGCAACGTTATAAGAATAAAAACGAGGAGGCGAATCGTGCGTAAATTGGATCGCCCCAGTCTCCCCCCTCTTTGTTTGAGACAATTTCAACAAAACCCGAAAGCTGTTTGGGGTAATTTAAGAGGACCTGACAGAGCGCAGATATAGCAGTCCCTTGCGCAAATGCAAGACCATTTCTGCGCTTATTGCCAAGGTGCGATTAAGCCTCATAGTCAAAACTCATTTATTGAGCATTTTTATCAACGAAGCGATTATCCACACTGGACGTTTGACTGGAACAACTTGTTTGGTTCGTGCAATACAAAAGAAACTTGCGGTAATCATAAAGACAACCAAGCAAAGAATATTTCACCTACCGATATATGTAAACCGGATGTGCACGATCCTGACATTTTACTCAACTTCTTAGCAAGCGGCGAGGTTCAACCTAAGCCAGGCCTTACAGCACAAAATCAAGCTAGGGCAGAAAATACGATTAAGGCTTTTAACCTACAGCATAGCTCACTAGTTAACAGAAGAAGAACCATAGCAAGCAATGAAGGCCAATTAGCAGAACAGCTTTATGAGTATCTAGATGAATTTCCCGGTGAACCCGAATTAATTCAACAACTTAAAGAGCATCGCAATAGAATTGCTAAAGAAGAGTTTTCAGCAGTACGACATACGATTTGGAATAGCTAGTAGAGACATGTGTTGAAGATTGAGAAGTGATTATTCAATCCCTAAACTCTTAAGCGCAATAATAAGTGTTAATACTGTGATGGATAAAAACACACGCGTTGCGAAGTGCTGATTTTTTCTGATATCCAACGCATATGTATGGAGCACCCATTCGAATTGCATTTTTTGATGACCGAATTGAAATAAAAAATCTCGGCACCCTTGTTCCGGGTATGACCGTCGATGCCATGAAACGCGTTGTTTACAAACTATGCAATCGAGTGATTGCGCGCATATTTCGCGAGTTGAATTTGATCGCGCAATGGGGTAGCGGTGTCAGTCGTATTTTTAGAGAGGCAGAAATTCGTAAGTTAGTAGATCAAGATATCATCGAAATGACCTTGCCGGATAAGCCTAATAGTCGCCTACAAAAGTACCGCATAAGCGCTCAAGGTCACTCTTTTATTACTGAGTTGCTGCGAACTTGAGCTAGCACACCGAATACTGCACACCACACAGTATTCGGTGCGTAAACACTAAAGCATTTCTTTACGTAACTGCTCAGGTGATTTTATCGACAATAAACCCGGAGCCACATCAAAAACAGTTTTAGCACCGTATTGACCCTGTTGGTTCATGCGATAAGCCGCGCGTGCATAGGCAACCAACACACTCGACGTAAAGCCCGGATTATCACCCAATTGCAAGCCGTACTCAATCACTTGATTGTGCTCAGGACGTGTGTTGCCACTACGGATCACAAAGCCGCCATGGGGCATATTCTGATGTTCACGCTGTAAGGTATCCTCATCGATAAAGTGGACCGTCGTCTCATACTCATCAAAGTAGTTAGGCATGGTCTTAATCGCCTGCTCTACAACTGCAGCGTCGGCCCCCTCTTCTAAGACGACATAACACTCACGTGTATGCTTATCACGTGTCGCCAGCGTTGGACGAGAACCGGTACGTACCTCTGCCATGGCTTTTTCAGAAGGCAAAGTATATTGCACGCCTGCCTTAACCCCCTCAACACGACGTACCGCATCTGAGTGACCTTGACTTAAGCCCTTACCCCAGAAAGTATAGGTTTCACCGTCAGGCAAGACCGCTTCAGCATATAAGCGATTAAGCGAGAATAAACCCGGGTCCCAACCCACACTGATCAGGGCTGTTTTTTTAGCAGGCGCAGCGGCTGCATCAACAGCAGCATAAAACTCAGGAATCTTAGCGTGGGTATCAAAGCTATCGACCGTATTAAATAATGCAGCGTACTCAGGTGTTTGCTTAGGCAAATCATCCTTAGAGCCACCGCAGAGAATGAGCACATCGATTTTGTCCTGAAAGTCATTTAAATCAGCCACAGAAAAAACAGGCGTGGCAGCATCAACCGTGTCTAACTGATCCGGCGCTCGACGGGTAAATACGCCGACAAGGCTCATATCAGGATTTTTTTGGATCGCAGTCTCTACACCGCGACCAAGATTGCCATAACCGACGATACCGATTCGAATGGATTGAGTCACAATTTAACTCCAATTTATGTGAATAAAACAACTTAAATAATAACAAGCAACGGCTTAGCGGTCACGATTAACATGATCAACGTGACCCCCTTTATGCTTAGTTTTTGGCCTGCGCTTTTGCTGTAGTTACCTTGTCTGCCTTGTCTGTTTTGCCGGCCCAGTAAGTTGCTAATAAAGGACCGGAGATGTTATGCCAGAAGCTGAAGATCGCACTCGGTACTGCTGTCACAGGGCTCGCCGCAAAGTGTAAGCCCGCGAGCGCCACACCCAAACCGGAGTTTTGCATACCGACCTCAATCGACACGGCTTTTTGATCAGCATATTTCAGCCCCAACACTTTGCCTGCAAAGAAACCAATTAAATAGCCTAAACCATTGTGCAACACAACCACGGCGAAAATAAGCAGCCCCGATTCGATGATACGGTCTTTTGACGCACCAACAACAAACGCAACGATCAAGACAATACCAATCACTGACACTAAAGGCATCACTTCACCATAAGATTCCGCCTTTTTACCCAAGACTGAGCGCACAATCAAGCCTAAGAAAATCGGTACCAACACAATCTGTAAAATGCTCTTAAACATAGCGACTGCATTAATATCAATCCACTCGCTCGCTAACAAAAAGAAAACCGCCGGCGTCAAAAAGGGTGACAAGAGGGTAGAAACAGCGGTTGCGCTAACAGATAAGGCGGTATTGCCACGTGCCAAGTAGGTCATGACGTTAGACGAGGTACCACCGGGGCAACAACCCACCAAAATCACACCAATGGCAATTTCTGCAGGCAGCTTAAAAACGATACATAAGGCATAGGCCAATAGCGGCATGATGGTGAACTGAGCGACTGTCGCAATCAGGACGGACTTCGGCTGCTTTAAAACGCCTTTGAAATCATCAACCGTCATGGTCACACCCATACCAAACATGATGACGCCTAAAATCAAGGCAATATAAGGTCCTACGAAGCTGAATAAGGTCGGATTAAGAAAAGCAATACCCGCAAACACCAAGACCCACAGGGCAAAGGTTTTTTGTACAAAACGGCTAAAACCGGTTAAAAAAGTCATTGTATTTTCCAAAAAATAAAACTTGTACTAGTATATAACATAAACAAATTGTTACCTTTCTTGTCCGCCTGTTAGTCAGCGATATTTGCCTGATAGAATGAGCGATGTGTAGGGTTTTGCCCAGTCGCGGCAAGATAGTATTAATTGATTTTTCTTTTCTTTGGCGGTTTTTATGACTGGCTCTTTTTTTGATGCAGTGCTCTTTTCTGTGAGCGTCACCCTCCCCAGTATTTTGCTATTAGTTTTAGGGTGGTACTTGCGACGCTCAGAGCAGATTGACCAACGGTTCTGCGATCAGGCATCAAAAATCGTTTTTAACTACTCCCTCCCCGCCCTATTGTTTTTTAGTATTTACCGCAGCGATACGGACTTATTAGAAAACCTCAATCTCGTCTTAGCAGGGACGCTGACGATTATGGCACTTTATATTGGTGCAGAGCTTGTTGCCCGTAAGCTGGTCAAAGAACCTCGCGATCACGGAGTGTTTGTACAAGGGGTATTTAGAGCCAATATGATGATTATCGGTTTGGCTTTTGTCAGTAGTGCCTATGGTTCAAATGGCGTCGCAGTTGGCGCTATCTTCGGCGGTGTACTAACCTTGCTTCTTAATGTTTTAGCCGTGATTACCCTCAGCAAGGCATCAGGCAATAAAAAATTTAATCCGCTACTGATGGCTCGTCAAATTATGACCAACCCATTAATTATTGGGATTCTCCTGGCGCTTGCTTGTAAATGGCTATATGTGCCAATCCCATCATTGATTGCGGAAGCCGGCGGCTATGTGTCCAGCTTAGCTTTGCCACTGGCCTTAATTTGCGCAGGTGCTACTCTCGACTTTAGAAAGATCTTCAATGCAACGGATATCGCAATGTGGTCGAGTATTGGCCGCTTAATTGTCGCCCCCATTGTCGCCGTTGCCGTAGGTTTAGCGATGGGATTGGATAGTATGAGCTTAGGTGTGATGCTGCTCATGACCGCCTCCCCGGCTGCCGCAGCAAGTTATGTAATGGCAAAAGCCATGGGTGCCAATGACGTCGCCGCTGCTAATATCATCGGTATCACAACCGTCGGTGCTATGCCAACCATGGCAATAAGTTTGACGCTGTTAAGGTATTTTGGATTAATTTAGGGGGGATTGGTCGCTGATTTTATAGGGACAAAATGAACTACCCTGCTAAGGCGTGTGAATGATTATTAGGTATACTGGATTGTAGGAGCATAACAAGGATAAACATCTATCATTGACCAGATAACCAACCTTGCTCAACAACTTAGCGTCCACCACAAAGAGATATCTTTTATTTTATGAAGTTAATTTTAGAGAATATTGGTCTATTAGAAAAAGCTGAGATGACGCTTCACCCTCTTTGTGTCATTGCGGGTGAAAATGATAATGGCAAAAGTACGATTGGTAAGATCGTTTTTTGTATTATTAAAGCCCTCAATCGCTACAAAGAAGATCTACGAGTGTCAAAAGGCCACGAAATAAGTGAGTTGCTGCGCCAAGCTTTTTTTGAATTACGACGCATAGGTGATACAAGTGAGTCGAATATGGCCCTATATAGACTCCGTAAGGTTTTTGTTGATGATTCTCGCTTGGATACATTAATACAAGTTTTTGATGAAACGCTTACAGAGCTGTATTCAAACACGGATTTAGATAAAGAAGCGCTCCTCCTCATTAAAAAACTAGAGGATGAAGTTAAATCAATTATCGCCACACCGGAAGATGCCAAGCAGGTAATTGAACAAGCCTTCACTAACGTATTTGCCGCTGAGTTTGACTCTGACGTTCTTTTGGTTGGAGCGACACAGGGTAAAATTCAGCTGTGGGAAAATGATATTTGCTTGATAGATTTGCAAGTACATGAAAATAATTATGTCACTTTACTTAGCGACGTCGAACCAATTGAGTTCAAAGATGCCACCTTTATTGAAACACCATTAATTTTAAATTTTCATGATGTTTTGCGGCATAGCCAAACCCTTCTAGAAAGAAACAATCAGCGACACCTTGGCGCCTTGCCTTATACAACGCTTCACACCAAAGATCTTTTTGATAAGCTTAAACAACCAACCTTGGGACAGCTCACAGAAAATACACAACAGCTCTTAGACACAGTCAATGAGATTATTCAGGGGCATGTGAGTTATAACCGTGAAAGCAAAGATTTTGTTTTTGTAAGAGGCGAAAGAAGTATATCAATCAAAAACACAGCTAGTGGCATTAAATCCTTCGGCGTACTACAGGTTTTGTTGGCCAATGATTTCATTAATAAAAATACATTATTGATTTTAGATGAACCTGAAAATCATCTACACCCCAAATGGCAAATCAAATTTGCTGAGTTATTAGTTACCTTAGCGGCTAATGGATTATTTATCGTCGTATCTGTTCATAGCCCTTATATGATTGAAGCATTAGAACGATTTTCTGAAAAACTCAATATCAGACAACATGCAAAATTTTATTTGGCAAAAGAAAATAAAATTGAAGATACCGATGAGCTAGAAGAAATATTCAGCTTATTAGCTGAGCCATTTCAAACGTTTAAAGAAATGGACGCTGAGGTCTTGCGCGATGAATGATTATTCACTAACAGGTTTTCTAAAAGAAAAACTACAGCACTGCCAATCAACACTCAAAGCAACTAGTTATGACAAAGAAAACAATCAATATCTTTGTACTGATGAAAGCCTAGACAATGTATACAACTTCGATACTTATATTGAAAAAACAACAAGCAAAAATGAGAAAATGCCGGCATCACCGGATGCAATCCATATTGGAAGCAAAAAGTTATATTTTATTGAGTTCAAAAATCAATCTAAGAATGCCATTGAAACAACAAAAATAAAAGAAAAATTTCGACGTGGCACAGAGGTTTTACACGATTTACTTAGTGAGTTTAAGCCCAGAGATAATCAATATATTTTTTGTGTTGTGTTTAAGCATGATGCTAAAAGTCGCCGCTCTCATAGAGACTATCAAAACTATATTGAAAGTAGACAAACTCATTTTGGTCTAGATGAATTAAACAAAGAGCTGTCCGGATTTTACGACCACATCATCACACAAGATGTTGAGTATTTTAGACAGAAATATGTAAATCTTGACTGCTAGTTTAAGGTCAGATTTAGGTGGAGATTGGTCACTCATTTTATTTAATTTGATAGTGACGAAATGAACCACCCTACGAAATATTAACGACATCGACACAAATAACCTTCAAACACTCCAAGATTATATTTATTGTTGTGGAACAAGCGTAAAAAGCAATTTACGCCTAGACAGATTGAGACTTTTGCATAAAAACGGTTAAATAGCGCTTTTTTGTTCTACTTGGAAATTTTTTGATTTTTTTAGGAAATTTTCGACAAATTTCACCCCGCTTTTATCGATAAATGCCTGTTTTTTTGGCATTTATCTGCCTAATTCTGCCTTTTAGGCAAAATTAGGCGCAACTATCCTAAGCTTATTGGCAGCTTTTAAACAATTGATGCAAATCGCTTTCAAAAGCGACTGCGCATGCACCTTGACGAGACC
>NZ_KB892325.1 GCF_000373745.1 Oligella ureolytica DSM 18253 | reverse complement strand
GGACTGCCTTAAACATGGCGAGCACGGGATAACTCGGACGACCTTGTTGAGTCGTCAATCGACGCTGCTTTTGTGAATTGAGGTA
This sequence comes from Oligella ureolytica DSM 18253, assembly GCF_000373745.1. Taxonomy (GTDB): domain Bacteria; phylum Pseudomonadota; class Gammaproteobacteria; order Burkholderiales; family Burkholderiaceae_B; genus Oligella; species Oligella ureolytica. The sequence continues at coordinate 12,130 of NZ_KB892325.1, read as the reverse complement.
GCATTCAATCGGTCGCCAATCAATCACTTGATCTAACTTAAGTAACGGAAAACGATCAAGGTGTTTGGCAATACGGGCTTTGGCGGTTTGTTGAAAGAAACTACTCATAGGACTAAAGTAAGAATGCAAGAAAACAAGCTATATTTTAGGAAGTTTGAGGGGTTATTGCAAAGGTCTCAAGGTGCATTGGCAATTGAGTGTGCAGACGCACAAGTGGGCAGGAATTGAGTAGCGCGAAGGTGTGTCGACAGTGTAAAAGGCTATCTGGGGTGTTTAATTGTGCTTATTCGTTGTTTTTATTGTCAGAAATGTCTTTTTAAATTGCTTTAGCCGAGTGGATGTTGCTAAAATGTTTCATCAACCGAGTGCTTGGGAATTTTAAAAAGAATCAATTCAAGCGATAGCGGTACCTTTAGACTAGTTTTTTGTTCTCCTATACATTAATTAATGGATCTACCTGAGGTTGGCCGAGTTATCGAGGCGGTTTTGTTATGCGCCGACGAGCCGATGAGTATTAATCAATTGAATAAGTTGTTTGCTGAGCACGACGCAGTGGATCGTCGCTTAGTACTTCAGGCGATAGAGGATTTACAACGTCAGTGGCAGGATAGGGGGCTGGCATTAGTGAAAGTTGCCGAGGGGTGGCGTTTTCAGAGTCGCCCCTTCATGCAAGCGTATTTTGAATTAATTAATCCTGAGAAACCGCCGCGTTATTCGCGTGCTGTGATGGAAACCTTAGCAATCATTGCTTGGTGCTATCCGGTAACTCGTGGAGATATTGAAGATATCCGTGGTGTTACGGTATCTTCGCAAATTATTAAGACCTTAGAAGATAGAGGTTGGATTGAGGTGGTGGGCTATCGAGATGGCCCGGGTCGTCCTTCCTTATTGGGGATTACCGATCAGTTTTGGAGTGACATGGGGTGGCAGTCACGGGCTGATTTACCCTCGTTAGACTCTTTTCATGACGCCTTACTGGCAGGTGATGAGAGTTATGCTTCCTTACAGCAAGAGATCGCGATTGCCCTAGATGAATCTGAGGTGGCAGATTCACAGTCTAGTACTGTGGATTCTGTTGTCGCTAATCAGCATGCGAACTCTGCCGTTGCTTCTGAGATGACTGAACAAGTAGAAGAGAAATCCGCACAGGATAAATAAGTAGGTTTATATACCATAATGGATAATCAAGTAACAAAAAAAGCCAGTGATGACGCCACAGACAATCGTCGTGGACGCAAGTTAAGAACACCATTTCGTCGCCGTCGTGCCGATGGTGTGGCAGCTGAGGGGGCGGCTAATCAGCAAGTGACTGCTAAGCCATCTGTCGGTGGTGAGTCAAGAACGAACAGTCAGCGACGAGCTCGTCCACAGAGTGATAGTGGCGAGCAGGCTGCTTATAGCCATGCGGGTGGTCGTCGTCAAGGGCCTAAAAAAGCACAAAAAGCACAACGGGGCCGTGGTAAAGCGCATGCTGCTGATGTCGTTGACGTCGTGCGGTCTGATGATGCACATGCACCTAACCATCAAGCCGATCGTTCGGCTGCTAAAACAGCGAATCGTCGTCCGCGCCCTCAAGGTGGTAAAGCAAATAATCAGCAACGTAAGCCGCGACACCAGAATCAGCATCAAGCGAATCGAGGCCGACGTGGGCAATCTCATTCTGAACGTCAGGTGCCACAGTTCCTTGATGAAGAGGAGTTGGACATTGCCTTAATGCAGGAAGCAGAATTTGATTTAGCCCGTTTCAATATGGGAGTCGATGGCGATCAGCGTGTCGCTAAGTATTTAAACAATGATCAGATTCGTCCTAAGTTGCATAAAGTACTGGCTGATGCGGGCGTTGGTTCGCGTCGCGATATGGAAGAGCTGATTATTGCCGGTCGTGTCAGTGTAAATGGTGAGCCTGCGCATGTGGGGCAGCGTGTGGGACAAGAGGATGTGGTTAGGGTAAATGGTCGTATGATTAAGCGTCCACGTGCGGACCGACCGCCGCGTGTGATTCTTTATCATAAGCCGGCCGGTGAAATCGTTACGCACAGCGATCCTGAAGGTCGTCCTACGGTCTTTTCACGTTTGCCTAACATCAAAACCGGTAAGTGGTTATCAGTCGGTCGCTTGGACTTAAATACAGAGGGCTTGTTGATTTTTACGACTTCCGGTGATTTTGCCAATCGTATGATGCACCCGCGTTATGGTTTCGAGCGTGAGTATGCGGTGCGTATTTTGGGTGAGCTTGATGATGATCAGCGCACGCAAATGCTGAAAGGCATTGAGCTTGAGGACGGTCCGGCACGTTTTAATACCGTTGACTTTATCGGTGGCGAGGGAAGTAATCGCTGGTATCAAGTGACATTATTCGAGGGGCGTAACCGTGAAGTGCGCCGTATGTTTGAACACTTTGGCCTGACTGTCTCCCGTTTAATTCGTACTCGCTTTGGTGATGTGATTTTGCCGTCGCATTTAAAACGTGGTCGTTCGCAGGAGTTGGATGCGGATGTGGTGTTGGGTCTAATGGCCGAGATGGGTATGCCTCTGCCGCAAGCAGAGGAGCGATCGCATGAGGGTAGAAGGGGGGGGCGTCAAGGCCAAGGGCGACAAGGTCGTGATCATCAGCAGCCCCGCCAGCCAGTCTCAAATGCAAATGCGATGCCTCCGGGTTTTGAGGCGGGTGCGCGCAGCGCTCGCGGACGTGCAGCATCGGCTGTTAGTGCATCGGCGGGAGCTTATCAGTCTCGTCGAGGATTAACGGTTACCGGCTCAGATGCAGCGTCAGCGCGTCGTCAGTCTCGTACGGTGACGGTGCCGCAAAAAGCGGTTCGTGGTGCAGGTCGTCGTGGTGCCGGTAGAGCGCCCGAGCGTTCTCATACGCCGATATTAAATGACGATGCCTTAGATTATGCATATAAATCACGACGTAATCGTGATGTAAAAATTGAGCATAAGAAGCGTCGTCAACCATTGGGTATTGATGAATAGTGAGTGAGTTACATAAGTCCTTAGGGACTTATGTTGTTTTGTTGAATAAGCTAGCAAGTGATTGATTATTTTGTTATAATCTCATGTTAACCACGGTAAATCAGCTTTTTGGTTTAGTAGCAGGGTGGTCTATCAGATATAAGCAATGTAGATATATTCCTCTTATGGTTTATATGCTTGGTTTATAAACTGGTCTTGGCCTTTTACTTTGCTAGATCGCTTACGTAGATTGTGTAGTTGTTGTGTACGTGAGTGATGGCGGTGGCTTGTTGTTTATGATGGGCTTTAGGCCCATTTTTTGTTTCTATTGTATGAGCGATTTATATACGTTAACTGAGCAGGCGATTGATGGGCTTGCTTTAGACTTGGAGCTGGTCGATGTGGAGCGCGCACCATTGGGGTTGCTGCGTGTCACGATCGACAAAGAGGGCGGCGTGACGATTGACGACTGTGAGCAGGTGTCTCGTTTGCTGTCCCGTATTTTCGAGGTTGAAGATATCGACTACAACCGCTTGGAGGTTGGTTCTCCTGGCGTAGACCGTCCATTGCGTACGGTAGCAGATTTTAAGCGTTTTATTGGCCAGCGAGTGCAGATCCGTTTCCGTGTCGCACGCGATAGTCACAAGGTGTTTACCGGTATTCTAGAGGTTGAGCCCGAGGCAGTTCCTGAGGAGCTGGCGGCTCAAGCAGATGGCGAGTTAAATCCTATATTCAGTTTGGTTGTTGAAGACAAAAAAAATACTCAAACGTTGGTTTTTGCTTATTCAGAAGTAGAAAAAGCCAAGTTAGACCCTGTACTAGATTTTAGAAAAGGTAAGAAGAAATGAGTCGTGAAATTCTAATCCTAGTGGATTCACTAGCACGTGAAAAATCACTTGATGTCAATATTGTTTACGAGTCATTAGAGGCAGCACTAGCTTCTGCGCTACGTCGACAGTTAGATGTTGAGGGTGCTGATGTCGTGGTCGAAATTGATCGTACGACTGGTGAGTTTTCGGGTTTTCGTCGCTGGTTAGTTGTGCCTGATGAAGCAGGTTTGCAGGAGCCGGATCGACAAGAGATCTACTCAGACGCTCAGGATATTCAGCCTGGTATCGAGGTAGGTGAGTACATCATTGAGCCGATTCCTTCGGCTGATGTCGGCCGCATTGGTGCGCAAGTTGCGCGTCAAGCCATCATGCAGCGTATTCGTGATGCTGAGCGTGAGCAAATTCTTGACGAGTTTTTGCAGCATGGTGATGAGATTTTCTCCGGCACGGTCAAGCGCATGGACCGCGGTGACTTTATTTTAGAAAGTGGTCGTGTTGAGGCCCGTTTACCGCGCTCTGAGTTGTTGCCTCGCGAAAATCTGCGTAACGGTGACCGTGTGCGTGCTTATATCACCGGTGTGGATCGTGATTCTCGTAATCAGCCCGTGATGGTTTCCCGTACGGCGCCTGAATTTGTACGTGCTTTATTTGAAAATGAGGTGCCTGAGATTGAGCAGGGCCTACTAGAGATTAAGGCGGTGTCACGTGAGCCGGGCTTACGTTCTAAAATTGCTGTTGTGTCGTATGATAAGCGATTAGATCCGGTAGGAGCATGCGTTGGTATGCGCGGTTCTCGCGTCATGGAAGTGCGTAAAGAAATTGGCGATGAGATGATCGATATCGTTTTATGGGATGACGAGCCGGCACAGTTTGTGATTAGCGCCTTAGCACCGGCGGTTGTTGAGTCAATCCTGGTAGATGAGGATAAGCACTCCATGGATGTGGTGGTCGATGAAGACAACCTTGCCAAAGCCATTGGTACACGAGGACAAAATGTACGTCTAGCCTCTGAGTTAACCGGTTGGCAGATTAATATCTTGACGCCGGATCAGAGCCAAGAGCGTCAAGCAGTTGAAAATCAGCGTATTTCACAGCTCTTTATTGAGCAGCTAGATATTGATGCTGAGGTTGCCGATATCTTAATCGATGAGGGCTTTAGCAGTATCGAAGAAATTGCTTATGTGCCGATCGAGGAGTTGACTTCTATCGATGGCTTTGACGAAGAGTTGGTCAATGAGCTTCGTGCCCGTGCCCGTAATGCGCTGTTAGTACAGGCTATCGAGACTGAAGAAAAGCTCGAAGAAGCCTCAGATTTGCGTCAGTTTGACTTGTTAACTCCGTCAATGATTGCTGATTTGTTTGATAAGGGTGTTAAAACTCGTGATGATTTAGCTGATTTAGCGACTGACGAGTTAGTGGAGTATACCGGTTTGGACCAAGAAGTAGCGGCTGACTTGATTAGTCAAGCGCGCGCTCACTGGTTTGACGATGAGTCAAGCGAAAACGAGGCCGAGGCTGAGTAATGCCTCAGTTTTACCCTCGCCGCCAGACCGGACTGATTGATTAATTATAAATTTATTGTTGTTGAAGAAAGAGAGCCGAATGACTAAAAATACTGTTGCACAATTCGCCGAAGATTTAAATATGCCTGCCGATACTTTATTGGAGCAGCTGCGCTCTGCCGGAGTAGCGCTGAATTCTGTGGATGATGTTGTGACACCTGCGGCCAAGAAGAAATTGTTGGAGAAACTGCAATCCAGTCACGGTACCGGTTCAGCAGCAAAGAAAATTACGCTAACGCGTCGCAAGACCTCCGAGATTCGCCAGGCCGATGGCAGTCGCGTCCAGGTGGAGGTTCGTAAGCGTCGCAGTATCCCGACGGCAGTAGCTCAAGAGAGTCAAGAGGCTGTCAAGCAGGCCGCCGCCGAAGAAAGAGCCGCTCAGCAGCGAGCGCTTGAAGAGCAGGCTGCTGCTCAAAAAGCAGCTGAAGAAGCTAAGCAGGCAGAAGAAAAAGCCCGTCTAGAAGCTGAGGCTAAAGCCAAGGCGGAAGAAGAGCGTAAAGCGGCAGAGGCCGAAAAAGCCAAGCAATTGGAAGCTCAAAAAGCCACAGCGACAGCCTCACAATCAGCACCAAATAAAGCTCAGAAGCAAGCGCCCAAGCAAGGTCAAGATCAGACTAAAGCTCAAAAACCGGCAGCTAAGCAAGTGTCGGCAGAAGATAAAAAAGCTGCAGCTCAAGAAGCTGAACGTAAAGCAGCGGCTGCACGAGAGGCTGAAGCAGCGCGTGAAGCAGCACGCCGAAAAGCGGAAGAGGAAGCACAGGCCATTAGTGCCATGTTAAATAGACCGCGTAAGGTCATTAAGGCGCCAGAGACACCGGCAGAAACTTCGACAGAAGCTAAAAAAGGTACTAAGAAAGACGCCAAAGGAAGCACGGCTCGCCGCTCAGGCGATCGTGCGGATAGCGGCTTTACCGATGGCGCTCGCGGTCGTCGCGCTGCAGCGGCGGTTGAAGAGCCTCGCCGTGGTGGCGGTACAGCCGCTGTTGCCCAAGAAGATGGTTGGCGTGCAGCCGGTGGACGCGGTACTAAGAGTCGTGGTCGCGGTCGTCAGCGTCAACAGCAACAACAGCCTCGTCCAGAGCCGGAATTTATTTCTCGCGAGATTGCTGTGCCTGAAACCATTACCGTAGCTGATTTGGCACACAAGATGTCGGTTAAGGCCACAGAGGTAATTAAGCACTTGATGATGTTAGGTCAGATGGTGACAATTAACCAGGTGCTGGATCAAGAAACGGCCATGATCGTGGTTGAAGAATTGGGTCACAAAGCAGTCACTGCTAAGTTAGACGATCCTGAAACTTTCTTAGAAGAGGGTTTCGACTTCAGCGATGTGCCTTTTGTACCTCGTCCACCGGTCGTGACAGTGATGGGACACGTTGACCATGGTAAAACCAGCTTGCTTGACTACATTCGTCGCTCCAAGACAGCGACCGGTGAGGCAGGTGGCATTACTCAGCACATTGGTGCTTACCGAGTTCGTACTGAGCAGGGTGGTATCATGGCTTTCCTAGATACCCCGGGTCACGAGGCCTTTACGGCCATGCGTGCCCGTGGTGCTGATGCAACTGACGTGGTTATTTTAGTGGTCGCAGCGGATGACGGTGTAATGCCGCAAACTCGTGAAGCGATTAGTCACGCCAAAGCAGCCGAAGTGCCGATGGTGGTCGCGATTAACAAGATTGATAAGCCCGAAGCCAATCCGGAGCGTGTTAAGCAGGAGTTAGTCGCTGAGGGTGTGATTCCTGAGGAATACGGTGGTGACGTGTCCTTTGTGCCTGTATCAGCAAAGACCGGGCAGGGTATTGATGACTTATTAGAAAACGTTCTCTTACAAGCGGAGATTCTTGAGTTGACTGCTCAGGTTGAGACGCCGGCCAAGGGGATTGTGATTGAGGCTCAGTTAGACCGAGGCCGTGGTCCTGTGGCTACTGTCTTAGTACAGAGTGGTACCTTGCGCCGTGGCGATGTCGTGCTTGCCGGATCAAGCTATGGTCGTGTTCGCGCAATGGTCGATGAAAACAATAAACCGGTTGAAGAAGCTGGTCCTTCTTGCCCGGTAGAGATTCAAGGTTTATCTGATGTACCAAATGCCGGTGATGAGGTTCAGGTTCTTTTAGATGAGCGTAAAGCGCGTGAAATTGCGTTATTCCGTCAAGGTAAGTTCCGCGATGTTAAGTTAGCGCGTCAGCAAGCGGCTAAGCTTGAGTCTATGTTTGACAACATCCAAGAGGGTCTACAGACCTTGGCTTTGATTGTCAAAACAGACGTTCAGGGTTCACAGGAGGCGTTAGTACAATCATTAGTGAAGCTCTCCACGGATGAGGTTCGTGTCGATGTCGTCTATGCCGGTGTAGGTGGTGTCTCTGAGAGTGATGTAAACTTAGCGATTGCTTCCAACGCGGTGATTATCGGCTTTAACGTACGTGCCGACGTTCAGGCGCGCCGTGTTGCCGAAAATAACGGCATTGACATGCATTTCTATAATGTCATTTATGATGCGATTGATGATGTTAAAGCAGCGATGTCCGGTATGCTAGCCCCTGAAAAGCGTGAAGACATTATCGGCATGGTTGAGGTACGTGAAGTTTATACCATTTCTCGTATTGGTAAAGTCGCCGGTTGTATGGTGACCGATGGGGTGGTACGTCGTGATTCTTCTGTACGTCAGCTTCGTAATAACGTAGTGATTTGGACCGGTGCCTTGGATTCACTGAAGCGCTTCAAAGACGATGCTAAAGAAGTTCGTTCAGGTTTTGATTGTGGTATCACCTTACGTGGTAATAACGATATCGAAGTAGGCGACCAGTTTGAAGTCTTTGAAATCAAAGAAGTTGCCCGTACGCTTTAATTAGAGATAGTAATGAGTAGACATAAGTCTAAAACTAAGCAATCAGGCAGTCGCAATACGCGACTGGCTGAACAAATCCAAAAGGATTTAGCCATTTTGATCCAACGTGAATTGAGTGCAAGCACGGTGGGTCTGATTACCCTGTCTGCTGTTGAGTTAAGTGCTGACTATGCACATGCCAAGGTGTATTTTACTGTCATTGGGCAGGAACCTGAGGTGGCTGAGCAAGCACTTAATGATAAGGCAGGTTATTTGCATTCTTTATTATTTAAAATGCTGCATATCCATACGGTACCGACCTTGCGTTTCTTCCATGATGATCATCTGTTACGCAGCATTGAGATGAGCCGTTTAATCGATCAGGCCATGGGGATTGAATCGCCAACTGATGAAGACGATTCAGACGCATTTGACGATACTAAAATCAAGGGGTAGTCCATGTCTAGAAGACGTCGCGGTGAAGATATCACGGGGGTCTTGTTATTGGACAAACCGATAGATTTATCCAGTAATCATGCTTTACAGCGTGCCAAACGCGCTTTTAATGCGAATAAAGCCGGTCACACAGGCACCTTAGATCCTTTTGCTACCGGCTTATTAGTGTGTTGCTTTGGTAGGGCAACAAAAATCTCTACGCTAATGTTAGAAGCCGACAAAAGCTACCGAGCGACTTTAGCGTTGGGTGTTGAGACTGATTCCGGTGATTTAACCGGTGAGGCAGTACAACGCGCCAAGCTTGAGGGCTTGGATCTGAGTCGCGAACGCATTTTAACGGTGTTCGAGCAGTTTGTCGGTGAGATTTCTCAAGTGCCACCAATGCACTCTGCATTAAAGCGCGATGGTAAGCCCCTTTATGAGTACGCTCGACAGGGTATCGTGCTGGAGCGCGAAGCTCGTCAAGTGACCATTTATAGTAATGAGCTCATCAGTTTAGAGTCCGATCGTATCGTCATTGATGTCGCGTGTTCAAAGGGGACGTATATCCGAACACTCGCTCAAGATATTGGTCGTGCATTGGGGTGTTATGCCCACTTAACAGCGTTGCGTCGTTTGACTGTCGGTGACTTTTCACTGACCGACGCTGTGACTCTGGAACACATACAAAAAGTAGCGGAAGAAAGTCCCGAGACTTTACAAGAACATTTAATTCCGTTAGAGCAAGTACCCGCCCGATGGGTGCCCGAGAAACTTTTAAAATAGGAAAATTTATGAGCCGAGCGCTTCGTAATATTGCAATTATTGCTCACGTTGACCACGGTAAAACAACGATGGTTGACCAGTTGTTACGCCAATCAGGCACCTTTGAAGAACATGAGGCGCTGAGCGACCGTGTCATGGACTCAGGTGACATTGAAAAAGAACGTGGTATTACGATCTTGTCTAAAAACTGTGCGGTCGAGTACGAAGGTACGCACATTAATATTATTGATACACCGGGACACGCTGACTTTGGTGGTGAAGTAGAGCGCGTGCTGTCCATGGTTGATGGTGTGTTGCTATTGGTTGATGCAGTTGAGGGACCGATGCCACAAACTCGTTTTGTGACGCAAAAGGCGCTTGACTTAGGTCTAAAACCGATTGTTGTGATTAATAAAATTGACCGTCCGGGAGCTCGTCCTGATCATGTGATTGATGTCACCTTTGACCTGTTTGACAAATTAGGTGCAACCGATGAGCAGTTGGACTTCCCAATCGTTTACGCATCGGGCTTATCCGGCTATGCCGGCTTAGACGCTGATGTACGTGAGGGTACCTTGGCTCCTTTATTTGAAACGATTTTAGAGCATGTGCCGGTTCGTGATGAAAAGGCTGATGAGCCATTGCAGTTGCAAATTACCTCATTAGACTATAACAGCTATGTCGGTATTATCGGTATTGGCCGTGTGAATCGGGGTACCATCAAGCCGGGTCAGCGTGTGGTTGTTAAGTTCGGTCCGGACAGTAAGCCGATCAGTGCCGGTGTGAATCAAGTGCTTAAGTTTAAAGGGCTGGACCGCGTTCAGGTTGATCATGCAGAAGCTGGTGATATTGTGCTGATTAACGGTATTGATGAAATTGGTATCGGTTGTACCATCTGTGATACCGAGGTTCAAGAAGCCTTGCCAATGCTTAAAATTGATGAGCCGACACTGACAATGAACTTCATGGTTAACTCGTCGCCCTTAGCCGGTCGCGAGGGTAAGTTTGTTACCAGTCGTCAGATTCGTGAGCGTTTATATCGTGAGACAAAGTCAAATGTGGCGCTACGAGTTAATGATACCGATGATGAAACGGTATTTGAGGTTGCCGGACGTGGTGAGTTACACCTAACTATTCTATTAGAGAATATGCGACGTGAGGGCTATGAGATGGCCGTTTCTCGTCCACGTGTGGTTTACCGTGAAATTGACGGTGTACGCTGTGAGCCTATGGAGTTGGTTACGATTGATCTTGATGATAATGATCAAGGGACCATCATGGAGGAAATGGGCCGTCGTCGCGGTGAGCTTTTAAATATGGAGTCTGATGGTCGCGGTCGTACGCGTTTAGAGTACCGTATTCCGGCGCGTGGACTCATCGGTTTCTCAACGGACTTTATGTCTTTGACTCATGGTACCGGTTTATTAAGCCATATTTTTGACGCCTATGCACCGGTGAAAGAGGGCAGTATTGGTGGCCGTCGTAATGGTGTTTTAATTAGTCAGAACCAAGGTGAAGCTGTTGCTTTTGCTTTATGGAACTTGCAAGATCGTGGTCGTATGTTTGTGTCACCGGGTGATGCCTTGTATGAGGGCATGATTGTCGGTATCCACAGTCGCGATAACGATTTGGTAGTTAACCCGATTCGTACTAAGCAATTGACTAATGTTCGCGCCTCCGGCTCAGATGAAGCCATCCGCTTAGTTCCACCGATTCAATTGACACTTGAGTACGCAGTTAACTTTATTGACGATGATGAATTAGTTGAGGTGACACCGAAGACAATTCGTTTACGTAAACGCCATCTCTTAGAACATGAGCGTAAGCGTGCTTCTCGCGAAAATCAAAACGATTAATATGCTTGGCGTTGTCGCTTAGTGTAGTTTAAACGTCGGACATGGCATATTGCTGTGTCCGATTTTTTTGTATGTACATCAGCTTACAAAAAGTAGGATTTCTAAGATATCCGAGCATGGGTGGCTACGGTATGATTTGCACTACGTACCAACTAATGGAGAGTCACTTATGCTGTTCAAACAACTATCTCGTGCGCTGTTAGTCGCCTCTTTAAGTCTACCCGTCATCGTGCAAGCCGACACAAAAAGTGTGGAATCACAAAAGTCCTTTGGTCAGGGTGTAAAAGAAAATCCGATAATGGGATTTATTACGTCAAAGCATGGCGACTTATGGATGCAGGAAGTCCATAGTCAACCTGAAGACGGCTCATTGAGCATATCCTACAATAATGATCAACAGACTCATACTACGTCGGTCTCAGCCAAAAAGATTCCGACTGGTATGGAGCCGGCGCTTGCAAGAACGGAATTGACAAAAGCAATTGCCGTCGCCCTTGACAATGGTAATGAAGAGCCTGTGCAGGAGCGACGTTTTACTACTGACGCAGGTCATGAGGTAAATTGTGCCGGTGTTATTAGGGAAGATAAACGGGCATCCAGTGAGTTGTGTATGGTGGTTTTTGAGAATTATTATATACAGGCTAATATGGTTTGGCCATTGGGTGATGACGTTGCTGAAGACAAGGCTTTTTCTCGCGCTGATGCGTTTGTTGGTGTGGTGATGGACCGCTTTGGAGAGTATCCCGAGATATAATTCGGGGAGCCTGTAGATATTTTTGTGTAAATGCCATTTTCTTTACTACTACAGGTGAGCGGTAACTCGTTCACCAAACTCTATACTAAACCGATTTAAAGCCGAGCGCCAATTCCGTATTGGCATAGTCCATCGTTGACTAGCAT
>NZ_KB892324.1 GCF_000373745.1 Oligella ureolytica DSM 18253 | reverse complement strand
AAAACTGGTTAATAGCCTAAAGGGTATATCCAGTCTTCTTATCCGAAAAAAGAACTACCCCAACATTAAAAAGAAACTGTGGAAAGGGGCTTTATGGTCGCCAAGTTATTTTGCTGGAAGCTGTGGCGGCGCGCCGATTGAAATCATTCGACAGTATATCGAGCAACAGCAAACGCCACCATAGATTCAAAGGACGGCGTTGCCGTCCGCGCTATTCACCCTCGCCCTAAACGACGAGGCTTTCCGCGCATTTTGGTAAAATCCCACCTACTCTGAGTCTCTAAGCACTCAACCATGAAAAACAACCCAATAAGGCAGAAGGATACACATGTTTATTAAGAACCAACAGAATTTCTGGTCCGGTTTAATGTTTATGATAATCGGAGCATTTTTTGCCATTCTATCCGCTACCAACTATCAACTAGGTACGGCAGCACGCATGGGACCTGGTTATTTCCCCTTTGTACTGGGTCTGTTACTGTTCGTTTTAGGTACAATAATTACCATTTTCAGCCTAGGTAAGAAGCAATCAAGCGAAGGCGATATCGAAAAGTTTGATTGGGACCTGGTCTTTATATTTCTCGGCTCTATTTTCCTCTCTGCGCTCATGCTCGACAATTTAGGCCTCTATGTCTCTATCGTCGCACTCGTTATTTTTAGCGGTTTGGCAAGCCATGAGTTTAGCTTCAAAGTGGCTTTGGGGACAGCCATTGCTCTGGTCGGGTTCTGTTATTTGGCCTTTATTAAAGGGCTGGGTTTAGTCTTTCCTCTCTACCCTGCCGAACTGGCAGATTGGTCATTGACCGCCAAAATTTTTATACCTATCGGGATGCTCATTGCGCTAAGCATTCTCTCTCGTAAGTTGATTCAAAAAGTCTAGTTAAAGGGCAATTGACTACTATGGAATTATTACAACACTTAGCTCTGGGTCTATCTGCTGCCATCACACCCGAAAATCTGTTTTATTGCTTTATGGGCTGCATATTGGGCACGCTCATCGGCATTTTGCCCGGCATTGGACCGGTGCCGACCATTGCCATGCTACTGCCTTTGACCTATGTATTACCGCCTACCGCCGGTCTTATTATGCTTGCCGGTATTTATTATGGTGCTCAATATGGCGGTTCGACCACGGCTATTTTAGTCGCTTTGCCCGGTGAAACCTCAGCCGTTGTCACGGTGCTCGATGGTCATCAAATGGCAAGAAATGGACGGGCAGGCTCTGCACTGGCCATTGCTGCACTCGGTTCATTTTTTGCCGGTACTGTTGCTACCTTCCTATTAGCGGCCTTTGCTCCTCCACTCACGGAAATCGCCTTTAAATTTGGACCGGCCGAATATTTTTCATTGATGGTAACAGGCCTGGTCGGCGCCGTTGTCCTTGCTTCAGGCTCTTTGATCAAAGCCATTTGTATGATTATTGTCGGTTTACTTATCGGTCTTGTCGGAACGGATGTAAACTCCGGCGTATCACGCTTTGACTTTAATATTCCTGAATTACAAGATGGAATTGATTTCGCAGTCATCGCCATGGGCGTATTCGGTCTTGCTGAAATTCTTAATAACTTAGCCCAACGAGAAAAACGGGTTAACATCACCGACAAAATCGGTAAACTCTACCCTAACAAACAGGAGTTTAAAGAATCCTACCCTGCGGTTATTCGTGGTACGGCGATTGGTTCGGCGCTTGGTATTTTGCCTGGTGGTGGCGCAGTACTTTCTTCTTTCGCCTCTTACACCTTAGAGAAAAAAATCACCAGACAACCGGAGCGTTTTGGTAAAGGCCACCCTGCCGGTCTGGCAGGCCCTGAGTCTGCTAACAACGCAGCCGCTCAAACCTCTTTTATCCCGCTCTTAACCTTAGGTATACCGAGCAACGCTGTCATGGCTTTAATGATCGGCGCCATGACGATTCATAATATCCAGCCTGGTCCCCAAGTAATGGCAAATCACCCCGAATTGTTTTGGGCATTGATTGTCTCTATGTGGATTGGCAATCTCATGCTGGTTATCTTGAACTTACCGCTGATTGGCCTATGGATTAAGCTCTTAAAAGTCCCGTATCGAGTCCTCTTTCCAGCGATTACACTATTCTGCGTGATAGGTGTGTACTCCCTAAACTATAACGTCTTTGATATCTATATGATGGCTATCTTCGGCATCGTCGGTTACCTCTGGACGAAGTTACGCTGTGAGGCTGCTCCCTTACTGCTAGGCGTCGTACTGGGCCCTATGCTGGAGGAAAACTTCCGCCGCGCGCTCTTATTGTCACGTGGCGACTTCAGCACCTTTGTCACCCGCCCGCTATCAGCTTCACTGCTACTTTTAGCGCTCTTCCTAATTCTTTTGGTCAGTCTACCGGCGATCAAGAAAAAACGTGAAGAGGCCTTTGTAGAAGAGGATTAATCATTCATTGGGCATAATGAGCATAACAACAAGGGAGCGGTTATGGCGTTAAATATTATTTGGATGTTTTTCTTTTTTATCACTTTCGGTGTCGCATTAATTAAATTACTCAACGGCGACACCGAGGTCTTCCAAGATATTGTTAATGCGCTTTTTGATAGCTCACAAACAGCCGCCACGATTGCTCTCGGTCTCATCGGGATTATGGCGTTTGCGCTTGGCATTATGAAAATCGGCGAACGAGCCGGCGTGATTGACTTTTTATCGCGTTTGGTGAACCCCTTCTTTCAGCACCTTTTCCCCGGCATTCCTAAAAATCACCCGGCCATGGGTTCTATCCTCATGAACTTCTCAGCCAATGCGCTAGGTCTGGACAATGCAGCAACACCACTCGGCCTAAAGGCTATGAAAGAGTTGCAAACACTCAATGACAAACCGGACACGGCAACGAATGCACAAATTATGTTCATTACGCTTAACGCATCAAGCCTGACCATCCTGCCTATTTCTATCCTTGCCTTACGCCAACAAGCAGGCGCTGCCTATCCATCAGATGTTTTTCTACCGATTCTGATTGCGACATTTTTTTCTACCCTAACCGCTTTATTATTAGTCTCTTTATATCAAAAAATTAATCTTCTAAATCGCACCGTACTGCTGTATTTAGGTAGTCTGACCGCCATCGTCATTGGTACGCTGCTCTATTTTACGAGCCTCGCACCTGAAGAAATTAATGTGATATCCAAGGTCTTCGGCAATGTCATGTTGTTCGGGATTTTTGTCTCTTTTATCTTTATGGCTTTTATCAAAGGGATCAACGCCTATGATGCCTTTATTGAAGGGGCGAAAGAGGGTTTCGAGGTAGCGGTCAAAATCATTCCCTACCTGGTCGCTATTCTTGTTGCTGTATCCGTCTTTAGAAGCTCCGGCACCATGGATTATATGGTCAATGGCGTACGTTATGTCGTCGAAATCTTAGGTTTTGATAGTCGATTTGTTGAGGCACTACCGGTAGCCTTAATGAAGCCGCTCAGTGGGTCCGGTGCCCGCGGCCTAATGGTTGAACTGATGAATGCTCGCGGTCCGGATGACTTTGCTGCACGCGCTTCAGCCATTATCCAAGGTTCGACTGAAACCACCTTTTATGTTTTAGCAGTCTATTTTGGCTCCGTCGCCATTAAGAACACTCGCCACGCACTGCCATGTGCATTAATCGCCGAATTAGCCGGCGTGGTTGTAGCAATTTTTGTGACCTATCTGTTTTTTGCTTAACTGAATCGCACTAACATTTTGTAAAAAAACTGCAATAAATGCTCACTACTCTTGTCATATTAGACAGATACAATGGGTGTTAGATGTTAGATCTAAGTTATATAGGAGTTGTAGATGAAAGTTATCGCTCACTACCAAGCACAAATTCAACGCATTCTTTTAACCACTGCACTCAGCTTTGGTTTAGCCTTGACCGGTTATAGTTTGGCACATGCCCAAGTTCGTCAGGAGACTAATGAGCATCAAGTGAGCTACCAAACCGGTGGTATCGGTCAAGAAGAGTTGGATCAGCTAAGTCAATCCGCAGCCAGCTACAACACGCAATTCAGTTTTGCCAATGCTTCTGATCGTGCTTATTTAAATAATCTTCAAGTGCGCATCATCAACGCTCAGCAAGAACTTGTATTTGAAGACAATCAGGTCGGCCCCCTACTGTATTTACAACTGACGCCCGGTACTTACGAAATAAGCGCCACGAGCAACGGGGCTGAGAAGAAACTTAAATTTATCGCCAAGGACGATACAACCCTCAAAGAGGTTATTACTTGGTAATTTAAATATACCCTTTCTTATCCGCATAAGCTCATTCTCAGTACAATGATAAAGTCTGTGTTTAATATCGTCACAGACTTTGTCATTTTCTGCAGCTAACAACCAAGACACATGAGCGATCAACAACGCAAGGAAAAACAGCTCCGCCTTCATAAAGCCCGCGCCACAGGTCTCTTTGCCCTGATGGTCGTGATTTTTATTGCTTGCATCATTTTTCAAGATGAATCTTCACCACGCTGGCTAGGCTACCTACGCGCTTTTTCTGAAGCAGCCATGGTTGGTGCATTGGCTGACTGGTACGCAGTGACGGCACTTTTTCATCACCCCTTAGGTCTAAAAATACCGCACACCAATATCATTAGAAAAAAGAAGACGCAAATTGGTGATAATTTAGGCAAATTTATCGTCGATAAATTTCTTAGTGATGACAATATTCGCCCCTATATTGAGCGCTTACAACCATCGAAATTTGTTGTTGATTGGTTATCCAAAGCAAGCACGCGAGAAGTCATTACCCGCGAAGGCTCTGCACTTATCTTAGATACCTTACACAAACTGGACGATAGAGAGGTCGTGGCCTTTATTAAAAAGCAGGGTTTAGCGATGTCTGACGGCATGGAAGCTCATAAAGTGGCCGCCGGTGTCATTGATTTTGTGCTGGATAAACGATGGCACCAAGAGTTTATCACCACCATTTCACAAGAGATTAGAAACTATATAGTCCACAATCACAAGGACATTTATAACTTAGTCCAAGAAAAAAGTTATAAGCTGATTCCTGACGCGGTAGACAAGAAAATTGCCAAGGAGATCACTATTTCCCTAATCACCTTTTTACTGGAACTGGAAAACGATCCGAAGCACGCGGTTTATCGAGAAATTCCTGCACGACTATGGGAGCTCAAACATCAAATTCTAACCGACGAAACATGGCATAAAAACCTCAACTCCATCAAAGAAGACTTGATGCAAGACGAGAAACTGGAACGCTTTGCTTATGATATTTGGTATAGCCTCAAGCAATCAGTCATCACCGCGATAGAGGCCGACGAATCCACACTCAAAACGCAGCTACACCGACAAATCACTAGGCTGGCGGAGAACCTGCAACAAAATAACACACTGCTGGCAACACTCGATCCGTGGGTTCACAAAGTAGCTTATCGATATTTCCGCAAAAATCGTCACCAAATCGCGTTATTTATCAGTACGACAGTGAGCAACTGGGAAGCTGACAGACTCAACAACACCTTAGAATTGGAAGTGGGTAAGGACTTACAATATATCCGTATCAACGGCACCCTGATTGGCGGCTTAATCGGCTTAGTGATTCATTTTATTAACAGCTTACTCTAAGTCCCTCTCACCCACTACTTATTTGCCGGGATAGCGTATGTGCCGACCACGTGGCACACTGCTTTGTCCTCTTGTCCCTCAGAATAAATATAAACCTCACCTACCGCCAGGGTACGTCCCAATTTCAGCAAATTACAATCGGCAATTAGATTTTTACCACCTTCCGGTTTTCTTAAAAAAGACACATTGAGATTGGTCGTGACCGCCAAAGGAACAATACCGATTTCACCCAAAATAGCAATATATAACGTCACATCAGCCAGCCCCATCATGGTGGGCCCGGATATGGTGCCACCCGGGCGTAAGTCCGCATCAGTCACCACATGTCGTACACGTGCACGGCCATCACCAACGCTCAATACATCAACCGGCATTTGTGGAAAATCGGTTGCCAAAAAAGCGGTGATTTCCTCAATCTCAGCTTTTTCAAGTTTTAACTCACTACTCATGCTAAACCCCTATATCGTTAACCCTGTCATAGACTGGGAGCCCTGTACTTACTGGCTTAGAAGCCACCTAATCCTAGATCTACTACCAAAGTCTTGTATTCAAAAAAATCTACTAAAAGTATATTAATTTTCAGAGTGCTATCAAAGCGCCAGCGATTGCAATAGACGCAATCTTTCAAACCTCAATTAAAACCAAGTAACACAATAATAACTATTACTCAGGAGACAATTATGACTACTTCTAGCGATCATATCGCCAAGTTGATAGCCAATCCGAAGTATCAAGCGTTGGCCAGCAAAAGAAATGGTATTAACAATACCTTCTTTATTATCATGTTGGTGATTTATGCCGGATTCATCTTATTAGTGGCTTTCGCCAACCATCTCATGGGTCAGCCTATCGGTAATATGACCATGAGTGTCGGTATTGCATTAGGCACGTTAGTACTGATCAGTGCAAGTGTCCTCATTATCATTTACACCATTATTTGTAACAAAATAATGGATCCAGCGCTTAAAGAAGTTCTTAAGGAGATTCAAGAATGACTAAACTGTTTGCGACTCTCTTTTTATTAGCAGGCTCCAGCTCCATCGCTCATGCTGCTACCGGTGGCCCCAGTATGCCGGCCATCATCATGTTCTTAATCTTTATTGCGGCTACCATGGGTATTACTTGGTGGGCTGCACGTAAGACTCAATCCACCTCAGACTTCTACACCGCAGGTGGCGGTATTTCCGGTTTCCAAAACGGCTTAGCCATTGCCGGTGACTACTTATCAGCCGCATCCTTCTTAGGTATTGCCGGTATGGTATATGTCAGCGGCTTTGATGGCATGGTGTACGCCATTGGCTTTATGTTCGGTTGGCCAACGGTGATGTTCTTAATCGCAGAGCGCTTACGTAACCTCGGCAAATATAACTTTGCTGACGTTACTGCTTTCCGTTTAAAGCAAACACAAATGCGTACGCTAGCCGCCAGTGCCTCACTACTCATTATCTGCTTATACTTAATTGCACAGATGGTCGGTGCCGGTAAGCTCATCGTGTTACTTTTTGGTATTAACTACAAATTCGCCGTTATCATCGTTGGTGCTCTAATGATGATTTACGTCGCTTTTGGTGGTATGACCGCAACGACTTGGGTACAAATCATTAAAGCCGTACTGATGCTATTCGGTGCCAGCTTAATGACCTTCTTAGTACTCAAAGGCTTCAACTTTAACGTCGACTTCATGCTAGAAAAAGCGGTGGAAATTCACCGAGATGGTCCTGGTATCTTGGCCCCTGGCCAGAGCCTGATTTCTAACCCGATTAACGCGTTATCTCTCGGTTTAGCATTAGCCTTAGGTACTGCCGGTTTACCACATATCTTGATGCGCTTCTTTACTGTTGCCAACGCCAAAGAAGCTCGTAAGTCAGTTATTTGGGCCAGTACCTTTATCGGTTACTTCTACCTCTTAACCTTCATCATCGGTTTCGGTGCAATTTGGTACCTCAGCCAGAACCCTGAGCTATTTAATCGCGGCCCTGATGGTAGCTTCGACTTAATTGGCGACCTCATTGGCGGTACCAACATGGTAGCCGTTCACTTAGCCAATGCGGTCGGTGGTGAGTTATTACTGGGCTTCTTAGCAGCTGTTACTTTTGCAACCATCGTGGCTGTTGTTGCCGGCTTATCACTCGCGGGTGCCGCTGCAATTTCTCATGACTTGTATGACAACGTCATCGCCAAAGGTAATGTGACCGAAGAGCAAAAGATGCGTATTTCTCGTCTATCTACCATTGCACTAGGTATCTTAGCGATTATCTTGGGTATCGTGTTTGAGAATCAAAACGTAGCCTTCATGGTGGGCTTAGCTTTCGCTATTGCAGCGAGCTCTAACTTCCCTGTGCTGGTGCTATCTATCTCATGGCGCGGTTGTACTACTCGCGGTGCTACGATTGGTGGCTTCATCGGTTTATTTACCGCGACTGTGTGGGTCGTATTAAGCTCTACCGTTTGGGTCGATGTATTTGGTTTCGCTGAGGCCATTACACCATTCCCTAACCCAGGCATTCTTTCTATCCCGTTAGCGTTTATCTCAATTTGGTTCTTCTCTGTTACCGATAAGAGTGCAGACGCTGCCACAGAAAAAGCTGCTTTCGACGGCCTAAGCGTACGCGCTCAAACAGGCCTCGGTGTCAGCCAAGCATCTGCTCACTAAGTTGCGATTAGCCTATATGTACATTTAAGCAATTAAATATGCATATAATAAAGGGGGTCAATTATCTCAATTGTACCCCTTTTGCTTTTTCGGATAACTTAGATGAATGAATTATTAATCGCTGATGACCACCCTTTATTTCGTGAGGCATTACGGGGTTTAGTTGGTAAGCATTATCCCAGTGCCAACATTTACGAAGCTGAAAATACTGACTCATTATTTGCTTTAGTCGACGCTCACGCCGAAGCCGACCTGTTATTACTAGACCTCAATATGCCCGGTGCCGAGGGCTACAGTTCTCTCGTCTTTTTACGTTCACATCACCCACAATTACCGATTGCTATCATCTCTGCGCACGAGGATCCTGTATTGATGCGTCGAGCCGTTGATCACGGCGCGATGGGTTATATTCCAAAATCAGCTGATACTGATATGCTCTGTGAGGCCATCGATCAAATATTGATGGGTAATATTTGGTTGCCTAAAAACGCACAAAGTACGCCAGCAGTCAGCAGTAAAGAAAAAGAAGCGGCAAAACTGGTTAGCCAACTGACACCCCAACAATTACGGGTTTTGCAAAAAGTCACTAGCGGTCAATTAAACAAGCAAATTGCTTATGATCTGGGGGTTTCTGAAACAACAATTAAAACCCATATGACCGCCATTTTACGCAAACTCGGTGTCAATAATCGCACGCAAGCCGTTCTACTGGCTTATGAACTGGAGCTACAAAACAAAACAGAACAAGAGCTACTTGATTTTTTAGATGAATAGATTATTTGAGGCCATCAAATTTAGGCTTAACACTCTCATACTGGGCAGTTAAAAACGAACGTAAACTGGCCGCTTTAACCGGTTTTGTAAGCACAATATAGCCGCGTTGTCTGGCCTTGTTACGCAACTCATCGCTACCATCGGCCGTTAGCAAAGCACCATGCAAATGGCGGGCATTGTCTCGCAAAGCGTCTAAACTGTCTAAACCATCCAATCGATCATGCAGATGATAATCAACTAACAGCACATGAGGCTTTTGATCCATCATCTGCAAGGCATCATCTATCGTCGTAGCAGCAATAACCTCTACTCCCCATTGAGTTAACAATACCTGCATGCCCTGCAAAATCTCCAAGTCATTATCAAGACACAATACTCGCATACCTGATAAAGACGACGCAGCAGAGCTATGTGGGAGATGCTCTTGTTGGTGATTTTTCTCTTTCTCATTGGCCAAGGGTACGCTGACACTGAACATACTCCCCTTGCCTACCTCTGACCTGACCGCCAAGGTATGACCTAACAGAACCGAGATACGCTGACAAATTGACAGGCCTAAACCAAGCCCTCGCTCACCCCAATCAAAGCTTTGTTCATAACGTTGAAACTCATCAAAAATCTTTTCCAGGTGATTAGGTGGAATACCTTGCCCACTATCCCACACCTGAAACTCAACCTGATTGCCACGTACTCGACCGCCAAGAATAATCCGCCCTTCTTGGGTATAACGTAAGGCATTGGCTAAGAAGTTCTGTAAAATTCGACGCAATAAACGCATATCGCTCCGCACATAAACCGGTTTCATATGAAGACTTAAACGTAACTTCCTACGCTTTGCAGAAGGCGCATATTGCTGATATAAGTCGTCCAAAAGCTCCTGCGCATTGAAAACCTGAATTTCTGCCTGCATTCTGCCCGACTCCAACTGAGAAATATCCAATAACCCTTCTAATAATTCTTCAGCTGCGCGCAAAGAGGTATCTACCCTCTCTGCTAAGTGGCGCATTTGCTCAGCATCGTCATCAACATCTTGGAGTGATGTCGCGAATAATCTGGCCGCATTAATCGGTTGTAATACATCATGACTCACTGCTGTTAAGAAATAGCTACGTAACCGCTGAGCCTTTTCAGCCGCTTCAGTTCGCTCAGCAACCCGTTGCTCCAGATTCATATTAATTTCCAACAGCTCTTTTTCGACTCGTTTAAAATCTGTCACATCGGTATAGCTGGTCACGTAACCACCGCCCGGAAGGGGTCGCCCACGTATTTCAATCACTTGATTATCTTGAATCAAGCGCTGAGCCGAATAAGAACTGCCTTCAAGCATATAGTTCAAACGGCGCTCGACTGACTCGGTGACATTACCACTATCAACCAAACGCAACCGACCGCGCATCGCATTAAAATACATGATATCTGACACCGGCTGCCCAAGCTTTAGTAGGCTGGGAGGT
Organism: Oligella ureolytica DSM 18253; assembly: GCF_000373745.1. Taxonomy (GTDB): domain Bacteria; phylum Pseudomonadota; class Gammaproteobacteria; order Burkholderiales; family Burkholderiaceae_B; genus Oligella; species Oligella ureolytica. The sequence goes on along the minus strand of NZ_KB892324.1, from coordinate 73,875 downwards.
AAATCAAGGAATTCCTTATACTTTTGATTCCATGCGACTAAGTTCATATCCGCATCAACCACACTAATACCCTGTTCCAGATTTTCCAGCGTTGATGTCAATACATCACGATTAAAACTGAGCTCTTGTCTCGTTTCATCAAGCACCGAAACAATGACATCAACCTCGACCCCGGAACCACGTAGCGCGCTTCCTAAAACTAATCTCGCAGAAGCGGCACCGACCACCGCGGCCAGCATCAACTCAGTAAACTGAACCCATTCGGCATCCGCCTTTAAATCCTTACTAAGTACCAATCCCCGCTCTTTAGCGTGGATTTCAAAGGACCACATCGCTCTCGCCTCACCCACAATCCGGCCACTAATAACGAGTAAATCATGAACTAATAAGTTACCCGGTACATTCATTGTCTCTAAACGACGATTTTTGGCATAGGGGTCCAAGAAAGTTCTGGCACGCAATCTTTCGGCAAGACTGGGGCCTTTGAGCAAGGAAATTAGTAGAAAAAAACTGGTGTTAAATATGAGCGACCAAAACGTACCATGAGTTAATGGGTCCATACTGCCAAAGCCAAATAGCCGATACGGTATGAGCCACTCAATGCCAAAAGGACCTCTTTCAACCCACGCATCAGAAAACCACCCGGCATCTGCTAAGGCTGGCAATAGCAAGGTGTAAGCCCACACCAAAGAGCCTATGGCTAAACCTACCTCAACACCGCGACGACTTGCACCAAGCCAGCTTAAACCGCCGATCAAGCCCGGCGCAAACTGCACCACCGCAGCAAAAGCCATTAAGCCGTAAGCAGATAAAGCAGTTTCTGAACCGGTGCCCGCATAGTAACCATAGGCAGCCATCACTAAAAAAAACACTGCTCCGCGACGCACCCACAATAAGGTCTTGGAGTAATCGCCACGGCTCCCTTCGGCCCAACCACGACGCAACAAATAGGGCATGATTAAGTCATTACTGACCATGGTCGATAACGCCACGCTAGTCACAATCATCATGCCGGTAGCGGCTGAAAAGCCACCGATATACACTAATAAGGCTAACGCCTTTTGTGCTTTATATAATGGCAAAAGCAACACATAACTATCGACCATCACGGCGGTAGTTGCGGCCGATGAGTCTTCAAAGACATTAAATGCAACCATCGTAATAGGCAGGACCATCAAGGCGATCAACACCAAATACAGGCTAAAAATCCAACGTGCAGAGCGGATATCTCTAACATCGCCACTCTCAACAATCGCCACATGGAACTGACGTGGCAAACAAATGACGGCAGCAAAAGCCAGTAAGGTTTGACCGACGAAACTCATGGAGGAGGTATGCTGTGTCAAGGTATGAATCGCCCCCACAGCATCTAAATCATCGACCGTCAGCCAAATAAAAGCAAAGATACCGACGGCTATCAAGGCGACTAATTTAATCAATGACTCCGCTGCAATGGCTAACATCAAACCGGGGCGATGCTCGGTCGCATCCGCTTGGCGAGTACCGAAAACAATCACAAAAAGTGCCATTAGTGCAGCCACATAGAGCGCCGGATCACCGAAAATAATTGATGATATTTCATGACCTATAAACACCCCAATGCTCATCGTCACGGCCTTAAACTGCAAGGCTAGGTATGGCACGACAGCGACTAAAGCAACGATCGTCACTAAGCCGGCTAACCGCTGTGAACGCTCATAGCGACTCGCCATAAAGTCAGAAATGGAGACGATTTTTTGGGTCTGAGCAGCTAGCGCCAAGCGCTCTAAAAAACGCCAAAAAAAAACCATCATCAAAAATGGCCCTAAATAAATAGGTAGGTAGCCCCAGCCATGGCGCACTGCGCTTCCTACGGCACCATAAAAAGTCCAAGAAGAGCAATAAACAGCAAGCGCTAAACTATAAACCGTCGGCCGCAGCCAAGCTCGCTTTTCATACAGAGGATAACGATCACCTGCCCACGCAATGCCAAACAAAATGGCCAAATAAATAAATGAGGCCAAAATCACCCAAGTTGGTGACATATGCTCTCCTACTTTAGTCGAGTCCCCTGTTTTTTATGAGAACTTTGGATGTATATTGTAGATATGATAATAAAAGCTCATAACTATTACTAACTATTACAACTCAAGTTAGTGTTATCGCTAAGTCCTACTTATTAGTAGCGCTTGATCGATATCAAACTATAACCATAAGAGCTACAAATAACGATGGTCGAATTAATCGACAAGAATTAATTAAAACCTAAAACAAAGCATGGAGACATTATGCCTTACCCAGAATTAAATTTTGACAAGTACCCACAAAAGCCTCACGGCGGTGTGTTAGTTGATCAGCTTGTACCGGAAGACAAGCGTGCTTCTGAAATTGAGCGTGCACGCTCATTGCCAAGTATCCGTATTGACCTTGAAGCAGTCATCACCATTGAGATGATTTGTACCGGTGTACTATCACCCATCAAGGGGTTTATGGTCAAAGATGACTACATGTCTGTACTTGAAAAAGGACGCCTCAGTGACGGCACGATTTGGCCGGTACCTATCAGTTTTGCTCCAATTGGTGATCGTAACGCTGAGATTATCGCCGGTCTAGAGGTAGGTAGCGAGGTAGCACTCATTGACTCTTCTAATGAGCCGGTTGCTATTTTAGCCATCGAGGATATTTTTGACTATGATAAAGAGCATCGCGCACAGAGTTTATTTGGTACCACAGACCGCAATCACCCCGGCGTAGATTCCATTCATCGCCGTATGGGTAATAAATCCCTTGGTGGTACTTTACACTTATTACAGCGTGCTGACTGGGGACCGTTTGAGAAGCTTCGTTTAGAGCCCAAAGACACCTGGAGAATGTTCTACGAAGAGCGCGGTTTTAAGAGTGTCGCCGGCTTTATTACCGGTGCTAACCCGCTACACCGCGGTCACGAGTACATTCATCGTAATGCCTTAGAAGAGGTTGACGGCGTTTTCTTACAGCCACTCGTTGAAATGGCTAAGCGTGAGTATGTACGTCATGAGTATCGTATGTTGGCCTATCGTAACGTACTGGATACTTACTATCCAAAAGATCGTGCTATCTTAGGTCCACTACGCGTTACCTATATTTTTGCAGGCCCTCGTGAGGCAGTTTTACACGTACTCCTCATGAAAAACTACGGTTGTACCCATGCTCTCATTGGTCGTGACCACGCTGGTACCGGTAGCTACTATGACAAATACGCAGCACATAGCATCTTTGATGAGTACACGCCCGAAGAAATGGGTATTGATGTACGCTTTTTCCAAGAGGTTTTCTACTGCACTCGCTGCTCAAGCCATGCGACAGAAGCTACATGCCCGCACGATGAGCGCTTCCGTTTAAACATTTCCGGCACCGGCATTCGAGAGATGCTACGCTACGGTTTCGTACCACCTAAAGAGGTTATCCGTCCGGAGTCTGCTTTAGCCGGTATGCAGGGTGTACAGCCTAAGGGTGTTGATGCTGATGGCAAAGGTGTTTTACCGGTCGGTAAGGTAATTAAGAGTATGTACCCTTACTACACGCACTACACCCGTCTTGGTGGTTCCAAGCGTCGTGTACCTTTAGAGATGGAGAAGTTGACCCTCCTCGATTTAGAGCAAGCGACCTTTGATGCGCGTTATCATGCGACCGACATTTACAAAGACGTCTATGGTGAATACACCGCATTACTTGATCATAACCGTACGCTACAACCAACATGGCGTGGCGACGCTCGTCGTGATATGGTCCGTATGCAAGAGCGCACTATCTCTGACTTACAAGAGAAATTATCCAATGCGCCAGAGGTTGCATCCGATGAGTTTATGTATCAAGACCGTGCTGAGGTTGAAAAAGAGATCGAAGTTGCCAAAAAGCTACTGACCGATGCGCCTTCAGCCATCGATATCGATACGCTCGCTGAACGTTGTTGGAACGTTTTAGAATACAAGCGATATCGCGGTGCGGATAATGACTAACATCTAAACTCCACTTCCTAGGCCTTAATCCCTATCAATTAAGGCCCAGGAGTTTCCTTAACTCTTAAGCGTAACCGGCCTTCTCATTATTGCGGTTACGCTTTTTCATGTAAACAGCAATCAAATTGAGGTGATTCATGGATGAAGTTATTAAAGCAACAATCACTCATTTACGGCAATACTATCCATTCCAAAAAATGGAAACACCCTTTTTGACACTGCTTGCCGAACACTGCGAAACTAATTACTTCAAAGCCAACGAAGTCATCATGGACGTAACAACTGATGGCCCTCCCGACCTGTTTATCATTGTCAAACAGGGCTTAGTAGAAAGCCTTCGCGGTGCAAAAGACCCCGCTCACCTAAAAAGCTCCTTTGAATATGAAGAAGGTGATGCCTTCCCCTATGGACCGCTCATTTCCAATCAGCCCAACACCAGTCAATTTATTGCCATCACTGATTGCTTTGTCTATCAGGTGCCAGCCGCTATCTTCCATCGCTTGCGAGAAGAATGCCCCATCTTTAAGGGATTTTGCGTGGCGCGATTGGCCTCTTTATTAGAAGAGTCTAAGCGCATTATCCAAAACCATCATGTCAACAAGCAAAGTGATGAACAGCCCTTATCACTCGAACTAGGTGCCGTAATCAAACGTGAAGTGATTACTTGCCAACCCGATACACCACTAAAAGAAGTGCTTATGATATTGGCCGAGACTAATATCGGTTCCATGGCAATTGTCAACGAAGACAGTCAACCACTGGGAATTTTTACACTTAACGATGTCTTGCGCCGAGTGACTATCCCTGAAGCAGATTTAAATAGTCCAATTGCGGACTTTATGACGGTCGACCCCATTGCACTATATGCTGATGACTTAGCTTACGAAGCTGCTCTGATTATGGCGAAGCATGGTTTTAGGCATATTTTTGTGATCAACAATCACAGAAAGCTACTTGGCGTTATTTCTGAGCGCGATCTATTTGCCCTCCAACGTGTGGGCCTAACAGACATTTCGCAGGGCATCGAAGTCGCAAAAAATTTAGACGATCTAAAACTCAGCCTACAACATATTAAAAAGCTCGCTAAAAACATGATGGCGCAAGGCATCGCTATCGAACAATTAACCCATCTTATTTCACATCTAAATGATCAAGTAGTTAGAGCAACGATTAAACTACGCTTTAATGATCACCCAGAGGTTGAGCAAATTGATTTTGCTTGGATTGCCATGGGCTCTGAGGGGCGTGACGAACAGCTTTTTTATACAGATCAAGACAATGGCATCATTTTTAAAGATAATGACAACCGAGCAAGTACCCGCGCAACCTTATTGAGTTTTGCCAAAGACGTTAATAACGACCTGGATAAGTTGGGTTTTCCACTCTGTACCGGCAATATTATGGCCATGAACCCAGAGTGCTGCTTAAGCGATACTGAGTGGCGCCAACGCTTTAGCCACTGGATCAATAACCCCGACCCTGAGGCGTTATTAAACGCCACTATTTACTTTGACTTCAAAGGGATTGCTGGCAATGTATCACTTGCTGAGCAACTCAGGGACTGGCTGAGCAACTTTGTGTCTAGCGAGGGCTTATTCCTACGCTTTATGACTCAAAATGCCCTACGTAATCGCCCACCACTAGGTTTATTTAAGGAATTCGCTACACGCGATGATGACACGATTAATTTAAAATTCAATGGTTCAGCCATTATTGTCGATATTGCCCGTATTTTGGCCTTAAAGCACGGTTCTCACGCTACCAATACAGTGGAACGCCTAAGTGATGTGATGACTAAGGGAGACTTACAGGCCAAACAAATTCAAGGTTGCATTGAAAGCTTTGCTTTTATTCAGTTAATCCGCATGAAGCACCACTTTGAATTAGAGGACAAAGGCTTACCGCTCAGTAATAACATCAATCCACAGCAACTGGATGATTTAAGCAAACGTGTACTGAGAGAAAGTTTTCGTCTGATGCGCAATATTCAACATAGCCTTGCGCACAAATATCGGCTCTAGGATGATGTGATGTCATTACTGCATTCTATCTTTTCTAGAAAAAAAGCACCCGCTCCGATGCTTAGTCAAGATATTCAACGTAGACTAAGCGCTTGGCAAGCCTTGCCTACTACCAACCTAAGAAAGACCTTTATGGAAAGCGACTTTGTGGTACTTGACCTAGAGACCAGTGGTTTTTCCTTTAAAAATGATCAACTAATCGCCATTGGTGCCTGTCGTATAGAAAATGGTTTAATCCCTCTGGCTAAGTCCTTTCAAATTATCCTGAAACAAGATGAGAGTAGCAGCAAAGAAAATATCCTTATTCACCATATTGGTGACAGTGACCAACGCTCTGGCATTGAGCCTGCTGAGGCCTTAATGCAGTTTTTAGAATTTATGGCTAAAGCTCCTCTCATTGCCTATCATGTAGGTTTTGACCAACCCATGTTGGATAAAGCGCTAAGGCAGCATCTAGGCATTGAACTAAAGCAGCACACCTGGTTTGATGTGGCTTTCCTCGCTCCCCTCTTTTTGCCTGACATAAGTACCAAACGTCAGAGTCTGGACTTCTGGGCCTCACATTTTCAAATCAAAAACCCTGCTCGACATCATGCTGTCTTTGACGCTATTGCAACGGCTGAGCTAATGCAAATTGTCATGAAGCAAGCACTAAAAAGCAGCAGCTCGCTTTCTATCGGTCAAAGCATGGAGCTGCAAACACTCTATAAAATGGAGCAACGCGCTCGAAAAACTCATCGCCAACTACATGGCACCCAGTAGAATATAGGGTCGCAAGTCAAACGCCACGACCTAGTCACACTCCAACACAGTTTAAGATTGTGCCTTTTTATAAGAAATTGTACTCAAACTACCCAATGCGTCCACTCCACGAATATCTTTTGCCTGTAGGCCGTAATAATATCTATTTTGCTTTGGAAAGTCTTTTTCAATTTCACTAATAATCCCTGCTTGACGCTCATAACGACTTTTCCAAAAACTATTACCTTCTTCAGGCTCAGGCAACACCTGATTAATAATCAAATGATGACACGGCATCTTAAAATGTGACAATTGATATACTGCACGACGGGTTTCGGCGAGTGGTAACATTTCTGGAATCATCACCAATACGATACTGCAACGTGACTGATCATCAAGAATGTGTCCGGCATCGTGGAATAATTCTTGCCGCTTTTTCAGTACATCTAGGGCTTTGGCCCATCGACTATTTTTGTCTTCACTCATCAACTCAGGTTGCTCATCTGCTTTTTTATCCCAAAAAGGCTTAGCCGCCTCACGCATCTTTTGCTGGCGACCCTGTTGGCTCATCAAGCCTTCGGTCCAAGCATTCATCAATTTCGGCAACTCAAGTAGACGCAAAGTATGGCCCGTAGGAGCCGTATCAAAAACCACATGCTCAAAGCCTAGCTTAGGATAATCAACAATATAACGGCACATGGCTTCTAATACTGCTGCCTCCTCCGCACCTGGCGAAGCTTTTGACGCCTCAAGGTGTTCTTTCAGCTTAGAAATCATTTCGGGCATCGCATAACCCTTAATCGTATCCATGACCTGAGAAAAATGCTCATCGACAATTTTGTGAGGACTCATTTCCACCGCTGACAGGTTGTCATTAATCTTGGTTATTTCTCCACTTAATTGATATTGCAAAACATCACCAAGACTATGAGCAGGGTCAGTTGAAACAATTAACACTTTTTTACCACTAGCGGCTAAACGTGTGGCTAAAGAAGCTGCATGGGTTGTCTTCCCAACGCCCCCTTTACCACCTACAAATATCACTGACTTATTGGACACATCAGTTAATAACTCATCCATAATTTCTCCCTCGACACTAACAACAACCAAAACGATCTAAAGGTGAATGCTCCATCCCCATACGTAAATGCCACTCATGAAATTCCTCCATCAAAATAGGCTGCAGCTCTAAAGTGTAATAGCTCATGCTATTAGGTATCCCTAAACTTTCAGCAAAGACGATCAACATAAATAAATCTTGCTCATCTCGATAGGCACGACTTAATGTGCGACGATATGGTGCGTGATAAAACTCATCCAACCCCTCTAAAAAGGCCTGGATTTTATTTCGAATAGGCATAAAACCACCCCCTATTGACAACATAAGCCTTGATGCTCGATTGAGCACAAGGCTTATATTTATTTAAAACAAAGAACTAATTAGCTGCTGGCTTTTTTAGGCCAGAAACGTTTTAGTGTTGAAACACTCTCTAAAATCACGAGAATAGAGCACGCTAAGATAATGATATCTAAAACAATTAATAACCAATTACCTTGAGCATAGAACTGCTTTAACTGTAGCAATAAGGCGATGACTGTCATAAAGAGTAAAAACACCATTGGAATTAATGTATACCATACTCGACGCCCTGCTTTAAGCAACATCACACTAACAACCAAGAGCGTTAAACCAGCCATGATTTGGTTAGTTGTACCAAATAAAGGCCAAATAATCATACCACCGGAACCATCTAGACCGCCTGCACCAAAAGCTAATAAGGCGCAGCAAGCTACTGCAAAAATAGTCGCAGGTGGACCTTTTTTCAAGGTCTTGATATTGTACTGCTCACCCCATTCTTGGAATATATAGCGCTGTAAACGTACCCCTGTATCCATGGTTGTACCTGCAAATAAGGCAGCCATCACAGTGAGCATCGTTGCAGAAAGCTCAGGACTGATACCAACACCCTCGTGTATAATCGCAGCACCACCAGTAATAAAGGCAGCAGCACCACCTTGACCAAATGAGTGATAAACCGCTTGCCAATCGACTAAGGTCGCAAAACCAGCAGTTGCAGCTAAGATCGATGCTAAAGCAAGCATCCCTTCACCCATCGCTCCGAAGTAGCCAACAAAACGCACATCTGTTTCTTTATTAATTTGCTTAGAGGTAGTACCTGTTGCGACAATACCATGGAAGCCTGAAATCGCACCACACGCAATCGTCACAAACAGTAATGGCATTATCGACGGCGTATTAGCCGGCAAATCCGTATTGTAAGCAGGCGCTACTATCTCTGGCTGATAAATCAAGAAAGAAACATATAAAACTATTAAACCAATAAATAGTTGCAAGCCATTAATGTAGTCACGAGGCTGCAGTAACATCCATACTGGCAAGATTGAAGCAACGGCGGCATAGACGAATAAGAAAATAATCCACCAAGCATTGGCCGGTAACCCCATCATCTCAGAAGGCAAGACAACAGGTACCATTGGACCAATATAAATGAGAAGATAGAGAGCGACCACACCAATTAAAGACACTAAGGGCAGATTAAGCTTCCAGCGGTAAATCGCTTGACCGATAAAGAAGGCTACCACTAAAGCACCCCACACGGGAACAACAGCAGATGGCGTTTTGATCATCATGCCAGCAATTACGACTGCAAACACTGCATTAACCATCAAGAGTAATAAGAAAATCACGACTGAGAATAAGGCTCTTGCGCGCTTACTGATCACAATACCTGAAACGGCACCGATAGAAAGACCGCGGTTACGCACACTAGACCAAATGGCAGCCATATCATGTACACCAGCGAAGAAAATCGTCCCAAAGACGACCCATAAGAAGGCAGGGAACCATCCCCAAATCACAGCGACTGCTGGACCCACAATAGGCGCTGCTCCAGCGACGGAAGTGAAGTGATGTCCCCAAAGCACGAACTTATTGGTTGGCACAAAATCAACGCCGTCGTTGAACTCATGTGCAGGTGTTTTAAAGTCAGGATCTAAAGCAAAAATTTTCTCGGATATAAAGCGCGAATAGATAAAATATCCCAGCGACATTAAACCCAATCCGATAATCAGGATGACGACAGAGTTCATATTCAAATACTCCTCGATAAAATGAATGTAGCTGAGCACTCACACATCAGAGATAGCACCTCATAGCGATGGCTAATTGATACAGTTTAAGCTCAGACTAAACGTCATTCTATAATGGTGTCATTACTTTTTGAAGCATTTTGAAGCAAAAAAACGGGATAACAAGGGTAAATCCCAAGGCCTAAGACAGAAATTTAATCTGCCGTCGTAGAAGCAGGGCGAGGTTCAAGCACCACCTTTTTTTCATCAATACGCTTTATACGATCGCGGTACAACCAGAGCAAACACAACCCGGGAATAGCAATAAGGACAGTGAGTAAATAAAAGCCGTCCCAACCGAAACGCTCTACTAACGGTGGTGTTAAAGGACCGGCTAAAAAGACGCGACCGACACTGGCTAGCGCTGTTAGTAACGCAAATTGCGTCGCAGTATAACGGACATCGCAGAGCCCCATCACCAACGCCACAAAAGCCGCCGTCCCAAGACCTCCGCAGATATTTTCAATCCCAATGGCTGTCGCCATGATCGGCACATTACCGGGAAAAGAAGCCACAACATAATAACCAAAATTTGATATTGCCTGTAAGATCCCGAAAATCATCAAGGCACGATAAGTACCCCATTGACTCATGAGTGAACCGCCAACCAACGCCCCCAAAATGGTCGCAATCACCGCTAAAATTTTATTGACGGTACCAATTAACTCCGGCGAGAAGCCCGCACCTCGAATCAGAAAGGTGGTTGATAACGCCCCTGCAAACGCATCGCCCAGTTTGTATAACACAATAAGTAGCAATAAAGCCCACGCTTCAGGACGAGAGAAAAACTCCTTAAAAGGCAGCACGAACGCCTCTTCAAGGCTGCGGGGCTTTTGTATCTCATCAGGCTCCGGTGATAAAAAACTGACCACGGCACACGCCGCCATGATCGCACCCATGAGCATATAAGTACCGCCCCAACCGAGCCATTGAGGAGCGATAATTAAGGCTAAGCCACCGGAAATTATCATCCCTACCCGATAGCCCAAGGTACGAATCGCCGCTCCCGCTGCTCGTTCTTCGGGGATTAGGACTTCTGTACTATACGCGTCAAACGCAATATCTTGTGTAGCAGATAAAAACGCTAATACGGTAGCTAACAGCGCCAGCAACAACAAATGTTCTGCAGGATTCAACAGCCCCATTAGCACCAAAACAACGGCAAGAGCGATTTGCGTTAACGCCATCCAACCTCGCCTGCGCCCCATAAACGGCGGTACATAGCGATCAATAAAAGGAGCCCAAATAAACTTAAAGGTATAGGCCATACCCACTAAGGTCAGAAAACCAATGTGCTGGAGGGAGACATTGGACACCGTAGCCCATGCTTGGAACGTACCACCCGACAGAGCCAATGGTAAACCACTCGCGATACCTAATAAAAACAAGGGCAAAACGCGAGGACTTAGGTAAGGTTGGATATACTTATAAAGCACGTAGAAATTCCTTGGGTTTTAGGCGGCTGAGCGCTTTGATGCCTGAACTTCACGTGGCGTTTTAAAATAGTAGACCGCTAATGAACTACGCCAGCTCGGTAAAAAGTCAACCCGCTTTTCATTATTGTATGTGGAGCGTTTGATAATACATAAGCCCAGACGTGCTGCCAGATCCTCAAAGTCCTTGAGCGTACACAGATGGATATTTGGTGTGTTATACCACTCATAAGGCATTTGTCCTGTTACCGGCATACGGCCTTGGAAAATAGACCACCAGTGGGTCCAATGACCGAAGTTCGGGAAAGAAACAATGCCATAATCTGCAACACGTGCCATTTCCTTGAGGATATGCTCCGTATTAACCATCGCTTGTAAGGTCTGTGACAGCACTACCACGTCAAACTGCTTACAATCAAAAAGTGCCAAACCGTCTTCAAGGTTTTGCTGTACGACGGGAACCCCTTTCTCCACACAACTCACAATGCGCTCGTTATCAATCTCTACACCCACACCTGTGACTTTTTTATTAAGCTGTAAGTAGTTCAATAATTCACCGGTACCACAGCCTAAGTCCATGACTCGACTGTTGCTTGGGATCCAGTCAGCTATTTCCTTGAGGTCAATACGAATCGCACCGTTGGCGTTGGTCGCTTTAGTTACATGAGTCATAGCGCACGCTCCTTAGCAATTTTTGCAAAATAACCGCGCACGACACCGTGGTAGGTTGAATCATTTAATAAAAAAGCATCATGCCCATGAGGCGCATCAATTTCAGCATAAGTCACCTCATGCTGATTTTTTAATAGCGCCTGCACGAGCTCACGCATCATCGCCGGTGGAAAGCGCCAGTCAGTCGTAAAAGACACGGTTAAAAAGCGAGATTTTAAATGCTTAAGTGCTTGGCCTAAATCACCGTCACCGTACATTCTGGCCGGATCAAAATAATCCAAGGCGCGCGTAATTAGCAGGTAGGTATTGGCATCAAAGTACTTAGAAAACTTCTCACCCTGATAACGCAAGTAAGATTCCACCTCAAACTCTACATCAAAGCCATATCGGTACCGACCGTCTTCTGCCTTGTTTCGACGCTCACGACCAAACTTGGTGGACATGTCGTCATCTGATAGATAGGTAATGTGACCCAGCATACGAGCGACCGACAAACCGGCACTTGGTACGGTGTCATACGCATAGAAGCTACCATTATGAAACTCAGGGTCACTGGTAATAGCGCGACGAGCAACCTCATTAAAGGCAATGTTTTGCGCCGATAAGCTGGGCGTACTGGCAATCACGACACAATGCTCAACGCGTTCCGGCCATTGAATTGCCCAACTCAATGCCTGCATACCGCCTAATGAACCGCCCATCACTGCAGCGAACTGCTTGATTCCAAAATAATCGGCTAACCGAGCTTGTGCATTAACCCAGTCCTCAACAGTCACGACCGGAAATGACGCCCCCCACGGCTTACCAGTCTGTGGATTAATACTCGCAGGACCGGTAGAACCAAAGCAAGAGCCTAGATTATTGATACCAATCACATAAAACTTATTGGTATCGACCGGTTTACCCGGACCCACCATATTGTCCCACCAACCGATATCCTTGGGGTCGTCCGGATTAATACCGGCGACATGGTGAGAAGCATTAAGCGCATGGCAAATTAACACCGCATTGGAGCGGTCCTCATTTAACGTGCCGTAAGTTTCTACGGCTAAGGTGTACTCAGATAAAGACTGACCGCTGCTTAATACGAGCGGCTCACTAAAGGAGATATACTCCGGTCTTACTAAACCGACAGATGAGGGAGAAATACTGATAGACATATGAATGAAAACCTTTTTAGCGGGATTTTTAGACGCCCGCAAGCATACAAATCGGCGTCACAAACACGAATGATGAGCTAAATTTAAAACCCAATTAAGGGATTGTAGCACCAATTTTAAACTGCTCAAAAAAGCGCTGGCGCTGATCGTTGAAGTTCTTATTACTACCCACGCCTGCGGCATATAGCTGCACGACTAAATTACCCTCTTGTACAACCATCGCCGTCGCACTGAGGTGCCTGGACTCTAGACTAACCCCGACATCAAACGGTTCACCTATCGCCGGTAAATCCTGCTCATACTCCGCTACAAACTCAGCAGGCGCTACGCCCAAACGAGGGTCTCGTTTTAATGTCATACTACGTAATAACTCCTTGACAACGACATCAGTATCTAGATGGTTAGGCACCACAATGTAGCTCACATTGAAGCTATTTTCACTATCCGTAGCGAACCACTGCACCATATTCAAAGGCGCAGCGACTTCATCAGCTAGCAATTGATAAGTGCGTGTCATAATAGAAGGTTTAGAGGGAAATTCTGCCGTGATCTGATAGCCATCGACCGTGTCACTCTCGGTGTACCACGCTTGCTCCTGACATGCGCTCAATAGCAACACACAACATAAACTCACAGAAATCAGGACGGTTTTATTAAAAAACCGCTTGATTGAATGAATATCACGCCACGCCATAGTTGATTCCTAAAAACTATTAGTATCTCTAAATTAAAACAAAAAGCCCACAACCACAGAAAGAATTACAATGGAACTTTACTAATAAGGCTAACATAAGCATAAATACTATTTTTAGTTAGTTTAGTTTGAAGAATTTCACAGGATCACATTGTGTCTAAATTTACAACAATAAAAGCCCAGCAGGACTTATTAGCGCAAATTGGTAGAGGTATCGAGCGAGAGGCCCTACGCATTGACGGACAAGGAAGCTATGCGCTGGACGCTCACCCTAAAGCGCTAGGATCTGCCTTGACCCACCCGTCGATCACCATTGATTACTCCGAAGCTCTGATGGAGCTGGTGACTAAGCCTTTTCATGATGTTGATAGTTTGTTTGTAGACTTACAGCAAGTCCATAGTTTTGTTTTACAACATATTGGTGAGCAGTCGCTATGGATGCAGTCCATTCCCTGTGCCTTACCACCCGAAGAGCAGATTCCAATTGGCTACTACGGCACCTCTAATAGCGGCATGCTAAAGCATGTCTACCGTCGAGGCTTAGCCGAACGCTATGGCAAATCCATGCAATGCATCGCCGGCATTCACTATAACTTTTCCCTACCGCCGGCGCTATGGCAGCATTTAGAACCGACGATCAGTGATCCTAAGCAGCGCCAATCAGTCGGCTATATGAGCTTAATCCGCAACTTTAAGCGTGCGAGCTGGTTGTTAATGTACTTATTCGGTGCCTCCCCGCTAGTTAATCGTAGTTTTTTAGAGGGTCGCAACCATGGCCTAGAAGCCTTTGATGAAGATAGTCTCTACCTACCTTATGCGACCAGCTTACGCATGAGCGATTTAGGTTACACCAGTGACGCCCAATCTAATATCCGTACCTGCTACAACCATGTCGAAAGTTATGTTTCTCTGATTTACAACGCGGTTACCAAGCCTTGGCAGCCATACGTAGAGATTGGCACCCACCGTGATGGCGAATGGGTTCAGCTAAACACCAGTATTTTACAAATTGAAAATGAGTACTACGCCAGCATTAGGCCAAAACGCACAGCCAAAGACGGTGAGCGCCCTAACAACGCCTTAATTAACCGTGGCGTACAGTATATTGAGGTTCGCTGCTTAGATATTGACCCTTTTGAGCCTTTGGGCATCAGTCCCGAGACGGCTTATTTCTTAGACACCTTCTTAGTTTATTGTGCCGCTGAAAACAGTCCTCTATTTAATGCAGACGATGACTGCGATGAAACGGATAGAAACTTTAGCAAAGTCGTGGTTGAAGGTCGCAAACCCGGACTCACCTTAGAGCGCTTAGGGCGCACAGTAGAGCTCAAAACTTGGGGGCTGGAGATTATGGACAATCTACTACCCTATGCAGAGCTACTTGATGAGGTATACCAAACTAAAGCACATAGCCAAGCACTGGCAGCCCAAAAAGCGAAACTTGAGGATGTCAACTTGACACCTTCTGCACGCTACCTTGACGTAGTCAAACATAGTGGTTTAAGCTTTAATGAGTTTACTAAGCAAAACAGCTTTAAGCACTCTACACAGCTTCGCAATATCGATTTAACGCCAGCCGTCGAAGGCGCTTATAAAGCAGAAACTGCACGATCTTTAGAGGCACAGGCAGAGATTGAAGCAAGTGATCAAATCAGTTTTGAAGAGTATATGGTTCGTTTTGAAAATAGCCTGATCAAACCCGAATCCGAAGCGGAAAGTGAATCTGAAGCCATCTAAACCAAACAAGCGATCTGCATATGAAAAAATCCTGGATTATTCTATTTATTCTAGTCATCATCGTTGGTGCTGGTGCCTATTACTATAACCAACAGCAGCTAGACCGTGAGCCTGAAGGTTTTGCTCGCTCCAATGGGCGCTTACAACTAGAACGAATTGATGTAGCCAGCTTATATGCAGGACGTGTGGCAGAGGTTCTCACAGATGAAGGTGACAACATAGCAAAAGGTGATGATCTCGTCACTCTTTCTTCTGATCAGTACGACAGTCAATTAGATGCCGCCCTTGCCCAACGTACTCAGGCTGAAAAAGCAGTCGCACAAGCAGACGCTGAGATTAAGGCACACCAAGAGCAATTGCGTCTAGCACACGTGGAGCTGGACAACGCCAAAGCACTGCGTCGCGATAATTTAATTTCAGCAACAGAGCTCAATAAGCGTTCAATTGCAGTGAATGCTCAACAAGCAGCGGTAGAGGCCGCCGAAGCGGCCAAGGCACAAGCCGAGGCAGCGGTACAACAGGCGGAGGCTCAAATCAAAGCTTCCCAAGCCACCACCCGTGATTTAGTGATACAAGCACCCGTTGACGGCATCGTCGAGTATCGCTTTGCCCAACCGGGTAATGTGATCGCTGCCGGCCATCCGGTCATGAGTCTACTCGACCCAAGCAATACACGCATGTACCTTTATCTACCTACAGAAAGTATTAGCCGGATTGGACTGGGTGACGAAGCACGCATTTTGCTGGATGGGCAGGATTATGTTTGGCCGGCGACAATCAGTTTTATTTCAGCGCAAGCGCAATTTACACCCAAAACAGTGGAAACCAGCGAAGAACGTCAAAAACTCACCTACCGTGTCGAGCTTAAAATACCTGCCGAGGTAGCCATCGTTCATCAGAACTACCTAAAAAGCGGGTTGACCGGGATAGGCTATGTAAAAACCACTGCTGAGCAATGGCCCTCAGAACTTGAGGTGAGCTTACCTTAAACTCAAACCGCTAAACTTACACGCTACCTGCCATGTCTAATCAACACGACCTTTCCGAAAACAAACGCTATGCCGTTGAGGTTGAAGGTGTTAGTCATCACTATGGCAAAACCGAGGCGGTTAATAATGTCAGCCTACGTATTGAACGCGGTAAGACAATCAGTCTCATCGGCCCTGATGGCGTAGGTAAATCCACCCTACTATCGCTCATTGCCGGCGTAAAAATACTACAGCAAGGTTCCATCAAGGTATTAGGCAATGATGTCGCCATACGCCGCGAGCGTGAAGACAACGCCTTTAAAGTTGCTTTTATGCCCCAAGGCTTGGGCAAAAACCTATACCCCACCCTCAGTATCAAAGAAAATATTGAGTTTCATGCCAACTTATATGGCTTAAGCAGTCATGAGCGTGAAGCAAAAATCGAGCGTTTACTCAAAGCCACCGCCTTAGATCCTTTTCCAGATCGACAAGCCGCTAAGCTCTCCGGCGGTATGAAACAAAAACTCAGTCTATGCTGCGCACTCATTAACGATCCGGACTTATTGATTTTAGATGAGCCTACGACCGGCGTTGACCCCTTATCTCGTCGTCAGTTCTGGGATTTAGTCGACGAGTTACAGGCAGAATCTGAAGGCATGACGGTGATTGTTTCCACGGCGTACATTGAGGAAGCAGAGCGCTTTGAGTACTTGTTGGCGATGAATGCCGGTAAGCTTCTGGCGGCCGACAGCACAAAAAACGTGTTAAAAAACACGAACAGTAAAACCTTAGAAGAAGCCTACGTCAAACTGCTGCCTGAACGCGACTATTATTTTGACTTTGACAATATCCCGCCTTTTGAAGCGGATCCAGACGCGCCACTAGCCATTAAGGCTGAAAATCTCACCAAAAAGTTTGGTGATTTTACTGCCGTAGACAATGTCAGCTTTGAGATCCCTCGCGGTGAAATTTTTGGTTTTCTAGGATCTAACGGTTGCGGTAAATCAACCACCATGAAAATGCTTACTGGTCTACTGGAACCCAGCTCCGGTAAGGCAGAGTTACTTGGCAAAGCAACTGACGCCAACGACATCAATACCCGCATGCGGGTCGGTTATATGTCACAAAGCTTTTCACTCTATGAAGAATTAACGGTTCGCGCAAATCTTGATCTGCACGCCAAACTTTACCAATTAAGCACTCAGGACGCCGTGGCTGCAGTAGAGGATTCTTTAGAGAAGTTTAAAATCAAAGACTATGAAGATGAGCTGCCCTCCTCATTATCTCTGGGCTTGAGGCAACGATTACAACTCGCTGCGGCATGTCTGCACAAACCTGAAGTCTTAATTTTAGATGAACCGACCTCAGGCGTTGATCCCTCTGCCCGGGATATGTTTTGGGATTATCTGATCAACCTCTCGCGTAATGACAAGATCACCATTTTTGTCTCGACTCACTTCATGAATGAGGCAGGTTGGTGTGATCGTATTTCATTTATGCACCAGGGCAAAGTCTTAGCCCAAGACAAGCCCCAAGCACTGGTCGAAGCACAAAACGCAGAAAATCTTGAAGAAGCGTTTATTGCCTATTTAGAAGAGGCTGAAAATCACGACAAAGCCCATGCATCACCCGAATTAACCAACGAAAAACCACAACTAAACTCGCCCCATACCCATCAAGAACAAGCCAAACCAAGAAGTCGCCCCATCAATAATATTCTCGCTTTTGCGGTACGTGAAAACAAAGAATTATTGCGTGATCCGGTACGTCTACTGTTCGTGCTGCTCGGACCTGTTGTTCTGGTATTTTTCTCTGCCTTAGGTATTACCTTTGATGTGCGCAATATTAATTTTGCGGTGTATGACCAAGACCAAAGTCAAATCAGCCAAGAGCTGATCACGCAACTGAGCAGCTCACCTTACTTCAATCAGCGCATGGTACTTCACAATGATGAGGAATTTGAACATATTATTCAAACTGGTAAAATTCGCCTTGTAGTAGAGATACCTCCAGATTTCGGTTTGGACCTCATACAACAGCGCCAACCCGAGCTGTCGTTTTATGTGGATGGTTCCATGCCATTTACAGGTGAAAACATTAAGTCTTATCTCATCGGCATCATGAGTGGCTATAGCCAAAACTTAGCTCAAGAAATGGGGCACAGTACGAGTCCCGCAGCCCAATTACAAACACGTTTTGTCTATAACCAATCCTTTAACAGCATTGTTTCAATCGCCCCCGGCATGATGATGATGTCCATGATGCTCATACCCGCCATGATGACTGCGCTAGGTGTCGTCCGCGAAAGGGAGATCGGTTCGATTGTGAATCTTTATGGTTCACCTGCGACCGTCATGCAGTTTTTGATAGGGAAACAAATTCCCTACATCATGATGGCATTATTGAGCTTCTTTATCTTGCTATTGATTTCTATACTGATTCTACAAGTGCCTATTACCGGCTCTTTCAGCGCGCTCTTCTTTGGCGCTTTTTGCATTGCTTGGGCCGCCACCTCACTAGGGTTATTAGTCTCTTGCTTTGCCACCTCTCAAGTAGCCGCTATTTTTGGTTCTGCTATTTTAACGATGATCCCATCCTTAAACTTCTCCGGCATGCTGACCCCAGTCTCCTCATTAGAAGGGGCCAATGTATGGATTGCTCACCTGTTTCCAAGCGCTTGGTTTCAAAGAATCATCATCGGTTCTTTTTCCAAAGGCCTATCTTGGCCTGATTTTATGAACTACTATTTAATTCTCGCTGCATTTGCCATTAGCTACTTATTATTAGCCAGCAGCTTTTTAAAAAAGCAGGAGAAATAGAGTATGTGGATCACGCTAAGAAATATCTGGAATCTTTGTCAAAAAGAATTTAAAAGTGTCCTAAGTGACTATGTACTGATGGGGCTGATTGTTGTCATGTTTAGCGTCGCGACCTACTCTGTCGCTAAAGGGATTGCAGTTGAAGTAAAAAATGGCGCCGTAGCTGTTGTCAATGAAGACCGCTCTGCACTCTCTTGGCGTCTCATTGATGCCTTAAGAACACCACATTTTCAAACGCCTGTTTTGATTGAGCAAGATGAAATCGATCGCTTAATGGATACAAGTCAATACACCTTTATCCTCGTTATTCCCGAAAATTATGAGAAAGATCTCATTCAACAGCGCAATCCCGACTTACAACTACTCATTGATGCAACGGCGGTTAGCCAAGCCGGCCTTGGGGCTGCATTTATACAACAAGTCGTCATGGAAGAAACAGCGACCTACTTTTTACAAAGCAATCCCCTCTCTCAGCTACCGATGGAGATGGTCACCAAGGTCCTGTTCAATCCCAATGCAGATTACACTTGGTTCGCCGGACCCATGCAAATTGTGTCTAATGCGTCTTTGCTCGCGATGCTGTTAGTAGGTGCAGCCATTATTCGTGAAAAAGAGCGTGGTACGATTGAACACTTGCTAGTCATGCCTGTAAGGGCCTTTGAAATTGCCATGGCCAAAGTCATCAGTAACTCCATTGTCATTACCATCGCATCCGTCTTGTCCCTATATTTGGTGATCAATCTATGGCTTGGAATTCCGCTGGTAGGGTCAGTGCCTTTATTTTTACTGAGCTTGATGATTTTCCTATTCTCAGTCAGCTCCTTAGGCATTTTATTAAGTACTATCGCACCCACTATGCCACAATTCGGTTTACTAGTGATACCGGTTTATGTGGTTATGCGACTTTTATCAGGTGGCGAATCTCCTCGCGAAGGCATGCCCGATTGGGTGCAAGTAATGACATTATTTTCGCCACAAACACAATTTGTACAAACCACACAAAACATCCTTAATCGCCAAGCCGGCATCGATATTATTTGGCCAAACTTAATTTATATGAGCATCATGGCCATTGTATTTTTTACCTTAGCGCTATTTCGCTTTAAAAAAATGCTAAGCAATCAAGGCTAATAACACCAAGGTTAATGACCCAATGAGTTACTTCAATCCCAAACCACTTGCCCTAATCCTCATAACGAGCCTATTAACAGCTTGTGCAGGCACAGATCTCAATCTAAAAAGCGATGTAGAATTACCTGACAGTTTTGAATATTCTCTGGGTTCAATGGCCGTTGACTTAGATCGATGGTGGCTAAGTTGGGAGGACCCGCAATTAACTGAGCTCATTGAATTAGCCCTCAACAACAATAAAGACCTAGCGGCAACCCGTGCCAATTTGGAAAGCGCCCGTGCGATGGCACGCGCTGCTCGAGCTAATCTAGGCCCTGAAGTAGGGGCTACAGCAACGGCTATCGGCACTGCCAACCGCGTGCGTAATCCGATCGGTCGTGATGCTCGTGAGCTTTTAGGCACGCTCGACACCAACTTAGGCGATAAGCACCTCAGCTTAGATGCCGCCGGCCTTAGTGGGGGCCTTGCGGCATCATGGGAGCCGGACTTTTTTGGACATAAGCAAGCGGATATTGATGCAGCTACCCAAGGGGCCATTGCTCGCGCTGAAGAATGGCACGCGGCACAGATGCTGTTAAGCACAGACATCGCGAATTACTATAGCCAATGGATGTACTTTGGCGAAAAGCAGCGCCTTAGTAGCCAACAAATACAGCATTTAAACAGCTTATTACGCTATGTCAACGGTCGTTTTGAGGCAGGTCAAGCAACGGCCTACGATAGGCTACAAATCGAAACTCAAATCCAGGCGGCTACGGCTGCCCGCACCATATTAGAAGCACAAAAGGCAGAGGCAGAACGTCGCATTTCTGTCTTAATCGGCCAAGTGCCACAACACTTTAAACTGAAGCCGACACAACGCCTATTAGCCACACAAACACCACCCATGCCAAGCGGACAAACGCCTGCCAATGTCCTTAATCGCCGACCCGATATACGTGCCAACCAAGCGTTGGTTTACGCAGCATCGGCTCAATTAGCCAGCGCGCAGGCCGACTTACTACCGCGCTTTAAAATCAATTTCTTAGGCCAAGGAGGAGTGATCAGCTTAGATAGTGACTTACCTGATATGCACGGTTTCTCCAGTTTGGTCAGTGTTGGCGTGCAACTGCCTATTTTTACTGCCGGACGCATCCAAGCCAATATTGACAGCAAAGATGCCAAGCTACGAGCAGCCTTATTGGAGTATGACCACTCAGTACTCTCAGCACTTGCAGATGTTGACAGTGCCTATCATGCCCAATACCTCTTACGTCAACAAGCAGACCAGCTACAAGAAGCAAATAATCGCTCACGACGCCAAGTTACCGCAGCGACAAAGCTTTTTGAACACGGAGAAGCCACCCTGGACCGGGTACTTGAATCACGCCTGCAACTTAATGAGCTACAAACTCAACTGCTGGAGTTAAATCTGGCTAAAAGCCAAGCGATGTTGGACTTATATAAAGCACTAGGCGGAGGCTGGCAGGCAGAAGACAACACAGGCACAGGTCAAAGCGATAGCGGTCTGCTCAATGACGGAAGTCATAGCACGTCATTAAGCAGCTAAGTTACCAGTTTGGTTTTAAGAATTAACACAACCCGGTTTTTGCTTTAGTTTGCTTGTCGCAACACTTCTCCATTAAATACTCAACTAAGCCCATCAATGCCGAGGTATTAGCACGATAGCGCTGATACCTCCCCTCTTGCTCTACATAGACAAGACCGGCATGTGTTAGCGTCTTGAGATGAAAAGACAGATTCGTTGGTGGAATATCCAATTGTGAACTCATTTCTCCTGCTACTAAACCATCCTCGCCAAACTGCACCAGTAGCTTCACAATATCAAGTCTAAGCTCTGAAGCTAATGCATCAAATTTAGTTACTGCCTCTTTTTTTTCCATCTCTATTAAAAAATCTATTGAGTGATTGACAGCTTCGCCGCCCTATACAACTAGGCTCTCAGCGATTCTGATCAAACTAAATACTACGCTGATTCACTCGTTTGGATAGCTCGTCAGCACTTTCCTTTCTCTCGCTATAGCGATCAACTAAATAATCACTACACTCACGAGTCAGTAACGTAAACTTCATGAGCTCTTCCATCACATCCACAATACGATCATAGTATGAAGACGGCTTCATGCGGCCATCCTCATCAAATTCCAAATATGCTTTGGGCACAGAGGATTGATTAGGGATGGTGATCATCCGCATCCAACGCCCTAAAATCCGCATTTGATTAACGGCATTGAAGGACTGTGAGCCGCCCGACACCTGCATGACAGCTAACGTTTTACCTTGCGTAGGTCGCAAAGCCCCAACCGACAAGGGAATCCAATCAATTTGCGCCTTTAAAATACTTGTCATCGCCCCATGACGCTCTGGAGATGTCCAAACCATCCCCTCCGCCCAAAGCACCAAATCCCGTAACTCTTTAACCTTTGGATGATCCTCCGTCGTTCCATCAGGCTGCGGTAAGCCCCGAGGATCAAAAATGCGGATTTCAGCACCCAGTTTATTCAATATTCTGGCGGCTTCTTCAGTTACAAAGCGGCTATATGAGCGCTCACGTAAAGAACCATAAAGCAATACAAGACGAGGGGGATGTGGTGTGACTTTTTTGGGTAATAGCCGATTTAAATCAGGGGCTTCTAATAATGATTCATCAAGACTGGGGAAATTTAAATCTAACAATTTCATATCCTTTTTCATAAATGCTGAAGCGATCTTTGCTTTAAGACAACGCACCTAAACGTATAGCCAATGCCACTAGAGTAATTAACAAAACAGGCGTGGTTAACACCAATCCCACTCTAAAGTAATACCCCCAACTGATTGTGGTGCCTTTTTTCGCTAAGACATGCAACCAGAGCAACGTAGCCAAGCTGCCAATAGGGGTGAACTTAGGCCCTAGATCACTGCCAATCACATTTGCATACACCATGGCTTCTTTTACTGAACCGCTCGCAGCGGAGGCTTCTATAGATAGCGCAGTAGTTAGCACGGTAGGCATATTATTCATAATGGAAGACAACACCGCGGAAAGTACACCAGTGCCTAATGCTGCCCCCCATACCCCGCCTTCTGCAAATTTATTTAATAACAAGGCAATATAATCCGTTAAACCGGCATTGCGTAAGCCATACACCACCAAATACATACCTAATGAAAAAACAACGATTTGCCATGGCGCACCTCTCAAGACTGTATTTATGCTAATCACCTTACCACGGGCAGCGACCGCGAGTAACAATGCCGCCGCCATCGCTGTTACGACACTCACAGGCACACCTAAAGGCTCTAAGCCAAAAAAACCGATAAGTAATAAAATCAAGACACCCCAACCCGCCTTGAAGGTAACGGGGTCCTTAATCGCTTTAAACGGCGGTGATAAATGCGTTGAACTATAGCTAATAGGAATATCTCGCTTGAAAAACAATACTAGCACACCCAGGCTTGCTAAGACAGACACTAAATTAACCGGCACCATGATTGCCGCATAGTCGGTAAAGCCAATAGCAAAGTAGTCCGCAGAAACAATATTGACCAAGTTAGACACCACCAAGGGCAAACTGGCCGTATCGGCAATAAAGCCCGCTGCCATGACAAATGCCAATGTTGCTGCAGCAGAAAAACCCATTGCTGTTAACATTGCCATCACAATGGGCGTCAGAATTAGCGCAGCTCCGTCATTAGCAAATAAAGCCGCAGCCGCAGCCCCTAGCAAAATAATTAACGCAAACAGCGTAATACCTCTGCCCTTGCCCCAACGAACAACATGCAAAGCAGCCCATTCAAAAAAACCAGCCTCATCCAAGAGCAAACTAATAATAATGACCGCGATAAACGTTGCGGTGGCGTTCCAAACAATTCCCCAAACCACAGGAATATCCGTCCATTGCACCACGCCACAAGCAAGGGCTACCGCTGCTCCAATTAACGCACTCCAGCCAATACCCAAGCCACGGGGCTGCCAGATTACTAAAGTCAAGGTCAAAACAAAAATCAAAATAGCAACTAACACAACATATTCCTAAGGCTAAGATGAGTTCTTAGTAAACAGCGTTAAAATCATTTCAATAATACAAATATAGTTGAAATGATGTCAATGAATACACAGAAACCTGCTCTATACAACCAGGCTCTTTCTTTAAAAAAGTGAATTAAAATCTTAAGAGTTTGGCCTTGTGGCCAACAACGACACAACAGAAGTCCAGTCTGCGTTTTACAGCATGACTGGACTAATCTCAAGCTTACAACCACTTAGTGTGGTTTAAGATTTTACTATCCGCTTACTCTTATTTCGACGTCGCAAATAGTTCTGATTGCGTTTCGGTGATTTGGCTGCAAGCTTTTTAGGTGCACCCTGAGCCCCTAAAGACTTAGAACCCTCAGTAGGCTCAACGTTGGTCTTGGTCTTGACACGGACGTTGATTTCAGTGGTGACGCTAACGCTAAGTGACGTCACCTTGTAGAGCTGAGTACGCGGCCGTCGTCGCTTCATCTCCTGAGGCAGCAGCGGCACCAACTCATCGAGTGCGTTTCTGTAAACATCGCGCTTAAACTCAATCACTGCATCTAAAGGCACCCAGAAAGGATGCCATTTCCAGGCATCAAACTCCGGGGTTGGGCTTGTTCTAAGACTAATACTCGAGTCCCGAGCTTCCAATCTTAATAAAAACCAAATCTGCTTCTGTCCCTTATATATTCCTTTTGAGTCCCGACGAATAAAATGGTCGGGCACGTTATAGCGTAGCCAAGTACGCGTTCGCCCTAAAATTCTTACATGCTCAGGTTTTAAACCAATTTCCTCATAAAGCTCTCTATACATCGCTTTTGTAGGGCTCTCACCTCGTTGAATGCCCCCCTGAGGAAATTGCCAAGACTTTTCTCTTATTCGTTTCGCCCAAAAAACCTCATTATTTTGGTTGAGCAGAATAATTCCAACATTAGGGCGGTAACCATCTCGATCCAACATGAGGTTCCACCTATAATCAATTCCGTTACATTAAATTATACGGTTCTTTTTGTAAGTGACACCAAAACTGCCCAAAAAGAGAAATTTAAGCTCATTCATTCTCATTCTCAGCGTGTTTTTTTTAAATTCCACTCAACTCCAGAGGACGCACGCCCATATTAGAAATACAATGTAAAATTCGGTCTAAACTACTGATCTAAGACAATTAATCTAAAAACACATCTATGTTAGCGTCAAAATTTCATATTAATACATTAAAAGAAGCGCCTGCTGAAGCAGAAGTTGTCAGCCACAAACTGATGATGCGCGCCGGTATGATTCGCCGTCTAGCTGGCGGTATCTACACCTACATGCCTTTAGCATTACGGTCATTACGCAAAATTGAAAACATCGTCCGCGAGGAGATGAACCACGCGGGGGCACTTGAATTATTAATGCCGGTTGTACAGCCTGCCGAACTATGGCAGGAGTCAGGTCGCTGGGAAGCCTACGGTCCTGAGCTGTTACGCTTCAAGGATCGCCATCAACGCGACTTTATCATACAGCCTACGTCCGAAGAGGTAGTGACCGATATTGCCCGCAACGAAATCCAAAGCTGGCGCCAGCTACCGGTCAACTTCTACCATATTCAGACCAAATTCCGCGATGAACGCCGTCCTCGCTTTGGCCTCATGCGTGGTCGTGAGTTCACTATGAAAGACGCCTATTCTTTTGACAAGGATGAAGCCGGCGCCGGTATCTCTTACGACAAAATGTACGATGCCTATGTGCGCATTTTCACCCGCTTGGGCCTAGATTTCAGAGCCGTTGCCGCAGACACCGGCGCGATTGGCGGTTCACGCAGCCATGAATTCCAAGTCATTGCCGATACAGGTGAAGACGAAATCGTTTATTCTCCAAACTCTGACTACGCTGCCAATATCGAATTAGCTGAAGCCACCTGCTTAATCCCTGAACGCGCTGAAGCAACAGAGGAATTAGCAGAGGTTCACACTCCTAACGCTAACAAATGCGAACTCGTTGCCGGTCAACTGGAGTTACCTTTAGCTCAAACTGTTAAATCTGTCGTCTACCACACGACAGATGATGATGGCAAGGATCAAATCTGCTTGCTATTAGTTCGTGGTGATCACGATGTTAACGAGGTTAAAGCGTCTAAATTAGATGCCCTGAAAAACGGCTACCGCTTAGCAACCGAGGACGAAATCCGTGAGTATTTCGGTACGAACCCGGGCTTTTTAGGCCCTATCAACACCTTGAAGCCTGTTCAAGTTATTGCCGACCGCACCGTTGCCAACATGAGCGACTGGGTCTGTGGTGCCAACAAAGAAGACTACCATTTACGTGGTGTCAACTGGGGCCGTGACTTAGTTGAACCAATTATCGCTGATATTCGTAACGTCGTTGCCGGCGATCCGACACTTGACGGAACCGGCACACTAGCCATTCAGCGTGGTATTGAAGTGGGCCACGTTTTCTTTTTAGGTGACACCTACTCTAAGGCTCTAAACGCAACCTTCTTAAACGAGCAAGGCAAGGCGGAGTATTTACAGATGGGCTGTTACGGTATTGGTGTTAGCCGTATTGCTGCCGCTGCGATCGAACAAAACCATGATGATAAGGGGATTATCTGGCCAATTAGCATGGCGCCTTTTGAAGTAGTGATCTGCCCAATTGGCTGGGGTAAGAGTGAGGCTGTCCGCACAAAAGCAACCGAACTTTACAACGCCCTACTCAAAGCAGGTGTAGACGTCGTACTTGACGACCGCGACAGTCGCCCCGGCGTGATGTTCTCTGAGTGGGAGTTAATCGGTGTGCCAATCCGTGTCACCATCGGCGATCGTGGTTTAGCCAACGAGGAAGTCGAGGTTCAATTGCGTGCCGCTGCTGAATCTGAAAAGGTGAGTGTCACTGACTTAAATGCTTACGTTTTAAATCTTTATCAACAGCTAAAAAATCAGTAATATAACCCTTTATTTAATGTCTACCCCGTTAATTTTACAGGGTAGACTATGACTAACTTGACCAATTGTCTATGAGCGATATTCAATCACCACAAGGCCAAAGCAACACCTTTATTCTGCCTATACGTGTGTACTACGAAGACACCGACGCAGGTGGTGTGGTCTTTTATGCTAACTATCTAAAGTTCTTTGAGCGCGCTCGAACCGAATGGCTGCGTACACTAGGTGTCAATCAAGCTAAGTTAGCTGAAGAGCAACAGCGTATTTTTGTTGTTGTTGGCACCCAAGTTCGCTACCGCAGTCCGGCCCGTTTGGATGATCTTTTAAACATCAAGACAAGATTAACTAAGGTCGGTAATTCATCATGCACTTTTGAACAAATCGCGGAACGAAACGGCGAAGTACTTGTCAAAAGTTCCATTCAGGTTTGTTGTGTAGACTCTCAACGTTTTAAGCCAGCCCCTATTCCGGCTGATATTCGTAGTTTATTTCTTTCTGTTCAGGATAATTAATCGCTATGCCACCGATCGAAACACAAGACTCTATGTCGGTTATTTCACTTATTCTTAATGCTAGTTTGCCTGTGCAAATTATCATGCTGATATTAGTTATTGCTTCTGTATTATCTTGGGCAATCATCATCAGCAAATACCTTCAAGTCAAGCGTGCGATGAGCCAAACCCGTGCGTTTGAGCAAGACTTTTGGCAAAGCAAGGAGCTCTCCGATTTGCATCAGCGCGTCAGTAGAGATTTAGACCAGAGCGGCCCCTTAGCACGTATTTTTAATGCCGGTATGGGTGAGTTTCTACGTAGCCGCCGCAATGCCCAAGGCGACAGCGACCTAATTGTCGATGGCACCTATCGCGCTATGCAAGCAACCACTCAACGTGAGCTTGACAGCTTGGACACCAAGCTTAACTTCTTGGCATCAACAGGTTCTGTCAGTCCATACATCGGCTTATTAGGCACAGTATGGGGTATTATGCATTCATTTATCGGGCTATCCACAGCAACTAACGCTACATTAAGTGCTGTCGCTCCGGGTATCGCTGAAGCCTTAATCGCCACAGCCATCGGTTTATTTGCAGCGATCCCTGCGGTGTTGGCCTACAACTATTTCACCACCGAAAACGACAAAATTGCCAGCCGTTTCGACAGTTTTTCTGACGAACTTTTAAATATTTTACAACGCCAGCTTCGCTAAAATGAAAGTTTATAAACGTCGTCGCCAGCGCGGTACGCGCCGTACAAATGAGATGAATGTAGTACCCTACATTGACGTCATGCTGGTGCTACTAGTTATTTTTATGGTGACCGCCCCTATGATTACCCCCGGGGTGGTTAATTTACCGTCCGTCGGTCAAGCCACCGAGGTTCCTGCTACACCCGTAGAAATCCAGGTCTCTGAAGATGGCAGTCTCAGCATTCGCTTACGCAATGCAGGCTCAGAGTTTCAGGACATTGCCAAAGACGAGCTACTCAGTGAGGTACAAATGCTTGTTCAGCAGCCGGATACACCCGTAGTCATTGCGGCTGACGGCAAGGTTCCTTATGAGGAAGTTATGCAGATCATGGATACTTTGCGCTCTAACGGCGTTACTCGCCTAGCCTTGATGGTTAATCAAACAAAGAGCAATAACGAGTAGTTAATATAGTCAATGAGTAAGTTTGAGAACCCTAACGAGTACTATGAACGCAGCGACAACTCCAAAGGCCTGATAGGCTCTTTGGTGTTTCATACTGCCATTGTCATACTCATTATTGTCAGCCTGTTACTGAAGCCTGAGCAAGCTGCTGGTCCTATTCAGCTTGAGCTTTGGGCTGAGGGTACGGAGCAAATTCTCAAAGCGCCTACCGAAACAGCAACGATGAATCCGGCCGAGGAAGACACAGTCAACGAGGACGAGATAGATCCTGAACCGGAGCCTGCGCCCGAACCTGAACCTACGCCGGAAGCAGAGACCGAAGAGGCAGCACCTGAGCCTGAACCCGCTGTCACCCCACCGGTCGCTGAAAGCGTACCGCCTGCGGAGCAAGAAGATCCTGAAATCGCGCTCGAGAAAAAGCGCGAAGTGGAGCGACTCAAACGAGAAGAAGAGGAAAAACGTCAGCAGGAATTAGCTCGCAAGGAAGAACAGCGTCAGCAAGAACTTGCGCGCCAAGAGCAAGAGCGCAAAAAACGTGAGGCTGAAAAAGAACGTCAGCGAGAGTTAGCCCGTCAAGAGGAAGCTCGTAAAAAGCAAGAAGCGGAAGAAAAACGTCAGCAGGAGCTTGCTAAGCAAGAAGAAGCGCGCAAAAAGCGTGAAACCGAGGAAAAGCGCCAACAAGAACTTGCCAAACAGGAAGAAGAGCGCAAAAAAGAAGAGCAGCGAAAAGCGGCAGCTGAGAAAAAACGCTTAGCTGAACTCGAAGAAAAGAAAAAAGCTGAGGCCAAGGCGGCTGCCGATGCCAAAGCCGCGGCAGAAACCAAAGCCCAAGCCAATCGCCAAGGCGCGGATGTGCGTGGCGCAATGCGTGGTGATATCGCCAGTATTGCCGGTGTTCAAGGCGGTCGTAATGCCCAGAATCAACGCGGTGGTGGCGGTGGCAACAACGCAACAATCCAAGCCATTCAACGTTGTGTACAACCATTACTCCGTTTTGGAGGCAATCAACGCCTCACCGCGCATTATGAAGTAACGATCAATGCCAACTTAAAAGCGACCAACGCCAGAATCACCCGTCGTTCCGGTAATCCAGCTTTTGATAACGCAGTGGTTAATGCTCTAAAAGCCTGCCAAAACTACCCTGCAGCAATTCGCAGCTCGAAGTTTAGTGGCCATTTTAATTACACACGTTAGCACTAAGCATGTTTGCACGTTAACATCACGTAGATTATGGAGATGAAACCTATGATTAAAACAATAGCTACTACCACCCTCTTGGTCGCTTTTCTTGGTATTAACGTTGCTCATGCAGACACTGATAAAAATCATGAGCAATTAAACCAGACGATTCTTGAGTGCGCTCACGCAAAACTGCATTTTGCCTATAGACAAGATAACCTAAAAGCACACTACGAGGTGCTTGTGGACGATAAACTGCAGGCTAGCGACGCTCAAATCACCCACCCTTCGGGAGAAAAAGCCTTTGATCAGGCGGTTATCAAAGCGCTAAAAGACTGCCCGAAATACCCGGAAGCACTTCGTAACTCACGTTTTAATGGCGTTTTTAAATATACGCGCTAACTGTAAAAAACTTGTGTTAACTTAATTGATATTCAACCTTTAATCAAAGCATCTATTTTCAGGAGATGAACTGCTATGACTACAGCATTATTTCCACGCAAAGCTAAAAGCCTACGCACCAGCCTTTTTCGCGTAGCAGGTAGTATTATTACCTCTATTGCTTTAAGTTTAGGTATGGGCGCTGCTCATGCTCAGCTTTATGTGCCTCTTTCCTCTAGCGGACAAGAAAACTTTAAATACCCAATTACGGTAGCCAACTTTGCCGGTCCAAATGGCCAAGAAATCGCGGATGTCGTCGCAGCAGATTTAATTCGCTCCGGTGAGTTTGAGGTTAACCGAGTTGAAGCAGTCAGCACTGACTCAGCCGGCACCCCCAACTGGTCCGCCATCAATGCGCTAGAGATCTCAAGTCCGCTAGTGTATGGCTCCAGTACAGGCGGCACTGTTAATTACGGCCTTCTTGATCCGGTACAGCAAAGCATCATTGAAAGCAAAACGGTTACCGGTAGCAATGCTCGCCGCCAAGCCCACCGAGTCGCAGATGCAGTGTATGAAAACCAAACCGGCGTTCGGGGTGTGTTTTCTACGCGTTTAGCCTTTGTATCTGGTAAGCAATTATATGTATCTGATTCTGACGGCCAAGGAGCTCAGGTTGTTGCGTCTTCAAACTCATCCATCATTTCACCTAAATGGTCTCCTGATGGTCAGAAGCTTGCTTATGTGAGCTTCGAAAGCGGCAAGCCCGTCGTTTATGTACAAGACCTAGCCAGTGGCAATCGCACGGTAGCAGCAAACTTTAAAGGCAACAACAGCGCCCCGGCTTGGTCTCCTGATGGTAGCCAAATGGCGGTTGCACTCAGTAAGAATGGCCTATCAAATATTTTCATTATCAGTGCAGGCGGTGGCGAAAGTGCTCGTCAAATCACCAACTCAGCAGAAATTGATACTGAACCCTACTTCTTCCCTAACGGTAGCGGAATTATCTTTACCAGTGACCGTGGCGGCAGCCCGCAGATTTACCGTAGCGGCTTAAATGGCGGCAATGCAAGTAGAGTCACGTTTAATGGCTCACAAAACGTATCCGGTGCCATCTCGCCTGACGGTTTGCAACTAGTCAACTCCAGCCTTAGAGGTGGTGCCTACTCAATCGCTCTGACCAATCTTGGCGGCGGAGGCGACCAACTACTGACTCGAGGCCCCAATGATCTTTCACCAAGTTTTTCAGCAAATGGTATGCAAGTTCTTTACGTAAGCGGTTCTAACTTAGCTTTAGTTAATATCGATGGAACCAACCAACAAATCATCCCCAGCACAGTCAGCGGCATCAGCAGCGCAGACTGGGGACCATTTGTCGAATAAAAACTATCTGTAGCACTCAGTGAGGAGTTCTAAACAACACTTGTAGCAATATGTTGAAGTTTTTTTCACTGAGACGCAAAATATTTCACGATTTATTTCACCAAATGCTTTAAACCTGTTATATTCTTTAATTAAGAGGTAGTACGCTCTGTTGCATAGTCTGGCATTGGTGGACACAGTTAACTAGAACTCAATTTAGGCGGTATAGCGAACTGTTTTCAAGCTTTGCGACCACTGTTAGCTTGCAAAATAAAATTTTTAATTAATCATGAAAGAGGAGTTTTTACATGAAATCACGTATCGTAAAAACATTTGCTATTGCTGCTTTAGCAACAACATTAGCAGCGTGTAGCTCTACAAAAACAACAACTACTGACACCGGTACTACTGGCACTCAAACTGGTGCAGTAATGGATCCATTCAACCCTAACAGCCCACTAGCTCAACAACGCTCTGTATTCTTCGGCTTTGACCAGTACAATGTTGAAGAGCAGTACTTGCCTTTAGTTCAAATGCACGCTCAATACCTAGCTGCCAATGGCCAGCAACGTATCCGTATTGAGGGTAATACTGACGCCCGCGGTTCTTCTGAGTACAACTTAGCATTAGGTCAGCGTCGTTCAGTTGCCGTAGCTCAACAATTAGTTAACCGCGGTGTTAACGGTGCTCAAATTGAAGCAGTCAGCTTCGGTAAAGAGCGTCCTGCAGCCCAAGGTTGGTCTGAAGAAGCACACGCTCAAAACCGCCGTGCGGACATTAACTACATCCGCTAAGCACAACAGCACCGGTATTTAACTTACCTGATGTTGTAATAATGCCGCAGCTACTCAGTTGTGGCATTATTTTTGCAACAAACAGCAACATCTGTCGCTGCAATAAACACACTCTTTCTGCTAGGATAAAACTTAGCCTCATGTAGTGGCTTATAATCTATTTTGCGATCCAAACGATAAACCACCAAGGAATGTCAAGCATGTTAAAACGTCAACTCTCCTTATTAGTTTGTAGTACTGCACTTTTAGGAGCCGGCTTTACCACTCCGGCAGCAGCCTTTGAAGATGAAGATGCGAGACGAGCTATCTTAGAACTACGCTCACAACTTAAAATGGCCGGCTTATCACGCTTGGAGCTATCAAATCAAATTCAAGCATTACAAAAAGAAGTCGCTCAGTTGCGCGGTCAGTTAGAGAGCATCAATCACTCTGCTACGCAGGCGTCAGTTGAACAAGACTACTATGACTTCGGCCCTAACCCGCAGGTTGGCGATCCTAATGAGCAGCGTGACTATGACAACGCGATCAACCTGTTCCGCCAAGGCGAATACGAAACAGCGGCACAAGCTCTTAATAACTTTGCCAATACCTATCCTAATAGCGTATTGACTCCTAGTGCCCGCTTCTACGAGGGCAGCAGCTATTATGCTACGCGCGACTTCCAGGGTTCCATCAGTCGTTTAGAGCGTATGGTTAGCAGCTACCCACAAGACCCCCAAGCAGGTGATGCGCTACTGGTCGTAGCGGGCAGCCAACTCGAACTAAATAACATCGAAGGCTCCAAAGAAACCTTACGACGCGTTATTAGCCAGTACCCTAACTCTCCGGCAGCCGATACCGCTGAAGAGCGTTTAAAAATGTACTAAGCACAAATAAGCATTAAAGACAGCAAAACTTAAAGATCAAAGCATATTCAGCGTGTCACAACTAAAAGAAGTTAGTATTAACGGCCTGACCCAAGCCTTTATTGATGAGGGCAATGGTGAGGCCGTCTTGTTAATCCATGGCTCACTTTGCGATTATCGCTACTGGCGTTGGCAGGAAACCGCACTTGCTGCCGAGTGTCGTCTTATCATCCCAAGCCTGAGGCACTATTGGCCTGTCACACAGCCAGAATCTAATGGGTTTAGTGCCGAGCAGCATGCAGCCGATTTACTGTCCCTACTTAACCATTTAGATCTTGAAAAAGCGCATATCCTAGGCCATTCAAGGGGAGCAGCTGTTGCCGTTCGTATGGCTCAACAAGCACCTGAGAAGATAGCCTCTCTTATCCTTGCCGATCCCGGCTTACGCACGCCTGATGAACTCGAAGCGAGTATTTATACCAAAGCCTACGCACTCACCATGATTGTTTCCGGTGCAGTAGACGATGGTTTAGAAATTTTTATTGATTCAGTCAGTGGTGAAGGTACGTGGCACAAAATGGTGCCTTGGTTTAAGCGCATGGTACGCGACAATGCTGAGACCCTGGTGTTACAACAAAATGAACCGCCTGTACTTTTTGATAGGGATGAGCTCGCCCCACTCGGTCAACTCAACATTAGCCTAATTGGTGGCGGTCAAAGCCCCGAACCATTTCCTCACATCATTGAGGAGCTTTCAAAGCTATGGCCAAAAACAGCAGTACACATCCTGGACAAAGCCACCCACGGCATGAATCTAGCCATGCCGCAGGCCTTTAATCAAATTGTACTGGAGCATATCGGCGCTTAAATTCCTGCACCGATATGTATAGCTATCAGCAGATAAGCGTAGCGCTAATTAGCCTTCAAATGATAAAGAATTTATTGGCTTGACTAAGCACTCAGTACTGGCCACCCGCTCGCCTTCAAACTTAAACTGCAAATTCACCGTATCGCCAACAGCTACTGCATCATCTGATTCTGCGGTCAGCATGACGTGATTGCCTTTAGGCTCAAAACTGGCTGTTTGACCCGCCTCAATCACGACCTTATCGACCATGCTCATCTTACTTACACCATCAACCACCGTCGTCTCATGCAGCATCATATCAGTGAATTTATCCGCACGTACACCGACTAAGGCAATGCTTTCAGCGCCGGTATTTTTGATATCAAAATAAGCCGCAGAAGGACGGGCACCGGGCACTAAACGGACCCAACAGCGCGAAAACTCAACGTCACTTAACTCCTTTTCGTGGCCACTAAACTCAACCTGCGCATGCTCACCATGATGATGTAGATGCTCGTGTTGGTGGTGCTGATGAGCGTATGCAGTAAACGCCATCGTAACAGCAGCCATTCCTGCCAAGACAAACTTAGTATTTTTCACTTCCTTACTCCTTAGTCAGAACGTATAAGTTTTGATACTATATAGCAACTACCATTCTAAAACCACTTATTTCTAATCGACACGATGAGCACCGACAAACAGGTAAAGCACAGTTTTGGCAAAGGACCTTTCATTTTTGAGCAGATCATTCACTTTGCAGACAGCCTAGCCAAAAGGTCCATCAAGCCCGAAGACACGGTTATCGATGCAACCATGGGCAATGGTTATGACACGGTCAAATTAGCACAGTGGGTGGGTCCCAATGGCCTTGTACATGCCTTTGATATCCAGCCTCAAGCATTGCAAAGAACCCAAGAGCGATTACAAGAGCACAATTTATTAGAGCGCTGCAAATTGCATTTACGCGGCCACCAATTTATGGCGGACACCGTCAATGACGAAGTGTCCGTGGTACTTTTTAATCTCGGGTATTTACCGGGTCAAGACAAGCTAATCACCACAGAAGTTGATACCACGCTACTCGCGATCGAACAGGCGCTGACGCTACTAAAAGAGAGCGGCGTATTAATTATTGTGGTTTATCCGGGCCACGAACAAGGCCGCGTTGAGCAGGATGCACTCAACCATTGGATTAAGCAAGTGGATACAAGACGGTACAGAAGCCTGCGTTATCAGTTTGAAAACACCGCAGCTCCTGCACCTTATGTGTTGGCCGTAGAAAAACTAAAAACCAGTTAATTGACGGCTAATAAGAAACTTCACCGGTGGTAGGTTATTACTTAATCGCACCACCGCTGAACGTAGGAAACGCGCAGGTGTTTGCTCATTTGTAAAAAGCTTCACGATAGCATTGGTACCATGAAACAAGAACAAGGTATGCGGCATATGCTTACGTTCGTAGCGCTTAAGGACCTCTTGTGAAGAGAAATCCTCACCACAAGCATGGGCCTCACTAATCACTGTTGCTAAGATATCTGCACCGGCAAGGCCAAGATTAAACCCATGAGCAGTGACCGGGTGCATACCCACAGAGGCATCACCAATCAACGC
Source organism: Oligella ureolytica DSM 18253 (assembly GCF_000373745.1). GTDB lineage: Bacteria > Pseudomonadota > Gammaproteobacteria > Burkholderiales > Burkholderiaceae_B > Oligella > Oligella ureolytica. Next base: position 37,786 of record NZ_KB892324.1, on the reverse strand, counting down.
GCTACGCTCAGCCACAAAGCTTCTGGCGTGCACCCCCACTAAAGGATAGCTATGCACATCACTAATCACCTTCATCTCGCCAAAGCGATTACTGAGCATACGCATCATCTCTGCGCCCAACTGTTCTCGACTCAGGCCAAGAATCTCCTGGGCACGATGAGAGTCAATGGTCACCACACAATTTGTCATATAGTCGCCCAAAGGTAATAAAGCCAAGGTTCGACCGTAGAAGAAACACTCAGTCGCAGTTTCGTTGTTAGGCAACGTATGCTCGGTACGGAAGACCATCACTGTGCGTCCGAAATCATGCATATCGGTTGAGATACCTAACTGGCGACGTGTATTAGAAAATCGACTATCGGCAGCAATCAATACTTTGGCTGTCAGGACCTTACCGTCTTCTAAGGTAACAGTAGTTTTTTGTGCATCGGTTGTGACCTTAACCACGCCTTGGCCCGTTTGAAAGTTCACATTGTCAAAATGCTTGATCGAATCATAGGCTGAACGACGAATATTATGGTTAGAAATTAAATAGCCCAAAGTGTCAATCTCACGCCCACGCACTTTTTTGGGGTGTGGAAAACTGAGAGAATAATCTGACTCGCCATTAAGCACATGAGCTTCACGCAAGAAATAAATCTCGTCATCGGGCACTCGCTGCCACATATCGAGCTTTTGCATAATATCGCGAGAGGTATGGGTCAATGCAATTTCACGACCATCATAAGGTGGGTCAGCCAACACCGACTCCGGGCTTTTTTCGATCAACGTCACTCTTAAGCCGCTAGGAGCCACGCCTCGAGCAAAACTAATACCCGCGGGACCCGCACCAATCACAATGATATCGCTATCTAATTGATTTTCTTGTATCATCAAAAATCCTCTATCTGCTCGATTGAGCCTATTTTATTTTTCTACTCATACTAAATATGAGTTTAACAAAGCCTAGCCAACTACGGGCAATAAGGACAATCCTGTTATGGTCTTTTCATTGCGTCCAGTCAAATGATTAACTGTTTTTTTGAGTCAACATTTCTCTCAGACGCATCAGACGTTCTTGGGGTGACATGCCTTGAAATGGATACTTTTCCACTTCAACACCACTCTCCAAACCCATCTCCACAATAAATCGTGAAGGCTCACAAATAATGTCCTCACGCGCACGCCGACGCTTTTTACACCAAGTCACAGTGAGGTGCTTCTGCGCCCTCGTAATCGCCACATACATCAAGCGACGCTCTTCTTGGATACGATCGCTATAGCCGCCATCTTCTTTGTTAGGGTCACCGTATTCGTCATCTTTGCCCAAGTGTGGCAAGAGCCCCTCTTCAGCACCGATAAGATGCACATAGGGATACTCTAAGCCCTTAGAGGCATGCACTGTGCTCAGCTTGACTGCATCAATCTCTTCCTCGTCCTCACTGCGCTCCAACATCGTAATCAAGGCGATACGCTGCACTAACTGCATAAAATCCATATCCTCTTCGAGGGCTTTGCTTTTTAACCAAGTAATGAGCTCTTGGACATTTTGCCAGCGGGATAAAGCACTTCGCTCCTCTAGCGTCTCGTATAAATAACGCTCATAATTGATAAAAGACATCAACTCATCTAAAAGCGCCGGTGCTTTACGCTCTTCGCTACGATACAACTCAGGATTACTCAATAAATCAACCGCCCGCACCGGCGAACGACCACGATTCGCCTGCCATCTGATATTTTCTATGACATGAGCAAAAGAGCGCAAGGCTTGAAATTGCTTTTCATTAATATGATTGATCAGTTCATCTTCAAAAATGGCTTCATAAAGACTAACTCCCTTAGCAGACGCCAACTCACCAAGACCGGTAAGTGTTGCCTGACCAATGCCACGTTTTGGTGTGGTCACTGCGCGGATAAATGCCGGATCATCCTCTTCATTAACGAGCAACCGCAGATACGCTAAGATATCGCGCACCTCGGCCTTATCAAAAAAACTTTGACCACCGGCAATCACATAAGGTATATGCATTTCCCTAAATGCCTGCTCAATCACCCGAGCCTGGTGATTACCACGATAAAGCACGGCAAAGTCTTTCCAATCTGCTCGCTGCTGGAACCGCGCTTGAGTAATGCGCATAGCGACTGTCTCAGCCTCCGCCTTGTCATTTTCCATCTTCACCACTTGAACCGGCGACCCTTCTTCAAAAGCCGACCACAGCTTTTTAGAAAAGACATTGGGATTATGAGCAATCACATTATTTGCTGCTTCTAAAATCCGCCCTACGGAGCGATAGTTTTGCTCTAACTTAATTAATTTAATTTTCTGATAATCTGTCATCAAGCGCGAGAGATTTTCTACCGTCGCACCACGCCAAGCATAAATGGCTTGATCATCATCACCAACGGCGGTAAACATCTGACGAAAATCCGTGAGTAACTTAACCCACTCATACTGACAAGCATTGGTGTCTTGATACTCATCGACCAGCAAATACGTAATACGCTTTTGCCAACGCTCACGCACTTCCTCATGCTCACGCATCAACATCACCGGCAATAAAATCAAATCATCAAAATCCACTGCCTGATAAGCTTTTAGCGTTGCCTCATAACTGCGATAGAGCTTAGCCGCATCCTGTTCATCAGGCGTTTGAGCAAGGGTTTCTGCCTGGTCCGGCATAATTAGCTGGTTTTTCCACAAAGAGATAACCTGCTGAACTGCGCGAATACGCCCTTTATCTGTCGTACTCAGCATTTCTTGAATGATACTCGCCGCATCCGTCGCATCTAAAATTGAAAAACCGCGCTTAAGCCCGGCGAATTGCGCTTCTTCCCTTAAAAACCGCACGCCTAGCGCATGGAAGGTACACACCGTCAGCCCTTTGATTAAGCTCGGTTCAACTAAAGGTTTTAAGCGCTCGACCATCTCTTTGGCCGCTTTATTGGTAAATGTCAACGCCAGCACGCCTTTGGCGCTATAACCACAGGTATTGAGTAAATAAGCGATTTTTTGAGTGATCACTCGTGTCTTACCACTTCCTGCCCCCGCCAACACCAGACAAGGACCATCCAAATACAGCACGGCCTCCTGCTGCATTGGATTAAGACCTTGAATTTGAGTGCTCAAAGAAGCGAAAGGAGGCGTCGACATACAAAAACTTTAAAAATATGATTTATTACTTAATAGCGATCAAAAAAGTCTTGAATGACTTCTATCTCTGTGCTTTTTGTTAGCGCTAACATCAGCAATATACGAGCTTTTTGCGGTGATAAATTACCCGCTGCGATTATTCTATTTTCTTGTAAATAGTGGCGTGGTGCCACTCGACCACTAGCTGCTCTGCTACTTTGTACAATTAACACACCTTGCGCATGTGCTGCCAATAACTGCTCATACTCGCCTGCTGTACCTAATCCCGGCGCAAAACCGGCACTGACAATACCACGACAGCCCGCTGCGACAAAAGCATCAACGGCTACACCATCGCTTCCCGCATAACTGTACAAAATATCTACTCGCGGTAAATCAGCACCAAGCTCTGCAAAATGAAAATCCGTGTTAATCGTATGAGGAGTCGTTAGTTGCCTATAAAAACAAAGTTTATCCGAGTCAACGTGACCCAACAAGCCAAAATCAGGACTGACAAAAGCCTGCAAACGATACGTTGAGCTTTTTGTGACATCACGCGCCGAATGTATTTCATCGTTGAGTACGACCAACACTCCTTGTTGCACTGCCTGAGACGACGCCGCCACACGTGTAGCCGCAACTAAATTCATTTTGGCGTCCGAACTCAAGGCACTGATAGGTCGCTGCGCCCCCACCAATACAACCGGCTTTGTCGTCTTTAAAACAAGATGTAAAAAATAGGCAGTCTCCTCAAGCGTACCTGTGCCGTGAGTGATAACAAAGCCATCAACATCCTGCTCATGCGCCATAATCAACTGAGCAATTCGCAGCCATTGCTTAGGACCGATAAGTGAGCTGCTGACTGCATCAAAATTTAGAGGCACCATCTCAGCAATACGCGTAAGCTCAGGCACTTGCTTAAGTAACTCCCGAACCTCATACTTTTGACCGATATCCGGATAATTCAAGACATCCAAGGTGTCATCTACAAACGAAGAGATAGTGCCGCCTGTACCAATCAAAGCAATTTTTGGATGATTCACTGTGTCATACCTCAATCAAATCTCTAAAGGGTCTACCTCAATGACGTATTGGACCCTATGTTTTTTAGCAATCGCGGGAATAAACTCCTGCCAAATAGGCAAGAAGTGCTGCAACCTTGCTCGCGACTGTGACTCCAAGAGTAACTGTGCACGTTCGACATGAAACACCCTCACAATGCGTAGAGGGACCGGATCATAAAAACGTACCCCGTGCCTTGCCTCAGCCAACGCTTGCTGATTCGATTCGCCAGAGCTCCCTGCCTGATTGACTAAGGTCTTAATCTCTTCTAAAAAAGCCAAGCAATTGACAATATCCCTGCCGGTCGCAGTCACTAAGGTCTGAAAAGAAAAAGGCGGCAATGCTGCTATCCGTCGTTCTTGCAAACAATGCTCAGCAAAGAGCTCATAATCCTGCAGTCTAAGAGCATGGAAGAGCGGATGATCGACTTCATTACTTTGTAGAATCACCTTGCCTCCCGGCAAATGTCGTCCCGCTCTACCCGCCACCTGCAATAACTGCGCAAACAATCGCTCTGACGATCGAAAATCATGACTGTATAAACCGCTATCCGCATTTAAAATGCAGACCAAATTGAGGTTTCTAAAATCATGCCCTTTTGACACCATCTGCGTGCCGATGAGAATATCAACCTCTCCCTCGTGAACCAGGTTAAACAACTCCTCCGCCTGCCCCTTACGCTTGGTACTATCCGCATCAATGCGTTGAATGCGCGCGTTAGGGAACTGCTGCGCTAAATATTCCTCAACCTTTTGTGTACCTCGTCCCAAGGGCTGAATATCAAGGTTACCGCAATCCGGACAGGCTCTGGGTGGACGGCTTTGCAAACCACAATGATGACACTGCAAACCGTAGACATTAGGTCCATTAGGACCTTTCGCTAGGCGATGCATCACCATAAAAGCCGAACAGCGCGTACACTCACTATTCCAAGCACATGAAGGGCAATGCAAAACCGGCGCAAAGCCACGTCTATTAATAAAAACCAAGGCTTGCTGACCTCGCTCAAGACAATGAGCAATCTCATCAAGCATGGGCTGGCTAATCCCTTCCACTAACCTTTCTTTGCGAATATCAATCAACTCAAAGGTCGGTTTAAACGCGGTCGCACCGACACGCTCCGTCAAGGTGCAAAGGTCATACTTACCCTCTTTGGCATGATGCCAAGTTTCTAAAGACGGCGTTGCCGAACCGAGAACCACCGGGATATTTAACTGATGAGCACGCCATACAGCCAAATCTCTTGCTGAATAGCGCAACATATCCAACTGCTTGTAAGAAGGATCATGCTCTTCATCAATCACAATCAAACCTAAATTTTGTACAGGCGCAAAAATAGCCATCCGAGTACCCAGAATGATATTGGATTGCTGAGTCTGTATTGCCACCCAAGCTGCAAGACGCTCGCCATCTGAGAGACTACTATGCATAACCGCTATTTCCTCGTTAGGGAAACGCTCTTGAAACTTACGTTGCAACTGTGGGCTCAGGTTAATCTCCGGCACCAACACCATCACCTGCTTACCCTCTGCCATCACTTGTTCGGCTGCATGCAAGTAAACCTCTGTTTTGCCACTGCCGGTTACGCCATGCAGTAACACGGTGCGATAACCTTCAATTTGGGTGATATGGTCTAAAGCCTGCTGCTGCTCCTTAGATAATTGAGGGCGCACGGCCGATTCTTGAAACGGCCCAACAACTCCCTTGTCTGGCGCAGTAAGGTCAACTTTTACACCCACACCTTGAGATTGATTCTTGGCTAGTTTAGCTGCTTTAGCCGCCGCTTTAGCTGCTTTTTTAGCTGCATTAGCTCGTCTTGTTAATAAGCGATTGACCGGACTACCTGAAGCGGCTGTACTGGTATATGCCTTTGGATTGCGTAACGGCTTTGGCATGCTTGGTAGCAGTACCTCCCCCAAAGGGCGCTGATAATAAGTACCGGCAAAACCACCAAACTCGATCCAATCGGTAGGCATAGGTGGCAAGTCATCGTACACTTCCAGCACCTCCCTGATTGCAGACTCCTCGTACGCAGGCTCTGACGGCTTTTCTATGATTAGACCAATGAGTTCTTTAGTGGCAAAAGGGACGCGTACACGCTGACCGATTAAGGCTTCCATACCCTCGGGCAAACGGTAATCAAATAAATCACCTAAAGGTAAAGCTAAGGCTACTCGCACCCAAGGCTGCCGCATAAAGAATACTCTCCAGTCAAAACGAGCCCACTAATCCGAAGAAAAATGGGCTCTAAGATCTATTTCTACTAATAGAAATAGCAATACGAATTACTTATGGTACTGCTTACTGTAATTGTGCACCTCATCAACTAACACGGCGACCTGTTCCGGATTAGTAAATTGAGAAATACCGTGACCCAAGTTAAATACGTGGCCACCCGCGCCAACATGACCGAAATCATCGATCACACGACGAGCTTCTTGTCGTAAGCTCTCCTCAGTACCAAACAAGGCCATCGGATCAATATTGCCCTGCAAGGCAACCTTATCGCCGGTTACCTGACGGGCGCGCGCTAAACTCATCGTCCAATCTAAACCGACTGCATCTGCACCGGTATTAGCAATTTGGTCGATCCATAAACCACCGCCTTTGGTAAAGGCGATAACGGGGATATCTTCACCCTCGTGCTGACGCGTCAACTCATCAATGACCTTTTGAGTGTAAGCTAAGGAGAATTGCTGGAATAAACCATCAGGCAAGACGCCACCCCAGCTATCAAAAATCATCACTGCTTGGGCACCGGCCTTAATCTGCTCATTTAGATAAATAGCCGTCGCATTCGCTGTAATTTCAAGGATTTGTTTGAGCAAATCAGGACGTTGGTACATCATCGTCTTAATCTTAAGATACTCACGAGTGGAACCACCCTCGACCATATAGCAAGCTACAGTCCATGGGCTGCCGGCAAAACCGATTAGAGGCACCTTGCCGCCCAACTCCTTACGGATTAGGGTAACTGCATCAAACACATAACGCAGCTTTTCCATATCAGGTACCTGAATCTCAGCAACACGCTCTTCGCTATCCACAGGCTTAGCAAAACGGGGCCCCTCACCCGTAATGAACTCCAAATCAAGGCCCATGGCATCAGGGATTAATAGAATATCAGCAAATAAAATGGAAGCATCCAAATCAAAACGACGGATTGGCTGCAATGTCACCTCACAAGCATACTCGGGGTTAGTAGCTAGCCCCATGAATGAACCTGCTGTAGCACGACATTCACGATACTCCGGCAGATAACGCCCGGCCTGACGCATCAACCATAATGGCGTATAGGGAACTGGTTCACGCTTTAAAGCACGTAAGAAAACATCATTTTGTAAGGTAGGAAACATTAAACCTCCGGTAACGATAAGACGGAGCAGCGGCGAGAGGTGCTAAACGCTCGAGCACCTCCAAATAAACCTTGAACTTCATTGGCTTTTCTGCTACTAAATTTATTTTTTAATGCCAAATTATAAACGACTGCCCTTGTTTAAACAAACCGATTTGATCAAAGCTCCGGACGAAACTCTTCTGCATCAATCTTGTGTTTACGCATCAGCTCCCAAAATGAGCGCCTATTTTTTTTAGCTAGTATCGCTGCTTGAGCAATATTGCCGTTAGTTGAACGCAGCATATAGCTCAAATAGCCGTGCTCAAAACGATCAACCACATTTTGCTTAGCTTCCTTAAAACTCTCAGCAAAATAAACCGCTTGGCTGTCGCTAAAAGCAAAGGCATAATGACCTGTTTGCTGCTCGACATCACGCAACAAACCCTCAAAAAACTCCCGCTTAGGCTCATGCTGCGGAAAATAGGACATGGCCGTGGCAGACGAGCTTTGTCTTGGAGGATCAACCACCTCAGATTCAGTAGGCAGTCTTAACAGCGGTTTATTTACTGAAGCAAATAGACGCACTCTTAATTCATCGTGATCAACCGGTGAGTGCATAAAATCACTTAGGCCTAATCGCATTAAATCAATCATAGCCACTGACTGCACACCCGTAGCAAGCGCAATCATTGGACAAAAGCCCTTGTTCAATTCCTCAGCGCAATGCAAATAAAACAAAAAACGCCTGGCTAAACTTAAAGTCTCTGTACTAAGAATAAAAACAGCCACATCATAGCGTAAAAGCTGCATCAGTAAAAACTGCCGATCATCTTCTCTAAACAATAACTCATCAGAAATCATCAACCGTTCAGATAAATCAAGCTCATGACATCTTAAACGCCGATGCTTAAGCTTGTGTTGAACCTCACTAAGTTGAGTCACTGCGCCAGGATCAAGTTGCTGCCCAAAATGCAAAATAGCACAATCAAGCACCTGCTTCATAACATACCCTCATTAAGCCAATCCCACATACCAAATGAATTAATCAGCTTAAAGAAAAATCGCGCTTTAAAACATACCCTTAAATACGTACAAAACGAAAAGACGATTCGGGTGACTAGCAACCAAGCCTTATTGACCACCCTTTCATGACAAGCCACAAAGACAGATCCCAAACCATAAAACAACAGTTCCATCGAAAAAACCTAACATCGTCAAAAAAACCAAGAGAATCCCTTGACTCTCAGGAAAAACCCTATATAATTGATAGTCTTATCTGTAAAGCTCGACATTCATTTACTGACGTCGCAAGTCTCTACATCACCCATACATATCTATGGGTCAAAGCACATCGCAACAAAAGATTTAGCAAAGTTCAATCAGACAATTGCGATTATTTTAATTATAAACAAATCGTTTTTGTATATTATCGCTCCTACCCCTGACGTAGTTCCACCATGCGTTGATCCGGTCGGCTCGATATAAACCGACACGAGATTTATTAGGAAAAACTATGTCATTCGAATCATTAGGATTGGCACCAGTATTACTGGAAGCCTTAAATAAAGCTGGCTTCACTCAACCCACCGAAGTACAAGCAAAAGCGATTCCTGCCGCGCTTGAAGGCAAGGATCTGATTGTTAGCGCACAAACAGGCAGTGGTAAAACAGCCGCCTTTACATTGCCCGCATTACACCGCATGGCGACCACGCCTGCCGGTAAGCAACAAAGTGTGCGCTTATTAGTTTTGACACCAACACGCGAATTAGCAATGCAAGTTGCTGATGCGACTAAACAGTACAGTTCAGGCATGAGAGGCATTCGCGTCGCTACTGTTGTTGGTGGTATGCCTTATGGTCCACAAATCAACGCTCTTAAGCGTCGCGTTGATGTATTGGTAGCAACTCCAGGTCGTCTTATCGACCATCTCAATGCGGGTCGAGTTGATCTAAGCAACATCGAAACCTTAGTCCTTGATGAAGCGGATCGCATGCTTGATATGGGCTTCTTAGACGACATGAAAGAAATCGTAGCGCATACGCCTGACGCTCGTCAGACCCTTATGTTCTCTGCTACGTTCGAGAAAACCTTGGCGAATTTAGCCGCCAGCATGCTTAAAGACTCTTTACGCATTGACGTGGCCAACCAAACACAACGTCACGAGAATATCGAGCAGTCTCTACTTTACGCTGACAATGCAGGCCACAAGTTCCGCTTACTTGAGCATATTTTAGATAATGAGCCCGTATATCAAGCCATCGTATTTACCGCGACCAAACGCAGTGCTGACGATTTAGCTGAACGCTTAAAAGATAACGACTACAAAGCCGCTGCATTACACGGCGACATGAATCAGCGCCAGCGTACGCGCACTATTACCCAACTGCAAAATGGTAAATTACATGTATTAGTAGCAACCGATGTTGCTGCTCGCGGCATTGATGTACAAGGCATTAGCCACGCTATTAACTTTGACTTGCCGATGCAAGCTGAAGACTACGTCCACCGCATTGGTCGTACCGGTCGTGCTGGGCGCGATGGTCGTGCTTATAGCTTCGCCACGTTTGCTGAAAACTTTAAAGTAAAGAAAATTGAGCGTTTTACCGGTCAAACCATTGAGGTTGAAACTATCGATGGCTTAGAGCCTGTTCGTCAAAGCAGCAAGCCTAAAAACACCTCTTCTAATAACCGTCGTCGCAAAGCCGGTAATGGCGCTAAACGTCACAGTGGTGCTCGTCAAGATCGCAACTTCGAGCAACGCAGCGACAGTGCACCACGCAACGAAAGCCGTGGCAGACGTTCTGACTTCGAGCGCTTAGACAACGACTTTGCTCGCCCTGAAGGCAAGATCGAGACTCGTTCTCGCCGTTATGAAGAGCGTGCAGACCGCCAAGAGCGCCCGCGCTACCGTCAAGAAGGTCAACCGGGACGCCAACAACGCGCCTCCCAATCGTCGCAGCGCTCACGCAATCGCGACCAAGAATCAGCTCCTGCCACCGCTCACCAAGATGGAGTTCGCCCAAGCCGCAAGCTTCGCAAAGATAGCAAATCGCTAATCGAACGAGTTAACCGTGCGGTAACAGAGCGTATGTCATACTAAAGTTCAGCTGACGCTATCAGGCGCAGCAACAATCACATAGACTAAATACCGGATGCAGCCTCAGGACTGCGCCGGTATTTTTTTCATATCTTCGTCACTTTTCTCTCGGATCACCCGATCATCCCTTATAAATCAATAATGTTGGCGCATTACGGCCAGCTCTGGCAGATAGAGAAAGCCTTCCGGATGCCCAAGATCGACCTGCGCATTCGTCCAATATACCATCGCTTAGAAAAGCGAATTCATGCCCATATCTGCTTAGTCTTTAGCGCCTACAGTATTTACAAGACCCTGGAGATAGCGCTTTACCAAGAGAAGCCTTACTGCTTACACTTCAAACTCTTTTAAGACCCTCGATACCTTATCTACAAACGTCAAAATATCCTGCTTCGTATCAAATCGTCCAATCCCAATACGAATTGCGCTATTAATACGTTCAAAGCTTAAGCCAAGGGCTTTTAACACATAAAATAAAACCTTGTATCTCAAGCCGATTATCGGCTGACATTAAAAAGTTCTTAACTCTCTCGTATTCCGACTGTAGGAACCTTTCAGATGACTTCTTAGTTGCGATGGAGTTAGGCAAAATAATAAAGTAGTAAATAGGTTGTCTTGGCCTGTTTCATATGAATACTGCCATTCTTCATTTTTTAACATCGAACTTAGAATAGAGCAAATTTCGTTAGTCTTAAACTATCCCACTAGCACCAGAAGGATAACTTTAATGATACCAGCATGAAGACGTACCTTATCCAGACTTTAGTTTAGAAAATGATAATATTTAATATAAGCATTGAAATTCAACAATAACCCTCATCACAGCTTATCCCCCTTTAAGAACGCTAAAACAATAGCGTACAATATATCCCCTCTCAATTGTTCCCTGACAAAAATCAAACCATGACCCGAATTAACTGCATTCCAGTCGAAGAGCTCAGCGGCCCTCACCTAGTGGCCGAATATCGCGAGTTACCTCGAGTATTTGCTCTCGCAGAAAAAGCTGCACAACGCAAAAGTTTTGAGCAACCTGAAAGATATACCTTGGGTAAAGGCCATATGTTATTTTTTTATACTCGCCTTGGCTATTTAGTTAAACGTCATGCTGAGCTCATTCAAGAAATGAAAAGGCGTAACTACAATCCTTCCTTTAATGGTGTACAGCGTGAAGATTTTCCAAATATTCCAGATCACTTTTGGAAGGACTGGGTGCCAACCGCAGAAGCTCAAGCCATCAATCGCCAACGTATCAAGGAGCGTAGTAAGTAGCTCATTGCAAACGTAATCAAATCCGGCATAGTGAGCAAAACACCAGCGGAAATTTTTATGCAAAAGCACTATAATCATTCAGGTAAATAAAACTTAAAAACAACTGACATGGAGATGAATATGACTTACGCCGCACAGATTAAAATCCCTGCCACATATATGCGTGGAGGCACTAGCAAGGGAGTATTTTTCAGCCTAACTGATTTACCCGATGCGGCTCAACAAGCGGGCCCTGCGCGAGATGCCATATTAAAACGTGTGATTGGCAGTCCAGACCCTTATGCCAAGCAGATAGACGGCATGGGTGGCGCCACCTCATCAACCTCCAAGACAGTAATCATCAGCAAAAGCAGCATTGCCGATCATGATGTAGATTATTTATTTGGTCAAGTCGGCATCAATAACGACTTCGTTGATTGGAGCGGTAATTGCGGCAACCTCAGCTCTGCCGTTGGACCCTTTGCGATTCATGCCGGACTGATTGACCCTGCTAAAATTCCCGACAATGGCATTTGTACGATCAAAATCTGGCAAGTTAATATTCAAAAAACAATTATCGCCCACGTACCCATCACCAACGGGCAAGTACAGGAAACGGGTGATTTTGAATTAGATGGCGTAACCTTCCCGGCCGCTGAAATTGTGATTGAATTTATCGATCCTTCAGATGACGATGGCGACAAAGGTGCGACCATGTTTCCCACCGGCAACTTAGTCGATGAGCTGGAGGTTCCCGGCATTGGCACCTTCCCGGCAACCATGCTTAGCGCCGGGATTCCGACTATTTTCTTAAACGCAGATGATTTAGGTTATCAGGGCACTGAATTACAAGACGATATCAATGGCAATCCTGAGGCCCTCGAACGTTTTGAAAAAATTAGAGCCTACGGTGCTAAAGCAATGGGTCTCATCAAAGACGTTCAAGAAGCAAAAGATCGCCAGCACACACCTAAAATAGCGTTTGTCGCTCCCAGAAAAGACTACACCACATCGAGTGGCAAAGAAATCACAGCCGACACCATTGATTTGCATGTACGTGCGCTATCGATGGGTCAGTTACACCACGCCATGATGGGCACTGCTGCTGTTGCTATTGCCGCCGCTGCTGCTATTCCGGGCACCTTGGTAAACCAAGCGGCAGGTGGCGGTGATCGCCAGAGCGTTACTTTTGGCCACCCATCAGGCACCTTACGCGTCGGCGCAGAAGCGGTACTGGACAATGGGCAATGGCAAGTTAAAAAAGCCATTATGAGTCGCAGCGCCCGTATATTAATGAGTGGCTGGGTTCATATACCCAGCGACTGCTTTTAAACTTTTCAACACATTCTACAAATAAAAGGCATCAACTATGAATAAGCTTCCTGCCATCATTGCTCCCAGTATTTTATCAGCTGACTTTGCTCGCTTAGGCGAAGAGGTTAAGCAAGTCATCGCTGATGGCGCTGATTGGATTCACTTCGATGTAATGGACAATCACTATGTACCGAACCTCACAATTGGACCCTTGGTCTGTGAAGCTATTCGTCCACACACTGATGCCATGATTGATGTACATCTGATGGTTGAGCCTGTTGATAGCATTATTCCACTATTTGCAAAAGCGGGGGCTGATATGATCACTTTCCACCCCGAGGCTTCAAAGCATGTCGACCGCTCATTAAACTTAATTCGCGAACTTGGTTGCCAAGCCGGTTTAGTACTAAACCCTGCGACCAGTTTAAGCGTATTGGATTACGTGATGGACAAAATAGATATGGTCTTATTAATGTCTGTTAACCCGGGCTTTGGCGGGCAAAAGTTCATTCCGTCAACCATGGACAAAATCACCCAACTTCGCCAACGCATTGATGATTGGGTTGCCGCTGGCGGACAGCCTATCCGCTTAGAGGTTGATGGCGGCATCAAAGCGGACAATATCGGCGCTATTCGTGCTGCTGGGGCAGACACCTTTGTCGCCGGCTCAGCTATTTTCGGATCGGACAATTACCAAACAGTGATCCAGCAAATGCGTAAAGAAATTGATTTGGCAGATGGTAAATTAATCAATACTTAGTATGACGAAAGAAACTACCCCACTTATCGACACGGTGCTATTTGATTTAGATGGCACGTTAATTGACAGCATGCCCGAGCTCGCCTATTGCGCTAATCAATGTCTAGCGGAGATGGGTCGCCCCACCCTCCCTATTGAAACGCTTAGCACCTTTGTTGGTAAGGGCTTAGAACGTCTTATTATTCGATTCCTAGCTAATGACATTAATGCCAAGACAGTAGCGCCTGATCTTTTACAAGAAGCTAAAGAGGTATTTAGTCGCCATTATCATGCCAACAACGGCCTCTTTAGCGAGCTCTATCCGACAGTCACCGAGGCTTTAGAGCAACTCAAGACAGAGCGTTATAAACTCGCCGTTGTCACCAATAAAGCGATTGAGTTCACCCTACCCTTGCTGGATAAAAAAGGGATCAGCCATTACTTTGATGCGATCATTGGTGGTGACTCGTGTGAGCACAAAAAACCTCACCCGGCACCCGTTTTATTAGCTTTAGAAAAGCTTAGCAGCACGGCTGACACGGCGGTACTTATCGGCGATTCACTAAATGATGCACAAGCCGCCAACGCTGCCGGCCTACCTTGCCTGGTCGTACCTTATGGCTACAACGAGGGTCAAACTATTAACCAACCTGAGCCCGGTGCTCTGGTAGACGATATGCATATGGCAATTAATTGGATTCATGCTGAAAACACAAAAAGGAAGAACAACAATTAAGCAGCTTTTGTTTAAAAATCAAACGCTGTCATACTTTCTTCATAAATCTGTGTTACCATTTTCGTTAATCGCAATATTTTGTCCTTAGACAAGCCTATTTTCACTATGATGCAATTTAATCCTATCGCTTATGCTTATAACAACATCGCCTATTACTGGCGCTGGTGGCTGCTGCGTGCTGGGTTAATCGCGTTCTGAGGCTGCGTCATTTAGAGTTATAAGTTCAAGTTAAACAACTCATTCTGACAACAAGCCACACATTACAAACTAACGTATTAAACCCGGTACATCCTACATGACCGGGTTTTTTTACATTTAAAGCAAAGTGCACTAACTCCCGGTCAATTAAAAAACCATTACATGAGAGTAAATAAAATGACTGAAATAGAATTCAACGCATTAAAAGCCCAAGGCTACAATCGCATACCTCTAATGCAGGAGACCTACGCTGACCTAGACACTACCTTAGGCATTTATTTAAAACTTGCTCATAACGATAAAAATGGCGGAAAAATGACTTGCTTACTCGAGTCCGTCGTGGGCGGTGAGCGTTCTGGGCGTTACTCCTTTATTGGTTTACCGGCACGTACAGTCATTCGCAGCAAAGACACAACCACTGAGTTAATTACGGATGGTCAGGTCGTAGAAACTCACGAAGGCGACCCTTTTGAGTTTATCCGCAACTACATGGATCGTTTTAAGGTCGCTAATCGCCCGGGGGTTCCACGTTTTACCGGTGGCTTAGCAGGCTATATCGGCTACGATGCAGTACGCCATATGGAACCCAGCTTAGGCCCGGCAGTTAAGCCATTTCCACACGGTCAAGGTGAAGGCACTCCGGATATCATGTTGATGCATATCGATGAAGCAGTCATCGTCGACAACGTGATTGGGCGCACCTACTTATTAGTTTATGCTGACCCTTCCGAAAGTGACAGCTACTCCAAAGGCAAAAAGCGATTGTTAGAACTTCGTCGTATGCTTCGCCAACCAGTGGCTATTCCATACAGCTTAGCCAGTTTAGTCACAGAAGAAGAGCGCACTTTTGCCAAAGAGGACTTTTTAGCTGCTGTTATTAAAGCAAAAGAACGCATCGCCGCAGGCGATTTGATGCAAGTCCAAATCGGTCAAGTAATCAATAAGTCTTTCCGTGATTCACCACTCTCTTTATATCGCTCGTTACGCTCCCTCAACCCATCACCGTTTATGTACTACTACAATTTCGGTGAGTTCCATGTTGTTGGTTCATCGCCGGAGATTTTAGTACGCCAGGAGCACGTCCTAAACACTGAAGGTAAAGAGGAAACAGAAGTCACTATCCGCCCATTAGCAGGTACCCGTCCTCGCGGCAAAACGCCGGAAGAAGACAAGGCGTTAGCCACAGAGCTACAAAATGATCCTAAAGAAATTGCCGAGCATGTGATGTTAATCGACTTAGCTCGTAATGATATTGGTCGCGTATCAAAAACCGGTACGGTGGAAGTCACTGAGCAGATGACTGTAGAAAATTACTCTCACGTCATGCATCTTGTCTCAAATGTCAAGGGAGTTTTGAAAGACGACTTGGATGCGCTTGACGTACTGCGAGCCACCTTCCCTGCCGGCACATTAACCGGAGCACCCAAGGTCCAGGCGATGAAGCTAATTGATGAGCTGGAACCGGTACGTCGTGGTATTTACGGTGGTGCTGTAGGCTACTTTAGCTACAATGGCTCAATGGACATGGCCATTGCTATTCGTACTGCAGTCATCAAAGACGGCATGCTTTACGTACAAGCCGCGGCCGGTATCGTCGCTGACTCCATCCCGGAAAACGAATGGTTAGAGACAGAGCACAAAGCACGTGCCGTATTACGTGCAGCAGAGCAGGTTCAATACGGCCTCGATCAACCGATTTAATCAGAACTTAGTAAGGAAAATAATAATGACTAAGCTTTTTATGCTCGACAATTACGATTCTTTTACCTATAACATCGTGCAATATTTTGGTGAACTCGGTGCTGAGGTGATTGTTGCTCGCAATGACGAAATCAGCATTGAAGAAATTGAAGCAATGGATCCCGATCTGATTTGCGTCTCTCCCGGTCCGTGTACGCCTGCTGAAGCCGGCATTTCGATTGAAGTAATTAAGCATTTTGCCGGCAAAATACCCATTTTGGGGGTTTGTTTAGGCCACCAATCAATCGGTGCGGCTTTTGGAGGTCATGTCATTCGCGCCAAGCAATTAATGCATGGCAAAACTTCGACTATCACCCATCACGGCACCGATATATTTACTGATATCCCTTCGCCGTACACGGTGACTCGCTATCATTCTTTAGCCATTGAGCGTGACACACTGCCCGAATGTTTAGAGATCACAGCAGAAACAGACGATGGTGAAATCATGGCCGTTGCACACAAGGAACTGCCTGTTTTCGGTGTGCAATTCCATCCTGAATCCGTGCTTAGTGACTATGGTCACGAGTTATTTAATAATTTTTTAAAATACGCTAAATAATAGTAATAAGCCGGTATAGCTATGTTTTTTCTTAGATCCAGCTACCGTGCGGAGTAATCAAATGAAAATTTCTTATCAAGAAGCCCTAACACGTCTTATCGAGCATCGTGAAATATTCGAAGACGAGATGGTCGACCTGATGCGCAATCTTATGCAAGGTGAGATGCCACCGGAAATCGCTGCTGCTTTTTTAATGGGGCTGCGTGTCAAAAAAGAAACGGTGGATGAAATCACCGCCGCCGCCCGAGTCATGCGTGAATTCAGCAAAACTGTGACTTTAGAAAAACCGGAAGAAGCCCTCGATATGTGCGGTACTGGTGGCGATGGCAGTAATACCTTTAACATTTCCACGACAGCGATGTTTGTCGCGGCAGCCGCCGGTGTGCCGATTGCCAAACATGGCAATCGTAGTGCCTCCAGTCCTGCCGGTAGCGCCGATGGTTTAGAAGCGCTTGGCGCTTTTGTGGAAACACCGCCTGAACGTGTTGCTGAGAGCATAACAAACACCGGCATTGGTTTTATGTTTGCGCCTTATCACCACAGCAGCATGAAAAACGTCTCCGCGGTACGCAAACTCCTTGGTGTCCGTACCATGTTTAATATTCTTGGCCCTTTGACTAACCCTGCCAGTGCCGGTAACCAACTGATGGGCGTTTTTCACCCCGACTTAGTTGGTATTCAAGTACGTGTATTGAAGCAACTTGGTTCTAATCACGTACTCATCGTTCACGGCTTAGATGGCATGGACGAAGCCACGCTTGGAGCAACCACACTGGTCGGTGAGCTCAAAGACGGTGAGGTCACCGAATATGAAATTCACCCTGAAGACTTTGGTATGCAAATGGTTTCTAATCGTAGCTACCGCGTAACAAATAAAGAAGAATCCAGAGATATTATCCTTAGCGTCCTAAAAAACGAAGCGGGTCCGGCCTTGGATGTTGTTATTTTAAATGCAGGTCTTGCCATTTATGCCGGCAATAAAGCTGACACAATCAAAGAGGGTATTGAGATTGCTCGAGAGCTTTTAGCTAGCGGTGCGGCTTTCAACACAATGCAGAAATTCTGTGAATTTAGCCAAACGCTAAAACCACAATTGTCATAGTTAATAGAAGTAATGGAGGGATAATGGACAATATCTTATTAAAAATTCTTGATGTAAAAAGAGAAGAAGTTGCTGAGCTCAAAAAAATACGCAGCAGCAATGACCTTCTAAGAGAGGCTGAGGCCCGTCAAGATACTCGAGGCTTTGCCAATGCACTCAAAGAGCGTATTGATGCCAAACAAAATGCAGTCATTGCAGAAATCAAAAAAGCATCACCTTCTAAGGGAATTATCAGAGAAGATTTTGAACCTGATGCACTTGCAATGAGCTACGCGACAGGAGGCGCAGCCTGCCTGTCAGTACTGACCGAAACACAGTTTTTCCAAGGTTCTCATGACTTCTTACGTCGTGCACGTGCTGCTTGCTCTTTACCCGTACTTTGTAAAGACTTTATGGTCAACCCTTATCAAATCTATCGCGCTCGTGCCTTCGGTGCCGATTGCATCTTATTGATCGTAGCGGCTTTAGATGATAAGGAATTGCATGACTTTGAGCAAATTGCCACTGAACTTAAAATGGACGTGTTGGTTGAGGTCCATGATGAAAAAGAAATGGAACGCGCACTCAAGCTTAAATCACCTTTAATCGGTGTTAATAATCGTGACCTCCGCAGCTTTGAAACAGACATTCACAACACCATTCGCCTCAAAGATATGGTGTCTGAAGAGCAAAACCGTCTCCTTATTACAGAGAGCGGCATTTTGCACAAAGATGACGTCAAGCTCATGAATGATAATGATATCTACGGTTTCCTTATCGGTGAGGCCTTTATGCGTCAAGAGGATCCGGGTCAGGCGCTCGCGACCATGATGGCTCAAGACTAACAGGAAGCGCGTACATGTCCGAGCAACATTGTGTACTGTGCAATGAGGTAGGCGGTCGTTTACTCTGGCAAAACGACTTAGTACGTATTATCAATGCAAATGATACGTACTACCCTGCGTTTACTCGTGTGATATATCAATCACATATTAAGGAAATGAGCGAGCTCAGTCCAACCCAACGCCATGAGCTAATGGACTTCGTGTATTTAGTCGAAGAGGTTCAACGTGAGGTATTGGAACCCGCCAAAATCAACTTAGCCCAATTTGGCACCATGGTTCCACATATGCATTGGCATATTATTCCACGCTTTAAAGATGACCCTCACTATCCGGACGCTATCTGGTCCACGGCTAAATACGAACTTAGCCATCATGCAATAAGTGACTATTTAAACAAACAAAAAAATTTACTCGCTCGATATGAGTCTGTCTTAGTAGATCGTTTAAAATCAGTCTATTAATAATTAATAAATTGGAGTGTAGACAAAATGGATTTCCCAAAAAAGGTGACAATTGTCGAAGTAGGTCCGCGCGATGGCCTACAAAACGAAAAAGAATTTGTAGCAACCGACACTAAGGTTGAATTAGTCAACCGTTTAGTTGAGGCAGGCGCCCCCAAAATTGAGGCAGCTTCTTTCGTCTCCCCTAAATGGGTCCCACAAATGGCGGATGCCACGGAAGTGATGCAAGGGATTGAGCGTAATCCTAAGGTAGTTTACGCCGCCCTCACGCCCAATATCCGAGGCCTTGAAGGCGCCTTAGCCAATGGTGTCAATGAGGTCGTTATTTTTGGTGCAGCAAGTGAAGCTTTCTCCCAAAAAAACATCAATTGCTCTATTGCTGAATCCATTGAACGCTTTCGTGATGTTGCACGCTTAGCCAAAGAAGCAGGCGTACTACTACGAGCAAGTATCAGCACCTCATTTGGCTGCCCCTACCAAGGTGAAGTCAGCGTCGAATCCGTACTGGATATCACTAAGCGTATGCAGGATCTGGGCAGTGACGAAATTGACATTGCCGATACTATCGGTGTTGCTACGGCTGCGCATGTCTATGAAGTGATGAGCAAAGTCACTGAAATTGTCCCCAAAGAAAGAGTTGCCGGTCATTTCCATGATACCTATGGACAAGCCTTAGCCAATATCCTCGCCTCAATGCAAGCAGGAATCAGCATTTTCCACTCATCTGTCGCAGGCTTAGGTGGCTGCCCATACGCTAAGGGGGCTACGGGTAATGTCGCCACCGAAGATGTACTCTATATGCTCCATGGTATGGGGATTGAAACCGGTATGGATTTAGATAAAACAGTACAAATCGGTCAGTGGATCTCTGACATTATTGGTCGCCAAAATGCGAGCAGCGTAGGCCGTGCGATGATCGCCAAGTGTGCTACCAACTAGGCACTCCCTAGGTCTATTACAGGGAGCGCCTCTCTTGGCGCTTCCTGTACTTTTACTGCGATGGCTATGAAGGGATGTCAGCCGCTCTCAACTCCTCTTCAATATCAGCAGCTCTCTCAACCAGCTTCGCCCCCTCACGGATGAGCTGGTGACAACCACGGGCCAACGGCGAATGAATGGAGCCGGGTATAGCGAACACCTCCCGACCATACTCCAAAGCCTGCTTGGCAGTAATTAAGGAACCGCTACGACGAGCTGCTTCAACAACTAGAACTCCCTGACTTACACCGGCAACAATACGGTTACGCTGAGGAAAGTGAAAAGCATTTGCTTGCATACCGATGCCATACTCACTTAATAACAAGCCATTATCACGAATGCGTACGGCTAGCTCTGTATGCTCACCCGGATAGACAATATCCAGCCCTGTCGCCATCACGGCAATTGTTGAATGTGGGTCACCTGATGCCAAAGCGCCTTCGTGCGCAGCCTTGTCAATACCATAGGCTAAACCGCTTACTACCGCCCACCCCTTATTAGCAAAATAGCGCGCAAAAGCACGTGCATTATCATTGCCCCCGGCAGTGGAGTGGCGCGATCCGACAATGGCCAATTTAGGTTTGCTTAAGGTCTCAATTTGCCCGGCATAGTAAAGCAGAAGCGGAGCATCATGCAACTCAAACAACTCACGAGGAAACATCTCGTCCGGCCAGGTCAATATCCCGTGCAAAGGGCTGCTTTGAAGCCACTGCAACGTAAGCTCGATACGAGCCTCTATCTCATCACTCACTGGAGTACTTAACTGTCGAGCTAGTTTAGATGAACAAAAAGACGCTAAAGTAGAATACGAAGCGTCAAAAATCAACTGTGGTAAACCAATCTTACTCAGTAACTCCCGGCCACTGACCGAACCAATGCCCGGCTCCATACTAAAACGTAACCACGCTTTAATTTCCTCAATGTGAATAGCTGACATCCAATATCCTCAAAAAGATCACTCACGCTCATCTACAGCTGTATATATTTTGCCATTATCATTGAAATGATTTCACTACATGGCTCAAAACATCTATCTTAAAATGTTAAAATAGGCGTATCTTAATGATTTTTATATATTAAATAATGGCCTTATTACCTATTCTTAAGTACCCGGATCCTCGCTTACACAAGATTGCTAAGCCGGTTTCGGAAGTTGATGATCGTGTCCGTCAGATCGTCAAAGACATGGCTGAGACCATGTACGATGCTGAGGGCGTTGGTCTAGCCGCCACTCAAGTTGATATTCATGAGCGTATTGTCGTCATCGATGTCTCTGAAGAGCGTGACCAGTTATTAGTTCTGATCAACCCTCAAATTATTGCTCGTAGCGATGAAAAAACAGTCTACGAAGAGGGTTGTTTATCCGTGCCCGGCATTTATGACAAGGTCGAACGCTCTTCTGAAGTGACCATTGAAGCACTTGACGAGCATGGCGAGAAGTTCACACTTGATGCCGATGGTCTATTAGCTATTTGTATTCAACATGAACTTGACCACTTGGTAGGTAAAGTATTTGTAGAGCATCTGTCAAACCTCAAACAAAACCGCATCAGAACCAAGCTTAAAAAAGCAGAACGTGAAGCAATTAAAGAAACACAACGAGTGTAATCGCTTCAACACAAGATAGCTTCAGTGCGGTCCACAAACACATGGCAAGAAAGTAAATTTCTTGCCATGTGTCGTTTAACTGCATTGAACTACCTATTCGTAATCCCTACTATCTTGAATCACTGTCCCATCATTTGGCAAAGAGCCAACCGGCACAACCTCAATGGCAACACGCAGTTTGACTACTTCGCGAGCAACTGTTGCTGCTTTAGCAAGCCAAGCCTCATCTGCATTGTCCGCACGCTCAAGCTGAAGCGTGAGATTGTCACTACCCACCTTGCCATCGGCAATCATGCGCGCTTTAACTACTCCATCTAAGCGCTTACTGAGTTCGGCCACCTGCTCCGGATGGACAAACATACCTCGCACCTTGACGCTCTGGTCGGCTCGACCCATCCAGCCTTTGATACGAATATTAGTCCGCCCACATGGCGAAGGCCCACTGAGAATCATCGACATATCACCGGTCCCAAAACGCAACAGAGGATAGTCCGGATTGAGCGTTGTGACAACGAGTTCACCAACCTCACCAACGGCGACTGCTTCATTCGTACCCGGGCGTACAATTTCGACAATAATATCTTCACTGACCACTAGACCATCACGCGCATTTGTTTCATAAGCTATTAATCCTAAATCCGCCGTACCATAACACTGATAACCATCAATCCCCCTTTCCGCAAGCCACGCTTGCATCGTCGGGGTAACTGCCTCCCCGGTTAAGACCGCATACTTCAGACTATCTATCTTCTCACCTAACTCCTCTGCCTTTTCAAGAATAATTTTTAAAAAACTGGGGGTCCCGGTATAGGCCTGTGGCCGTAGATCCAGCATTGTTCTCACCTGCAGCTCGGTCTGCCCGATCCCACCCGGAAATACAGAGCAACCAAGGGCTAATGCACCACTTTCAAGCATATTACCGGCGGGGGTAAAATGATAAGAAAAACAATTATGTACCAACATAGTTGGTCGTATCCCGGCAGCATATAGGGCTTGAGCCATACGCCAATAGTCAGGGCGATTCGTATCTAGCTCATAAATCGGACCGGGTGAAGCATACACTCGTGCGACCTGCCCCCAAGAAATATCGGTAAAACCACCAAATACACCCGTCCCAACTTCCTCAGCACCACGCAATTTATGTTGTTGGCACATTAAAGTAGACTTTCGAACAACCGGGATTGCCGCTAAATCCTCTCGCGACTGTATCTGACTAATATCGATACCGTCGAGCTGTTCAGCCAAACGCGGCGTGGTTGATATTAACGCACGCAGATTATGGCGTAGTTGAGCAAACAGCTCAAACTCTCTTTCTTCCTCTGTTCTTATTTCACGTGTGCTGTAATAGGGCGAAGCACTTTCTTTGTTGCGTTGCCTAACTGTACTATCCATATATCGCCCCTCCTTTAGGCTAACCAGCGTTTACGTCGGCGATAAAACTTGCCCTCGCGAAAACTCTTGCGATCACCACTCTCAATACCTAGATAGAATTCTTTTACGTCATCATTATTTAAAAGCTCTTCTGCTGACCCATCGAGCATCACCCGGCCACTCTCCAAGATATAGCCATAATCTGAGTAACGTAGTGCCACATTCGTGTTTTGTTCAGCTAATAAAAAACTTACCCCCTCGCGCGTATTTAAATCCCGAACGATTTCAAAAATCTCAACAACAATTTGTGGTGCTAAACCCATCGAAGGTTCATCTAATAAAATCATCTCCGGATTGGCCATCAGCGCTCGCCCAATCGCTGCCATTTGCTGCTCACCGCCAGAGGTATAGCCGGCTTGACTGGCTCGCCGTGTCTTAAGTCGGGGGAAATATTGATACACCATCTCTAGACTGGCATCTAAATCACCCCGACTCATGTTGCGAGTATACGCACCGGTTAGTAGATTTTCTTCAATGGTTAAATGCTCAAAGCAGTGACGCCCTTCCATCACCTGAATAACCCCACGCTTGACCAAATCAGCGGGGGTTAAATTTTGGATTTCTTCACCCTTATAAGTGATGCTACCCTTGGTGACCTCTCCGCGTTCACTTTTTAACAAGTTGGAGATCGCACGCAAAGTAGTCGTTTTACCGGCACCGTTAGCACCCAGTAAAGCCACTATTTTCCCTTTGGGTACAGCGAGAGAAACCCCTCTCAACACCAAAATAACGTGGTTATAAATAACCTCGATGCCGTTAACATCCAATATGATGTCATTTTCAGGTACTACCGCAACGGTCTTTTGGCTCTCTTGTATTACTTGGCTTTGCATAACAACCTCCAACTACTGTTAACTAACGTTAAATTACTCTACGGTAGAGCAATCACGAGGAGTCATGCCTTTAGCGGCAGCATACTTCTCGGCTTCTTCTTTTACGATTGGCGCAACAAACTCCTGATCTGCTTGCATCCAATCAGAGATAACATCCCACTCTGAACCGTTCCATTGTGCAATGCGAGCCCAGTCACCACCCACGTGATCTTCACATGTCGTATGCACCGGACGCACCATACCCGCCATACCGGTTTCTTCTAAGCGCGCATCATCAATATTGAGGTTTTCAAAACCCCAACGAATCTGCTCCGGCGTCATATGCTGACCGACACCGTACTTTTCTTGAGCCGTACGGATAGCTTCTGTTGTTAGAAAAGAAATCATCATGCCTCGGTTATAAGCAATGGTGCCATAGGTATCATTACCTTTGCCCACGCCCTTACCCTTAGCATAAACCTCATCTTCTAGCAGTTTATATACCCCAAAATCCTTACCCACGGAGTTGTGTAAGGTGATGGTCTTATAGCCTTTTGCCACTTGAGCAATGTCTTTGACGTCATTTTCAGAACCGGCCCACCAAATAGCAATGATTTTGTCACGTGGATAACCTGTTGCTTGAGCCTCACGAATAGCGGTCGGCGTCATCACACCCGCACTCCATAGGATCACATGATCGGGACGACGTTGACGAATCTGCAACCACGTTGACTTTTGCTCAACGCCCGGGGCAGTGACCGGGTAAAGCTGTAATTCAAAGCCATGAGCTTCAGCACGCTTTTGTAATAAAAGAATCGGCTCTTTACCATAAGGTGAGTCATGATAAACAAGTGCAATTTTCTTACCTTTTAAGCCATCGAGTCCGCCCATACCCTCAGCAATATGCTGAATCGCGACATCAGCAGCAGTCCAGTAGTGGCCTAATAATGGGAAGTTCCACTCAAAGTAGGCTCCGGCGGCTGACTGTGAAAGCCCATAGCCAGTCGTTTGCACAACCACCTTGTCATCAGGCGCTCTATCTGTTACGGCGAAGGTAATACCGGTTGACTGTGTATCGAAAGCAGCGGCACCGCCATGAGCATGCTTCATACGCTCATAGCACTCCACACCACGGTCTGTGGCGTATGCTGTTTCACACTCCTCAAAGCGAATCTTTACGCCATTGATACCGCCTTGTGCATTGACCAATTCAAGGTAGTCAATTTTACCGTCACCCCAAGCAATCCCCAAAGGCGCAAAGGAACCGGTACGGTAAGTCAGCAGCGGCACATATTGCTCTGCAGTTTGCGCTTTAAGGGCGGCATTGACACCGAAAGTACCCGCAACCAGCATAGAGGCAGCTAATGTTTTTACAATAGTTTTCTTCATCTTTGTCTCCTATCAATGAAGTCATTGTTTTAATAAGATATATCTCTTTTTTAGTTTTAATTTCGCTCTTCTTAACGTAGCTGTTTATCACTTTTTTGCGATTAGTGTGGGAATGGCCAGATTCTTAGTTTTTCTCGTGCAATCGCCCATAATCTAGCTAATCCATGAGGTTCCACAATCAGGAAAAACACGATTAACGAACCAAAAATCATGTGTTCAATATGTGCTGCTGTATCGACCGGAATATTTAGGCCAAATAGTTCAGGCACTCGCGCTAAGAAAATCGGTAACAACACAATAAACGCAGCACCAAAGAAGCTACCTGAAATCGAACCCAGACCACCAATAATCACCATGAATAAAAGCTGTAGTGAACGATTCAAGTCAAACGCTAACGGCTCCCAAGAACCTAAGTGGATATAGCCCCACAAACCGCCGGCAATACCGATAATGAAAGAGCTCACAGCAAATGCACTTAACTTAGCGTACATCGGACGAATACCAATCACAGAGGCAGCAACGTCCATATCACGAATCGCCATCCATTCACGACCAATCGCACCACGCACTAAGTTTTTAACTAATATGGCTAAGGCGATAACAATCAACAAAACAAAAATGTACTTTTGTATTGGCGTTTGCACCGGTAAGCCAAAAAAGTCTAAACGACCCACAGACACGCTGCCCGATGCTGAGTAATTAGTGAAGAAAGGGATTCTTAAGAACAACCAATCAACAAAAAACTGTGCTGCAAGGGTCGCAACTGCCAAATAAAGACCACGGATTCTTAAGCTCGGAATACCGAACAGAATACCGAACAGCATTGCCCCAAAACCACCAATCAATAGTTGGACAATCAAGGGAAGCTCCGGAATCCGTACACCAAAGTTCCAAGCTACATAGGCACCCACTGCCATAAATGCGCCACTACCTAAAGAAATCTGTCCACAGTAACCAACGAGGACATTTAATCCAATGGCTGCTAATGACAAAATTAAAAAAGGAATTAAAATCGCACTTAAGAAATAATTCGAAGCAAATAGCGGCACAATGATTAGAGCAAAGGCAATGATTAACAAAATCGCAATGCGGTCCTGTCGAATCGGAAAAATCTGCTGATCTGCTCTATAACTGGTTTTAAACTGACCATTTTCACGGTAAAACATGTTGTATACTCCTTAGGCCCTAACTAAACACGGTCGATAATTTTTTCGCCAAATAACCCTTGTGGTCTAAATAACAAGAACACTAAAGCGAGTACGTAAGCGAACCAATTTTCGATACCACCACCCAAGAAGGGACCTAAATAAGCTTCTGAAAGCTTCTCACCGACACCAATAATTAAACCGGCAACAATCGCTCCCGGAACAGAGGTTAAACCGCCCAAGATAACGACCGGCAACGCGCGTAACGCGGCTGTTGACAGCGTGAAGGACACACCGAACTTGGACCCCCAGATAATACCTGCCACGAGCGCAACCAGTCCGGCAACGGCCCATACAATGATCCAAATTCTATTTAATGGAATACCGATAGATTGAGCCGCTTGATGATCGTCTGCGACGGCACGCAACGCACGACCGGTCGGTGTAAATTGGAAGAATAAAGCTAAGACCGCCACTAAAGCCGCAGCAATCACAGCGGCAGTCAAGTCTTCGAGACTCAATAATATACCGCCCTCAAACACCTGGTCCAAGACAAACAAAGGATCTTTGGGCATACCCACATCAATGGTATACATCGCACTACCGAAGAGAGTTTGACCAAAACCATCTAAGAAATAACTAATCCCTAAGGTCGCCATCAACAAAGTCGTTGCTTCCTGATTAACCAAGTGTCGCAACACCAACCGTTCAATAGCAATCGCAAAGATAATCATCAAGATGGCGCTGATGATAAAGGCTAAGACATTAGCCAGAATCAGACTCTCAAAACCCAGCCATTGTGGTAACCAAGCTGAAAAACGCGCCATTGATAAGGCAGCGACCAACACCATGGCCCCTTGGGCGAAGTTAAATACACCGGAGGCCTTAAAAATAAGAACAAAGCCTAAACCGATTAAGGCGTACATCATGCCACTCATGAGGCCGCCAAACAGAGTTTCTAATAAATAAGACATGTTGGCTCCTCCCTACGCTTCTGCACCAAGATAAGCACGAATAACTTCCTCGTTATTGCGTACCTCGCTAGGCGTACCGTCACCGATTTTCTTACCGTAGTCCAGAACGACCACACGATCAGAAATATCCATCACAACACCCATGTCATGCTCAATTAAGACAATGGTCGTACCGAATTCATCATTGACGTCAAGAATAAAACGCGACATATCCTGTTTTTCCTCAATGTTCATACCTGCCATCGGTTCGTCCAATAGTAGGAGTCTTGGCTCCATTGCTAAGGCACGACCCAAGTCAACACGCTTCTGTAAACCATAAGGTAAGCGCCCGACAGGCACCTTGCGATAGGCCTGAATCTCTAAGAAATCAATGATATTTTCAACAAATTCACGATGCTGAGTTTCTTCTTTTTCAGCGCCAAAAATGCGGAACGCCTGAGAAAGAATATTGCTTTTTATACGTAGGTTACGGCCTGTCATGATGTTATCCAACACACTCATGCCCTTAAACAAGGCCAAGTTTTGGAAAGTTCGACCGATACCTCTAGTGGCCGCACGACGCGGCGTCATTTTTTCGAAAACCACACCGTCCAGTGTGATTTTGCCCTCTTGAGGTGTATACACCCCATTAATCACGTTAAGCATCGAACTCTTACCGGCACCATTAGGACCGATAATCGCGCGGATCTCATGCTCTCTAATATCAAAAGAAATATTTGTTAGCGCTTTTACCCCACCAAAAGAAAGCGAAATGCTATCTAGGTCTAGGATAACCTCACCAATGTTACGCTGATGCTGCATTTTATCGCTCCCTTATACTGCAACCACTTTGGCTGATTCAATCTTAAGATCAGCACTGATTTTACCGATGCGACCATCTTCATAACGCACTTCAGTTTCGATGTATTGGCTGGGTTTGCCCTCAAAAAGAGCATCAATTAATACACCATACTTTTCAACAATGAAGTTACGACGCACCTTACGTGTACGTGTTAATTCACCGTCATCGGGATCCAGTTCTTTATGTAAAATTAAGAAACGATGAAGTTGTAAACCGGATAATTGCTCGTCTCTCGCGACATCTGCATTGGCCTCTTCAACGCACTCTTTGATCAATGCATAAACCTCTTTTTTAGAGGCCAAATCGGTATAACCTGCATAGGCTAAACTACGACGCTCAGCCCAGTTAGCTACCGCTTCTAAGTCGATATTAATGAAGCCGGTGCAGTAGTCTTTATTGGCCCCAAAAACAACCGCTTCTTTAATAAATGGGAAAAACTTAAGCTTATTTTCCATATACTTCGGCGCAAACATACGACCATCGTTGAGTTTGCCAACATCCTTGGCACGGTCAATAATTTTTAATTGACCATCTTCAGTCAAAATACCTGCGTCACCTGTGTGATACCAACCATCCTCGGTAAAGGACTCGGCGGTTGACTCAGGGTTTTTGTAGTACTCACGGAATAAACCGGGGCTTTTAATCTGTAGCTCACCACTCTCAACGATACGCAACTCGACACCTTCACATGCCGGACCTACGGTATCTGCCTCGACGTGACCATCTTTTTGCACACAGACAAACACGGATGTTTCAGTTGAACCATAAAGCTGCTTTAAATTGACCCCGATCGAACGATAAAAACGGAAAAGATCGGGACCAATCGCCTCACCCGCCGTATACGCTACCTTGATACGATTCATTCCAAGTGCATTACGTAACGGTGCATAAATAAAGAAGTTGCCCAATCCATATAACAGGCGGTCTTTGAATCCTACCGATTCCTTATCGAAAATACGCAGACCGGTTTTGGTGGCGACGCCCATAAAGTATTTGTACAACCACTTTTTAAAGCGACCCGCATCTTCCATGCGAATACTGACAGTCGTCAAGAGCTCTTCTAAGACACGCGGTGGTGAAAAATAATAGGTCGGACCCACATCGTGCATATCGATAGACACCGTCTCCGGCGACTCGGGATGATTCACCGTAAAGCCGGTCACCAAGAACTGGGTATAAGAGAACATATTTTGACCAATCCACGCAGGTGGTAGATAAGCTAGCACATCCTCTTTTGCTGTTAAGTTTTCTAAACGCTCAATCACTGCGGCACGATCAATCAGCGCATGATGAGTCAACACCACACCCTTAGGATTGCCGGTCGTACCTGAGGTATAAAACATAGCTGCCGTATCATCGGCACGTATGGACTCCACGTGCTGCATAAATAGATCAGGGTGCTGTTGGCGGTGAGCTTTACCTTGCGCTAAGAAGTCGGTATATGCTGTCAATATATCTTCGCTGTAATTACGCATACCGCGAGGATCATCGTAAATAACATGGCGTAAAAGAGGTAACTGCTCCTGCACTTCCAGCATCTTATCTGCCTGCTCCTGATCCTCCACTACCACAACACTGACTTCCGCATCCTTGAGGACATAAACCATCTCTTGTGCCACGGCATCCTGATACATAGGTACCGGAATAGCGCCTAAACTCTGTGCTGCCATCATGCTCATGTACAGACGAGGACGATTTTCACCGACGATCGCAACGTGCTGACCTCTTTGAACACCAAGGGTAATAAAACCATGAGCGAGACTTTGCACTTCATCAGCCATCTCCGCCCAAGAGATGGTCTGCCAAATACCTAAGTCCTTCTCGCGCATAGCCGGCTGCGTAGGACGCTCCTTGGCATGCTTTAAAAGCAACTTGGCAAAAGTATCTGCCGTATTTTGCTGAGTGACCATATCTAATTGTCTCCTTAATATGGTGCTTTTAATTATTTTAAATGTGCTAATTATGGCTTAGACACACGATTAAAAATTTACTATTTGTAATAATCACATTGAAAATATATGCTTTTAAATGTAATCTAATTGTTCCCATAGTGACATTTAACCAGATTTTAGGGAAAGTACTGATGCTTAAAACACGTCTATCTACGACTCCTTGGTTCACCATTTTGACTGCTGAACAGCAGCAGCGCGTCATTGATGAGACTCTTTTACAAGAGCACCCATCAGGGTCATTCATTGCAAGAAAGGGTGACCCATCACGCCATTGGATTGGTGTTATCGAAGGGTTAGTACGTATCTCCGTTGGCACCGCCGACGGCAAACTGGCTTCCTTAACCGGCGTACCGCCGGGAGGTTGGGTAGGTGAAGGCGCTTTATTGAAACATGAGCCCAGACGCTATGATTTGGTCACATTACGTGACAGCCAAATCGCTAAAATGCCGGTGGATACTTTTTTCTGGCTATTGGACAATAGCATTACCTTCAACCGCTTCTTATTAGATCAATTCAATCACCGGATGGGGCAGTTTATCGGTCGTATTGAGTCTGATCGCTTGTTTAATGCCGACATTCGAGTGGCTCGTTGCATTGCCGAATTGGTACGTATGCCCAACTACGCTGATGATAACTATAATCGCCAATTAAATATCACCCAAGAAGAAATCGGTTATTTAGCACGCGTTTCCAGACAGCGCACTAACGGTGCACTAAAAAAACTGACCGCTGCGGGTTTTATCGAATTGCAATATCGCAGTGTGGTAATTAATGATTTACACGGCTTAGAATCATTAGAAGAAATATAAAAAAAGCCTACGTACGCACCAATGTCATTGGTCTGCATAACGTAGGCTTTTAAAGCTAAACCTGAGATGTGCTACGCCTCGTCGGTCGTGCTCTCAGCGTATTCAGGGCCTCTGACTAACAACCGGTCAATACGATATTTGTCCATATCGACAACTTCAAAATAGAAGCCGCTCCATTCGAGACTCTCAGCTTCTGAAGGGATTCGACCCAACTGATTGAGAATAAATCCGGCCAAGGTATGGTAATTATCCTCATGATCCGGGAATTTTAAATCCACTTGAAACAGCTCATTAAAACGGTCAAGAGTCACTCCGCCATCGATCAGCCACGAGCCGTCCTTACGCTGCACAATTTCAAGCTCTCCGTCATCATGCATAGGAATCTTATAGCCAACCAGGACCTTAAGCACATCACGCAAAGTCACTAAGCCCTCGACCTCGCCATACTCATTAATAACGATCAGCATCTCCGAACGATACTCCTGAAATGACTCCAGAATATCCATGGCAGAGTTGGTTTCAGGAACGAAACGGGCGGGTGTCACCAGTGCCCGGATATCGATCGCCTGACCGCGGATTTGCTGCTCGAAAAGTGTACCGGCATCAATCACGCCAATGATATTATCCAACCCACCATCACAAACCGGAAAACGCGAATAACTGCTATCCGCGATGTAGAGCAAGGTCTCATTAAGCGGGTTTTGTAAATCAATATAAGCAATATCATTGCGCGGCGTCATGATGGTCAGCGCACTTTGATCATCCAAGCTAAGCGCACGAGTAACAATATCATGCTCTGTCTTTTCAAATAGACCGGCGGTCGCGCCCTCTTTTAAAATACCGCTGATATCCTCTTCGGTCAGCTGGTCATCTTTGCTGTCGACACGTAAGACTCGTAAGACCAAATCCGTCACCACGGATAAAACCCACACAAAAGGTGCCATCACTTTGGATAGAATAGTCATCGGGCGGGCAACAAAGGTGGCAATGCCCTCAGCGTGATTCATGGCCACACGCTTTGGCACTAACTCACCAAAAATCAAGGAAAAGAAAGTGATACCCAACACGACCAAAGACATGGCTACGGCTCTAGCGGTTTGCTCGCTAAGGCCTATCCCCTCGAACACCGGGGCTAAATGAGTAACAATCGATGCCTCACCAAAGGCACCCATAAAGATGCCGATTAGCGTGATACCAATCTGGATGGTAGATAGAGAACGACTGGGATTATCTACTAAAATAAGGGCGGCAGCCGCAGATGCATCACCTTGATCTGCTTGCTGCTGTAAGCGCATGCGCTTTGCTGATACAAGGGCAATTTCGGACATGGCAAAAACGCCATTGACCAAAATTAAAAATAAAATAATCAGAACACCGATCATACGTGTTTAAGCTAAACCTCCAAGCGGAAACTTTTGACAAGTACCTAAGTTTGTCTTTAAAAATAAGCTTAGGTAAAAAAACGTTAAGTACAATGTAAATAGCTTAATGGAATTAGACGGATGAGTCTAGCAAAATTAAATGACAATTCTGTGAACTCACTTAATTATCCGCTGCCTCATTAGCCCCTCTTGGGCTGCACTGGAAATTAATTCGCCTGCCTGATTAAAGAACGTACCATGCACTAAACCGCGTGCAGCCTGAGCAGAAGTGGACTCAGCGACATACAGCACCCACTCATTCATATTGATAGGACGATGAAACCATTGTGCATGATCGAGACTTGCCATTTGCATATCCGGGTCAAAATGTCGACGAGCATGTGGCAATAATGCCGTACTCATTAGATAAAAATCTGAGACATAGGCCAACATGCCCTGATGTAAACGCTGATCGTCCGGCATCACGCCATTGGTTCTAATCCAATACATCGTTTTAGGCTCATGATGACCAAGCTCCAACTGCAACTCCGGATGTACTAAACGCACCTCCAGCGGTCGCTCACGCTTGAGGCGGGCATTCCACTTGGTCACACCGATTTTTTCGACTAATTCCTGCTGTATATCCTGCTCTAAGACACAGTCCTCAGGTGCAGGAGCCGCCGGCATCATCACTTGATGCTCTAAACCGCTTTCTATTGTCTGATAGCTGCAGGACAACGTAAAAATAAACTTACCTTGCTGACTGGCGCTCACCCGACGCACAGAAAAACTGCCACCATCGCGGATATTTTCGACAACATACTCAATAGGTAATGAAGCATCGGCTGCTCGCACAAAGTAAGCGTGCATCGAATGCGCAAAGCGATCATCCGGCGTCGTGTAATTAGCTGCCATCAATGCCTGACCCAAGACCTGACCACCAAAGACTCGACCCGAAAGAAAGATATCTGTACTACGACCTACGTAGCGCATCTCATCGACCTGCTCAAGTGCAAGTTGAGAAATCAAACGATCTAAAATACTCATCCTAATAGCTAGTCTTCAAACGTTAGTCCGTGATACTTTTGACCTAAAGCAATATTGGCTCGGAAGAAACCCTCTTTGGAGCCACAGTCATAACGTACGCCATCATAATCAAAACCAAAGACCTTACGACTTTGCAACATTGCTGCAATTCCGTCGGTTAACTGTATTTCATTACCGGCACCCTTTTGAGTGTGTCTCAGATGCTCAAAGATCTCCGGCTCTAAAATATAACGCCCCACAACTGCAGAGGTAGATGGTGCATCTTCAGGTGCAGGTTTTTCGACAATCTGCTCCACTCGCCGTACGCTATCGCCAACCAATGGACCGGCAATAATACCGTACTTTTTAGTGTCCTCTCGTGGCACCACTTGGGTGCCTAAAACACTACCACCAAAAGCATGAGCCACATCAATTAATTGCTGTGTTACCGGTACATCGGCATCAATCAAGTCATCGGCCAGCAATACCGCAAATGGTTCATTACCCACGACCGGCTCTGCGCACAATACTGCATGCCCTAAACCCAGAGGTGCTGGCTGACGGATATAAATACAATTCACATTACTTGGTAAAATACCGCGAACAATTCCAAGTAACTCCTCTTTACCCTTTTGCTCCAACTCGTGTTCAAGCTCAGGCATATAGTCAAAATGGTCCTCAATGGAACGCTTATGACGGCCTGTAATAAAGATTAAATCAGTAATACCTGACTTAACTGCTTCTTCTACCGCATATTGAATCAAAGGTTTATCCACAACTGGCAACATTTCTTTTGGCATAGCCTTAGTTGCTGGCAAGAAGCGGGTACCTAACCCGGCGACAGGAAATACGGCTTTACGAACAGGGTTCATTTTTA
This sequence comes from Oligella ureolytica DSM 18253, assembly GCF_000373745.1. Classification (GTDB taxonomy): domain Bacteria; phylum Pseudomonadota; class Gammaproteobacteria; order Burkholderiales; family Burkholderiaceae_B; genus Oligella; species Oligella ureolytica. Next base: position 3,054 of record NZ_KB892324.1, on the reverse strand, counting down.
TCCTTTAAAATATCAATGTACTTATCAAATCCGCTAATTTAACTTTTAATTCTCGGATTATAATATAAAATCAGAGAACATTAAGTAAAGCTATTTACCCTCAATTAACCCGGTACTAAAACTTTTTATGAAGCACGATGTATTAAAACAGCTTGAGCCTTTGGACCAACTGCCTCAATGGGAGCAGTTTAAACAATCCGTCTTAAGTGCCAAGATTAACTGTGAGCAGACTGTAATTCTCGATGCCGCAGGCTTAAGTATTGATCTAAGCGCGCAACGTAGCTCTACCGAGTTAAACCAGGCTGGTCAAGACTTGCTAAAAGCCAGACAGCTAAACACCTTAAGACAAGCTTTATTTGACGGCGAACATCTTAACACCACTGAGGACCGAGCAGCTTGGCATACTATGTTGCGCCAACCACAACCCTTGAATGAGGTACAAAGTGAGCGTCTACGCGTGCTGGAACTAGTGCGTCGCGTAGATAACGATCGCCGCTGGCGCAATATTGTCCATATTGGCATAGGTGGTAGTGATTGGGGCGTACGCTTAGCCACTCAAGCTTTTGGTTATGCTGGTTCGTGGCGTCAAATCCGTTTTGTATCCAATATTGATGGCCACGCAATCGAAGGTGGATTGGCAGGCCTAGACCCCCACGATACACTAGTAGTTGTCGCTACTAAATCTTTCCGTACCGCTGAAACCATGGAAAATGCCGCTCGCGCTCGTGAATGGTTTGAAGCAGCAGGAGTCAATGCCGGCAACAATATGATTGCCGTAACTGCCAATCCTGAGGTAGCAGAGGCTTCGGGCATTCCCAGACACAATGTTTACCGCTTCTGGGATTGGGTTGGTGGTCGTTTTTCACTTTGGTCAGCTGTCGGCGTAGCTGCCGGCTTAACCGTAGGCTCAAGCGTATTGGCCGGACTACAAAGTGGCGCTCATGCGATGGACCGACATTTCCTCAATGCACCGTTTGAAGAAAATGCGCCAATTCAATTAGCTTTAGCAGAGTTAGCCAATCGAAGCGTGCTTGGCTATGGTTCTCGCAACTTAGCAGTTTATGATTCCAGACTTAGCTATTTAATCCCCTATCTACAACAATTAGAGATGGAGTCGCTAGGCAAATCCGTCGACCACCAAGGTAGAGACATCAAAGTTCCAACGGGTCCTGTAGTTTGGGGTATGCCTGGCACCGACGCACAACACACTTTCTTCCAATGGCTGCACCAAAGTAGCGAAGGTTCACCGGTCGATTTTATCGTTTGTAAAGAAGCCGATCACCAGTGGCAGCAGCACCATAAAAAGCTATTAGCCCATTGTTTAGCTCAACGCCAAGCTTTGTTACACGGCAAATCAACTACTCAGGCAGAAAATGAAAATCTAAGTAAGGGCATGGAGCCTGATAAAGCTCGCTGGTTAGCCCAACATCGCAAGCAACCCGGTGGTAGACCCTCCAACCTGATTGTCTTGCCCCAATTAACACCCTTCTCTCTTGGCGCACTTCTTGCCATGTACGAACATAAAGTCTTTGTAGAAGCAGTAGTTTGGGGGCTTAACCCTTTTGACCAATGGGGTGTGGAATTAGGTAAGGTCCTGGCGGATGATATTTATGAGCTTTTAAGTGTTGGAAAGACTAAACAAGAAAAACACGTAAATCTGGACCAATCCACCCAGTATTGGATCAATCAGTTTAAAGCTTAAAAAGGAAATTTTATGTCTTCACAACGACCCCTGAAAATTCTTTTTACAGAGCATGCCAATGCCTACGGCGGCCAAGAGCGTTACATTCATCGACTCATGTTAAAGTTGCGTGAAAACGGGCATCATGTAGAAGCTTTATGTATGCCGAACGCAGAATTGGTTAGTCACTTAAGAGATGACGGTTTCGAAGTTCATACCGTTGATATCCGCAAGGGCATACGCGGTTGGCCGGCCGTTTTCTCAATGAGAAAATTAATGCGTAACAAAGCTTATGATGTGGTCAACACCAATAGTCGTCAAGACACGATCCTCGCAGGCCTAGCGGCACGTTTAGCGAGGATACCGCTAATTGTACGGACACGTCACTTAGCCAAGCCTATCGGTTCTTTGCTTTCCTACAACATCATTCCGCATCGAGTAATCACGCCAAGTCAGTTCGTACGACAAATGCTAATCAATAAAGGCGTTATGCCTGAGCACATTGACGTAATCGGCCCTCCGGTCAATTTACCTAAGCCATTACCTGAGCCAATACTACGTAAAGAACTAAACTTAGATAAATCCGCCATTATTGTGGGCAGCGTGGCTGTTCTTCGCAAAGAAAAGCACATGGATGAGCTAATTGAAGCCATGGCGCCCTTAATTAAACAGCATCGACTATTACACTTAGTCATCGTTGGTGATGGTCAAGCCTTAAACAATTTAAAACAACAAGTTCAAGACTTAGATATAGACGCACAAGTGCATTTACTCGGTCGGCGCAATGATGTCCCTGCTCTGCTGGGTGATTTTGATGTTTTTGCACTCGCCTCGCACACTGAAGCGTCTGGTACGGTTTTTGCTGAAGCCGGTGCAGCTAAGCTGCCAACAGTAGGCTATGAGGTAACCGGTATTCCTGAAATGATTAAACCAGGAGTCAGTGGCTTTTTAGTACCTTTACAGGATATTTCAGCCTTTAGAAAGGCGTTAGAGAAACTCATCACCTCTCCCGAACTCAGATCACAAATGGGTGAGGCGGGTTATCAATTTGTTATCGATGATGAACGATTTACCTTGGATAAAGTTGGGAAACTAACAATTAACAGCTACAGACGCTGGCTGGAGCAACTTATCAAATGAACTTAGTGGAACCCTCTGTACCGGTCCTAATGTATCACCATATAAGAGACTATAAAATCCTTTGTGTAAATGTCGATATTTAATTAATCTTATAACCTATAGATAGGATGAGAGTATTGACATGGATAACGACAAAATAACTGAATTAGCTCAAGCCATCGTAAAAGAAAAGATGACGCCTGAGGAGATGGATAAGGTCTTTCAGTCCTTGCGTAAGCAAGTGATTGAAAGTG
>NZ_KB892323.1 GCF_000373745.1 Oligella ureolytica DSM 18253 | reverse complement strand
ATCTAACACTAACGCACTTTTACGCTTGGCTGTCCAACGACGATTCTCTGACTTCATCTCTGTACTCATGGTCAAATTTTCTCCATAATATCAAATTAAGACCTGAGCAGGTTTTTACTGGGTCATTACAGCAGGGTTTTCACCGATGCGACAATGAGAAAAAGATAAGGAATAAAGCAATGCGACTCTTAATTACGGGTGGTACTGGGCTGATAGGGCGTAATCTTTGCCAATTATGGGTAAGCCAAGGGCATGAGGTGTATGTATGGAGCCGTACTCCAGAAAAAGTAAAAGGACTTTGCGGTTCAACGGTGCAAGGTGTGAAAACACTAGCTGAAATTGATCAGATACCGTTTGATGCGGTGATCAACTTAGCGGGTGCACCCATTGCCGATAAACCGTGGACAGAAGCACGTCGGCAATTATTGCTTGATAGCCGTATCACCTTAACCAATGAGTTGGTGGCGTGGTTAGCGAAACAGGATCACAAGCCGGACGTATTAATTTCCGGCTCAGCCGTTGGTTGGTATGGCGATGGGGGCGAGGAAGTATTAACCGAAGAGAGTCCACCACAAAGCCAAGACTTCGCTACGCATTTGTGTGCGGCGTGGGAAGCTTCGGCATTAGCCGCGGAATCATTAGGAATACGCGTAGCCTTAATACGTACCGGTCTGGTGCTAACTGGACAGGGTGGGTTCTTATCGCGTTTAATGCCTTTGTTTAAGTTTGGTTTGGGCGGTAAGCAGGGTAGTGGCCAGCAGTGGATGCCATGGGTGCATGTAGATGATGAGGTGGGCATGATTGATTATGTATTACAGCATCCCGAATGCCGTGGTGCCTATAACGCCTGCGCACCGAATCCGGTACGAAATCAAGAATTCGCTAAAGCCCTAGGCCACCATCTCAGTCGTCCGGCTATTTTGCCGGTGCCGGGGTTTATGTTGACGTTGATCTTAGGCGAGATGGCGGAGTTGGTGCTTGGTGGACAAAGACTGCAGCCGAAACGCATTCTTGAGGCTGGATATAAGTTTAAGTATCCCCAGCTGGAGGAAGCGTTAAAGGCGTTGTAGTGTCCCCTTCCCCTTTACTAAGATTGATCAGCATAGCAGCGGAGACTTGCTTGCTTAGCAAACAGCAGTTATGAAAAAAGGTAAAGAAAGCCTTTGGGAACAAGTTAAAGATGACCCAGAGCTAGCGAGCTACTGGAAGCATACAGGTCATTATAAAGCAGCAAGTACGAATTCGGGCTTAGCTACATTGGCGCAAATTGAGCAAAAACTAAAGCAAAAAAAAATAGATTATAAGCCGCTGAACTCAACTCAGCGCGAGCATTCATTAGGCACCGGGTATTATCAAGGGGCTTTATAAATCCCCCATTGCACCTTGAAGTGACCCCCAAAAGTTGGACATATTAAAAATCCGAATTTTGGGGGTCACTTCATCCGCAGTGATCTGGAGTAGAATTTTCTATAAAGGAAATTCAATGAAAAAGTCTCGTTACACTGACAGCCAAATCATGGCCATCTTAAAACAAGCTGAAGCCGGAAAAACGCTTGGTGCGTGAACGTCCTGAGCGCTTGGGTACGGCGACGCGCATTAACCAAGTCTGGTCAATGGATTTTATGCACGATCAACTAGCGGATGGCCGAAGTATCCGACTATTTAATGTCGTGGATGACTTTAACCGTGAAGGCTTAGGTATCGAGGTGGACTTCTCGTTACCTGCCGAGCGAGTCATACGAGCGCTAGATCAAATTATTGAATGGCGTGGAAAATGGGACAATTTGCGATGCGAAACGAAGTTCGGCGTAGCCACAACGGTCCGGAATACGTCGGCAAAGTACTTCTTGAGTGGGCGGCTCAACGACAAATTACGTTAATTCATATCCAACCAGGAAACCCACAGCAAAATGCCTACGTCGAGCGCTATAATCGAACGGTTCGCTATGATTGGTTAGCACAGAATCTCTTCGAAAACCTAGAAGAAGTACAACAAGGAGCTACAGCTTGGCTCTGGACATATAATAATGAACGTCCCAATATGGCATTGGGCGGCATCACCCCTAAACAAAAATTACATCAGCATTCACTCACTCTACGATGAAGTACTGCTAAAAATGGGGTGATTATCCTCTTCGGTACACTTAAATGTGAATTGTTCTATCGTGAAAAATTTACTAGCATTGAACAGTTAGAGAAACGGATTCATGAGTATATTTACTACTATAATCATGAAAGAGTAAGTACAAAACTAAAGAGGCTGAGTCCTGTGCAATACAGAAATCAGTCCTTCTTATAAAAACTAACCGTCCAACTTTATAGGGTCACTTCATACTGCGGTTTAGTGGGGGGATTACCAGGTATTGAATAATAATAATTAAACTATCTGACTCTACTACTTAATGAGCTGATATAAAACGACAAAATGGCTGCTTATTTATAACAACAAGCAGCCATTTTACTGAAGATGGAGTCGATATTAGGCGATATTAAACATCTAAGTTAGCCGCTAATAAGGCATTTTCTTCGATAAAGGCACGTCTAGGTTCAACCTGATCACCCATCAACGTACTGAAGACGATATCTGCATTAATCGCATCTTCGACCTGAACTCGTAGTAAACGACGCACCGAAGGATCCATTGTCGTTTCCCACAACTGTTCAGGGTTCATCTCACCCAGACCCTTATAGCGCTGCTTAGTCACCTGACGATCCGCTTCGGAGTTGAGCCAGCGCACTGCATCGCGGAAATCCTCAATGCGCTCTTGGCGACGGCGTTCACCTTCACCACGGTAAACCACAGCACGCTCACCAATCAAGCCGCTAAACGTTTCAGCAGCGTGCTTCAACAGAGCGTAGTCCTTACTCTCGATAAACTCGGTATCTAAGACAGTAACGCGGATATTACCATGATGGTTACGGTTAACTAAGATGCGATGCTTATTAAGCTCTTGGTCAAACTCAAGCGCAAAACTCACTAAATGCGGATGAGCAGGATCGATAAGTGCTTCAGCTAAAGCATCCATACTCTGTTGGGTAGTCTCTTCAGAGCTTAGGTCGATACTAACACCTTCAGCAATTGCCGATAATGTATCCACATCATAATTACGAGATAAACGCTCAGTGACTGAATCCACTTCATAATAAAGATCAAACATCTCTTTGAGGCGTTCGGCATCAATAGGATCTGCTCCCTCAGACGGAATAATGCCCGCATCCTTAAGGGCTACTTCCTTCATGAAAGCGATTTCCTCGATTTCGTCCTTGAGGTAGCGCTCCTCACGGCCGAACTTAACCCGGTATAACGGTGGCTGCGCGATATACACATAGCCTCGTTCGATGAGCTCAGGCATTTGACGATAAAATAAAGTCAATAATAAGGTGCGAATATGTGCGCCATCGACGTCCGCATCCGTCATGATGATGATACGGTGATAGCGTAGCTTAGACACATCAAACTCAGGACCGATACTGGTACCAAGTGCCGTGATTAGGGTAGTAATTTGATCGCTCACAATCAAACGATCAAAACGCGCTTTTTCAACGTTAAGCACCTTACCCCGAAGTGGTAGAATCGCTTGGAACTTACGGTCACGACCTTGTTTGGCCGAACCACCCGCAGAGTCCCCCTCCACAATATAGAGTTCAGACTTCGCCGGATCTTTTTCCTGACAATCAGCCAATTTACCCGGCAGACCGGCACCCTCTAATAACCCCTTACGTCTTGTGCCCTCACGAGCACGACGGGCAGCCTCACGGGCAGTCGCCGCTTGAACTACTTTTTCACAAATAGCACGGGCATCTTGTGGGTTTTCTAATAGCCAAGTTTCAAGTGCACGACTTACCGCATCCTCAACGGCCGGTCTCACTTCACTGGAAACCAGACGATCCTTAGTCTGGCTACTGAACTTAGGCTCAGGCACTTTGACTGATAATACACAAGCCAACCCCTCGCGAATATCATCGCCGGTCGTTTGTACCTTGGCGCGCTTAGCTAAGTCATTGTCTGTGATGTATTTATTAACAACACGAGTCATGGCCGCGCGCAAACCGGTGAGATGGGTACCGCCATCACGCTGCGGAATATTATTAGTAAAGCAAAGCACCTGCTCGTTATAACCGTCATTCCACTGCATAGCCACATCAACGGTGACATTAACACCACCGGCATCAGAATCGGACGTACTATAGAAGACATTGCTGTGCGCTACGGTGCGACTCTTATTAATAAACTCAACAAAACCCTGTACACCGCCGGCATAAGCAAAATTCTCTTCGCGGCCGTTAATTTCGTCAACCAGACGAATACCAACGCCATTGTTTAAGAAAGATAACTCACGTAGGCGCTTAGATAATACTTCCCAGTGATACTCAATATGAGAGAAAATCTCGACATCGGCAAGATAATGTACCTTGGTGCCTGTCTTATCAGTGGTACCAATAACCTCTATTGAGCCTTGTGGTACACCCTGAGCAAATTCAATTTGATAAACCTTACCGTCACGACGAATCGTCAAGCGTAACCACTCTGATAGCGCATTAACACACGCAACGCCTACCCCATGTAGACCGCCGGACACCTTATAGCTGTTTTGGTCAAACTTACCACCGGCATGAAGTTCAGTCATCACAATCTCGGCCGCACTACGGCTAAGCTCATCATGCTCCATGACATCGGTCGGAATACCGCGGCCATTATCCACAACAGAAATTGAACCGTCAGCATGGATGGTCACAACGATATCATCACAATGACCGGCTAACGCCTCATCAATTGAGTTATCAACCACCTCGAAAACCATGTGATGTAAACCGGTGCCATCGGATGTATCACCAATATACATCCCCGGACGCTTACGAACAGCCTCTAGACCTTTTAGAACCTGAATACTACTGGCACCATAGCCTTCGACTTTTTTATTTTCTGTGTTTTCACTCATAATTTTACTGATTGATTAAATGCGCAATGGCATCACGACATACTTGAAATTTTCGTCGCTTAGTAAGTTAACGATGACTGATGAACCTGCAACCGGTTTGACAGAAACAGAAATTTCTTCATCCTTGATCACAGACAGTACATCTAATAAATAGTTAACATTAAAACCAACTTCTAATGGGTCAAAAGGATATTCGATCGCTAAACTGTTGGTCGCTTCCTCTTGTTCTTGGTTGTTAGAATAGATCTTTAATTGGTTATCACTAAAATTCAGCTTAATGCCGTGAAGACGGTCATTAGCCACTAAAATACGGGCGCGCTGAAGGTTAGATTGAAACTCCTCACGATTAATAGTCAGATGACGATCATAATCACTCGGAATGACGCGCTTATAATCAGGGAAACGACCCTCGATTAATTTTGATACCAACACAATATCACCAAAAGCGAAGCGAATTTGCGAATGCTTAGTGTCTTTGTGAAGACTAATATAAACAGGCTCATCTGAGTCGTCTAATAGACGCTGTAACTCAATCACCGTCTTAGCGGGTAAAATCAGCTGCTGTTCATCAGTAACCGGTGTCTCAATATCTTCTGATAAATGAGCGAGACGGTGCCCATCAGTTGCTACAGCGCGTACCTTACCCGGCTCCACAACTAACAGTATACCATTTAAATAGTAGCGAATATCTTGCTTAGCCATGGCAAAGGAGACCATGTTAAATAAGCGTTTGAGCGTCTTTTGCGGTAATACAAAGGTATTTTCCAGCGTGTCGGGATTGATATTTTCGCGCCAACTATCCGGCTGCTCAACAGGGGGAAAATCCTCACCCGGCATCGTCTGCAAACTGAAGCGGCTACGCCCACAAACAATCTGTAACCTGCCGTCTTCTAGGGTAATATCAACGATACCGCCTGAGGGTAAAGCACGTAATACTTCTAAAAACTTGCGTGCAGATACAGTCACTAAAGCAGACTCGTCACCTACACCGATATCTGCCGTGGTACTAATCTCCACCTCTAAGTCAGTAGCAGTAAAATCGACACGGTTGCCATCTTTTTTAATCAAGATATTGGCTAAAATCGGCATCGTACTTCTACGCTCAACAATACCTATGACCGTGTTTAACGGCTTTATTAAAACTTCACTGCTAGCCTTTAGTAATTGCATGATTTTCCCTTTGAATTATCCCTTTAGTGATTGCTCTAATACGCGTAAGCGGTGATTTAGCTCCTGATCGCGCATACGCTCTTGAGTAATTTTTTTAACAGCACTCAAAACCGTACTATGATCTCTTCCGCCAAAAGAGTCGGCAATTTCGTTAAGACTCTTTTGAGTAAGTTCCTTGGCTAAATACATCGCAATATGACGCGGCACTACAACTGTTCTGTGACGTCGCTTTGATTGCATGTCGGATACTTTGATTTTATAATATTCTGCGACAGTTTTCTGAATATTCTCAATTGTAATCTGTCCTATCGACGCACTGAGCAAATCCTTTAATGCATCACGACAAATTTCAATAGTTAACTCCTTATTGCCATAAAAACCGGCATAAGCAATTACTTTTGTTAATGCGCCCTCTAATTCTCGTACATTACTGCGCACATGCTTGGCAATAAAGTAGGCGGACTCATCTAATAAATTAAACTCACGATGCTCCTCGGCCTTTTTATGCAAAATAGCGACTCGTAGCTCTAACTCAGGCGGTTCGACACTCACTGCTAACCCTGAATCAAAACGTGTGGTTAAACGCGCATTCATATCCTGTAACTGACGCGGATAGGTATCAGAGGTAATCACAATCTGTTTATTTTCGCGCACCATGCGTTCAAACAAGTGGAAAAATTCCAGCTGTGTCCGCTCCTTACCACTAAAGAATTGAATATCATCAATTAACAACAGGTCTAGATTGAGATAATCGCGCTGCCACTCGTCGTTAGCCTTTCGTTTAATTGAATCAACCATCGACGTAAAATACTCATTGGCATGAATATAGCGAATACGCAAGCCCGGTTTTTTACGTAAAATGGCATTACCCATGGCGTGCATCACGTGAGTTTTACCCAAGCCTGTCGCGCCATAAATGTAAAACGGGTTATAGCTTAGCTCACCACCTTCACCTTCTGAGTAATCGTCAATGATTTTCTTTGCAGCGGTTACCACCAACGCATTAGAGCGGCCTTCTACTAAGTTTTCGAAGCTTAATTCCTTGAGGAGGTTGGATTTTTCATACGAATTTTGAGAGTTTAACTCCGCTACTAACTGATCCGCATCGACACTCTGTATATGAATATTAGGCAAGGTAATCTCCTCGCCAAAAGAGCTTGTATCGATAGATATATCCGCTGTGTCAATGTCTGAAAAAGTCGCTGATGATGATTGTGGTGTGTTGGCTTGATTTTGTTGTTTTTTAGCCTGTGCCACCGCAGCCGCCAGACGCGCTTGTTCAACCGCCTCTTGAAGCTTGGTAGACTTAGATCCGGAGTCAGCGGCAGCAACCGACTCCACAGCAATTTTTGCCGCACTTGGCACAGCCTCGCGCTCTACTTTAGGAGCCGTAGGAGTGGTAACTGCCGGTGTTTTGATGGCTAAACGAGCCGCACGTGTACCTGCCAAAACAATATCCACCTGAATATCGTCGCGTTGATACCACGCCTCAGCAATGGCTTTTATACGATCCGAATAAGACTCTTTGGCCCACTTCAACTTAATGGGATTTTGAGCAGAAATAGTTAAGATACCCACTTCTTCGTCAAACGCCACAAAATCTAATGGCTCAATCCACGCTTTTACCTGCTCGACCGGATACTCTCCGGCAAGTGTAGAAAAGCAATGCGACCAAAAATCTCCCATATAACCTCATGAACTAAATTTTTAAAGAAGAGAACTATTTTACTCTTCTTATATAAAGTTATCCACATTGTGGATAGATTGTGGATAATATAATATAAATAGACTCAGTAGCTACATTTTCATCTTTTTCTATCGTGCTATCTCATATTACGACGTAGTCTATTGACTTTATTGAGTTTTTTTGTCATAATTTATGGTTTTCACCAATTTCGCTTTTAGGTATTAGTTTATTGCATTAAAAATACTCAAATGAATTAATAAATTAGCAATAAATTAGTTCCGGACAAATTAATTATTAAAAAGGAATCTTTGTTATGAAACGTACTTATCAACCATCCGTTACTCGTCGTAAACGCACTCACGGCTTCCGTGTTCGTATGAAGACTAAAGGTGGTCGTGCTGTTATCAATGCACGTCGTGCTAAAGGTCGTAAGCGCTTAGCTGTTTAATCATTGCTTAATTTAATTACCGATACGTAATTAAATAAGTTTTCCTGTCATACCTTCTGGATGACCAAGGATCCGAGTATAAGCAAAATTTCTGCAATAACAGGACCTAAAAGCAATGAGCGGCGCCACTTTTCCTAAATCTGCGCGCCTATTGCGCCCCAGCGAATTCAATACAGCCCTCAGAGGCAAGCGAATTGGTCGAGGGGCGTTTTTCATGCTCAGTCGATATATCCACTACTCTTCACCAGACAGCACGGCCAGATTAGGCTTAATCATTGCCAAACGCAATGCTCAACGTGCCAGCAGTCGCAACGCGATTAAACGAGTTATTAGAGAGTCTTTTAGAGCGCGCCGTGATCAATTACCTCCCGGTGATTACATTATTCGACTCCATCAAAAAATTCCTGACTGTTCCTTAACTGCGCTCAAAAAAATTACCCGTCAAGAGGTCGATTCTTTATTTGATCAAGTTAAGTAGGAGGTTCTCTCTGTGCTTAAACAATTGCTTATATTGCCAATACGCTTCTATCAATACTTTCTCAGTCCATGGGTAGGCAACTCTTGTCGTTTTACTCCAAGCTGTTCTAACTATATGATTGAAGCCATACAAACACACGGTGCTTTTAAAGGAGTATGGTTAGGAATTAAGCGAATTTCTCGCTGCAATGCCTTATTTAAAGGTGGCCACGATCCTGTACCACCTAAAAAACCACGCTAGACTTTTTAACATTTGTAAAGCTTATACTGCTTTGTAATTAGTAAGGTGCCAATGTGGGTTAAACTACTGAGCTTATTTGTGAAATATTTTCCCACTGATTTAACAAGAAATAACTAATGGATACTAGACGCTCCATCCTTTGGATGATTTTTGCCTTTTCCTTGTTCATGATTTGGAACAGCTGGATGACATACAATAATCCACCTGTTGCAGAGCTTACTGAACAACAGCAGCAAGAGGCTCAAGCTCGAGAAGCTGATCTTGCTACGCCAAGCTCTATTCCGTCATCAGCAACTAATGCGAATAGCCCTCAAGTAGCGATGAGCGATAATGCAAGCTCAGCCACTGTTGAACAAGAAATCGTGACGATTAAGACTGACGTTTTCACCATGCAGTTTGACACTAAAGGTGCACAAATTGTTGGCGCTAAGCTTCATCTCAGTCACGAAGAAGAGTCTGATAACGTCGTTGACTTTGTCTTACTCGATAACGGTCAACATGTATACACTGTACAAAGTGGTTTAGTCGGTTCTGCCGGTTCAAACTACCCTAACCAAAATACGCTTTTCAGCTTAGTATCAGAACAAACTGAAATGACAGGTGACACCTTAGATGTGGTGTTTGAAGCAGAGAGTGACGGCTTAAAATTAACCCGTACTTATACCTTCAATCGCGGTACCTTTAAAATTGATGTAGAGGATACCGTTACCAACATCAGTTCTGTCGCCCAATCACCATCCCTTTATTTACAAATTACCCGTGATAATCTGGAAACCGGTGGTGGGACTTATTTTGACAATGCCTATAACGGCTTTGCAATGTACACCGATCAGCACCGCTTCCAGAAAATTTCTTTCTCTGATATTGAGAAAAAGAAAGGACCGGAAGCAGGTCAAAGCGATGACGGTTGGATTAGCTTTATTCAGCAATTCTTTGTAACCGCTTGGGTTCCTGAAGAAGGTAAAAATCGTTTTTATGATACCCGTCAAATCTCTAATAATCTTTATGCTATCAGTGCCATTGAGCCTTTAGGGGCAATCGAACCAGACGCGACAATTAGCACTAAATCCGTGTTGTGGGTTGGTCCTCAAGATCAGCAGCAATTGTCAGAAATTAGTACAGGTTTGGACTTAGTTGTTAACTATGGTTGGTTAACCATCATCGCTAAGCCAATGTTCAAACTCATGACCTGGTTGCATTCATTCATTGGTAACTGGGGTTGGACCATTGTTGTTCTAACCATCATTATCAAGATCGTACTCTACCCATTATCGGCTGCAAGCTACCGCTCAATGGCTCGTATGAAGCATGTAGGGCCACGTATGCAAGCGCTTAAAGAGAAGTTTGGTGATGATCGCCAAAAACTCAATCAAGCCATGATGGAGCTGTATCGTACTGAGAAAATTAACCCTATGGGTGGCTGCTTACCTATCTTGTTGCAAATCCCGATTTTCTTAACACTTTATCGTGTGATTTTGGCGAGTGTGGAGCTACGTGGTGCCCCGTGGATTCTATGGATTCAGGATTTATCCCTAGCCGATCCTTACTTCATCTTACCGGCCATCATGACTGCTACGATGTTCCTTCAGTTTAAACTGAACCCAACACCTCCTGATCCGATGCAGGCCCGTATCATGATGATTATGCCGCTCGTATTTGGTGCCATGATGTTCATGTTCCCAGCCGGTCTCGTACTTTACTGGGTAGTTAACAACATCTTATCAATTGCACAGCAGCAGTTCATCACTAGACGCCTTGCGCGCGCAGCTAATGATAGCTAGATGTAATTAATCCCTACTAGGGTTCTAAGAAAAACCGGTTAATATTAATTTATTTTCCGGTTTTTTCTTTGCCTAAATATCGTAATTTTTATAACTAAAATTGATTAAAAACACATCAAATCAAGCGACGAATCAAAACCCATCGGTGGTCCAAGGCACTCGTGTGGGTTTTATTGCCATTGTCATTTTCGGCACCATCGCCTTACTTACAACTCTAACCCAAGGCGTTATTCCACCTTTCCAAATGATGGCAATGTGCTTTAGCATTGCCTTTATTTTGATTTTTTTACGCTGGATAATAAATAAAGAAAATGGTTTTCGTTATATCAGGCAACCATTATTTTCTTGGATTATTGGGGTCGCTGGACTCTTTGGATTTCACTTTTTCTACTTCACAGGTATGAGCCTTGCCACAGCAGTTGAGGTGAGTTTAATTACCTATTTATAGCCATTATTAATCGTCTTATTTAGCTCCTTTTTACCAGGAGAAAAGCTACGTTTTTACCATCTAATTGGAGCTGTTTTAACGCTAGTTGGTTGTTGGATTTTAATCAGTGGAAAAGAAAATGGGGCCGGTTTTGATTGGAATTATTTAACCGGTTATTTATGTGCTTTAGGAGCAGCGATTAGCTGGGGTCTATACTCCACATTAAGTCGTTTAGTACGTAATGTACCACTGATGCTGTGGGCTGGTTTTGCTTTGTTACGGCGATTTTAGCTTTGATTTACCACTTCTTTTTTGAAACCACAGTTTGGCCTGCAACGAGTTTGCAATGGATTGGCATTATCGGCTTAGGACTAGGACCAGTAGGTGCAGCCTTCTTTTTCTGGGATTATGGCGTTAAGTACGGCAATATCCAATTAGTGGGTACACTTGCCTATCTCACCCCGCTGATTTCTACCTTATTATTAATTATTTTTGGATATGCAGAGGCAAGTTTTGCAGTAATAGCATCGGGTCTATTGATTGTCAGTGGCTCAGTAGTAGCTTCTGGATTGTGGCTTAGATTGTTTAAAACCAAGAAATAAAAAAGGAGCTTCATGCGAAGCTCCATTGTGGTTATTCCTCTTTAGGTGTGTGGTATATCTTATCTTTGTTCATCTTAGGAGTCCATGGTAAACCACTATTTTGCCAACCATTTTGAGTACGGAAACCCGCATGCTCGCCTTCTTTGATTGCACTACCTTGGAAGCCATTTACGACGTAGTATGCATTAAGACCAGCTTCACGTAAAAAGTCAGCACTTGGCTTACCACGTTCACTACCAGAACGACACATCGTCACTACCTTAGTGTCTTCAGCTAAACCTCGCTCTTTAAGTGCGGCACGAATTTCATCAACAAAATTGGGGTTTCTATACATGCGGAAAACGCCCTTTTCCTCATCGATACTGTAGCGATCCACAATCAGAAAGGGGATATTCAGATCCACCACATCGGTTTGTCCGATAAACATGATCTCTACAGGATCACGTACGTCCACAAAAAGAATCGGCTCTTTATTTTCCTGCTTGATCTCATAAACCGCTTGTGGACTCATACCAATGTCATCGTTGGCGATGGCTGGGCTGGTTGCCATACCCAAAGCTAAACTTAATGCTATCAATAATTTTTTCACGATATCCATCCTCGCTTAATGGTTAATAACGCTAATTCATATTAGCTTAACCTAAATGATAGAGCAAGAAACAAAAATCAAGAAATGAAGTCGATTAACAAGCAATTATTTGGATTTAGCGAAAAAAGCGCACGTAAATTTGATACTTGTACTTTAAATTTAATCCACAACCGTTTTACTTTCTTAGTATCGATTTTGAATTTTCCAGATCGTAAGTTGTGATTTGGTTGTGTTTCGATTATCTTCTTTGTTTTTTAAACGCTTTAAATGCAAAGTTGTTATTTAAAATAGAAATCAAATCCAAAGTTGATAATTGAAATATCAAATAATAAAAGTGACTAGTAATTTAAATTAATTCAAAACTGAGACTATAAAATCCTTTGTGTAAATGTCGATATTTAATTAATCTTATAACCTATAGATAGGATGAGAGTATTGACATGGATAACGACAAAATAACTGAATTAGCTCAAGCCATCGTAAAAGAAAAGATGACGCCTGAGGAGATGGATAAGGTCTTTCAGTCCTTGCGTAAGCAAGTGATTGAAAGTGCCTTAGAGGCTGAGCTTGATGCCCACTTAGGCTATAGTAAATATGCGCCCGAAGGCCGTAACTCCGGCAATAGCCGCAACGGTAAAAGCCGTAAAACACT
>NZ_KB892322.1 GCF_000373745.1 Oligella ureolytica DSM 18253 | reverse complement strand
AATCTCTTTTTCCAAGGCATACACTTTAGCCCCTTCTGGCAGTCGAACTCCTTTGCCTGTAAAAGCATCTTTGCTATATCGTTTATACTCGGCAAGCCAACGAGAAACAATCGGTCGTGAAATAGCATACTGGTTCGCAACTTCAGTCACCGTAAGTTTGCCCATCGTGATCGAGTGGCAGACTTGTAGCTTAAATTCTTTGGAATACGTTTTGCGCATAAATATCACCTGCTTTAGTTGAGGTAACTTAACTGCGAGTCAATGAAAGTGTAGTATATCCAAACCTTGGCCGTTTTTACTGATTGTTTTTAATGCTTTTTATCGGTAACTTTCTCCTATGAATTGAATCATTCTGGCATGATGACCTAAAGGATCCGATGACATCTACTTGTCCCTGATATACATTGTTTCCTAATCTTCTCCAAATGTAGTGGAACAATTAGCAAATGGTTCCTTACTTTCCTTTTTGCTGATCATAGCTTATATTAATTATTAATAATTCACCTATTATCGGAGAAGTTTTATGAAAAAATTACTTGCTACATCTTTAGTTTCCGCACTTTTTGCCGGTCAAGCTTTTGCAGCAGTGCAAACTTATCAGATTGACCCTGCCCATACTTTCCCTAGCTTTTCATACAGTCACTTAGGCTTATCTACTCAACAATTACGTTTAGATAACACAAGCGGTACTGTTGTCTATGACAAAGAAGCCAAAACCGCAGAAGTCGATATTAAGCTAGATATGACAGCAATCAGCACGGGATTCAAACAGTTTGATAAGCATATCCAAGCTGAAGACATCTTTGATACTGCTAAATTCCCGACCGCAAGCTTTAAGTCGAGCAAAGTGAATTTTGAAGGTGATGCGCCTAAAACCATTGAGGGCGATTTGACCATTAAAGGCATTACTAAGCCAGTGGTACTCGAAGTCACTCACTTCTTAAATACCACTCACCCGATGTTAGAAAAAGATGCCATCGGTGCAAATGCCACAACCAAGATTTTACGTAGTGACTTTGGTGTCGATCTACATGCACCATCAGTTAGTGATGAAGTGACTATCACCGTTTCATTAGAAGCGGTTGCTGAGTAATTCATCACCATCTTTTTCTCAAATTGCCGCCGTTGGATAAAGAAATAATGCAGTTTCTAGCCATTCGGTGGCTACATTGTTTAATGGCGTATTGAAGCTTGCCGTTTTAAGCGCTTCGTTTCCCAAATCAACTGAGGTCTATGCCAACTTCGCGTAAGCGTCCGGTGAACTCCGATTGACTTCCGTTTTTAAACGTTCAATGCCCCGATTTTGTCGGGGCATTGTGTTAATTCTTGGTGTCGTTTGGCGCTTGCCAACGATGAGGCAGAAGCTCAGCAATGTCCTTCGCTTTCTGTGTCGGCAATCGTTCCAACACATCCTTAAGGTAAGCATAAGGATCATGGCCATTGAGCTTAGCCGATTGAATTAACGACATCACAGCAGCCGCACGTTGACCCGCTTTCTCTGAACCTACAAAGAGCCAATTCTTGCGACCAATCGCGAGTGGACGAATCAAATTCTCTACCGCATTATTATCCATCGGCAGTTGAGCGTCTTCCAAGAGGCGCGTCAAGGCAAGCCAATTGTTCAGGCTGTAACGAATGGCTTTGGCGATCGCCGAGTTCGGCGGCACCAGCTCAAACTGACTGCGCAACCACCTTTCTAATTGCTTAAGTGCCGGCTCCATGTGGCGTTGTCGATGGGCTAATCGCTCCGGTGGACTTAAGTTCCCGGCCTCGGCCTCGTAGTGATAAAGTCGTTGGATTTGTTGTAAGGCCTGTTCAGCCACTGAGCTGCCGTTGGCTTGGTAAATATCGTGGAATTTACGACGCGCATGCGCCCAACATCCTCCCTCAATCACTTGCTCATCGGCAAAGAGGGCTTTATAACCGGCGTAATCATCACACATCAGACTACCGCGCCAATCGCCTAGGAATTCGCGGGCATGAGCGCCTGAGCGACCTGGCTTAAAGTCATAAATCACCGCTTTCATCTGCTCATAAGCACCCGGGGCATAGACCCAGAAATAACCACGTTGCGTTTTGCCCTTTTTATGGTGCATGTAAGTGATGGGTGTCTCATCGGCATGCAATACCGAATGCGAGAGCACCTCTTGGCGTAAAGCATCAACGAGCGGTTGTAACTGTGCGCCACAGGTGCCTACCCAATCCGCCAGCGTAGAACGGGCAATACGTACACCGCTGCGCTCAAAGATGGCTTCTTGACGGTGCAACGGCAGATGGTCAGCATACTTCATGATGAGTACTGTCGCCAGCAGTCCGGTCGTTGCCAACCCCTTATCAATGATGTGAGGAGGTACCGGCGCTTGATTGAGGGTCTTGCAACAATCACACACGTATTTCGGACGAATGTGATTCTCCACGCTAAAAGTACCGGGCACATAGTCCAGTTTCTGACTCACATCATCCCCAAGATGACGCATCTCAGCACCACAACCACAGGTCGTGCTTTCCAACGTATAATGAATATCCACCGAGGGCAATTCCGCCGGCAAACGCATACGAGACGGTGTGCGAGGTGTGTGCTCTTGACCACTCATGGACGTTAATTGCTGGCCGATGTTGTCTAACATCGTTTCTAGCTCAGCCAGATCCTCATGGGCGTCATCTTCAAAAAGTTTCGCTTGTAGGTCAGGGAGCTGTTCGCTACGTTTAGCAAAGTTGATGCGTCTTAAGATCGCCAACTCCATCTTCACTTGTTCGTAAGCGCTCAGAACACGACGATAGGCCAGATCCTTTTCTTCCACCTGTGCTGCTTTTTTTACAATCAATGCGTCTTGTTGAGCAATTAAGGCTTGTTGTTGCACCACGAGTTCGCGCAACTGCTCAGCAGTTAACTGGGATAAATCAGAGGAAAGAAAAGCAAAAGAATTCGGCATAAGACGTAGTATGCCTTATGCCGATAAAATAAGCGATCCCGAGAATACCTAATTGACAAGATCGCCCCACTTAGTTCACGATCAAACTAACAATAACGATAGATACCGGCTTTACCTAAACGATGCCAAGGCAGCCCCAAGGCTAAGGCCTGCAGTTGTTCTGCCGACAGTGCCGGATTCATCCGTGAGCCTGCACCGTGAAAGCGTCCTTCATGTAGTCGACGAACACATAGCCACGACCCCATCGCATCGTGCATGAGTAATTTAAGAAGCGTGTGCGTGCGATTCATAAACACATAGGCTTCGTGAGGTGCCACCTGACCAAAGCGCTGAATTGCCTTAGTGCGCAAGGTATCCATCCCCGCTCGTAAATCTGTCGCCTCACTCACCAGGATGATTTTATCTAGTGCCAGTAGGCTAGACGCTTGCTCTTGAATTCCCACTCGTTGGGCGGTCTTGATACGCATTAAAGACGGCATTGATTTCTCCTAACATACACAAAACCTTAGTGTCGCGCAATTTAGGAGGAATGAATACATGTGTTCACCGGACGCTTACACTTCTGTTAGATAAAATCACCTTGATGAGATAAAAACCAATCGTCATTTCTCGTTTGATAGTGAGCTAATTGACCTTATTGCGTCAAGCGGTCTTCACCGGGCGCTAATTCATAAAACTAAAGGTAAGGCCTAAAACCTTACCTTTCTTATCAACAACATATCAGGAGTTAAAAACTACCCCTCAAACTCAGTTGGAACTGCTCTAAGCGATCGCCTGGGTATTTTTTAACAGGCAGTGCATAAGAGGCTGATAAAACGCCCATTGGAAATTGCCATTGCACGGCGATACCGGCAGATACGCGAATATCTCCGGAGCGACCGTTGCGTGAGACGAGTGAGTGTAGTTTATCTTTCTGCGTATCCCACACTGTAGCTGCATCCACAAACAATGACGTGCGGAATTGTGAGCGATATTTTTCTTTGAGATAAAAATTAGGTATGACTAATTCCACACTAGCAGAGGCTAGCGCATTGCCACCAACCACGCGATTTGTCAGCTGTTGATAAGCTGCGGGCAAGGTAGAGACCCTGGTTTGAGGAGTGCTACTATAGAGCGCGCGTGGGCCTACTGATCCATAAGCAAAACCACGTAAGGTCTCTTGACCACCGGCGGTAAAGTTCTGATAGAAGGGCACCTCACGACTGTCCATGCCTTTGGCATAACCAAAGCTAGCTTTAGGTGCAATCACCCAGTTTTCCGTTGCACTAAGAGGATAATAGCCCTGAGCATCAAGTTTGACCTTATAGTAGCGATTATCCGAACCGGGTAGGGAGATGTTGCCCTCCAATTTCAAACCGACACCTTTGGTTGGGAAATAGCGATGATTAAAGTTATTAAACTTCCAACCTAAGATCAGATCGATATCATCAGCGGAGAAATCCCAGCGCTCCTCACCGATAGACTTTAGATAAAGAGCACGACTGTAGTCGGGATGGATTTTGCTTAATTTGTTATGCGTGTAGCGTAAACCACCGAATATCGAACTATCGCGATCTAGGGGTTTATTTAGCAAGAATTGCGCACCATAAGTCTTACGCTTATAAGGGGCAGCTGTACGACTACGATAATTATCATAGGAATCGTAGAAAATATTGGCATCTAAGCGCAAACTAGGCTGTAAAAAGTTGGGTTTACTAAAACTTAAATCGACATTGGTTTCATAACGATCGCGTAAGGCGGATAAGCGCAACGATGCATCGCTATCAAATAAACGGCGTTTAATCACACTGGCTTGATAATTAACGCCTTTAGAGCCATATCCTAAACCTAGTGAAATGGTGGCATCTGGTAGATCTTCATCGTCATCATCAATGCTGCTGGTTTCATAAGCGCGACGATGCTTTTCAGTGTAGACGTCATCTGCATAGGGATCGTCGTTATAGCCCTCTGGTAGGCCACGGAAGGCCAGACTTTCATCGATAAATAACTCAACGTCCACTTGACCGCCATCACGCGGTGTTAAACGTGTCTCTACCTGTGCCTCATAACGTCTGAAATAACGATAATGGTTAATTATGTGTTGTCGTAGTTTTTCTAAACGCTGCGGATTTAAGTTGTTGCCAGCCACGATGCCATTTAAAACTAAGTTATGTTCTAGGGCATCTTGTTGTATCGTTGAGTTACCGGTGATGCGAACCTCAGCAATCGTGCTCTGAGACATCGCCGCCAGCTCCTCGCTATTAGTCACTGCTAAACTGTTGCCATGAATGCTAAGGTTGCCACCGACTATAAGAGCGCTGAGACAGCCTTTTTGTAGTACCGTTAAACAAAATTTCTTCATCGTGATATTGATTGTCCTGTTTATTCTAAATAACCACGCAGTTTAACGCTCACGCAAGGCTTGTTTCATACGAGTAACCGGTTTAGTTAAATACTCGAAGATTGTTTTTTCACCCGTTTTAATATCGACTGAAGCAATCATGCCCGGAATAATCGGCATTGGATTGCCATTACGGTCGGTTAATACGCTGTCTTTAGTTTGTACTAAAATACGGTAATACACAGCGTTATTATTGAGCTTTAATTCACCGCGATTCATTTTTTCATCGGTAAGCGTGTCTGGGCTGATAAGCGTCACTTCACCGTCTAGACCACCATAGATGGCATAATCATAGGCGGTGATCTTCACTACCGCTGGTAAACCTGGGCTGATAAAGGCCACATCGTTAGGGCGAATATAAGCCTCTACCAAGAGTGTTTCATCCACTGGTACGATTTCTAAAATATCCTGACCAGCAGTTACCACACCGCCAATGGTGTTAATGCGAATGTTTTTCACAATACCTTTGAGGGGAGCACGTATCTGTGAGCGATCGACTGGGTCAGCACGCATTGCCATGTTTTCTCTGGCTTGGGCTAATTCAGCTTCGATTTTAACGAGCTCGTTATTAGCCTCTGTTAAGTATTGGTTTTGGCGTTCTTGAATTTTGGTGCTGAGCTCAGTGGATTGGCGCTGCATTCTAAGTAATTCAACCTGTGACACCACGCCGCGTTGAACCATTGGGCGAGTGATGCTGATTTCTCGGTCAAGTACCGCTTTGCTTTCTTGAAGGCCCTGCACAGTTTCCTTCATTGATTTTAAGCGGGCTTCATAGGCAGCAGTTTCACGTTCGCGTAACTCGTTGGAGAGGTGTTCAGGGAAAACCAATTCCTCATTGTAGGCTTCAGCACGTAGACGAGCGATCATTGCCTCAAGGTTTTCTACCTTAGCAATGCTCTCACGTAAAACTGCAGAACTACGAATATCATCAAGTTTTAAAAGAACTTGACCTTGCTCGACAAGGTCGCCTTCTTTGACATACATTGCCTCGATGGTGCCAGGGTCTAAGCTTTGTACAATTTGTTCACGGCTACTCGGGATAATGCGCCCTTCACCGCGAGATACCTCTTCAAGTGGGCTGTAATAGGCCCATACAACAAAGACGATAAAAAAAACCAGAAACAACATGACGGTTAAAAAATAGCCGTGATGCTTTTCAGTTTGTAGAGCCGCATTAAGATCATTGAGCAACTTTAAATCACGCTTTTTTATGCGCTCTTCGCGTGTCGGCTTTGTATCTAGTTGGACCGGAGCGTTATGACTTGCTGTTGCGGCGCTGTGAGGAGCTTGTGTATATTGTGTCATCTACTTACTCTCCATCGTGGCAGGCTGCTTTGCTTGCGTGCCTTCTGCTGGTTCAGACTTATCGTCGACCGCGTTCATGTTTATATTTTGTGTTTTAACCTCAGTTGAATCCTCTTGAGTAGTTTGTACAGGAATCACCTTAGTAACAACTCGTTGGGTTGCTTTTTTAGCTGCCCTTTTGTGTGCCGGAGTCACTTTAACTTGGGTTTGTTGAGTTGAGTGAGCTTGTTTTTTCTTTTCCGCCTCAATGAGTTTGGCAAGAACCGCGTCACGCGGGCCGTCCATGACCACTTTGCCCTGGTCAATGACTACTACGCGATTAACTAAGCTTAAGACTTGACGACGGTGCGTTACTACCACCAAGGTTTTATCTTGGGCCCACTGTGCAATGCCACGTAAGGCGTGGCTCTCAGTTTGCTCATCAAGACTGGCCGTTGGTTCATCCAATAGCACCACACGAGGGTGGCGTAAGGTTAAACGAGCTAAGCTGACAATTTGCTTTTGACCGCCCGATAGACCTAAGCCGTCTTCACCTAAAGGCATATCGAGACCGCGTGGGTGTTGACGTACAATTTGCGCCAAATTAAAGCGTTGTAATGCCGTTAATAGCTCTTGGTCACTAGAATAGCCATCGCTACGTGCGAGATCGAGGTTCTCACGTAAGGTGCCGAAGAACAGGCGTGGTGCTTGATTTAAAAAAGCAATCTCATTACGCACAAAGTTCGGGTCGAGCTGGCGCATATCGACATCATCTAAGCTCACACTACCTTTTTGTGGCTCATAGAGACCAGCAGCTAGTTTTAAGAAAGTGCTTTTACCACTACCGATTCGACCCAAGATACCGACTTTTTCACCGGGGCGGATAATTAAATTAAAATCGTCGAGGGCAGGGGCAGCGTCTTGGTTATATTGGAAAGTAGCAGCCTTAAAGCTTATCTGACCTTGTACCTGATCTAAGGTAATGTAATTACGTTGTGGGTCGCGCTCAATCGGTCGTTCAACTATCTCATTCAAGCCTTTTAAGGCGGAGCGAGCTTGTTGGAAGCGTATGGCTAAGTTAGCGATTTGCCCCACTGGTGCTAAGGCGCGGTTAGATAAAATGACACAGGCGATGATCGCACCCATCGAAATACGATGGTCAGGGTTTTCTGCATGAACTAAATAAGCACCGAAAAACACCAAAAACACGGTATTTAACTGCTGCATGCCCACCGTAAAGTTCAGCATAAAACTACTGATGCCCTTAACCTTCATACCATAATAAGCAGATGCTGCGGTAAATTGATCCCAACGCTTTTGCGCCCATGGCGCGGCGTTATTGGCTTTGAGAGTTTCTACACCCTCTACCGCTTCGACGGCTAAACCTTGGCGTTGCGAACCTTCTTTCATTGAAGCAAGGATGTAACGGGCTAAAAACGGTTGAATTGCTAAGCCGACAATGACAATAATCGGGATAATGGCTAAGGGTATAAAAGCAAGCAGACCACCCACCATATAGATCACGAAAATAAATAATAAGAAAAACGGTAGATCAATGAGCGTTAATATGCCTGCACTGGTCATAAACTCTCTTACCGACTCAAAGTCACGTAGGTTGTTAGCATATGAACCTGATGAAGCAGGGCGTTCGGCCAAGCGTAAGGCCATCACCCGCCTAAAGAGCGCTGCACTAATGGTTAAATCGGCTTTTTTACCAGCCACATCGGTGAGGTAGGCTCGAATTTGCTTAGCGATGAACTCAAATGTAATCGCTAAGACCACCCCGATGGTTAAGACCCAGAGCGTATCATAAGCCTGATTGGGTACGACACGATCATAAACGTTTAAGACATAAAGTGAACTGACGAGCGCGAGCGCGTTAATCAAAATAGAGCTAAGCAGCACCTGATTGTAATAACTACGATAGCGCCAAATTACCCGCCAGAACCACGCCTTCGACATATTATATTCAGGCAGGTCGGAGCGCAGGTCTTGGGTAATTTTAGGTTTAATAAACCAAGTAAAACCGCTATAGCGTGCCTGTAAGTCCTGATGAGAGATTTTTTGCTCGGGCGCATCACCTTGGCGGATAGTGTATACACGATCGTCACCTGAGCCCTCGATGGCGCTAATAACAGCTGCTTCTTGTTGGTTGAGTAAAATAACTACCGGCACAGCGAGCGATGGGATTTCCCGTAAAGAGCGTTTAGAAAGGTGATTTTCAAAGCCATGGCTTAATAAAACCTCGCGTAAAGAGGATAAATCCACATCGAGTTGTGCGTCGCGCACTACGTTGGCAGATAAGGCTGCCTCTGCAACCGGTGAGCCTAATAGGCGCGTAGCGAGCGCCAAATGTTTGATAATACTGTTCATAATTGATTATAAATTTTCCGGTAGACCTGCCCAACTAGCGATTTTGGCTTGTGCAAGCATATAAGCAAAGGCTGCTGTTCTGAATTGGTGACGCGCATTGACATAAGTCGATTCAATGCGCGACAAATCAGCATAAGCATCGAGTACCTCTAAGAGGCTACGACGAGAAACTTGGAACTGCTCAGCGTAATTGGCTGCTACTTGCTTTTGTACCTCAATATGTCGTTTAGAGGTTTGGGCCTGATTTTGGCTTTGTCGCATTTCAATTTTTGCTGTTTCAAAGCGCTCGGCAATATCTCGCTCGATTTGATCAACGCGCGCATCAGCCGCATAAAGTCGTGCCGTAGCAGAGTGCGTGTTGTAAGTAGCCGGCCGGTTAAAGAGATCCCACGAAAGACTCACGGTAAGATTGCGGTCTTGACGCGTAGCTAAGCCCTCTAAGTTAATCTGCGGTTTAGTCGCTGCATCAACCACGATAATGTCGGCCTCAGCGCTGTCACGCTCAGCTTCTTGGGCCAAGATACTTGGATGACTGTCACGCTTAACCTCTTTATAGGTATTAATGATCTGATCGGCTGTTTGTCCTTGAAAAGGATCCACCAAATCGGCTACCGCTAATTTACTTTCGGTATAGAGGTTGAGACTACTCATAGTTGTTTGTAATGCACGCTCTAAATCAATGATGGTTGACTCGGCTCGTAAATAACGTGATTCAGCTTGTGCATACTCAGACTCACGACCAATGTCATACGTTTTAACGACGCGTAAATCATTTAGGAATCGTTGATGACGTTTTAAGTCGTTACGAGCAACCTCTAAAGCCTCATTTAAATAAATGGCTGTGACATAGTGGTTGGCAATGAGATTGCCTAACTCCTCACGGGTCTCAAAGAATTTGTAATAGGCAAAGCGCTCTTTTTTCTTATCACGATCAATGGTGGCTTCAATACCGCCCCAGGCGTATAGATTTAATCTACCCTGCAAACCAACATCGGTTCGGCGACGATAATCGCTCTCATACTCATAATGACGGGCTAAGGCATGTGTAGAAATCAAGCCTACTGTCGGGTAGTGCAATGCTTCAGAAGACTTGCGGTTTTGTAACGCAGCATCTTGCTCTGCACGTGCCTCCATCAATTTAGGATCCATTAAGAGGGCAAATTGTAAAACATCCTTTAAGGGTGTCGTTGCAAAAGACAATGCGCTGTAACTGGTTAAGGCCAGAGCTGTCAGAGAGCGCCATAAAGAAGTGCTAAAAGATTTTGTTTTCAAACTCATAATCATCGCCTAAAGCTTGTACAGTGCAAATTAGTATACCCACAATTAAAGACATGCTTTAACTATTTACGAACTAAGTACTTAGTTTTACTAATGAATTGTTATGTTTATTTACATAGATGTTGTTTTTATGCGTCGATATTAGGGTTTTTTCTATGTGTTAGACCAGTTTTAAAGACGATAAGTGCTGGATTTAAAAGAGCTTAAAGGACTTGAGCCTTCATACGAACCTTTGTTTGTTGTCTTGAGGCCCCTTGTTTAGGCGGTATGCCAGCCATTTGTCTTTGAAGAAGTGGTGTGCAGAGATGTTTAGTAAATGTTGTGACAGTTTTTTACTGCTTAGTTAATTACTAAGTGACTGATTTGTCAAGATTAATTGATTTTGAGGGGTAGCATCAAGATTGGCTAGTGAGTCCTATCAAGATTAAGGCCTTTGAATAGGGGTGAGTAAGACGTTGTCTATCATTTTGAGAAGGTTGTATACCGTTATTTACATTTTGTTCTGTCTTTAACTATTGGTTACGTATTTAATTTTTTTGTTGCATACTTGATGTACATTAGGTATTGTTGAAGTATATGTGGATGTATGTTTTACATATTGATGCCAGCATGGTTTATGGAGCGGCGAGGAGTGAGCGTACCTCTTAGGTAACATTTGCTTTCAATTCAGGTTTAATTTGTTGCACTTTAAGTTTAAATAAGTGTATAGTTAAAATTATCACATGAAGCTGTACTTAATTGAATTTAAAACATAATTGTACAGTTTGCATGATGGGGGATGTTATACGTTCTAGCACGTTTAGTTACATTCGGGGGAGTTTGTCTAATGAAACACTTTACAATAAAATTAGGGACCTATGCACTTGTTGTGGCAGGGTTAGTAGGTTGTGCTGTCGGTGGCGGCCAAGATGGTGAGGATGGTCGCGCAGCTGAGCGATGGCGTACGTATCAGAGTGGGTCGGTTACGACGCCTGCTGAAAACGCTGCTAGCGTGGTGTTTTTGCGCGAAGAGGGTGCGTTGACTGGTCAAGCCGTTAACATCTTTGTTAATGGCGAGTACTTAACTTCGCTGTTACCAGACGGTTACAAACAATCGATTGCGTGTGTGGGTAATAACCGTTTAACGGCCCAGTTTACGGATGTGCGTACGCGCTACTTAGAAAAAGAGCGTTCGGGTCAGTACTTTGATGTCCCTGCGGGTCAGGTGTCGTACT
The DNA here is from genome assembly GCF_000373745.1 of Oligella ureolytica DSM 18253. Lineage (GTDB taxonomy): Bacteria > Pseudomonadota > Gammaproteobacteria > Burkholderiales > Burkholderiaceae_B > Oligella > Oligella ureolytica. The sequence goes on along the minus strand of NZ_KB892322.1, from coordinate 1,917 downwards.
TTATGGTGGTGCCAGATGCCTCTGGTGCAGCGACCTTGCAACCCATTGATGGGGCGCTCGCGAAACCGATAGTGAATAACATGAGAGAGCAAGCACACACCTTACCGCGTGTTGATAATCTAGCAGCGTGTGCCCCACCAGTCGTTAAGCCGTTCCAGACATTTACGCTTGATGCCTCGGCATTATTCCATTTTGATAAATCCGATTACGCCAATATGTTGCCTGCGGGCAAAGCAGAGATTCAGAACGTGGTGCAGCAGATCCGTGCGAGCAATGCCAATATTGAGCGCATTGCGGTAACTGGTTATACCGACCCTGAGGGTTCAGCCGCGTATAACCAACGACTTTCTGAGCGTCGTGCGGCAACTGTTAAGCGCGTGATGGCCGACAGTGGCTTAGCATCTCATAACATTGTGGCGGTTGGCCGAGGTGAGACCAATTTAGTGGTGCCTAATTGCCGTCAGCGTTTCCCTAGAGACGCACGCCAACGTACCTTGTGTGACCAGCCGAATCGTCGTGTAGAAATTGAGCTATACGGTTCGATGGCCAATCCGGTTGAGTAATTGACCACGTTTTTATAATCCACAACTTTTATACTTCGGTAGGCTTTAATTGCTTACCGAAGCAGATAAAACTACTCGAGTGAGTAAGAGGTAGATGACATGAGTTTGAAGCATATTACCCTACGTATTAATAATAATAAAGAAACAGTTGAGACCGTACAGATTGCAGGCGGTGAGGGCGGTGTAGGAGCCCAAGGTCAAGCGGTGCACATTCAGGCGCAGGCCAATGTGCACTATCATTTTACGGATGAGGCCACAGGGTTTGGCCCAGAAAACATCGCCACGAAGCGCGCAGGTAAGGATTTATACATTGCCTTTGAAGGTGGTGATGTTGATCAGCCGGATTTAGTCATTGAAGGCTATTACAAAGACGACGGCGAAATCGGTTATGCCGAGGGCAGCAATAATATGCTGATCGGTACGCACGAAAATGGCGATGTGTATCCTTATGTGCCTGAAAGTGCCCAGACCTCTGATGCGGTGAGCATGTTGGCAGATGGCGTGATGGCGGGTCAAGCACTTGGCGGTTCACAACCGTTTGTAGTGCCTTTGTTTTGGTTGCCGTTACTTGCTGCTGGTGCTTTAGGTGTCGCATTAGCCGGCGGTGGCGGTGGTGGTGGCGGCAGTACGCCCGTTCCTCCGCCGAATAATGAGCCAGAGATCAGTGATTTGACGCCCGCGGCAGACGGTGGCGATGCGATTGTTTATGAGAAAGCCTTGGCTGATGGTTCAGATCCAAGCGCTGATGGTTTGCGTGGTAATGGCACCTTTACGATTAAAAGTCCTGATGGGGTTAAGAGTTTAACCATTGGTGGTGTGACGTTTATTGCGGATGGTAAGTTGGTGGCGGGTGCTAAGCTCACTACGCCATTTGGTAATGAGCTGACGGTAACGGGCTATGATCCTGCCACCGGGGTGGTGAGCTATAGCTACTTATTAACTGGTAACGAAAAGCACCCAGCAGGTGATGGCACTAACTCGCTCTTTGAAAACTTGCCGATTGTATTAACGGATAATGACGGCGATAAGGCCACGGACACCTTGAGTGTGCAGATTGTGGATGACAGCCCGGTGGCTGAAGACGATACGGCGACGATTGCTGAGGACGTCACCGAGGTGACGGGCAACGTGGCGGATAACGATGCGTACGGAGCCGATGGCCCAGGTAATGTGACGGCATTTAATGATGACTTAACCTACGGTCACTTAGAGTTGAATGCCGATGGTAGCTACACCTACACCTTGGACAACACGAATCCGGCGGTGCAAGCGCTGAATGAAGACGAGACTCTAGTCGATGAGTATGAGTACACGATCACGGATGCGGACGGTGATAGCCACACCGCGACCTTGA
>NZ_KB892321.1 GCF_000373745.1 Oligella ureolytica DSM 18253 | reverse complement strand
CGGATCGGAGAGGCTATGCCATTGACCCAATAGGACTGCCTTAAACATGGCGAGCACGGGATAACTCGGACGACCTTGTTGAGTCGTCAATCGACGCTGCTTTTGTGAATTGAGGTAGCATTCAATCGGTCGCCAATCAATCACTTGATCTAACTTAAGTAACGGAAAACGATCAAGGTGTTTGGCAATACGGGCTTTGGCGGTTTGTTGAAAGAAACTACTCATAGGACTAAAGTAAGAATGCAAGAAAACAAGCTATATTTTAGGAAGTTTGAGGGGTTATTGCAAAGGTCTCACCTTGCTTAGTTAGCATACCGATAAATATAAAACAACAGGGGCTCAATATATATTGAGCCCCTGTTTATTTAAGTCTAAGCAAGGCGTAGGCCTTACTTAATTTGACTTACTCTTCTGCTACACCAGATGATTCCTCGTTGCCACCATCAGCAGGTGCTGTTTCAGCGGTAGAACCGCTTAACACACTCTCAAGAGAGACCGGCTCTGATTCAACGAATGGATTTTCCTGCTCAGCGGCAGCGCTTTCAATGGCGCTACGACCTTCGACCTTCTTACGGCGAGCAATGTGGTACGACAAACCGGTACCGGCAGGGATTAAGCGACCAACGATTACGTTTTCTTTTAGACCACGTAGTTCGTCACGTTTACCCATAACAGCCGCTTCAGTCAGTACGCGAGTCGTTTCTTGGAACGATGCCGCAGAAATGAATGAATCCGTTGATAGAGAAGCCTTCGTAATACCCAAGAGGATATTTTGATAGGTTGCCGGCTGGCCACCTTCAGCTTCAACACGATCATTTTCATCAAGTAAAGCTGAACGTTCAACCTGTTCGCCCGGGATAAAGCTGGTATCACCGGCGTCTTCAATCACGACACGACGTAACATCTGACGAACGATCACTTCAATGTGCTTATCGTTAATCTTCACACCTTGTAAGCGATAAACCTCTTGTACCTCATCAATAATGTACTGAGCTAATTTCTCAATACCTTTGAGGCGAAGAATATCGTGAGGATCTGAAGGACCATCAACAATCAGCTCACCTTGGTGTACGACACGACCGTTTTGTACCTGAATATGCTTTTCTTTAGGAATTAGGAACTCATGCGGTTGACCGTCAGTATCGGTAATCACTAAACGCTGTTTACCCTTGGTTTCTTTACCAAAAGAAACGACACCGGACACATCAGCCAAAATACCGGCATCTTTCGGAGAGCGTGCTTCAAATAGCTCAACCACTCGAGGTAGACCCCCGGTAATATCACGAGTCTTCTGAGAGTCAACCGGAATACGGGCAACAATCTCACCCACACCGATATCCTGACCATCACGAACGCGAATCAACGCCCCAACCGGGAAGCTGATCGCCACCGTGTGACTGGTGTTATTAGGACCGAGAATCGTGATCTCTTCGCCTTTTTCGTCAAGCATCTTAATTTGCGGACGGACATTGGCACGTGTCGCGCGCTTCGGTGTGATCACTACCAATGTTGATAAACCGGTTACCTCATCCGTCTGCTGAGCAACGTTCACGCCTTCTTCGATATTATCGAATTTAACCTGACCGGCATACTCAGAAACAATAGGACGAGTTAGTGGATCCCACGTCGCTAACTTAGCACCTGCTTTAACTTCGTCGGCATCGCCAACCAATACGGTTGCACCGTAAGGGATACGATGACGTTCACGCTCGCGCTCAGTGACCGGATCAAGAATTAGTAACTCACCGTTATTCGAAATCGCAATGCGTTCGCCTTTGCTATTAGTCACATAGCGCATTGAGGTCAAGAAGGCTACCTTACCGTTAGACTTCGTCTCAACACTTGATACACTGGCCGTACGAGATGCCGCACCACCAATGTGGAACGTACGCATCGTTAACTGTGTTCCCGGCTCACCGATAGACTGAGCAGCGATAACACCGACCGCTTCCCCACGGTTCACTAGAGAACCACGGCCTAAGTCACGACCATAACAATGTGCACATAAACCGTGACGGGTTTCACATGTCAATGGCGTACGGATCTTAATCTCGTCAATAGCGAAGTTATTTATTAACTCAACCGCATCCTCATTAAGCATCGAACCGGCCGGAAGAATGGTTTCTTGGGTGTCAGGGTCAACAATATCAACCGCTGCCACACGACCTAAGACGCGATCACCTAGTGGTTCAATAATCTCACCACCCTCTACCTTCGCTTTAACTAAGTAACCATTGGTGGTACCGCAATCATTTTCAATAATGACTAAGTCTTGCGTCACGTCAACTAAACGACGAGTTAAATAACCCGAGTTCGCTGTTTTCAGCGCCGTATCCGCTAGACCCTTACGAGCACCGTGGGTTGAAATAAAGTACTGAAGTACATTTAAACCCTCACGGAAGTTTGCCGTAATCGGAGTTTCAATAATTGAACCATCCGGTTTAGCCATTAGACCACGCATACCAGCTAACTGACGAATCTGTGTCGCAGAACCACGAGCACCCGAGTCAGCCATCATATAAATCGAGTTAAACGATTCCTGTTCAACCTCTTCACCATGACGGTCAACAACTTTCTCAGTTGCTAATTTCTCCATCATGACTTTAGTCACACGCTCAGTCGCTTTACCCCAAATATCAACCACGTTGTTATAACGTTCTTGGGTAGTTACTAAACCTGAAGAGTGCTGTTTATCAATCGCCTTAACTTCTTCAGACGCTTGAGACAAGATATCAGACTTAGCAGCTGGGACTAACATATCATCGACTGCGATAGAAATACCCGCTTTCGTTGCTAATCTGAAACCTGATTGCATCAATTTATCTGCAAAAATAACTGTTTCACGTAGACCGCAGCGACGATAGGACTGATTCACCAAGTTAGAAATTTCTTTCTTCTTGAGTGATTTATCTAATACGCTAAATGGTAAGCCCTTAGGTAAAATTTCAGACAACAGCGCACGACCAACTGTCGTTTCAACGCGTTTAAGTTGCTTCTGGAACTCACCGTTTTCGTCTTTAACCCATTCAGGAAGGCGTACTGTGATGCGGCTTTGTAACTCAACAGCGCCACTGTTATAGGCACGATGTAGCTCATTTAAATCCGCAAAAATACTGCCCTCGCCCTTACCATTAATGCGCGAACGAGTCGCATAGTAAAGACCTAAAACAATATCCTGAGAAGGAACGATCGACGGTTCACCACTCGCCGGGAATAAAATGTTGTTAGAAGCAAGCATTAATGTGCGAGATTCTACCTGCGCCTCAATCGATAGCGGAACGTGAACAGCCATTTGGTCACCGTCAAAGTCCGCGTTAAAGGCCGCACACACTAGCGGGTGTAATTGAATCGCTTTACCTTCAATAAGTACCGGCTCAAAGGCTTGAATACCTAGGCGGTGTAAGGTTGGCGCACGGTTAAGTAACACCGGGTGCTCACGAATAACTTCTTCCAGTACGTCCCAAACAACAGGTTCTTGTGCTTCAACCAAGCGTTTAGCCGCTTTAGTTGTAGCCACGAGATCCATTGCCACTAAACGATGGTAAATAAACGGCTTAAATAGCTCTAGCGCCATTAATTTAGGTAAACCACACTGGTGCAGTTTAAGCTGAGGACCAACTACAATAACCGAACGACCGGAGTAGTCAACGCGCTTACCTAATAAGTTTTGACGGAAGCGACCCCCCTTACCCTTAATCATATCGGCAAGTGATTTAAGTTGACGTTTATTCTGACCGGTCATGGCTTTACCACGACGGCCATTATCCATCAATGAGTCAACAGACTCTTGAAGCATGCGTTTCTCGTTACGCACGATAATGTCGGGCGCATACGATTCGATTAAACGCTTCAAACGATTATTTCGGTTAATCACTCGACGGTATAAATCGTTGAGGTCAGACGTTGCAAAACGACCACCATCTAGCGGTACTAATGGACGTAAATCAGGTGGTAATACAGGTAATACCTCAAGAATCATCCATTCAGGCTTAATACCGGATTTTTGGAAACCCTCAACAACTTTCAGACGCTTAGAAATCTTTTTCAATTTCGCTTCTGAGGTCGTGATTTTTAATTCTTCGCGAAGTACTTCAGCTTCCTTGTCGATGTCCAGAGTACGTAATAACTCGCGAATCGCCTCGGCACCCATGAGGGCAACGAACTCATCGCCGTATTCATCAACTTTGTTGTTGTACTCTTCTTCTGTCATGATCTGGCCGCGCTGCAAAGGCGTCATGCCAGGCTCAATAACACACATCGCTTCAAAATAGAGTACGCGCTCGATATCACGTAACGTCATATCGAGAACCATACCTAAGCGAGACGGTAAGCTTTTTAAGAACCAAATATGAGCAACCGGACTGGCCAATTCGATATGGCCCATACGCTCACGGCGTACCTTAGCTGCTGTAACCTCAACACCACATTTTTCACAAATAATACCGCGGTGTTTTAAACGCTTATACTTACCGCACAAGCACTCATAGTCTTTTGTCGGACCAAAAATCTTGGCGCAGAAAAGACCATCACGTTCAGGCTTAATCGTGCGGTAGTTGATGGTTTCAGCCTTGCGAACCTCACCAAAAGACCATGAACGAATCTTTTCGGGTGAAGCAATACCAATTTTGATTGCATCAAACTGCTCATCGGGAGCAATTTGTTTGTATAAACTTAATAAACCATTCATTACTTTTTACCCTCCAGCTCCATGTTAAGAGCTAGTGATCGAATTTCTTTAACTAAGACGTTAAAGGACTCAGGCATACCAGCATCGATTGAATGCTCACCCTTAACGATGTTCTCGTAAACCTTCGTACGACCAGCAATATCATCCGATTTAACGGTTAACATTTCTTGTAGCGTGTAAGCTGCACCATACGCCTCAAGTGCCCACACCTCCATCTCACCGAAACGCTGACCACCAAATTGAGCTCGACCGCCCAATGGTTGTTGAGTGACAAGTGAGTATGGACCAATAGAACGGGCATGCATCTTATCGTCCACTAAATGGTGGAGTTTCAGATAGTGCATATAACCTACCGTCACAGGACGGTCAAATAACTCACCCGTACGGCCATCAATTAAGTTAACCTGTGTACGAGATTCAGTAAGACCTAGACGCTCTTTCAACTCATCCGGATAAGCTAATTTCAGCATATGCTGAATTTCTTCTTCAACCGCACCGTCAAATACCGGCGTAGCTAATGGCAGACCTTCGCGTAGGTTTTTAGCCATGTCGATCACTTCGTCATCTGACAAACTGTCTAATTGCTCTTTTTTTCCAACGTCGTTGTAGACCTTTTCCAAATACTCGCGAATGTCTTTTATTTGAGAACTACGCTCGTTTTCAAGCATTTCGCTCACACGGTGACCAATACCTTTAGCGGCCCAACCTAAATGAACCTCCAGTACCTGACCGATGTTCATACGAGAAGGAACACCTAGCGGGTTCAATACGATATCAACCGGCGTACCGTCTGCCATGTATGGCATATCTTCAATCGGTACAATGTGGGAAACAACACCCTTATTACCGTGACGACCAGCCATCTTATCACCGGGCTGCAAGCGACGTTTAACAGCTAAGTAAACCTTAACCATCTTAATAACGCCCGGAGGTAACTCATCACCTTGAGTCAGCTTCTTACGCTTCTCATCATACATACGCTCAATTTCAGCACGCTCAAAATCAATAGACTCTTTCGCATGCTCAAGCGTTGTTTGAGTATCTTCGTCTGCTAAACGGATATCGAACCAGTAGCTAGGATCTAAGTTTTCTAAATATTCATTAGTTAACTCATCACCTTTCTTTAAGCCCTTAGGACCACCATTAACAACCTGACCAACTAAGATTTTCTGTAGACGTTCGAAAATATCGTTTTGGGCAATACGGAAACGGTCATCCAAGTCAATACGATAGCGATTTAACTCAGCATCAATAATCGACTGTGCACGAGCATCAGGCTTTTCACCTTTAGCAGTCAGAACCTGTACATCAATTACCGTACCGTTCATACCGGACGGAACGCGTAAAGAGGTGTCTTTAACATCCGCTGCTTTTTCACCGAAAATCTGACGTAATAAACGCTCTTCCGGTGTTAAAGGAGTCTCAGACTTCGGTGTAACCTTACCCACTAAAATATCATCGGTACGTACCTCGGCACCAATGTGGATAATCCCTGAGTCATCTAGACGGTTTAACTGAAGTTCCGGTACGTTAGAAATATCGCGAGTAATCGATTCATCACCCAGCTTAGTCTGACGTGCAACAACGGTTAGCTCTTCAATATGAATGGAGGTATAACGATCCTCTGAAACTACTTTTTCTGAGATTAGAATCGAGTCCTCAAAGTTATAACCATGCCACGGCATGAAAGCGATCAGCATATTTTGACCTAAGGCTAATTCACCTAAGTCTGTTGACGCGCCATCAGCCAATACATCACCGGCAGCCACAATATCGCCGCGCTTAACAATCGTGCGCTGGTTAATATTCGTGTTTTGGTTAGAACGAGTGTATTTAGTTAGGTTATAAATATCTACACCCACTTCACCCGCTGCAGCCTCATCGTCATTAACTCGAATAACAATACGCTGAGCATCGACGTGATCAACTACACCGCCACGTTTGGCTTGTACTGCGGTACCGGAGTCAGTCGCAACAATACGCTCAAGACCCGTACCTACTAACGGTTTCTCAGGTTTCAAGCAAGGTACTGCCTGACGTTGCATGTTCGCACCCATCAAGGCACGGTTCGCATCATCATGCTCTAAGAACGGAATTAATGAAGCAGCAACCGATACAATCTGTGATGGAGCTACGTCCATATACTGAACATTTTCAGGTGCAGTCATGATGGTCTCGCCATTTTCACGACACGCAATCAGATCGTCAGTAAATCGATGATCGTCATCTAACTCAGCGTTTGCTTGAGCGATCACATAATTAGCTTCTTTAATGGCTGATAAGTACTCAATTTCATTGGTAACTTGGCAATTTACAACCTTACGATATGGCGTTTCCAGGAAACCATAGTGGTTCAAACGCGCATACAGAGCCATTGAGTTAATTAAACCAATGTTTGGACCTTCCGGCGTCTCAATCGGGCATACGCGACCATAGTGCGTCGGGTGTACGTCTCGTACCTCAAAGCCGGCGCGCTCACGAGTCAAACCACCCTGACCTAACGCAGAAACACGACGCTTATGCGTCACTTCTGATAACGGGTTAGTTTGGTCCATAAACTGTGACAGCTGGTTAGAACCAAAGAACTCTTTAACCGCAGCAGAAATAGGCTTGGAGTTAATCAGATCGTTTGGCATCAAGTTGTCAGATTCAGCAGAGCCTAAGCGATCTTTAACAGCACGCTCAACACGGATCAAACCGGCACGGAATTGGTTTTCAGCTAACTCACCAACACAGCGCACACGGCGATTACCTAAGTGGTCAATATCGTCAATCTCGCCCTTACCGTTACGTAAGTCAACCAACAACTTAATTGTTTTTAGAATATCGTCGTTAGTTAGTGTTAGCGCGCCTTCAGAACTATCTGTGCCATGTAGACGGCTATTAACTTTCATACGGCCTACGCGTGACAAGTCGTAGCTATCTTCACTGTAGAAAAGACGTTGGAATAAAGCCTCAACCGCTTCTTCGGTTGGCGGCTCACCAGGACGCATCATACGATAGATCGCAATACGTGCTGCATTTTCATCGACGGTATCATCTGTACTTAAGGTCGTAGAGATGTATGGACCCTTTTCTAATTCGTTGATGTAAAGGGTATTAATCGTCTTGATTCCGGCTGCGCGTAAAGCAGTCAGCATAGCCTCAGTGATTTCTGCGTTAGCTTCGGCGAGCACTTCACCTGTTTCAGGATCAATGATGTTGGTCGCCAAGAAACGGCCGACTAAAAACTCATCGTTAACAAGGATTTGCTCCATGTTAGCTTCGGCGAACTGACGCAAATGTCTTGCATTAATACGCTTATCTTTTTCAACTAAGACATTACCGGCTTTATCAACCAAATCAAAAGGAGCGATTTCACCTCTCCAACGATCCGGGAAAAACTCTAAAAGCGCACCACTATCTTTGATATCGAAACTGTCAAAATCAAAGAACTCAGCAAGAATCTGCTCAGCCGTCATGCCGATGGCTTTTAATAAGGTAGTGACCGGCATTTTACGACGCCGGTCAATACGGAAATATAAATTATCCTTGGCGTCAAACTCAAAGTCTAACCATGAACCACGGTATGGGATAACACGGGCAGAGAATAATAATTTACCGGAACTTTGGTTTTTACCGCGGTCATGCTCAAAGAACACACCGGGTGAACGGTGTAACTGAGACACGATGACACGTTCGGTACCATTAATAACAAATGAACCGGTATCTGTCATTAGGGGCACTTCACCCATAAAGACTTCTTGCTTTCTGACTTCTTTTACCGTAGGCTTACTAGCATCACGATCCATGATCACTAGGTTAATCGTGGCGTATAATTGAGAGCCATAGGTCAAGCCACGTAAATGACATTCCTTTACGTCAAATACGGGGGCTTCTAAGCGATAACTTTCAAACTCTAAACGAGCGTAACCGTTATTGCTTTCAATTGGGAAAATGCCTGTAAAAGCGGCATGTAAACCTTCATCCTTGCGTTGGCTATGGTGGACATTTTGCTGCAAAAACAAATCATATGAATTGAGCTGTGTTCCTAGAAGGTTTGGTACTTTTTGAATATCTTCGCGCTTAGCGAAGCTCTTACGAATACGTTTACGTTCTGTATACGAGTAAGGCATGAGCACTCCAACTCGAGATGGTTAGCTGATTACTAGTCGTTGTAATCAAGAGGGTTTTGCGACTTCAAGAAAAACGTCTCGGCGTCTTGTCATCCTATAGTAAATTAGTGTACAGTGTGAATCACTCGGAAAAGTGTCTCGTTTTTATACAAAATTTAGCTAATTATAGAATAGCTTTATTGAATTAATTCAATACGTCTTATTATGTGTTGAGTCCGTTTTTCGTGAAAACACAAAAACCCGGAGATAGTAAAAACCACTCCGGGTGTTTTAAAGCATGAACTACTTAAGTTCTACTTTAGCACCAGCTTCTTCTAACTTCTTCTGCGCTTCTTCTGCAGCTGCTTTGTCTAAGCCTTCTTTAATTTCTTTAGGTGCGTTATCAACTAAGTCTTTAGCTTCTTTTAAGCCTAAACCAGTGATTTCACGAACTGCTTTAATTACGTTAACTTTAGATGCACCAACTTCAGCTAAGAATACTGTGAATTCAGTTTGCTCAGCAGCGCCAGCACCACCAGCGTCACCGCCAGCTGCAGGAGCAGCTACAGCAACAGCAGCTGCTGCAGCTGAAACGCCGAACTTCTCTTCCATTTCAGTAATTAATTCTGACAACTCTAACACGCTCATGTTAGCAATTGCTTCTAAGATATCTGCCTTTGATAAAGCCATTTTGAACTCCAAAATTTAAAATATATTTGTATATTGCCTGGTTTTGTATCGATTCTATCGACGAATTTCCTAAGTTTGTCTTAGTGTCAAATCAAGAATTTGCTATAAACGCTATTTACGTTTTGATAATTAAGCAGACTCTTTTTGATCACGTACAGCAGCTAAGCCGCGGACAAATTTAGATGGAACCTCGTTAAGCGTACGCACAAACTTCGCAACAGGTGCCTGCATAGTGCCCAATAGTTTAGCCAATAGCTCTTCGCGAGAAGGCATTTTAGCCAACGCCTTAACACCTTCGGCATCAAGTACGCTACCTGGTAAAGCACCAGCTTTAAGTACTATCTTGTCGTTGGTTTTGGCGAAATCGGACAATACCTTAGCTGCCGCTACCGGATCCTTACTAATTGCATATAGCAATGGACCAGTCAGTTGCTCACTAATACCATCAAATGGTGTATCAGTTACTGAACGACGAACTAACGTATTTTTCAATACACGCAGATAAACATCTTGTTCGCGTGCTGTTTTGCGCAATACGGTGATAGAGCCGACATCAATTCCACGATATTCAGCGACAACGATTGATTGAGCATCTGCCAATTGGCCTGAAACTTCTTCAATTACTGCAGCTTTCTCATTACGATTGAGACTCACGGTTGAACACTCCATCAAAAGACGCGGTGGGAGGAAATCCCGTTGCGTCATTCCATATGCGGCGTACCAGGGCAGAGTTCTGAATTGAATTCTTCCGTTGGGACGCCGTCTACGCTGGATAATTATTTTAAGTTTTTAACTAACTAAGCTTAAAAACTCCAGCGGTCTTTGACAGCAGCGCCAAATCGATTAAGAGATTAAACTCATTCGATCGTCTTTGGCGCAGCCCAAAGTTCTTTACTCAGTTGCAGCTGCTGTTAAGCTAGCAACTTCAACTTTGGCGCCACCACCCATAGTGGATGAAATGGCTGCTTTACGTAGATAAACACCTTTAGCTGACGCTGGGCGAGCTTTGTTTAAAGCATCTACTAAAGCACTTAAATTTTGTTTTAACTGATCAACATCAAACGATGCGCGACCAATTGTGCTGTGGATAATACCTGCTTTGTCAGTACGGTATTGAACTTGACCAGCTTTTGCATTTTTAACTGCAGTAGCAACGTCAGGAGTTACAGTACCCACTTTAGGGTTAGGCATTAGACCACGAGGACCTAAAATTTGACCTAAAGCACCAACAACACGCATTGCATCAGGAGAAGCAATCACGATATCGAAATCTAAATTGCCAGCTTTAACCTGTTCGGCTAAATCTTCCATACCGACAACATCTGCACCTGCTTCTTTAGCTACTTCGGCGTTTTCACCTTGAGTAAAAACAGCAACACGTACAGATTTACCGGTACCTGCTGGTAACACCACAGAACCACGAACTAATTGGTCTGATTTCTTAGGATCGATACCTAACTGAATAGCAACGTCGATAGACTCGTCAAATTTAGCAGTCGCTGTTTCTTTAACTAAATTTAGAGCTTCGTCTAATGCGTATAATTTATTTTTATCGAATTTCTCGCTAATTGCGCGAGCACGTTTAGATAACTTAGCCATTAGATTACACCCTCAACTTCAATACCCATACTGCGGGCACTACCAGCAATTGTACGTACAGCGGCCTCTAAATCAGCAGCGGTTAAATCCGGCTCTTTAGTTTTAGCAATCTCTTCTAATTGAGCGCGAGTTAATTTACCAACTTTATTTAAGTTCGGACGCTCAGAACCCTTTTGAACACCTGCAGCTTTCTTAATAAGAATAGTTGCTGGTGGGGTTTTCATGATGAAAGTGAATGATTTATCTGCGTAAGCAGTAATCACTACTGGAATTGGTAAACCCGGTTCCATACCCTGAGTTTGGGCATTGAACGCTTTACAGAATTCCATGATGTTTAGACCGCGTTGACCTAATGCTGGGCCAATCGGAGGTGCTGGGTTTGCTTTACCAGCAGGCACTTGTAGCTTAATAAAGCCAGCAATTTTCTTTGCCATTTTGTAAACTCCTAATGGGTGCAAACGCTTATGTATAAGCTCCCCAATGGTTATTAAATAAAGTATTGAAAGTTAATAAACTCTAAAAGAATTAATTATGCTTTTTCTACCTGACTAAAATCCAGCTCAACAGGCGTAATACGACCAAAAATAGTCACATTGACCTGTACTTTGCTACGTTCGTAGTTAACAGATTCTACCGTGCCATTGAAGTCCGCAAAAGGACCTTCTTTGATTCGTAGCATCTCACCAACTTCGAATAAAACTTTTGGACGTGGCTTCTCACCACCTTCCTCAATTTGAGATAAAATTTTATTTACTTCTTGCTCTGAAATAGAGGTAGGACGATTACCTGTGCCACCTAAGAATCCTGTCACACGATTTGTACTTTTCACTAAGTGCCAAGTCTCATCGGTTAATTCCATTTCGATAAACACATAGCCCGGGAAAATTCGACGCTCAGAAATAGACTTCTGACCTGCGCGACTCTCCATAACTTCTTCAGAAGGAACTAAAATTCGACCGAAATAGCTATCTAAGCCAGCTTCAGTGATTCTCTCTTGCAAGCTCTTTTGAACTCTTTTCTCCATGCCCGAAAAGACATGAAGGACATACCAACGCTTACTCACCAGCTCTCCCTATTTCCAACCTAGAAATATACCGTACAGAATCCAATCAATTAAGCTATCAGCAATCCATAAAAAGAGGGCCATCACAAAGACAAAAGCAAAAACGATGCCTGTCATTTGAATAACTTCGTTGCGAGTTGGCCATACAACACGCTTTAATTCATTGTAAGAACCGGAAGCAAATCCTAAGGTGCGTTTACCTAAATCGCTAAGCCAAACTAAAATTCCAGCTAAAGCCAAACTACCGACGAAAATGCCCACTCGTGCATATACATTCAAATCTGAAAAGAATGAATACGCAAAAATACCGATCGCAACGACCAGTATTGCCAGAGTAATTTTAATTCTGTCACCTGTATTGGCAACGGTTGTTATATTTGTGTTTGACATTTTATTAGTACCGCTTTATTGCAGTTACTTCACTATTTGGCAGGGGCAGTAGGAATCGAACCTACAACCTTCGGTTTTGGAGACCGACGCTCTGCCAATTGAGCTATACCCCTAGACATGGTTTTTGTCTCTGTAGAGACAGGGTGATACTTTTACAGTAAAAACATCACCGAATCGAGCATAATAACATACTTTTTATTATCATGCTCGTTTTTTTAATTAAGCTTCGATTTTAGCAACAACACCGGCACCTACGGTACGGCCACCCTCACGGATAGCGAAACGTAGACCTTCCTGCATCGCGATAGGTGCAATTAACTCAACGTCCATTGACACGTTATCACCAGGAAGTACCATCTCTTTATCAGCTGGTAGTGTAATCGTACCGGTTACGTCAGTTGTACGGAAGTAGAACTGAGGACGGTAACCTTGGAAGAATGGCGTGTGACGACCACCCTCTTCTTTAGATAAAATATACACTTCGGCTGAGAACTTAGTGTGTGGGTTGATTGAACCCGGCTTAGCTAATACTTGGCCACGCTCAACGTCTTCACGCTTCGTACCACGTAGTAAAATACCAACGTTATCACCCGCCTCACCTTGGTCGAGTAACTTACGGAACATCTCAACACCGGTACAAATGGATTTCTGAGTTTCACGGATACCAACGATCTCGATCTCTTCACCCACTTTAATAATACCGCGCTCAATACGACCGGTGACTACCGTACCACGACCAGAAATAGAGAATACATCCTCAACCGGCATTAGGAAAGAACCGTCAACCGCACGCTCTGGCGTTGGGATATAAGTGTCTAACGCTTCAGCTAACGCTAAAACAGCTTCCTTACCTAAAGGACCTTCGTCGCCTTCTAAGGCTAAACGAGCAGAACCCTTAATGATTGGCGTGTCATCACCTGGGAAATCGTACATGCTTAATAGCTCACGAACTTCCATCTCAACTAACTCGATTAACTCTTCGTCATCAACTAAGTCAGCTTTGTTTAGGAAAACAACGATGTAAGGTACACCAACCTGACGTGATAATAAGATGTGCTCACGTGTCTGAGGCATTGGGCCATCTGCAGCTGAACAAACTAAAATCGCACCGTCCATCTGAGCTGCACCGGTAATCATGTTCTTAACATAGTCCGCGTGACCTGGGCAGTCAACGTGTGCGTAGTGACGGTTAGGGGTTTCGTATTCTACGTGAGACGTAGAAATGGTAATACCACGTGCTTTTTCCTCAGGAGCTGCATCAATCTGAGCGTAATCGCGCGCATCACCACCGTACTCTTTAGCTAGTACAGTACAAATAGCTGCTGTTAAAGTGGTTTTACCGTGGTCAACGTGACCGATAGTACCAACGTTTACGTGTGGTTTGGTACGTTC